>NZ_JBDGIR010000003.1:0-18389 GCF_057657315.1 Lysobacter sp. Soil_C_15
GGGGATGCCAGAGCTGGCCGACAAGGTGATTCGGGACGTGTTCAAGCCGTTTGATGCACTTGTACGTTGACAGTGCAAACCAAAGAAAACGCCATTCCTGTTTCGAATCAAGAGCCACTATAGGACGAGGCCTGCGCAGGGCTGCTCCGCACAGGCCATCCCTGGCCTGGCTGCGCACGGCCCGCATCCCTGCGGCCCGCCCTCCGGGGCTTCAGGGCGTTTTCGCGAGTTCGCTGCGGCGCCAAGCTCTTCACGGCAACGGCAACGGCAACGGCAACGGCAACGCCGGATGCAGCGTCGTTGTTCCTGGGTAGGAGCGGCGCAAGCCGCGACCACGGGACGCGCAAAGCCCTCAAGGCTTACGCCAACGATCGAAGCCCGGACCCATCGCCTGTAGGAGCGGCGTCCCACAGGGATTTCCTTCGGTCATGAGCCGCGACCGTCGCAGCGACGATCGACGCGATATCTGCCAAGATCGGGCCGACGCGTTGTTTTCCGCTGATCGAGCTAGGCTTGTCCGGTCTTCGGAACGAACGCTTGCAGGCACCGCTGCGGCGGTCGCGGCTTGCGCCGCTCCTACAAGGGCACCATCACGATGCAATCCACCGGGCAGGCCGGTACGCATAGCTCGCAGCCGGTGCATAGCGGCTCGATCACCGTGTGCATGTGCTTGGACGCGCCGACGATGGCGTCCACCGGGCAGGCCTGGATGCATTTGGTGCAGCCGATGCAATCGGCTTCGACCACCAGCGCCACGATCGGCGGCTTGTGTTCGCCGCGGCTGCGGTCGTAGGGCCGCGCGGGCACGCCGAGCAAACGCGCCAGCGCCCGCGCGCCGGCGTCGCCGCCGGGCGGGCAATGGTCGACCCCGGCCTCGCCGCGCGCCATCGCTTCCGCATACGGCCGGCAACCGGCGTAGCCGCATTGCCCGCATTGGGTTTGCGGCAGCAACCGGTCCAGCCGTTCGGCCAGCTCCGGGATTCGCGATTCGTGATTGGAGATGGGCATGAGCTTGTCCAGCGCAGCGTCGCAACGCGCTTTTACGAATCCCGAATCCCCAAACCCGACTCCCCAGCCCCGGCTCAACGCACCGGCATGCCCGGCAGCGCGCCGCCGTCGGCGTCGAGCAGGAACAAGTCGCCGCCGTCGAAGCCGGCCGAGAGGATCATGCCCTCGCTGAGGCCGAAGCGCATCTTGCGCGGGGCGAGGTTGGCGATGAACACCACGCTGCGTCCGACCAGCTTGTCCGGCTCGGCGTAGGAGCCGCGGATGCCGGAGAAGATCTGGCGCTGGCCGAGATCGCCGGCGTCGAGCTGGAAGCGCAGCAGCTTGTCGGAGCCTTCGACGAACTCGCAGGCCAGCACCTTGCCCACGCGCAGGTCGAGCTTGGCGAAGTCGTCGATGGCGACGGTCGCGCCGGCTTCGCTCTTGGTGGCGGCCGGTGCGGCGGCGGCCTGCGGCGCCGGCTTCGCGGCGGCGGGCTCGGTCTTGGCGGCGGGGGCGAGGGATTCCTTGCTGGCTTCGATCATGGTGTCAATCAACTTGGTATCGATACGGACGAACAGCGGCGCGTAGGCGCCGATGGTGTGGGCGAGCAGCGGCGCGTGCAGGTCCTGCCAGCGCGCCACCGGCGCGGCCAGGAAGGCTTCGGTCTGCGCGGCCACCCGCGGCAGCGCCGGCTTGAGCGCGCCGGCGAGCACCCGGAACAGGTTCAGGCCCTGGCTGCACACCGCCTGCAATTGAGCCTCCATGCCGTCCTGCTTGGCCAGCACCCAGGGCTTGTGCTCGTCGATGTACTTGTTGGCCTCGTCGGCCAGGGCCATGGTCAGGCGCAGCGCGGTCGCGGCCTCGTTGCGCTCGTAGGCCTGGGCGATCGGCCCCAACTGGGCGACGAAGCGCTGGTACATGGCCGGGTCGGGCAGGGCGTCGGCCAGGCGGCCGTCGAAGCGCTTTTCGATGAAGCCGGCGCAGCGGCTGGCGAGGTTGACGAACTTGCCGACCACGTCGGAGTTCACCCGGGCGACGAAGTCGGCCAGGTTGAGGTCGATATCCTCCACCCCGCCGCTGGTCTTGGTGGCGAAGTAGTAGCGCAGCGCTTCCGGATCCAGGCCGACGTCGAGGTAGGTGCGGGCCTGGATGAAGGTGCCGCGCGACTTCGACATCTTTTCGCTGTTGACCATCAGATAGCCGTTGACGTGCAGCCGGGTCGGCGCGCGGAAGCCGGCGCCGTGCAGCACCGCCGGCCAGAACAGGCCGTGGAAGGTGACGATGTCCTTGCCGATGAAATGGTGCAGCTCGACGCCGCTGTCGCGCGCCAGGTAGGACCAGAAATCCAGGCCTTCGCGTTCGCACAGGGCCTGGAAGCTGCTCAGGTAGCCGATCGGCGCGTCCAGCCAGACGTACAGGAACTTGCCCGGGTGGCCGGGGATCTCGAAGCCGAAGTAGGGCGCGTCGCGGGAGATGTCCCAGGCGCGCAGGCCGCCTTCCGCGTCCAGCCACTCCGACAGCTTGGCCTTGATCCCGGGCGTGGCGACGTCGCCGGCCAGCCACTGGCGCAGGAAGGCCTCGAAATGGCCGACCTCGAAGAAGAAGTGCTCGGACTCGCGCAGTTCCGGGGTCGCGCCGCTGACCACCGAGCGCGGTTCCTTGAGCTCGGTCGGGGCATAGGTGGCGCCGCAGTTCTCGCAGTTGTCGCCGTACTGGTCCGCGGCGCCGCAGTTCGGGCAGATGCCCTTGACGTAGCGGTCGGGCAGGAACATGCCCTTGACCGGGTCGTACAACTGCTCGACCGAGCGCCGGGAGATGTGGCCGTTGTTGTCCAGCCGCGCGTAGAAGCCTTCGGTCAGGCTGCGGTTGCGCGCCGAATGGGTCGAGTCGTAGTGATCGAAGTGCACGCCGAAGTCGCGGAAATCGCGCTCGTGGCGGACCTGGATCTGGGCGATGTAGGCCTCCGGCGTCTGCCCGGCCTTTTCCGCGCCGAGCATGATCGGAGTGCCGTGGGTGTCGTCGGCGCAGACGTAATGCACCGTGTTCCCGCTCATCCGCTGCGCGCGCACCCAGATGTCGGCCTGCATGTACCCGACCAGGTGGCCGAGGTGCAGGTCGCCGTTGGCGTAGGGCAGGGCGTTGGAGACGAGGATTTCGCGGGACATGGGCGGGGTGGGCGTGGACGGTCGTGAATTATGGCATGGGCCCGGGGACGGCCCGGGAGCGGATGGCGAAGCCAGACCTTCGACCGTCGCCGACAGGCCAAACGCGTGATCGCGGCCTGCGTGCAAAGACAAACCCGATCAAGGTCGGGACACTCTCGAACGGAAACCCGGCCAAGGCCGGAACACTCTCGAACGGAAACCCGGTCAAGGCCGGAACACTCTCTAATGGAAACCCGGCCAAGGCCGGAACTCTCTAATGGAAACCCGGCCAAGGCCGGGTTTCGCCCACCCCCAAAAAAAGAGAAACCCGGCCGGGGCCGGGCTTCCGTAGACGACGGGCCGGCCGGCTTTACTCGTGGCGCATCCAGGTCTGGGTGCGGCCGAGCAGCGAGAAGCCCATGAAGCCGCGCACGTCCAGCTTCTTGCCGCCGTCGGTCGGGGTCACCTTGACCGAATAGACCTTGCCGGTGGCCGGGTCGAGGATCTGGCCGCCTTCCCAGGTGCCGCCCTTCTTGCGGATGCCCCACAGGATCACCATGCCCTTGACCGGCTTGTTCTTGCGATCGCCGGAGCACTTGTCGCAGACCGGGTTGGGACCGCGGTCGGACTGCAGGACTTCGGCCACGCGGCCGGCCAGGCTGCCGTCCTTGGCTTCGTAGATTTCGACCACCGACTTGGGCTTCTGGGTCTTGTCGTCGATCGTGGTCCATTGGCCGACCGGAGTCTGGGCGAAAGCCGCGGCGGGCAGGGCGAGCAACAGCAGAGCGAGCAGTTTGGTACGCATGAGTCCCCTCCCAGGGATGGAGCGTGGAAACGGTTCGGCCGTACGGTGGGGCGACGGTTGCGACCTTTATACCGCATCCGTCGGCGTACGGAAGGCGATGGCGGGCGCCGTTCAGCTCGCCGTCGCAGGCAGAAAAAAGCCCGGCCGGAGCCGGGCTGGAAGCGGCTGCGGGCCCGGCGCGCGGCCGGGCCCGCGAAGGGCGGATCAGTGGAACCGGTACTCGAACTGGGCCGAGATTTCGCGGCCGATCGGGCTGTACGCCGAGTAGAAGTACGGATAGCTGTCGTAGCCGTCGTCGCTGGGGTGGAACTTGTTGAACACGTTGTTGACGAACACCGTGACCTTGGCCTTGTCGGTGATCTGCTTGCCCAGGTTGAGGTTCCACAAGAAGTACGGGGCGATGCGGCCGGTTTCCTGCCAGTTCGGCAGGCTGCCGTAGCGGGTCATGAACACCGTGGCGTTCCAGTCGTTCTTCTGCCAGTTGACCGAACCGCGCACCCGGCTGCGGAAGTCGAAGTTGCCCGGATCGTCGCGCCAGTCGCGCTCGACCGGGTCGGTCGCCAGCAGCTGGCGTTCGTGCTTGAGGGTGTGGGTCCAGCCCAGCTCCCAACGGTAGTCGCCCCAGCGCTGCGTGCTGAAGCGCCAGTTCAGCGCCGCGTCCAGGCCGGCGACATGGCGCAGGGACTGGTTGACCGGGCCGCTGCGCACGCCGGTGACGCGATCGGTGGGCTCGCCCGGCGCCGCGCTGCGGGTCACGCGGCTGACGATTTCCTGGCAGAACGCCGAATCGGCGGCGAATTGGAACGGCTGGCGGGTGCGGGTCAGACCGGTGCGGCAGCCGCCCTCGTTGTCGAGGATGTAGGTGCTGCTGAGCGTGGTGACCGCGTCGTCGAGCTTGATGTCGTAGTAGTCGACCGACATCGACAGGCCGTCGGTGATGTCCCACACCAGGCCCGCGCCCCAGGACTCGCCGGTTTCCTCGGTCAGCGTCGGCTCGCCCTTGCTGGTGGCGAACACCGAGTAGTTGTACACGGTGCCGGTGCAGGAGGACGCGGCCAGGTTGGCGTTGAGGCAGCGGTAGGTGTCGAGCACGGTGCTGAAGCTGCCGCTGCCCTCGTTGAACACGAAGTGCATGTCCGGCGCCTTGAAGCTGGTCGAGTAGTTGCCGCGCAGCAGCAGGCTCTCGATCGGGCGCCATTCCAGGCCGTAGCCCCAGGTCTTGGCGTCGTCGACGGCGGTGACGTCGTCGTACTTGTCGAAGCGGCCGGCCAGGCTGGCCTTCAGCGACGGCAGGATCGGAATGCTGAACTCCAGGCCGGCGGCGTAGCGGTCGCGGTCGCCGCCGCCGTTGGTGCCGGTCAGGCCGTAGGTCTCGACCACCGTCGGCAGGATGCTGCGCGGCGAATTGAGCTCGTAGCCCTGCTGGGTGAAGTCGACCACCGCGGCGAAGCCCAGCGGGCCGGCCGGCAGTTCGAACAGATCGCCGGACAGGGTCGCGCTGCCCTGGGTGACCCAGGACTCGGCCTCGTACTTCAGCGTGGTCGACATCGCCCGGTACTGGGCCGGGGTCAGCGGGGTGTAGAGGCGGTCGAGGTTGATCCGGTAGCGCGGCGTGCCGGTGGTGTTCAGGCGCGGGCCGAAGAACCAGTCGGTCACCGCCGAGCCGTCCAGGCGCGGGCGGGTGCGGTCGGCGCGGTACTCGGCCCGGCCCAGGGTCACGTCCCAGTCGAAGCGGTCGGCGAGGGTGCCGCGCAGGCCGACCGCGACATCGAGCGACTTCTCGGTGAAGCGCTGGTACATCGCGTCGAAGCCGCCGTACTCCTGCGGGGTCAGCACGCGCTGCATGTTGAGGTTGGCGTTGAAGCCGGTGTCGAACCAGGTGGTGACGCGGCCGCTGCCGTCGATGTGCGGGCCGCTGATCGCCTCGGTGCCGCCGGAGAGCTTGGACTTGGAGTGGTAGCCCTGCAGGCTGGTCCAGGCCTGGAGGCCGTTGCCGAAGGTGTAGGTGCCGTACAGATAGCCCGACCAGTCGCTGTTGCCGTTGGCGATGGTCTGGTAGCCGACGTCGCCCCAGGAACCGCAGGCGGGGCCGAGGTTGGTCACCGCACGGGTGCCGGCGACCACGGTGCGGTAGTTGAAACGCACGAACTCGCCGTCGAAACGATCGCAGACGCCGGCCGGCGGGGCGATGTAGGAGTTGGCGGCATTGCCCGGGCGGTTGAGCCGGATCGCCGCGGTGGGCTGGTTGTTGCCCAGTTCCGGGGTCGGGCGCGGGTTGTCGTCGGTGGAATCCATGAAGTCGCGCTGGAACGCGAACACCGGCTCGTCGGCGAAATACTCCAGGGCGTAGGTGACGCTCCAGTTGTCGCCGGAGCGGCCGCCGACCCACTGCACGTTGCCGAAGTCGCCGCCGCCGGTGGTCGAGGTTCCGCCGCGCACGGTCAGCTTGTCGCCGTCGAAATTGGTCTTCAGCACCACATTGATCACGCCGGCGACGGCGTCGGAGCCGTAGATCGCCGAAGCGCCGCCGGACAGGATTTCGATCCGGTCCACCGCGGCCGAGGGAATGTTGCCGAAATTCTGGAAGTTGCTCTGGCCGTTGTACGGGAACGGATAGTCCGCGGCGCGGCGGCCGTTGATCAGCAGCAGGGTGCGGCCCGGGCCGAGGCCGCGCAGGTTGACCGGGCTGCCGTTGGGCGTGAAGCCGCCGGCCGAGTTGAGTTCGTTCTGTACCGTGCCGCCGTTCTGGGTCAGCGTGGACAGCGCATCGAACACGGTGACGAAGCCTTCGCGCTGGATCTGTGCCGAGCTGATCACGGTGACCGGCGAGGGCCCTTCGATCTGGGTGCGCTTGATGCGCGAACCGGTGACGACGACGCCGGCGACGTCGGTGGGCTTGTCGGAACCGCCGGCGCTGGCCGCGGCCGGTTCCTGGGCGAACGCGGCGCCGGCGGCGCCGAAGAGCATCACGGACGCAACCGCCCGCGACAGCCTGCTGCGACGCAGGCCGTGGTGATTGGACGACATCTGGTGAATCCCCCGAAGCGAAGCGAAAGTTGAACAGACTTGTGTGCCGACCTTGGCAGTTCCCCGTTCCTTCGCTGTCAAAATTAACATGCAATTAACCAATATGTCATCAGAACGCAATTCTGCGGTGGATAAGCGTTTTTCATGACTACAAGCGCTTGATTTATCAGAGATTTCGGGAATTAAAACGGCGGCGTTGGTTAGCGGCCGGCTGCGCGACCGGGGCCCGCCTCCCGCGTTCGGGCGCTCTATCCGCGGTTTCGTCGCGAGAAAAGCCTACTTTCGGTTGCGCTTTCGGTTGAGCGATCCGGCCGCCGGCGGCGGCGCGGAGGGTGCGCGTAAGGATGTGTCCTGGGCCCCATGTAGGAGCGGCGCCCCACGGGGATTTCCTTCGGTCATAAGCCGCGAGCGCGATCTCACCCGTTCGCTGCGTCTTTGTCCTGCGCCCCTGTAGGAGCGGCGTGAGCCGCGACCGCGCCGCTACGGTCTCGCGCTGTCTGTCGTTCGAAGGCTTCTAAAGCTTCTAGAGCGCCAAAGCTCCAAAGCTCCAAAGCAAAGCTTCCGTCCGCAAGCGGCCGGGTCACTTTCTTTGTCCAAGGCGACAAAGTCCCGCGGGATTTCCTTCGGTCAAAAGTAACCAAAGAAAACGCCACTACTGTTTCGGATCAAAAGCCACTATGCGACGAGGCTTGCGCAGGGCTGCTCCGCACAGGCCATCCCTGGCCTGGCTGCGCACGGCCCGCATCCCTGCGGGCCGCCCTTCCGGGCTTCAGGGGCTTCTCGCTAGTTCGGTGCGGCGCCAAGCTCTTTCCGGCAACGGCAACGGCAACGGCAACGGCAACGGCAACGGCAACGGCAACAACAACAACAACAACAACAACGGCAACGGCAACGGCAAGCACGCCGGCGATCGGGGTTGCTTGGCTGCCTCGGGCAGCGCCGCTGCGAGCGGCGATCGCGTTGGCCGCTGCCGGTCGTGGAGGGCGGACAAAGAAAAAGCCCGGCGCGAGGCCGGGCTTTTCTTGTTGCGGTTCGAAGGCCTTGCGGCGATCAGAACTTGTAGGTCGCGCCCACGTACACGTAGCGGCCGATGTTGTCGTAGTTCGAGTTGATCGCGGTTTCGCCGAAGTAGTTCAGCGGCGGATCCTTGTCGAACACGTTGTCGGCGCCGATGTACAGGTCCAGCCCGGTGTTCGGCAGCTTATAGCCGACCTGCATGTTGTGGTAGGTGTACGAACCGTTGCGGATCGGCGAGACCTGGCCCGGGTTGCTCTGGTAGCTCCACGGCTCGACGCGCAGGTTGCCGTCGATGTAGCGCATGTCCCAGCTCGCGCGCCACTGGCCCAGCTTGTAGCTGGCGTTGAGCGAAGCGCGCCAGCGCGGATCGCTGACGTAGTTCAGGTATTCGCGGTACTCGTTCGGGAACGCCTGGAACGCCCACTCGCGCGAGGAGATCAGGCGCGTGCCGACGAAGCGCAGCGAGCTCTGGCCGCCGAACAGCTCGAAGCGGTAGTCGGCTTCGATGTCCACGCCGGTGCGGCGCGAACGGGCCAGGTTCTCGTTGAGCGCGGTCCAGTTGTAGATCGAGCCGGCCGGGAAGGTGCGGCCCTGCGGGTCGACGTAGCCGCCCGCCGGAGCGCGCAGGATCGCCGCGCAGAAGTCGTTGCCGATGCCGCCGGGCGAATCGACGCAGCGGGTCGCCAGGGTTTCGGCGGTGACCGCGCCGATCGCGTCCTTCAGGTTGACCCGCCAGTAGTCCACCGACAGACCGAAGCCTTCGATGAACTCCGGCTGCCAGACGAAGCCGTAGGAGAACGAACGCGCCTCTTCGACGTTCAGGTCCGGGTTGCCGCCGCTGACGCCCGGGCGATTGCCGCCGTAGGTGTCGACGAAGTTGCCCGGCAGGCCCAGCGCGGCGCAGTTCTGCGCGCGCAGCGCCGGATTGGCGGCGGTGTTGACCGAGTTGGTGCGGCCCGGACGGGTGTCACAGGGGTCGTTGATGGTGGCGAAGTTCTGGGTCTGCGGGTTGAACAGCTCGCCGATGTTCGGCGCGCGCACCGCCTGGGCCAGGCTGGCGCGGACGCGGAACGAGTCGTTGATCGCCCAATCCAGGCCGACGTTCCAGGTCTTGGTCTCGCCGACCGTGCTGTAGTCGGAGTAACGGCCGGCCAGGTCCATGCTCAGGCGCTGCACGCCCGGCAGGTCCGCCAGCAGCGGGATGGTGGTTTCGGCGAAGACTTCCTTGACGCTGTACTCGCCCTTGCGGTTCGGGATCGCGTTGAGGAAGGTCAGGCCCTGGGCGGCCAGCGGATCGGTGTTCTCCTCGCTGGTCTCCTTGCGCCATTCCACGCCGGCGGCGAAGCCGACGCCGCCGGCCGGCAGCTCGAACAGCGCGCTGTTGGCGACCGAGGCGCTGAACACCTTCTGGGTCAGCTTGGTGCGGTTGACCGCATCGTAGTTGAACCAGTCGGCCGCCTGCGGGTTGACCGCGCCGTTGCCGAAGATGCTGAACGGCACGCAGCCCTGACGCGACAGGTCGAGGTAGCGCACGCCGGTGTTCGGGTTGATCGCGTTCGGGTCGATCGAGGTGCGGCAGACCAGATTGCCCGAGCCGTCGCGCACCACGTCCATGCCGGCCTGCCAGCGGTCGTTGATGCGGTTGTTGAGGTTGAGGCGGTCGATCTCGGTCTTGCCGTAGTTGGCCGAGACTTCGTACGACCAGTTCTCGCTCAGGTAGCCTTCCAGGCCGGCCACGAAGCGCTGGGTTTCGCGCTCGACGTTCTCGCCGCGACGGCCCGCGTCGACGTTGAAGCGCGAGACCTGCAGCATGCGGTTGCGGTCGGTCAGGCTGTTGAGGCCGTTGGCGTCCATCAGCGCGGCCAACTGCGGCGACAGGTAGGCGTTGTCGCGGCGGATGCGCAGCGGCTGGTCGAAGCTCGGCTGGGCCAGGAACTCGGACTCGGTCTTGGTGTACTTGCCTTCGAAGAAGAACTTGTGGTTCTCGTTGATGTCGAAGTTCAGCATCGTGTTGATGCTGTAGCGGTCGAAGCCCGGCTGCAGGTCGGCGACGCTGTTGAGGTCGACGAAGTCGCAGTTGACGCAGGTGTTGGCGCCATCGCGCGGACCGTCGTAACGGGTGCGGCGGAAGCTGCCGTCTTCGTTGAACTGGTAGCGCACGCCGCCGGCGTTGAAGGTGCCGCCGTAGGAGATGCTGGAGTTGCCGCCCGGACCCATGAACACGCGCTGCGGGTTGCTCTGGCTGGACGGCAGGTTCGGGTTGTAGTTCGGGTTCGGCATGCTGAGCAGGAACTCGCGCCCGATCGAGCGATCGTTGCGGCCGAAGTTGTCCTGCTTGCTGTACTCGGCCGAGTACACGATGCTGCCGCGGCCTTCGGCGAAGGTGTTGCCGCCGGTGACGCTGACGAACGAACGGCTGAAGTCGCCTTCGCTGGCGTCGCCGGTCTGGGCGCGCACTTCGTAGCCGTCGAAGGACTTCTTCATGATGAAGTTGACCACGCCGGCGACGGCGTCGGCGCCGTACACGGCCGAGGCGCCGCCGGTGATGACTTCGACGCGCTCGATCAGTTCGACCGGGATGGTGTTGACGTCGACCGCGGTCGAGCCGGACAGGCCGCCGACATGGCGGCGGCCGTTGACCAGCACCAGGGTGCGGGCGGTGCCCATGCCGCGCAGGTCGAGCAGGCCCAGGCCGGCGGTGCCGATCGAACGGGTCGAGTTGCCGAGGGTGTAGGTCGCCGACAGCTGCGGCAGGGTGGTCATGAGATCGGCGATGGTGACCGCGCCGGTGGAGCGGATCTCTTCCGAGCTGATGCCGACCACCGGGGACGGGGTGACGAAGCCGATGCGCTTGATGCGCGAGCCGGTCACGGTGACCGCGTCGATATCGGTCGGAGCGGCCGAGCCTTCGGCGGCCGGAGCCGGATCGGCGGCGTAACCCGCGCCGCTGACGGAGATCAGCATCGCGCTGACCAGTGCTGCCGTCAGCCTGCTGCGTTGCAGGCCGAGCGTGTTGCGAACTGCCATTGTGTTTCCCCCAAAACGTGAAGAGCGAAGTACGACTTCCGGTGGCCGTCCTGGCAATTAACAATCCTTTGACAAACCTGAAATTAACACGGCCGAAACATTTGCCGTTTTGCGTCCGGCGCCCCTTGGCTTTGCCGAAAACAAACGCTCAACTGGTTGATCGTGCTGGATTATCTAGCTGAATAGGGGGCAAGGGCATGCCGCTTCGGGGCAAAGTTCCTGAAAAATGAATGCGATAGCGGTCACGTCGGTTTCGCCGACCCGGTTGTTGCCCTGCAATTTGCGATGGCGTCCGGCCTGGCCGGGCCGGCCCGCGCGGCCGCGGCGCCGGGGCGGTCGCGACGCGGGACGCTGCCCCGGCCCAGGCCTTACCATGTGCGCGGCCGCCGAGCGGCCGGTCCCACTCACAGAGCCCCCATGCGCAAACACATCCCACGCCCGGCTGGACGGCCGGCATGAGCGAGACCTTGCAGGCCGCGATCGCGGCGCTTCCCATCCCCGACACCGACCTGCGCCTGGGCGATAGCGGGGCGCGGATCCGCGCCGGTGCCGCCGACGGCCGGGTCGCGGTGGCCATTTCCGCTGGCTTCCCCCTGGCCGGCCTGCGCGCCGGGCTGGAGCGCTCGATCGGCGAGCTGCTGGCGGCGCAGTCGCTGAGCCTGGCCAGCCTGGAACTGAACTCGCGCGTCGTCGCCCACGCGGTGCAGCCGAACCTGGCGCCCTTGCCGAACGTGCGCAACCTGATCGCGGTCGGTTCGGGCAAGGGCGGGGTCGGCAAATCGACCACCGCGGTCAACCTGGCCCTGGCCCTGGCCGCCGACGGCGCCCGGGTCGGCGTGCTCGACGCCGACATCTACGGCCCCAGCGTGCCGACCATGCTCGGCGTGCACGGCAAGCCCGACAGCCCGGACGGCAAGCACATCGAGCCCTTGCGCGCGCACGGCGTGGAGGCGATGTCGATCGGCCCGCTGGTCGAGCAGGACACGCCGATGATCTGGCGCGGCCCGATGGCGACTTCGGCCCTGACCACCTTGCTCAACGACACCCAGTGGAGCGAGCTGGACTACCTGATCGTCGATCTGCCGCCCGGCACCGGCGACATCCAGCTGACCCTGTCGCAGAAGATCCCGGTCGCCGGCGCGGTGATCGTGACCACGCCGCAGGAGGTCGCCACCTTGGACGCGCGCAAGGCGTTGCGGATGTTCGAGAAGGTCCAGGTGCCGGTATTGGGCCTGATCGAAAACATGGCCGTGCATGTGTGCAGCCACTGCGGCCACGCCGAGCACCTGTTCGGCGAAGGCGGCGGCGCGCGCATGGCCGCGCAGTACGGCGTGCCGCTGCTGGGCAGCCTGCCGCTGGAACTGGCGATCCGCGAGCAGGGCGACGCCGGCGTGCCGCTGGTCGCGGCGCAGCCCGATTCGGCGGCGGCGCGCGCCTACCGCGGCGCGGCGCGACGGCTGGCGGTGGCGCTGGCGCAGCGCCCGCGCACCACGCCGTCGATCTCGGCCTCGCTGCTGGACTGAGCCCGGCGGCGCCGCTTCAACCCCTACAATCGGCAGCCAGGCTGCCCCTACTGGAACACCGCATGAGCATCAAGTCCGACCGTTGGATCCGCCGCATGTCCGAGCAGCACGGCATGATCGAGCCGTTCGAGCCCGGCCAGGTCAAGCACGCCGCCGACGGCCAGCGCATCGTCAGCTACGGCACGTCCAGCTACGGCTACGACGTGCGCTGCTCGCGCGAGTTCAAGGTGTTCACCAACATCAACTCGACCATCGTCGACCCCAAGCATTTCGATCCGGGCAGCTTCGTCGACATCGAGAACGACGTCTGCATCATCCCGCCGAACTCGTTCGCCCTGGCGCGCACGGTCGAGTACTTCCGCATTCCGCGCGATGTGCTGGTGGTCTGCCTGGGCAAGAGCACCTATGCGCGCTGCGGCATCATCGTCAACGTGACCCCGCTGGAGCCGGAGTGGGAAGGCCACGTGACCCTGGAATTCAGCAACACCACGCCGCTGCCGGCGCGGATCTACGCCAACGAGGGCGTGGCGCAGATGCTGTTCTTCCAGTCCGACGAAATCTGCGAGACCTCCTACAAGGACCGCGGCGGCAAGTACCAGGGCCAGACCGGCGTGACCCTGCCGCGCACCTGAGCCGCCGCCGCGACGCCGCCCCGCCACGGCCCGGAGCCCGCTCCGGGCCGTTTGCGTTTGCGCGCGCGGCCGCATGGCGTCCGCGCGCCGACCGAGCCGGTCGCTGTCGCGAGCGCCTCGCCGCCCCCCCCCCCCGGACCGAACCAGTGCCGCCCGTTGAAAGCCGCCTTTGAAATCCCCCCTTCGAAAAAGGGGGTAGGGGGAGTTGCTCTGGCTCTGGATTTAGGCGTCGACGAACCCAGGACCGGATCGATTCGAATGCGCAGCCGAGCGGCTTGTCCTGGCGCATTCGCGCCGCCGGTCGCGGACCGGCGGCAATCGTCGCGGCACGATGTGTCGTAAGTCACGTTGCCCTGCTATCGTGCCGCCTGGATTTTCGTGGCGTCGCGGCAGGGGGCCGACGAACGCCCATTACCTGCAAGGAGAGAAGAATGGACCCTCAGAACCCCTATCAGAGCCCGCAGTCGTCGCTGGTCGAGCCGCAGTACGGCGAAGAGCAGCTGGCCGATCGCGGCATCCGCCTGGTCGCGGCGATCATCGACGGCGTGATCATGCTGGTGCTGCTGTTGCCGCTGATGTTCTTCGGCGGCTACTTCGAACAGGCCATGAGCGCGGCCCAGGCCGGTCAGCAGACCTTCGGCCTGCAGTTCCTGTGGGGGCTGATCGGCGTGATCCTGTTCTTCGTGATCCAGGCCTATCCGCTCAACCAGAGCGGCCAGACCTGGGGCAAGAAGGTCATGAAGATCAAGATCGTCGACATGGACGGCCTGCAGCCGAGCCTGGCCGAACTGCTCGGCAAGCGCTACCTGTTCTCGCAGGGCATCGGCCTGATTCCCTGCCTGGGCGCGATCGTCCAACTGGTCGACGTGCTGATGATCTTCCGCGACGACCGTCGCTGCCTGCACGACCAGATCGCCGGCACCAAGGTCGTGGTCGCGCGCTGATTCCGCCCGCACCGCGTCGCCTTCCGACGCGCCGATGCCCCAGGCATCGGCGCGTTTTTCGTTTCTGGCGCCGCTCCTGCCCCCGGGTTGCGCGGCTCCGATCGACGACGGCGCTAGGGGCGGTCTGCGCGTCCCTGGCGCGGCTCATGACCGGAGGAAATCCCGTGGACGCCGCTCCTGCAGGCGATGGCGCCGCAACTCAGGGTTTCTGATAGGTGACGAAAAAGCCCTGCAGGTCGCCGTTTTCGATATAGGGCTCGACGCTGACCACGTCGTAGCCGCGGGTGGTGAAGGCCTGGTGCGCGCGGCTCAGCGCGTTGGCGGCGCCCTGGTTGCGGAAGCCCCAACTGGCGTCGACCCACAGGGTCACCGCGCGCAGGTTCTTGCCGACCGCTTCCTGCGCGACCTGGTCGGGGTTCTTGTCGAACAGGCCGGCCTGGGCCGGGGCGAGCGTGGACAGGGCGAGAACGAAAGCGAGCAACAGGCGGGGCATGGGCGTCTCCGGGGCGAGAGGAAGGCGTCGGACTCAGTGCTCGGCGCCGCCGGCGAGGCGGCGGTCGACGCGAGTGTCGAGCGCGGTGCGCAGCGCCATGCGCAGGCCCGCGGCGACGGTCTCGATCGCCAGGCTCGGCGCGCCGGGATGGTGCGCGGCCTGGGCGGGAGCATACGGAACATGGATGAAGCCGCCTCGAACGCCGGCGCGCCCGCGCAGCGCGTGCATCAGCCCGTAGAACACGTGGTTGCACACGTAGGTGCCGGCGGTCTGCGAGATCTCGGCGGGGATCCCGGCCGCGAGCAGGGCCGCGCGCATGGCCTTGATCGGCAGGTCGCTGAAGTACGCGGCCGGGCCGCCCTCGACGATCGGCCGGTCGATCGGTTGGGCGCCGAGGTTGTCGGCGATGCGCGCGTCGTCGATGTTGATCGCAACCCGTTCCAGCGCCAGCTGGGCGCGTCCGCCGGCCTGGCCGACGCACAGCACCAACGCCGGCGCGGCCTCCTCGATCGCCGCGCGCAGGGCCTGCAGCGAGGCGCCGAACGCGACCGGCAGGCAGCGCGCGACCACGCGATGACCGGACAGGACTTCGCCGTCGAGCCGGCGCACCGCGTCCCAACTGGGGTTTTCGCTTTCGCCGCCGAACGGCGCGAAGCCGGTCAGCAGCACGCAGGGCAGCTCGGTCACCGGAAGGCGATCCAGTACATCAGCAACACGTTGCAGCCCAACAGGATCAATCCGGTCGGCCATTGCGCGCGGATCACCCCGTACGGGTCCTTGAGTTCGAGCAGGGCCGCGGGCACCAGGTTGTAATTGGCCGCCATCGGCGTCAGCAAGGTGCCGCAATAGCCCGACAGCATGCCGATCGCGGCCAGCGAAGCGGCATCGGCGCCGTGCTGGCGCACCAGCAGGGGCAGGGCGATGCCGGCGGTCATGACCGGGAACGCGGCGAAGGCGTTGCCCATGATCACGGTGAACAAGGCCATGCCGACCGCATAGGCGACCACCACCGCAAAGGCGTTCTCGACCGGGATCACCGCGCGCACCACGCCGGCCACCGCCTGGCCGACCCCGCCGGCCTCGAACACGCTGCCCAACGTCGCCAGCAACAACGGCAACAGCGCCGCCCAGCCGATCGCGTCGACCAGCCGGCGCGATTGCTCGATGCCGCTCCATGGCGTCTGCCGGGTCAGCCGGCAGGCGGCGATCAGGCCGGCCACGCAGGCCAGCGCCAGCGCGATCAGGGTCAGGTTGGCGGGGTCCAGCAGCGGCGTCCGACCGATGCGCACGTGCTTGAGTCCGAGCGCGCCGACCAGGGTCACCGCCGGGATCAGCAGCGCCGGCCAGAACAGGCGATTGCCCAGCCGCTGCGCCTCGGCCTGTTTGTAGCCGGCGTCGGTCTCGGCGTAGGCGCCCTTGCCGAGCGCGCCGAACCCGGCCAGGACCGCCAGCGCGACCACGCAGGCGCCGACCGCGCGCACCGGCAAATGCTCGGCGGCGACCATCAGCACGGCGATCAGGCCCCAGAACGCCGCCGTCCCCCAGCGCCGCGGGTTGCAGCGGTCGCGCGCGCCGCGCAGGGCCAGCGCGGCGAAATAGGCGCCCATCAGCCAGTAGACGAAGTCCAGGGTGACCAGGCCGCCGCCGTCGTTGTGCGGAATCATGCCGGCGGCGCTCCCGATGCGGCGGACGCCGCGGGCGCAGCGGCGGCGCGCTCGCGCGCCAGCCGGCGCTCGAAGCGCAGGATGCGCACGACGTGGATGGCGAAGGCGCAGATCGCGGTCGGGATGCCCCACAAGGCGATCCGCAGCGGATCCAGCTCGAGTCCGTGTTCGGCGAAGAAGCTCTGGATCAGCAGCACCGCGCCGAAGGCGATGAAGATGTCCTCGCCAAAGAACAGCCCGACGTTGTCGGTGCCGGCGGCCATCGCCCGGATCCGTTCGCGCTGCTCCGGTTCGAGCGCGCCAAGGCGGCTTTCGGCGGCGCCTTCGGCCATCGGCGCGAGCAGCGGGCGCACGGTCTGCGGATGGCCGCCCAGGCTGGTCAGCCCGATCGCCGAGGCGAGCTGGCGCATCAGCAGATAGGCGATCAACAGCCGGCCCAGGGTCGCGCCGCGCAGGCGCGCGATCCAGCGTTGCGCATGCTCCTTGAGGCCGTGGCGTTCGAGCAGGCCGATCACCGGCAGGGTCAGCAGGAACAGCAGCAGGAAGCGTTTCTCGGCGAAGGCCTTGCCGATCACGTCGAGCACGTCCAGCGGCGACAAGCCCGCGCTGAGTCCGGTGACGAAGCCGGCGGCGACCACGACCAGGGCCGGGTTCAAGCGCAGCACGAAACCCAGGACCACGGCGGCGACGCCGAGCAGGGGCCAATAACTCATTGCATCACCTCGCAGGGAGCGGCAGCGGGGGCGGTGGGGCGGAGCGGGTTGAGCGGAAGCGGGGGCGTCGGCCGGAGCGCATGCGGCTCAGGCCAGCGCCCGGATGGCGACGCCATCGGCGAGCAGGGCCTCGCGCACCGCGCGGGCGAAGGCCGGCGCGTCGGCGCGGTCGCCGTGCAGGCACAGGGTGTCGGCGCGCAAGCGCAGCGGGCCGTCGGCGGTGTCGACTTCGCCGTCGATCACCAAGCGCCGGACCTGGGCGATCGCCTGCGGCAGGGATTCGATCACCGCGCCGGGCTGGCCGCGCGGCAGCAGGCGGCCGTTGCCGGCGTAGCCGCGTTCGGCGAACACCTCGTGCGCGGCGCGCAGGCCGGCGCGCTGCGCGGCGTCGGTGAGCTGCGACTGGGCCAGGCCGTAGACGATCAGTTGCGGATCGAAGGCGGCGACGGCGGCGACGATGGCTTCGGCGACGACGCGATCGTCGGCGGCGAGGTTGTACAGCGCGCCGTGCGGTTTGACGTGGGTCAGGCGCACGCCCTCGTCGGCGGCGACGGCGCCGAGCCGGGCCAGTTGGCCGAGCATCAGCAGGCCGATTTCGTCGCGGTCCAGCGATAGGGTGCGGCGGCCGAAATGCTCAGGGTCTTGGTAGCCCGGATGGGCGCCGGCGGCGACGCCGTGCTCGCGGCACAGGCGCAGGGTCGCGCGCATGCTCGCCTCGTCGCCGGCGTGGCCGCCGCAGGCGATATTGGCCGAGCTGACGTAGGGCAGGATCGCCGCATCGTCGCCGCAGCCTTCGCCGAGGTCGCAATTGAAATCGATGCGGTACTGCATGGCCTTGTGCGGCGTGCGGTGCGCGACTAGTTGCGCTTGAACAGCAGGCCCAGGCCGACTGCGATCAGGATCGCCGGCCACCAGGTCAGCAGGAGCTTGGTCAGGCTGAGGTTGGTGAAGCCGAGGTTGTTGAGCAGGAACAGCGTGCCGATGACGATCAGGATCAGGGCGCCGACGACATGGGATTTCATTGCTGCGGTCTCGTACTGGGGCGGGGCGCCGGGCCCGGGGACGGAATGAGTCTAGACGGGTTGGCGAAGTCGACCAAGAGGGCGCGGCGGATCGCGGGATGCAGGCCGCAGATCGGTCGGGCGCGAGGAGTCTTGCGATGGCTTGGATCGCGTCTGTTGCGGCGCAGCATCGGGATCGACATCGGCGCCGGACACCGTTGCGGCCGGAAATTGCTTGCTGCGACATCAGCCCCGTCTTAACGATGGGGCTGACGCCTTTACGGGGCGGCATCGTGGAGTGATGGCTGCAGGGGATCGGCGTTTTGGGAGGCAAGAGCAAATCCCCCCTGGCCCCCCTTTTTCACAGGGGGGAACTGTTACCTGCTTGTTCTCGGTGCGGCGGCGCTTGGAG
>NZ_JBDGIR010000003.1:18489-545416 GCF_057657315.1 Lysobacter sp. Soil_C_15
AATTCGCCCCCTTTGGAAAAGGGGGCTGGCGCCTGCGTTAGTCGGTGTCGCGACGTCGCCGCTGCGCGGGGGATTTGGGGTTTTTTGGGGGGGCAAGAGCAAATCCCCCCTGGCCCCCTTTTTCAAAGGGGGAACTGTTATGTGGTTGTTCTCGGTGCGGCGGCGCTTGGAGAATTCGCCCCCTTTGGAAAAGGGGGCTGGCGCCTGCGTTAGTCGGTGTCGCGACGTCGCCGCTGCGCGGGGGATTTGCTTTCGCTCAGCGCGAACCGCTGGCCGTCGCAGCCGAAGCCGGCGCCGCCGAGGCGCTGGGCGCGGCGGCGGTCGCCGGCGCCATCCACAGCTTCGCCTCCGGCGCGGTGCCGAGCATCTGTCCGCGCAACAGCGGGATCGGCGGACCGCCGTAGCTGAGGAACTGGTCGTGGAAGGACTTCCACGCATTGCGGCCGCCGCGGCTGGCGGTCCAGTCCTCGCGCAGTTGCTGGATCATCAGCTTGCCCAGGGTGTAGTTCAGATAAGCCGGATCGTAGGTGCCGCGCGCGGCTTGCTGGCGCGCGTTGCCCGGGTCCTGGAAGGCCTTGTCCTTGAACATCTGCTCGGACTCGGCCACGGTCATGCCGCCGGTGTGCAGGCCGATCGCCGACAGGTAGCGCACGTTGCGCAGCAAGGCGTTGCTCAGCTGGCCGATGTGGATCTCCGGCGTCGCCCCGTCCAGGCCGGCGTCGAACATCATTTCCTCGGTGTAGTGGGCCCAGCCTTCGGCGTAGGCATAGCCGACGAACAATTGGGCGAACTTCCACTGCGAGCGGTTGGCGTGCAGGAACTGGAGGAAATGCCCCGGCCAGACTTCGTGCGCGGAAGTGAACAGCAGATCGGCCCGGCCCGGCACGTAGGCGTCCTGCTCGGCCTTGGGCCAGCTCGGATCCGGCGGGGCGATGTAATACACCGAGGGCAGGTTCTTCTCGTACGGCCCCGGGATCTCGATGTAGGCGAAGTTGTTGCGGTTGAACGGCGGCGCTTCTTCGACCTTGGCCTCTTCGGTGCCCGGAATCGTAACCAGGTCCTTGTCGACCAGGAACTGGCGCAGCCCGACCAGTTGCTTGCGCGCGCCCTCGACCGCGCCGCCGACCGGCTTGTCGGCGTTGACCTGTTCGATGCATTGGGCGATCGGCTTGCCCTTGGCGTAGGCCTCGCAAGCGCGTTGCAGCGCGGCCAGGTTGCGCGCCAGGTCGGCTTCGCCGGCGGCCTTGAGACGGTCCAACGGCAGGTCGACGCCTTCGGTGGCCTTGAGCATCCTGGCGAACTTGTCCGCGCCCAAGGCGAAGTCCACCGGCTCGCGGCCCTTCTGCAGCTTCATGTGCTCGGCCAGTTCGCGCATCGCCACCGTGGCCATGGCGTTGGACTGCTTCAGGCGCATCTGCAGCTTGTCGTCCTGCACCTCGGCGAAGATCTTCGGCACGTCCTGGTCGAAGAACGTCGCCATGCCGCCGAACACCGCGGCGCCAAGCTGGATGTAGGTATCCGGCAGCGGCCCCTGCAGGTTGGCGCGGATCTGCGCGACCGCCTTGGGCAGGTTTTCCTGATAGCTCACGAACGCGGCCATGCGCTGTTCCAGCGGCGCGTAAGGACGGGTCAGGTACATGCTGGGCGACAGGTCGCCCATGTAGAAGGCCGGGTTCTTGGTCGCGAAGCCGGAGTCTTCCAGCCAGAACAACTGGCCGTCGATCACCGCGCGCACGTAGTCGCGCTGATAGCGCTGCGCCGGCGAAAGACGGTCGTCGCCGAACGCCGCGATCGCATCGCGCTGCTGGTGCAGCCATTGCGCGTTGCGCTTCAGGCCTTCGGGCGAGAAGTCGGGCAGGCGGCCGTCGAATTCGTGCTTGCCGGCGTTCGCGCCCCAGGTCGGGAAGTGTTCGAAGAAGCCTTGGATGAACTGGTCGACCGCGCTGTTCCAGGCGGCATCGGCCGCGGCCGGCGCGGCGGCGCTGTCGGCGATTGGGGCGGCGGGCGCGGGCGCGCCTTGCTTGCAGCCGGCGCCCAGGGCGGCGACGACACAGACGGACAGCGACAGTAGACGCAGGGACGGCATGCGGAACCTCCGAACGGCGATGGCGACGGTGTCGCCGATCCTCGCGGTTGCGGACGCGCCGGCGATAGTGTCTTTTGCCCTAGGCGGATGCAGAATCCGGCACAGTTTCGGCCCGGCGCCTGCGCTGCGGACGCTCGCGAATGCCGCTCGCGCCAATTCAGCGACGGCAGCTACAGCTGCGCCAGCAACGCGCGGCCGATGCCTTGCGTTGCGGCAAGATCCGCGGACCCACCGATGTCGCGCGGCTCAGCCGCGCAAGCGCGCATCCACCGCCACGCCCAGGCGCGCCAGCCGCTGCTGTCGCTCGCGCCAGGCCGCGGCGGCTTCGGCCGCGTCGCAGGCGCGAAAGCGCAGCGGCGTGTTGGGGCCGGCCTGGGCCAGGCGCGGCAGATCGGCGGCGATGACGTGGCCGAGGCGGGCGTAGCCGCCGACGGTCTGCGCGTCGGCCAACAGCACGATCGGCCGACCGTCCGGCGGCAGTTGCACGGTGCCGGGCGCGACCGGTTCCGACACCCCGGCGGCGGCGGGCGCCGGCAGCGCGGCGCCGTCCAGGCGCAGGCCCTGGCGGTCGCTGGCCGCGGCCACCCGCCAGGCCTGCGCGCCGAAGCGAGCCTGCGCTTCGGCCAGCGCCGGCGCGGCGTGGGCGCGGTAGCGGATCGGCGCCTGATCCGGCGGATCGAATTCGGGATCGACCCACCAGGCGCTGGCGCGCGGCGCCTGGATCGCAGGCGGCACGCAGTCGCCGAGGGCGAGCCGGTCGCCGGCGCGCAGGGCGCGGCCGGCGTAACCGCCGAAGCCGCCGCGCAAATCGGTGCTGCGGCTGCCCAGCACGGTCGGCGCGGCGAAACCGCCGGCCACCGCCAGCCAGGCGCGCACGCCGCCGCGCAGGCCGCCCAGGCGCAGTTCGCCGGCCGGCAGTTCGATCGGCCGGCCCATCGCCGCGGGCAAGGCGCGGCCGTCCAGGCGCAGGTCCAGACTTGCGCCGAGCAGGGCCAGGCGCAGCGGCCGCCGCAATCGCAACTGCGGGCCGTGCAGGCACAGCTCCAGCACCGCCGCGTCCGCATCGTTGCCGACCAGTCGATTGGCCAGCTCGGCCAGGCCGGGGTCGAGCGCGCCGCTGCGCGCCACGCCGAGGTGACGCCAGCCGGGTCGGCCCTGATCCTGCACGCTGCTGAGCGGACCGGGCGCCAGCACTTCGATCGCGGCATCGTCGCGGTTCATGGCGTCGCCCGAGCGCGCAAGCGTTCGAACGCGTCCGCCTCGATCGGCACGAACCGCACCCGGTCGCCGGGCAGCAGCAGGGTCGGCGCGGCGCGGCCGGCGTCGAACAGGGTCAGCGGCGTGCGCCCGAGCAGGCGCCAACCGCCCGGTCCGGGGCGCGGGTAGATGCCGGTCTGGGCGCCGCCGATGGCGACGCTGCCGGCGGCGACCGCGGTGCGCGGCGTAGTCAGGCGCGGCAGGGCCAGCGCCGGATCGAGCCCGGACAGATAGGGGAAACCGGGGGCGAAGCCGATCATCGCCACCCGATACTCGGCGTCCGCGTGGCGCTGGATCAACTGCTGCGGCGACAGACCGAGTTCCGCCGCCGACGCATCCAGGTCGGGGCCGTAGTCGCCGCCGTAAGCGACCGGAATCTCGACCTCGCGCAGTGCTTCGACCGGGCTGTCGGCCAGGTCGTGGTCGTGGGTCTGCCACTGCGCGCTTAGCCAGTCCAGCGCGGTTTCGGCATCGACGATTCGCGGATCGAAGAACAGCGCCAGGCTGGCGTAGGCCGGCACCAGGTCGCGCAGCCACGGCGGCGGCTGCCGGCGCAGACGGGCGACGAACGCGTGCACCCGGGCGTTGACGGCGTCGTCGATGCGCTCGCCCAGACGCAGCAGCCAGGCATCGTCGGCCAGAGGTTCGAACGCGGCCGGCGGGGTCGGCATCGGCGCGGGCATCGGCGTGGGCGCCGGCGTCACTGCGCCAGCGCGTCCTGCAGCCGGCGGATGCGTTGCACCAGGGTTTCCGGCGAATACGGCTGCGCCGTCGCCATGCCCCATACCGGCCGCGGCCAGGCGATGTCCTCGCGGTAGCGCGCGATCACGTGCACGTGCAGTTGCGGCACCAGGTTGCCGAGCGCGGCGACGTTGAGCTTGTGCGGCTTGAACGCGGCCTGCAGGGCGCGGCTGGTGCGGGCGATTTCGCGGGTCAGGGCCTGCTGCTGGTCCTGGTCCAGATCGACCAGCTCGACCGCGCCGTCCACCCGCGGCACCAGGATCAGCCAGGGATGATTGGCGTCGTCCATCAGGCGCAGCTCGCACAGTTCGAACTGCGCCACCGGATGGGTGTCGTCGGCCAGTTGCGGATGCAGATGCCAGGGGTTCATTTCAGCGTGTCCGCGAGGAAGTCGAGCGTGCGTCGCCAGGCCAGCGCGGCGCTGTCGGCGTCGTAGTCGGCGCGCAGGTCGCAGTTGAAGCCGTGGCCGGCGTCGTAAATATAGATCGGCGCGTTCGGCAGCGCCTGCCGGTGTTGTTCGATCGCGTCCGGCGGGATGCTGCCGTCGTGGCGGCCGAAGTGGAACGCGATCGGCGCGCGCGTCGGTTCGCCGAGGAAGGGCAGGGTGCGCGCGCCGTAGTAGCTGACCGCAGGCAGGCCGTGGCGGGTGTTGGCCAGGAAGGCCAGCGAGCCGCCCCAGCAGAAGCCGACCGCGCCGGTGCGCAGGCCCTCGGACTGCAGCCGGTGCGCGGCGGCGCCGACGATCTCGCTGGCGCGGTCGAAGCCGAGCGCGTTGCGCAGTTCGACCCCGCGCGCGGCCGCCGACTGGTCGTAGCCCAGTTCCACCCCGGGCTCGACCGGATCGAACAGGGCCGGCGCCAGGACCGCATAGCCGGCTGCGGCGAAGCGTTCGGCGACCGCGCGGATATGCGCGTTGACGCCGAAAATCTCCTGGATCACCACCAGACCGCCGCGCGGCGGCCCGCCGGGGTCGGCGCGCCAGGCGCGGACCGGGCCGGCCGGGGTGTCGAGGTCGGTCCACTGGGCCATGGGGACTGCTCCTATGCGAATGAACCTTGGTTCGCGGCCAGTTTAGCCGCGGAGGCTATAATTCGCGCCCCCGGCGTCGCCGGATCCGGGCCGTCGGCCCGCCGCCCATCGGGCATCCTCGTTCAGGTCTCCGCGTTCATGTCTTCCGCCAGCGTTTCGCCCGCCAATCCCAAAGTCGGTTTCGTCAGCCTCGGTTGCCCCAAGGCCCTGGTCGATTCCGAGCGCATCCTCACCCAGCTGCGGGTCGAGGGCTACGACATCGTGCAGAGCTACGACGACGCCGACGTGGTCGTGGTCAACACCTGCGGCTTCATCGATTCGGCGGTGACCGAGTCGTTGGACGCGATCGGCGAGGCGATCGCCGAGAACGGCAAGGTGATCGTCACCGGTTGCCTGGGCAAGCGCTCGGAGCTGATCCGCCAGGCGCATCCGGACGTGCTGTCGATCAGCGGCCCGCAGGACTACGGCAGCGTGATGAGCGCGGTGCACGCGGCGCTGCCGCCCAGGCACGATCCGTTCATCGACCTGGTGCCGCGACCGGCTTCGCATCGGCTCGACGACGGCATCGGCATCAAGCTGACCCCGAAGCACTACGCCTACCTGAAGATTTCCGAAGGCTGCAATCACCGCTGCAGCTTCTGCATCATCCCGTCGATGCGCGGCGACCTGGTCTCGCGTCCGGTCGACGAGGTGCTGCGCGAAGCCGAGAAGCTGGCGATGGGCGGGGTCAAGGAACTGCTGGTGATCTCGCAGGACACCTCGGCCTACGGCGTCGACCTCAAGTACGCCGCGCGCGAGTGGCGCGGCAACAGCTATCAGACCCGGATGAAGGCGCTGTGCGAGGGCCTGGCCGAGCTGGGCATCTGGACCCGCCTGCACTACGTGTATCCGTATCCGCACGTCGACGACATCATCCCGCTGATGGCGCAGAACGGCGCCCACGGCATGCCCAAGCTGCTGCCGTACCTGGACATCCCGTTCCAACACGCCAGCCCGCGCGTGCTCAAGCTGATGAAGCGCCCGGGCGCGGTCGACAAGACTCTGGAGCGGATCCAGCGCTGGCGCTCGATCGCCCCGGACATCGCGATCCGCAGCACCTTCATCGTCGGTTTCCCGGGCGAGACCGAGGCCGAGTTCGAGGAACTGCTCGACTTCCTGGACGAGGCCCAGCTCGATCGGGTCGGCGCGTTCGCCTATTCGCCGGTCGACGGCGCCCAGGCCAACGACCTGCCCGATCCGGTGGCCGAAGAGGTCAAGCAAGAGCGCCTGGCGCGGTTCATGGAGCGGCAGGCGGAGATTTCCGCGGCCAAGCTCGAGGCCAAGGTCGGCAGCGTGCAGCGCTGCCTGGTCGACGCGATCGACGGCGACCTGGCGATCGCCCGTTCGATGGCCGACGCGCCGGAGATCGACGGCCTGGTGCAGATCCAGAACGGCCTGGAAGCGCAACTGCGCGTCGGCCAGTTCGTCGACGTCGAGATCATGGGCAGCGACGAGCACGATCTGTACGGCGAGGCCTTGCTGCCGCAGTGAGGGGGCTGGTTGCCGGGGTGTGGCGAGAGCAACGGCAACCGCGACGGCATCAGCAACAGCAAATCCCCCCTGGCCCCGCGCTAGTTCATCGGGATGGGCCGGGTCCCCGCGTGCGCATCGAGCATCGGCCCCTTGGAGAGCCGGCCCTTCCAGAATCGGCCCTTCGAGAATCGGCCCTTCGAGAATCGGTCCCTTTGGAATCGGTCCCTTTGGAATCGGTCCCTTTGGAATCGGCCCCCTTTGGAAAAGGGGGCTGGCGCCGATGCGAATCGAGGTCGAGGTGCGCTGGCTGCGCTGGGGGATTTTCTTTCGAGTTCGGCGTCCGCGCCGGCTGTCTCGAGAGCAATGAAGTCAGGCGCGAAAGGCCGAGTCCTGCGCCCGAGCCGCCGTTCGCTCGCTCAGGCCGCGACGCCGTCTGCGGTTCTCAACGCAGCCCCAGCTTGCGCTTGCACAGGCGCAGATTCGTCCGCGCCGGACGGACGATGCTGAGCCGACGGTCGAGCAGCACCGGCGGCCAGCTGTCGGCGAGTTCGGCATCGTCGAGCGCGGCCTCCTCGGCATACGGCTGCAGCGTAGCCAGGCATTCGCGATAACGACCGTTGTGGTACTGGGTGATGGCCAGGTCGTTGCGGATATCGCCTTCGTCCTCCCAGCTCAAGGTGCGCCCGCACCGGCTCAGCACCGGCTCCAGGGTCGCCAGCGCTTGCGGGTAGCGCTTGCCGTCGTAGCTGCGCTTGAACGCGTCGCGGCTGCGGCGCAGGCCGTCGCTGGTGCATTCGGGCGCGACTTTGAGGTAGTCGACATCGAAGCTGCCGTTGAGGCCGCAGTGGCGCTTGCATTCGGCCGGTGTGGCCATCGCCACGTCGATGCCTTCGCCGTTGTCGCTCAGGGTGATGGCGCAGGCCGGCAGATCGCCGTCGGCGGCGACCAGACCACGGCCGCGCTCGATCGTGCCGCTGAGTTCGCAGTAATGGCCGATGTTGACGGTGAGGATCTCGAACCGCTGCCGGCCGCTGCCGTCGGCGCTGATCTTGAGCGTGCCCCAGCCCTGGCCGGTGATGTACTCGCCCGGCGCCAGCGCGCCGCGATCGGCGGCGCCGGCCGGTAGCAAGGCGGTGCCCAGCAGGGCGAGGGCGACGATGCCGAAACGGCGGAACGAACGAGGGGCGGGCATAGACGGCGTCCTTGGCCTGATGGCGTGCGATGGATGCCGATTCTAGCGGCCTGGCAGCTCGAGGCAGGAGTTGGACGCTAGACATCGAAACCGACAGCGACAGACTCGCTCCGAGTCCCGAGTCCCGAGTCCCGAGTCCCGAGTCCCCAACCTACACCGCCAACCCCGCCGCATGGCCCGACGCCCAGGCCCATTGGAAGTTGTAGCCGCCCAGCCAACCGGTGACGTCGAGCACTTCGCCGACGAAGTACAGGCCCGGCACGCGCTTGGACTGCAGCGTGCTCGACGAGACTTCGTCGGTATCGACCCCGCCCAGGGTGACTTCGGCGGTGCGGTAGCCTTCGGTGCCGCTGGCGGTCAGCGGCCAGTCGGACAGGGTCGCGGCCAGTTGCTTCAGCTCCGGCGCGTTGTACTGCTTCATCGGCTTGTTCGCCAACCAGACCTCGCACAGACGCTGGGCGAAACGCTTGGGCAGGATTTCGCCGAGCACGGTCTTCAGTTCCGCGGCCGGGCGCTGGCGCTGCTGGGCGAGCAGCCAGTCCAGTGCGTCGTGGCCGGGCAGCAAATCCAGGCGCAGGTCGTCGCCGGGCTGCCAGTACGAGGAAATCTGCAGAATCGCCGGCCCGCTGACGCCGCGATGGGTGATCAGCATCTGGTTGCTGAAGGCTTGGCCGTTGCAGTTCGCGGTCACCGCCAGGGCGACGCCGCTGAGGTCGTGCAGGCGCTCGAGGTGCTTGCCGCTGAGGGTCAGCGGCACCAGTCCGGCGCGGGTAGGCAGCACGCGGTGGCCGAAGCGCCGCGCCAGTTCGTAGCCGAAACCGCTGGCGCCCATGCTCGGGATCGACAGGCCGCCGCTGGCCACGACCAGCGCGGGCGTAGCGATGTTGCCGTGCGCGGTATGCAGCCGGAACGGCGCCTCGCCGTCGCCGTGGTGCAGGGCGTCGATGCCGTGACCGGTCTCGATCCGCACCCCGGCCGCCTGGCATTCGTCGACCAGCATCTTCACGATCAGCTTCGACGACAGATCGCAGAACAGCTGGCCGAGCTCCTTCTCGTGGTAGGCGATGCGGTGGCGCTCGACCATCGCGATGAAGTCCCAGGGCGTGTAGCGCGCCAGCGCGGACTTGCAGAAATGCGGGTTGGCCGACAGGTAGTTGGCGGGCGTCGTGCCGGTATTGGTGAAATTGCAGCGTCCGCCGCCGGACATCAGGATCTTCTTGCCGACCTTGTTGGCGTGCTCCAGCACCAGCACGCGCTTGCCGCGGCGGCCGGCGGTCAGCGCGCACATCAGGCCGGCGGCGCCGCCGCCGACGATCACGGCGTCGTAACGCTCCGCCATCTCAGGCCGCCCGGTTTTCCGCGCCCTGGCGCACGCTCGGGACCAGGGCGAGGCTGGCCTTGTCGGTGCTCAGCGCGACCTCGCCGTCCTGGATCTGGCAGTCCAGGCGGAAGCTGCGCTGGACCAGCCCGGCCATCGCTTCGACCGAACCCGCGTCGAGGTCGAGCACGGTCAGGTTCTTCAGCCGGCGCAGGGTCGCGATGTTCTTGTCCCACCAGATGTCGGCGGCGCGGCCGCCGTAGTTGACCACCACCACCTGGCGCGCGCGGCCGCAGGCCTTGCGGATCCGCGACTCGTCGGGCTGGCCGACGTCGATCCACAGCTCGATTTCGCCGCTGTAGTCGCGCAGGCTCAGCTCGGGCTCGTCCTCGCCGCTGAGGCCGGGGCCGAATTCCAGCCGCTCGTGCGCGTGCAGGGCGAAGGCGAGCAAACGCACCATCAACCGCTGCTCGGTCTCGGACGGGTGCTGGGCCAGGGTCAGGTTGTGGCCGGCGTAGTAGTGCCGGTCCATGTCGCTGACCTGCAGTTCGATTTTGACGATGGTGGCGTTCGGCGCCATGGGGCGGACCTGGGGTAAAAACAGCGCGCATTCTAGGGCTTTGCGCGGCGCGGCGCCGGCCGCCGCGCTGGGGCCGGCCAGTCGCCGCCCGCGCGTCGATCCAGGCCGGCCCGGCCCAGCGACCCATACAGGCATCCGGGCGGCCGCGCCAGACGCGCGCCCGGGCCTGACACGATGCGGGCCGCGCGGCGAAGTGAGCGATCATGGGCGCATGCCGACTTTTCCGTCCCAGGACCGCTTCGCGGCCGCGCCGCCGAGCCGCCTGCAACTGCCGCCGGGACCGTGGACGACCCTGCTGGATGGCCTGTGCGCGCGCTTTCCGGCGATCGTCCGCGAGCGCTGGCAAGACCGCTTCGCCCGCGGCCGGGTGCTCGACGCGCAGGGGCGGGCGCTGGACGCCGACGCGCCGTACCGGGTCGGCATGGAGATCCGCTACTTCCGCGAGGTCGCCGAAGAGGCGCGGATTCCGTTCCAGGAACGGATCGTGCATGCCGACGCGCACCTGCTGGTGGTCGACAAGCCGCACTTCCTGGCGGTGGCCCCGGCCGGCCGCTTCGTCGCCGAGACCTTGCTGGGACGGCTGCAGCGACGCTACGGCGAACCCGGCTTGGCGCCGCTGCACCGGCTCGACGCCGGCACCGCGGGCCTGGTGCTGTTCTCGCGCGATCCGGCCAGCCGCGACGCCTACCAGGCCTTGTTCCGCGAACGGCGCATCCGCAAGCGCTACGAGGCGCTGGCGCCGCCGCTGCCGCACTGCGCGTTTCCGCTGCTGCGGCGCTCGCGCATCGTCGCCGGCGAGCCGTTCTTCCTGATGCGCGAGGCGCAGGGCGAAGCCAACAGCGAGACCCGGATCGACGTGCTCGAACGCGGCGAATCGGTCTGGCGCTACGCCTTGGAACCGCTGACGGGCCGCAAGCACCAGCTGCGCCTGCACCTGGCCGCGCTGGGCGCGCCGATCCTGGGCGACCGTTTCTATCCGCTTGCGGCGCAGGCGCCGGACGACTACGCCCGGCCGCTGAAGCTGTTGGCGCGCTCGCTGGAATTCGTCGACCCGCTGGACGGCCGCGAGCGCCGCTACGACAGCGCCTTGGCCCTGTAGGAGCGGCGTTTCACGGGGATTTCCTTCGGTCGTGAGCCGCGACCGCGCCGCCTCGGTCCCGCGCCGCAACCGACGATGTCCTGGGTAGGAGCGGCGCGAGCCGCGACCAAGGGACGCGCAGAACCGGCAAGGCCTTCGTGATCCCATCGAAGATCGAAACAGGCAGCCCGGTGGCTGCGCGGTCGAGGCTTATCGGCGTCGGCGTCGGCGGCGCGGTGTCCCGGTCGCGGCTGGCGCCGCTCCTAGCCCCGGAACTTCGCGCTCACACCCACTCGCGCGAGGGCAGGGTGTAGCGCCTTTGCGGGCGGCCGATCAGGTCGAGGAAGTTGTTGAACACCGCGTCGGCGCGCGCCTGCATGCCGTGGATGTGCTCGACGGTGCGGGCGCGGATCGCGTCCTCGCTGGTGTCGTGGCCCAGTTCGGCCAGTTCCTCGCGATAGGCCGGGTTGGCCAGCCAGCGCTCGATCAGCGGCACGTCCATTTCCAGGTGGAACTGGAAGCCGTAGGCGTTGTCGCCCCAGCGGAAGGCCTGTTGCTCGCAGCTGTCGGTGCGGGCCAAATGATGCGCGCCGTCGGGAATCTCGAAGCTGTAGCGATGCCATTGGAACACCGGCGCGACGCCGGCCAGCGGCGCCAGCACCGGGTCGGCGGCGCCGGCGTCGGTGGTCTGCAACGGGTACCAGCCGATCTCCGGCCGGTGGTGCTTGCGTACCGGCGCGCCGAGCACATGCGCCAGCAACTGCGCGCCCAGGCAGATGCCGAGCACCGGCTTGCCTTGTTCGAGCATGCGTTCGATCGCCAGCAGTTCGGTGCGCAGGTGCGGACGCGCGGCCTGGTCTTCGACGTTCATCGGCCCGCCGAGCACGATCAGGCCGCGATAACGGTCGACGTTGGGCTGGGCCTCGGGATGGCGGTCGAAATTGGCGAAGCGGATGCGGTGGCCGCGCCGGCGGATCAGCGGGTCGAGCGTGCCCAGCGGCTCGGCGGCGACGTGTTGGAAGACCAGGATGCGGGACATGAGCGGCGGCGTTGCGGCTTACGCCTGCGACTATGCCAAACGCGGCGCGCGCTGTGGGGCGCCGGGCTTATGACTTCTGGTTTGGGGCGTGGGGCCTGACGGTTTCGGTCGAGGTTCCCGCATCCCGCCGGTTGCCGCAGCGCAGAGCCAAGGCCTCGCCGCCAGACTCGGTGCGACGGCGGGCCGCCGCGAACCAGGGTCGGCCAGGCGTTCTGCCAGACACTCCATTCCGTCATCCCCGCGAAGGCGGGGATCCAGGGACTTCAGCGTCGTGCCGGGTGAATCCCTGGATGCCCGCATGCGCGGGCATGACGTCGGGAGGCAGGGTCGCGCCCGGCTGCCAGCCACTCCAGTCCGTCATCCCCGCGAAGGCGGGGATCCAGAGACTTCAGCGTCGTGCCGGATGAATCCCTGGATGCCCGCATACGCGGGCATGACGTCGGGAGGCTGGGGCGCGGCCGCAAGGCGCGGCGGTCAGCGCGGGCCGCGCGGCTTGAACGGCTTGCGCGGACCGGCGCCGTGCGGCTTGGGGCCGCCGGGGCGCGCGCCGTGCGGGCGGAACGCGCCCGGACGGCCGTGGCCGCGGCCGCCTTCGGCGTCGCCCGGGCCGGCGCGCTGGATCCGCAGCGGCTGGCCGGCGACGCGCACTTTCTTCAGGTGCTCCATCAGCTCGCGCGGCATGCCTTCGGGCAGGTCGACCAGGGTGTATTCGTCGCGGATGTCGATCCGGCCGATGTAGCGGCTTTCCAGGTCGGCCTCGTTGGCGATCGCGCCGACGATGTTGCCGGGCTGCACGCCGTGGGCGTGGCCGACTTCGATCCGGAAGGTCTCCATGCCGACCTCGGCCTCGCGCGGCGCGCGCTCGTGGCTGCGCTCGTGCGCGCGCTCGCGGCGCGGCGCCGGCGCCTCGTCGTCGAACATCGATTCGGCGGCGTTGAGCGGGCGCTCGGACGCGGCGCCCGGCATCGGCGGAGTGTACTGGCGCTGTTCGTGGCGGTGCGCGCCGCGCTCCTCGTCGCGGCGGGCCGGGCGGGCCTCGTCGCGCGCCGGGCGCTCGAACTTGTCGCGGCGATGGGCGCCGGAGTTGGAGGCGTTGTCGCGCTCGATGAACTTGCGCGTGGCCTGGCCGCGGTGTTCGCGCGGTCCCTCGCGTTCGGCGTAGCGCGGCTGCGCCGCCGGCGGCGCCAGCAGCAGCGGGTTCTCGCCCTGGACCAGCTTGGCCAGGGCCGCGGCGATCTCCACCGCGGGCACGTTCTTCTCGCGCTCGTAGCGCTCGACCAGGTCGCGGAACAAGCCCAGCTCCTCGCTTTCCAGCGCCTCGCTGATCCGGCCGAGGAAGCGCGAGACGCGCTGCTCGTTGACCGTCTCCACGCTGGGCAGCTCCATCGGCTCGATCGGCTGGCGGGTGGCGCGCTCGATCGCGCGCAGCATGCCGCGTTCGCGCGGAGTCACGAACAAGATCGCCTCGCCCTTGCGTCCGGCGCGGCCGGTGCGGCCGATGCGGTGGACGTAGCTCTCGGTGTCGTAGGGGATGTCGTAGTTCAGCACATGGCTGATCCGCTCCACGTCCAGGCCGCGCGCGGCCACGTCGGTGGCGACCAGGACGTCGATCTTGCCGTCCTTGAGGTTGGCGATGGTCTTCTCGCGCTGCGCCTGCTGCACGTCGCCGTTGATCGCCGCGGCCGAGATGCCGCGCGCCGACAGCTTCTCGGCCAGTTCTTCGGTGCCGAGCTTGGTGCGCGAGAACACGATCATCGCGTCGAAGGTTTCGGCCTCCAGGATCCGGGTCAGCGCGTCCAGCTTGTGCACGCCGCTGACCGACCAGTAACGCTGGCGGATGTTGGCCGAGGTGGTGGTCTTGGCCTTGATCGCGACCTCGACCGGCTCCTTCAGGTAGGTCTGGGCGATGCGCTTGATCTGCGGCGGCATGGTCGCCGAGAACAGCGCCACCTGGCGCGTTTCCGGGGTCTTCTTCAGCACCGCCTCGACGTCGTCGATGAAGCCCATGCGCAGCATCTCGTCGGCTTCGTCCAGGACCAGGCAGCGCAACTGCGACAGGTCCAGCGAGCCGCGCTCGAGATGGTCGATGACCCGGCCGGGGGTGCCGACCACGACCTGCACCCCGCGCTTGAGCGCCTGCAACTGCGGGTAATAGCTCTGGCCGCCGTAGATCGGCAGCACGTGGAAGCCGGGCAGGTGGGTGGCGTACTTCTGGAACGCCTCGGCGACCTGGATCGCCAGTTCGCGGGTCGGCGCCAGCACCAGCGCTTGCGGGCGGGCCTGGGCCGGGTCGATCGCGGCCAGGATCGGCAGCGCGAACGCGGCGGTCTTGCCGGTGCCGGTCTGGGCCTGGCCGAGCACGTCGCGGCCTTCCAGCAGCGGCGGAATGGTCGCGGCCTGGATCGGCGAGGGCGATTCGTAGCCGACGTCGGCGAGCGCGCGCAGCAAGGGCTCGGGCAGGGCGAGGTCGGTGAACTTGGGGGCTTCGGGGGCGGTTTCGGAAGCGGTGTTGGGCGTGTCGGCGCTCATGTCGAGGCTCTAGCAGCGCCGGCGAGGCCGGTCGGGAGACCCACCAGTCTACCTGTATGCGGGTGGAGCTTCGGCTCGGCCGCGCGCCGGGCGACGTGCGGTAGGTCGCGCGCAGGGCGATTTCGCCGCGGCGCGGGCGTCGGTTGTGCCGGATCGGCCGATTCGCCGGCGAGGCCCGGCCGGCCCGCGAGACAGCGCCGGCGGCCCTTGCATCGGATGCACGTTTGTGCACAATTAATTCAAATCGTGCACAAATGAGTGTCGCCCATGTCCGTCGAAGAACTGCTCCCGCAGCAGCGCCAAGGCTTGATCCTGGAACGCCTGCTGGCCCAGGGCCGGGTGCTCGCGGTGGATCTGGCGCGCGAACTCGAGGTCTCCCACGACACCATCCGCCGCGACCTGCGCGAGATGGCGGCGGCCGGGATGTGCCAGCGCGTTTACGGCGGCGCCCTGCCGCTGTCGCCCGACCATGGGCCGCTGGCCCGGCGCCGCGGCCTGGAGCCGGCGCGCAAGGCGGCCCTGGCGCGGGCCGCGATCGCTCTGATCGAACCCGGCCAACTGCTGTTCCTGGATGCCGGCTCGACCAACCTGGCCATCGCCGAGGCCTTGCCGGCCGACTACCGCCTGACCGTGGCGACCAATGCGCCGGCGATCGCCGCGCGCCTGGCCGAGCGCGAGGACCTGCAGTTGATCGTGATCGGCGGCCGGGTCGACCCGCGCATCGGCGCCAGTCTCGGCCGCGCCGCGACCCGCGACGCCGAGGCGCTGCGCAGCGATCTGTACTTCCTCGGCGTGTGCGGCGCCGACGGCGACGCCGGGGTGAGCGCGCTGGACTACGAGGATGCGCAGTTCAAGCAGGCGGTCGCCGCGGCCAGCCGCGCGGTGGTGGCGGCGGTCACCGACGACAAGCTCGGCACCGCCGCGCGGTACCCGGTGCTGGCCGCCGACGCGCTGCATGCGCTGGCGATCGAACACGGCGGCGACCCCGCTCAGGCCGAGGCCTTCGCCCGCCGCGGCGTGCGCGTGCTGCGCGCCGCGCCGAGCCGATGAGCCACAGCCTCGGCGCCGATGCGTATCGCATCCGCCGCCAGGCGCTTACGCGGCCCGCGGCCGCCGACGAACCGGGACTGCCCATGAATCCGCTCGACCCGAACGAAATCTCCGCCTCGTCCGTCGCGCCCAACGATGCCGCGCCGGAACACTCCGCGCAGGAGCGGGCCGCCTTGCCCGCCGCGACGGACGCCGCATCGGCGCCGGCAGCGTCCTCCTCCGCGATCGGCGCGCGCGAACGCCTGTCGACCCGCATCGCCTTCTTCGTCGCCGGCGTGGCGATGGCGGCCTGGGCGCCGCTGGTGCCCTACGCCAAGGCGCGCACCGGCGTCGACGAAGGCACCCTGGGCCTGTTGCTGCTCGCGCTCGGCGCCGGTTCGATCGTGGCGATGCCGCTGACCGGCGCGCTGGCCGCGCGCTATGGCTGCCGCAAGCTGATCCTGCTCGCCGGCGCCGCGGTCTGCGCCTGCCTGCCGCTGTTGGCCTACTGCGCGACGGTGCCGAGCCTGGCCCTGGCCCTGTTCGGCTTCGGTGCGGCGATCGGCACCATCGACGTGGCGATCAACATCCAGGCGGTGATCGTCGAGAAAGCCAGCGGCCGCGCGCTGATGTCCGGTTTCCATGGCTTCTTCAGCGTCGGCGGCATCGCCGGCGCCGGCCTGGTCGGCGGCTTGTTGTGGCTGCAGGCGCCGCCGCCGACCGCGGCCTTGGCGGCCGCGGTCGCGCTGGCCATCCTGCTGCTGGCCGGCAGCCAGGGATTGCTGCGCTACGGCGAGGAAAGCGGCGGCTCGATGTTCGTGCTGCCGCGCGGCGCGGTGGTGCTGATCGGCGCGCTGTGCTTCGTGGTGTTCCTGGCCGAAGGCGCGATGCTGGACTGGAGCGCGCTGTTGCTGGTGTCCGCGCGCGGGGTCGAATCCAGCGCCGCCGGCATCGGCTATGCGGCGTTCGCCCTGGCGATGACCGTCGGCCGCTTCAACGGCGACCGCATCGTCCAGCGTTTCGGCCCGCGCCGGGTGCAGGCCATCGGCGGCGCCTGCGCCGCGGCCGGCTTCCTGCTCGCCGCCGCGCTGCCGTCGCCGCTCGCGACCCTGCTGGGTTTCGTCCTGGTCGGCCTGGGCTGCTCGAACATCGTGCCGATCCTGTTCAGCGCCGCCGGCCAGCAGCGCGCGATGCCGGCGGCCGCGGCGATCTCGGCGATCAGCACCCTGGGCTACGCCGGCATCCTCGCCGGCCCGGCGGCGATCGGCGCGATCGCTCGCGCCAGCAGCCTGCCGCTGGCGTTCGGCCTGCTCGGCCTGGGCCTGGTCGCGGTGGCGGCCAGCGCGCGCATCGCCCGCGCCGACTGAGCCCGCTCAGCGCGGACGCCGCGCCAGCCAGCGGTCCAGTTGCGCGGCGAAGGCCTGGCGGTCGCGGGCATGGAACGCGGCCGGGCCGCCGGTCTGAATCCCGGCGCCGCGCAGCTCTTCCATGAAATTGCGCACCGACAGGCGTTCGGCGATGTTGTCGCGGGTGTACAGATCGCCGCGCGGGTTCAAGGCCACCGCGCCTTTCTCCAGCGCCAGCGAGGCCAGCGGAATGTCCTGGGTCACCACCAGGTCGCCGGCGCCCAGGCGCTGCACGATCTCGTTGTCGGCCACGTCCAGCCCGCCCGGCACCTGGATCGCGCGGATGTACGGCGAAGGCGGGGTGCGCAGCCATTGGTTGGCGACCAGGGTCAGCGGGATCCGGGCCCGGTCCGCGGCGCGGAACAGGATCTCCTTGATCGGGCCGGGGCAGGCGTCGGCGTCGACCCAGATTTGCGGCGTGGCGGGCGTTTCGGTCATGGCGGACGGGCGGGGAGGCGGTGTGCATTGTGCGGCGGGGCGTGGTCTGCGTCATGTGGGACAGGACGGCGAGGTCATGGGCGCGTCGATGCGGCCCGTCCGTCGGATCGGGACGGGGGACGGAATTCGCCGCGGCGCTGCTATTCTCGGCTGCCGCAAGGACCGCTCGGTTGCGCCCGGACACTCCGCCGATGGACATCGCCGCCGCATCGGATCGCGCCGGGCCCGGGTTCGCGGGCGAGTTCGAAACCCATCTGACCGTCGCCGCCGACCGCGACGGCGCGTTGCGGCGTTTCGCCGAGGCGCGCGGACTGAAGTGCCTGCATATCGAACTGGCGCGTGGCGTGCGGCCGGCCCAGCCCATGCTGAGCTGGCGCGGCCGCGGCGTTCTCGCACAACAGCTCGCCGCCGCCGCGGAGGTGGCAAGGCAACTGCGTGCGGCCGGGCTGACGCCGGTGAGGACCAAGATCGAGGCCGCGCCCGCCAATAGCGGCGTGCCGCAGGACGATGCGGATGCGACGCCCGGGCGCTATTTCGAAAGCCATATCAAGCTGTTGCTGAGCGTCGATGCGGACCTGGCGGCACTGGCCGAAGCGGTGCGCGGCCACGGCGCGCATCTGTCGCGCAACGCCTTGCGCCGGCGCTCGGACGGAGTGGACGAACGTTTCGTCACCCAGCGCAGCCACGGCGGTTCGCAGCGCGCTCGCGCGGAACTGGACGCGCTGCTGGCGAGGCTGGATGGACTGCGCTTGCCTCGCGCGGGCGTGGAAACCGAATACGTGGTGTACGACGACAACCTGGCGGTGGACGATGGCTGGATCGATGTGGCAACGACTGACCCGCTGGCTCGGCGGACGCGATAGAGGTCCGCAACCGGCGCAGGTTGCCGCCTCGGGCCCGGCCTGTGCGCCGCCGGGGCCGCCGCGCGAGATCCGCTACCCGGCCAGCACCCAGCTCAGCGGAGGAGGGCGTCCGGACCTGTTCGATCCGGCGCTCAAGCACCACACCGACGCCTTCCGCACCGGCGATCCGAGCTTCGCCAACGCAGAGGACCGGCGCCGCTGGTATGCCGCACGCGCCTCGGTGCAGGCGCAAATGCTGCGTCTCATCGCCGAATCGCCCTGGCGCGACCGGCTGGTGCTGCGCGGCAGCGTGCTGTTGCATGCCTATCTGGGCGAACGCGCGCGCGCTCCCGGCGATATCGACTGGGTGGTGCTGCCGGCCGAACTCAAGGCCGACGAGCCGGCCGCGCGCGCGATGCTGCAGGAACTGGCGGCCCTGCTGACCCAGCGTCGTACGGTCGGCCCGGTGCGCATCCACTTCGACCGGATCGCCCACGACGACATCTGGACCTACGAGCGGGCCGAAGGCCGGCGCATGACCATCGTCTGGTCGCTGGACGGCTTGCCAGAAGGCCAGGCGCAGTTCGACTTCGTGTTCAACGAGGCCTTGCCGCAACCGCCGGTGCCGGTCGAGATTCCTTTGACCGAGGGCGAACCGGTGTGCCTGTTGGGCGCTTCGGCCGAACTGTCGCTGGCCTGGAAGCTGGTGTGGCTGCAGACCGACATGTGGCCGCAGGGCAAGGATCTTTACGATGCGGTGCTGCTGGCCGAACGCTGCAACATGCCATTGCGGTTGTTCGTGGACGCGATCCGCAGCAATCCGGACTACCGCGCCTGGGGCGAAGACGCGCTGCCGGAGATCGCCGATTGGCGGATCGACTGGGCCAATTTCCGCGCCGAGTATCCCTGGGTGGAAGGCGACCTGGAGCACTGGAAGCGGCGCCTGGCCGCCCAGCTGACCGCCGGCCGCAGCTGAGCCGTCGCTGTCGTCCGCGTACCATGCGGCCAACCCCTCCACGGCGCCGGCCATGATCAAGGTCCACCACCTCAACAATTCCCGTTCCCAGCGCGTGCTGTGGCTGCTGGAGGAACTGGAGCTGCCGTACCAGGTCGTGCGCTACCAGCGCGATCCCAAGACCCTGCTGGCGCCGGCCGAGCTGCGGGCGGTGCATCCGCTGGGCAAGTCGCCGGTGGTGGAGTTGGACGGACAGGTGCTGGCCGAGTCGGCGGCGATCATCGAGACCCTGTGCGAGCGCTACGACCGCGAGCACCGGGTGTCGCCGCCGGCGCAGCCGCTGGACGGCGAGGAGCGCCGCCGCTACCGCTACTGGATGCACTACGCCGAGGGCTCGGCGATGCCGCCCCTGCTGCTGAGCCTGGTGTTCGCGCGGCTGAAGTCGGCGCCGATGCCGTTCTTCGCCAGGCCGGTCGCGCGCGGCATCGCCGACAAGGCCCTGTCGGCCTTCGTCGGGCCGCAGCTGGCGCTGCACCTGGGCTATATCGAAAGCGAGCTGGGCCGGCACGCATGGTTCGCCGGCGAACGCTTCACCGCCGCCGACATCCAGATGAGCTTCCCGGTCGAGGCCGCGGCCGCCCGCGCTGGCGGCCAGCGGCCGAAGATGCAGGCCTTCGTCGAACGCATCCGCGCCCGGCCGGCCTATCAGCGGGCGCTGGAGCAGGGCGGGCCGTATTCGCTGCTGAGTTGAGTTCGCCGCCGAAGCGGGCAAGCCGCCGCGCGGCTTGGATTCGCGCCGGCCGACACCCATCTTGAAGGCTCATCCCAAACCGGTTCCGCCATGCTCGCGCTGCGCTTCGACAATGCCTTCGTCCGCGAACTGCCCGGCGACCCCGTGCAAGCACCCGGCGTGCGCCAGGTCCATGGCGCGGCGTATTCGCGGGTGTCGCCGACCCCGGTCGCGGCGCCGCGGCTGCTGGCGCATTCGGCCGAAATGGCGGCGACGCTGGGCTTTTCCGCCGAAGATCTGGTCAGCCCCGAGTTCGCCGCGGTGTTCGCCGGCAACGCCTTGCTGCCCGGAATGGAACCTTACGCGGCCAACTATGGAGGCCATCAGTTCGGCCATTGGGCCGGCCAGCTCGGCGACGGCCGTGCGATCAGCCTCGGCGAGGCGGTCACCGCGGGCGGCGAACGTTGGGAGCTGCAGCTCAAGGGCGCCGGGCCGACCCCGTACTCGCGCAGCGCCGACGGCCGCGCGGTGTTGCGCTCGTCGATCCGCGAGTTCCTGTGCAGCGAGGCCATGCATCACCTGGGCGTGCCGACCACGCGCGCGCTGAGCCTGGTCGGCACCGGCGAGGCGGTGGTCCGCGACATGTTCTACGACGGCCGTCCGCAGGCCGAGCCGGGCGCGATCGTGTGCCGGGTCGCGCCTTCGTTCATCCGCTTCGGCAATTTCGAACTGCCGGCTTCGCGCGGCGAGAGCGGGCTGCTGAAGCAACTGCTGGATTTCTGCATCCGCCGCGATTTTCCCCACCTGCAGGGCGACGACCAGGCGCGCTACGCGGCCTGGTTCGGCGAGGTCTGCGCGCGCACCGCGGTGTTGATGGCGCACTGGATGCGGGTCGGCTTCGTGCACGGGGTGATGAACACCGACAATCTCTCGGTGCTGGGCCTGACCATCGATTACGGTCCTTACGGCTGGATCGACGCCTACGACCCGGACTGGACGCCGAACACCACCGATGCCGGCCGCGGCCGTTACCGTTACGGCCAGCAACCGCAGGTGGCGTACTGGAATCTGAGCCGTCTGGCCGGGGCCTTGTCGTTGCTGATCCCGGTCGAGGCGCTGCAGGACGGCCTGCGCCGGTATGTCGACACCTACAACGCAGTCGAGGCCGAGGCGATCGCCGCCAAGCTGGGCCTGCGCGAGTGCGCGGACGGCGACATCGAGCGCATGCAGCGCCTGCGCGAATGGCTGCAGGCGCACGAGATCGACATGACGATCTTCTTCCGCGCCCTGGCCGAGGTGGACGTCGAGGCCGAAGCGCCCGATCCGTCGCCGTTGGCCGATGCCGCCTACGATTCCGACAAGGCCGCCGCCGGCGCGCCGGCCTTGCAGGCCTGGCTGGCCGACTACGCCAGCCGGTCCCGCGCCGACGCGCTGCCCGCTGCGCATCGGCGTGCGCGCATGCACGCGGCCAATCCGCGCTATGTGCTGCGCAATTATCTGGCCCAGCAGGCGATCGACCGCGCCGAGCAGGGCGACCTGGGCGGCGTGCACGAACTGCTGGAGGTGATGCGGCGGCCGTATCAGGACCAGCCCGGACGCGAGGCGTTCGCGGCCAAGCGTCCGGACTGGGCGCGCGACCGCGCCGGCTGTTCGATGCTGTCGTGCAGTTCCTGACCCGGTTTCCGCGGCCGCGCCGCCGCCTGCCCAGCGACGCAAGCGCGCATCCGGCACAGGCAGGACGACGTTTTTCGGACCTGGGTCCGCGCAAAATCGGCGGATGAATTCCGTCATCCGCCTGCACGTTCTCGGGCCTGCCGACGCCGCCTTGCACCCGGCCTATTGCGACTACGTCGCCCGGGTCTTCACCCAGGCCGATTTCCGCCGCTGGTGCGAATGGGAGCAGTGGAGCGAGAGCTATCGCGCGTTCTGCCTGTTCGACGGCGAGCGCGTGGTCGCCAACGCGGCGGTGTCGCGCATGCGTCTGTGGGTCGACGGCGAGGAAGTCGAGGGCTTCCAGCTCGGCGCGGTCGGCTGCCTGCCGGGTTGCCGCGGGCAGGGACTGGCGCGGCGCGCGATGCAAGCGGCGCTGGCAGCCTGCGGCAGCGCCCCGGTACTGTTGTTCGCCAATCCGACGGTGGCGGAGTTCTACCCGCGCTTCGGCTTCGCGGCGGCGCCGCAATGGCGGTTCGAAACCCGGGCCGAGCTGCGCCCCGGCGCCGAACCGGCGCCGCGGCTGGACCTGGCCGAGCCGGCGGACCGAGCCGATTTCCTGCGCCTGGCGGCGGTTGCGGCGCCGTCGGCCGGGACCTTCGCCGCCCGCGACTACGGCCGCATCGCGACCTGGTACGCGGCCAACGGCTACGCCGCGCCTTTGCGCCGGCTCGATCGCGACACCCTGGTGTTCGCCCAGGCCGAAGACGGGGTGCTGACGATCCAGGACGTGTTCGCAGCCGCTCCGGACCGCTTCGACCTGGCCGCGGCCTTGCCGCGATTGATCGACGCGCCGGTGCACACCGTGAGCTTCGGCTTCGGCCCGCCGCGCGGCTGGGCGCAGGCCGCGGCGACGGCGATCGAGGACGACGCCCACCTGTTCGTGCGCGGGCTCGACCTTGCGGCGCTGCCCGCGCACCGTTTTCCGCTGCTGGCGCGGACCTGAGCGCGCCGGCCCGGTTCGGGCCCGGGGGCTCCGGCCGGGGCGCTCCAAGCGGGGTGTAAAGGCCTGCCTGGTCCAGACCGGCCTGGTTCATACCGGCCTGGTTCATACCGGCATGTCCAGGCCCAACTGGTTCGAATCGAACTGGTTCGGATCGAACTGGTTCGGATCGAACTGGTTCGGATCGGCAGGCAGGCCGGTCCCTGCAAGCCGCGCCTTCAAGCCGGTGCGAACGGCTTGGCGGCCTTCTTCTCGTTCTTCTCGGCGCGCTTTTCCTTCATGGTCTTGGCCGGCTTCTTCTTGGTCTCTTTCTTGCGGTCCATGCCCTTGCTCATCGCGGATCCTCCCTCGGTGGCGGCGCGGTGCGGCGGATGCCGAGCGCCTGCGCCGAGTATGCGCCCGGCCGGCGCCGCGTGCGGGCCGGGACGCCGCCGCGGGCGCCGCGCCCGGTAGAATGGGCGGATGCCCCTGATTACCGTCCAGAACGTCGACTACAGCGTCGGCGGCCCGCTCCTGCTCGAAAACGTCGAGTTGGCCATCGAACCCGGCGAACGCATCGCCCTGATCGGCCGCAACGGCGCCGGCAAGTCCACGCTGATGAAGCTGCTGGCCGGCGAGCTGCAGCCCGACGACGGCGAAGTGCGGCGCGAGAACGGCGCGCGAGTGGCGCGGCTGGAGCAGGAAGTGCCGGCCGGCGCGACCGGCAGCGTGTTCGACGTGGTCGCCGACGGCCTCGGCGAACTCGGCGCCTGGCTGGCCGAGTACCACCATCTCAGCCATGCCGAGGTCTACGACGCCGATGCGGTGGCCAAGGTCCAGGCCAAGATCGAGGACGCCCAGGGCTGGGCCCTGGACCAGCGGGTGACCGAAACCCTGACCCGGCTCGGCCTGGACGGCGAGGCCGCGTTCACCGGCCTGTCCGGCGGGATGAAGCGGCGCGTGCTGCTGGCGCGCGCGCTGGTCTCGGCGCCGGACCTGCTGCTGCTGGACGAACCGACCAACCATCTCGACATCGAGGCGATCGACTGGCTGGAGCAGTTCCTCAAGTCCTGGCAGGGCGCCTTGCTGTTCGTCACCCACGACCGCCGCTTCCTGCGCGCGCTGGCGACCCGGATCGTCGAGATCGACCGCGGCCAGGTCACCAGCTGGCCGGGCGACTGGGACAACTACCTGCGCCGGCGCGAGGAACGGCTCAACGCCGAGGCGCAGGAGAACGCGCGCTTCGACAAGCTGCTGGCCCAGGAAGAAGTCTGGATCCGCCAGGGCATCAAGGCCCGCCGCACCCGCGACGAAGGCCGGGTGCGCCGGCTCAAGGCGATGCGCAACGAGCGCGCCGCGCGCCGCGATGCGGTCGGCAACGTGCGCATGGAGTTCGCCCAGTCCGAAGCCTCCGGACGCAAGGTGATCGAAGCCAAGGACGTGAACTTCGGCTACGGCGGCCAGCCGATGCTGAGCGGGTTCTCGACCACGGTGTTCCGCGGCGACCGGATCGGCCTGATCGGCCCCAACGGCAGCGGCAAGACCACCTTGCTGAAGATCCTGCTCGGCGAGCTGAGCCCCGGCACGGGCGAGGTGCGCGAGGGCAGCAAGCTGCAGATCGCCTATTTCGACCAGTACCGCGCGACCCTGCGCGAAGACTGGAACGCGATCGAGAACGTCGCCGAAGGCCGCGAGTACGTCGAGGTCGGCGGCAAGAGCAAGCACGTGATCGGCTACCTGCAGGATTTCCTGTTCACTCCCGAACGCGCGCGCGCGCCGATCACCCGCTTGTCCGGCGGCGAGCGCAACCGCCTGCTGCTGGCCAAGCTGTTCGCCCAGCCGTCCAACCTGCTGGTGATGGACGAACCGACCAACGACCTCGACGTCGAGACCCTGGAACTGCTGGAAGAACTGCTCGGCGACTACCCCGGCACCTTGCTGCTGGTCAGCCACGACCGCGATTTCCTCGACAACGTGGTCACCTCGACCCTGGTCATGGAAGGCGCGGGACGGGTCGGCGAGTACGTCGGCGGCTACAGCGACTGGCTGCGCCAGCGCGCGCAGCCGTCCGCGCAGGCCGCAGCGGGCGCGAAACCGGCCGCCGCCAAGGTCGAAGCGGCGGCTGCGGCCGCGGCGCCGGCGGCGAACAAGCGCAAGCTCAGCTACAAGGACGCGCGCGAGCTGGAGCAGTTGCCGCTGCGGATCGAGGAACTGGAAACCCGCCTGGCCCAGCTCACCGCGCAGATGAACGAGGCCGCGTTCTACCAGCGCGACAGCGCCGCGATCAACGCCCACAACGCCAGCCTGGCCCAGACCCAGGCCGAGCTCGACCACGCCTACGCGCGCTGGGCCGAACTGGAAGGCTGAGCGCGCCGCGCCACCCCCGACTTCCGTCGCTTGCGCCGGTCTCCGGCGCGGGTTCCTAATCGGCGCAACGAACGCCGGCGGTCGCCGGCGAGGGAGAGCGGCGATGCGGCGGATCGGCACACGAGCGGTGGCGGCGATGGCGCTCGCCCTGGGCCTGGGCGGGGGCCCGGCCGCGGCCGCAGTGAAGGACGCGGCGGCGAACGGGTTCACGGTCGAGAACGAGCAGACGGTAGCGGTCGCGCCCGACGCGGCGTGGACGGCCTTGGTCGAGGACATCGACCGTTGGTGGCCGAAGGACCACACCTGGTGGGGCCAGGATTCGCGCCTGTCGCTGCAGCCGCGCGCCGGCGGCTGCTTCTGCGAGATCGGCCGGGACGGCCGGCGTCAGGCCCTGCACATGACGGTGAGCTTCGTCGACCCGGGCAAGACCCTGCGCCTGCTCGGCGGACTCGGCCCGCTGCAGGGCATGGGCCTGCACGGAGCGCTGGAGTTCAAGCTGTCCGCGACCGCCGACGGCGGCACCCGCATCGTCATGACCTATCGCGCCGGCGGCTACACGCCGGAGGATCTGAGCAAGTTCGTCGCCGTGGTCGATCGGGTGCAGGGCCTGCAACTGCGCGGGCTGGGCGACTATCTGCGCCGTTCGGCGGCCGGCCCGGCCCGCGCCAAGGCCGACGACGAAACCGGCCATGGCGCGGTCCCGCCCGATCCGCAGCGATGAGCTCGGCGGCCGCCTACCGCACCCGTCACGAGCGCGGCGCCAGCCTGGCGACGCACCGCCACCGGCAGGCCTACGCCGCGCTGGTGCTGGACGGCGATTACACCGAGTCCAGCGTCGACGGCCCGCTGCCGTGCACGCCCGGCACCCTGGTGCTGCATCCTGCCTATCACGCCCATGGCGACCGTTTCGGCCGGCTCGGCGCGCAGGCGATCAATCTGGATCTGCCGGGTTTGGGCGTATCCGGTCTTGATCCTGCGCGTCTCGCCTCGCCCGGACCCGGCCGGCAGGGGGGCGATCGACAGGGCATGCGCCGGCCGGACATGGCCGTCTCCGCCCTGGGCGCCAGCGCCTGGCGGGTGCACGACCTCAAGGACGCCCTGGAGGTGTTCGCGCGCTGCCCGCAGCGCCTGCCCGAGCTGCTGGCCTGCGCCGTACCGCAGGCGGGGTTGGCGCTGCCGGACTGGCAGGGCGAACTGCTGCGCGGCATGGCCGACAGCGAAGAAGAGATCGGCGCGCTCGCCGGCCGGCTCGGGGTCTCGGCCGAGCACGCCAGCCGCGCGTTGAGCCGCAGCTACGGCATGCCGCCGCGCGCGCTGCGCCGCGAACTGCGTTGGCGCCGCGCGCTGCAACTGTTGGCCACCGATCTGCCGCTGGCCGACGTCGCCGCGACCGCGGGCTTCGCCGACCAGAGCCATCTGCACCGGATCGTGGTCGCCCACGCCGGTTGCACCCCGGCGCTGCTGCGCCGGCAGATCAAGTGCGTACAAGACCCGGTCCCGGCGCAGGCGGCCTAATGGCCCCAACGCGCCGCGGCGCAACCGGAGTCCGACGATGAAACCGACCCTGCTGTCCACCCTGTGCGCGCTGGGCCTGGCGGCGACGACCGCCGGCGCAGCCGTTGCCGCCACCGCCGCCGCCACGCCCGCCGACAGCGGTCCGCAAGCCGCGCAGGCGGTGAACCAGGCCAAGGGCGACACGCTGCGCGCCGACATGCCGTCCGCGCTGGCGGCGTTGAAAGCCGCGCCCTTGGAGCAGTTCAGCGCCAAGGACGCCGCATTCCGCGGCTGCATGCTCGAACGCCACGATCGCAGCAGCGCGCCGGCGCCGGTCGAGCCGGCCGGCGGCCTCGACGATCCGATGGTGCGCGCGTTGCTGGCCAGCTACCAGCGCTACTGGTGGCGGTCGCTGCGCGACGTCGCCGCCCGGCCCGCGGCCGAGAAGCAACTCAGGGCCGAACTGGCCGGCCTGCTCGGCGAAGCGCCGCCGGCGGAGGGCGAGGACGCGTTCGACGCCTTGAACGAGCGCATCGACGCCGAACTGGGCAAGCGCGGCCTGCACGCGCAGCTCGGCCGCACGCCGCCGCTGTACGACCTGCTGCTGTGGCGGGGCCAGGAGCAGCGCGACTACGTGGTCGACCTGCCGGGCGGCGCGCGGCAGCCGGTGCGGGTGTTCCTGATGGACGACTGGATCAGCCGCGGCTGGATCCACTACGGCAATTGCGGCACCGGCGGCGCCGGCGGCTGGGCCAACGCCGAAGGCGTGTTCGCGGTGCGTTCCAACTACGGCGATCTGCAGGGCGAGGACTACCGGGTGAGCTTGCTCGGCCACGAATCGCAGCACTACGCCGATCAGCAGCGTTGGCCGGACATGCCGTCCTGGCAGTTGGAGTACCGGGCCAAGCTGGTCGAACTGGCGCAGGCCGACCAGACCCGCGACGTCCTGCTGGGCAAGTTCTATCGCAGCCGCGACGACAACCCCGATCACCCGCACCCGTATTCGAACAAGCGCGTGCTGGCCGATGTCGCGGTGCGGATGGGCCTGGCGGCGGACGCCGACCTGCGCACCGCCGATCCCGGCGCGGTGCGGCGCGCTGCGGCCGAAGTCTTGGCCGAGGACACCCGCCGGCGCGAAGCCGCCGACGCCGATGCGGCCAAGGCGCCGGATCCGGTCCAGGCGACCGCCTCTCCGCAAGCCGCGCCGGCGCGCTGATCGAGTGCGGACCGTATGCCGGCCGCCGCAACGGCCGGCGTTACACTGGCGGCATGCATCAAGACTCCTTGTTCGGCGCGGCTCCGGCCGCGCCCGCCGATGTCCATCGGCTGTTCTTCGCCCTGCTGCCCGATGCGGCCACCCGCGAGCGCATCGCCGCCGCGACGGCGCGGCTGGAGCAGGAACAGCGCAGCGGCGGCCGCGCGATCGGCGCGCACCGTTACCACCTGACCCTGCAGTTCCTCGGCGACGCTCACCGGTTCCAGAGCGAGCGTGCCGACGCCGCGCGCGCCGCGGCGGCGAGCGTCGACACGCCGGCCTTCGCGCTGCGCCTGGACCGCGCCGGCAGCTTCCGCAATCGCTCGATTCCATGGTGGCTGGGCTGCGAGCGCCTGCCGGACGGCCTGCAGCATCTGTGGCAGCGCCTGGGCGTGGCCCTGGCCAAGCAGGGGCTGCGCGTCGAATCCGGATCGCAGCTGGTGCCGCACGTCACCGTGGTCCGCGACGCCGCCGCGGCGTTGCATCCGCCGATCGCGATCGGAGCCATCGACTGGCCGGTGAGCGAGTTCGCGTTGATCCACAGTCAACTGGGATCGCGCAACGCTTACACCGTTCTGGGGCAGTGGCCGTTGCGCGGATAGGGACGGCGGGCGTCGCCGTGGCCCGACCCCGTCTCGGCGGAGTTCGTCGGTCGGCGCCGGTGCGTCGACCGGGTCGGCCGTGATCGCGGCGCGAGACCGGAACAACGCAGCCGCGGCTTGAAGGAAACCCGGTGGGCCGCCGCTGTCCGGCGAAAACCGGGCCCGGCACGAGCCGGCGCCTGGATGGCGGCGCTGGCTGCCGGACGCCGGGCCGGCGCAGAATGGGGCCTCGCCGCCGAGAGGGCATGGTCATGGCCGCCGCCGATCCGCGCATCGACGCCTACATCGCCCAGGCCGCGCCGTTCGCGCGGCCGATCCTAGAACACTTGCGCACCGCCGTGCGTGCAGCCTGTCCCGAGGTCGAAGAGACTGTGAAATGGGGCATGCCCAGTTTCGTCTACCGCGGCAAGATCCTGTGCGCCATGGCCGCGTTCAAGCAGCACGCGAGCTTCGGCTTCTGGCACGGCGCGCAAGTGGTCGGCGCCGAACGCGCCGGCGACAGCGACGCGATGGGCCAGTTCGGCCGCCTGACCCGGCTCGCCGATCTGCCGGGCAAGCGCGAGTTCACCGGGCTGGTCAAGCAGGCGATGGCGCTGATCGAATCCGGCGCGACCCGGCCGACGACCAAGACCGCGCAGCCCAAGCCGCCGGTGCGGACCCCCGACGACCTAGCCGCGGCCCTGGGCAAGAACGCCAAGGCCCGCGCCACCTACCAAGCCTTTGCGCCGAGCCAGCAGCGCGAGTACGTGGAATGGATCGAAGAGGCCAAGCGCGAGGCCACCCGCCAATCCCGCCTGGCGCAGGCGGTGGAGTGGATGGCGCAAGGCAAGGTGCGGAACTGGAAGTATGTGAAGTAGGGAACGGTTGGAACGGCACTCGGAGATGCGGGACTGGGGACTCGGGACTCGAGTGTGGGGGCGCAGGAAGGGGCGAGGGAAGAGCGTGAGCGCGAGTGGGACGGCCCTGTTCTTGGCCTGTTCCAATGGCGAAGGCGTGTCGATTAGCCCCCTTTGAAAAAGGGGGCTGGCGCCTCGCGCGACGATGGGACGCGCAGGGGAAGCGGCGCCGGGGGATTTGCTCTGCGCCGCCGCCGCCGGATCAGCGGCGGAAATCCACCGCGAACGCGATCAGGGTGCCCGGGATGCGCGCGGCGCCGGTCGGGGGGAATCGGGAATCGGACAAGCGTTGTGCGGCGAGCTGAGAGAGCGCTGGCCCTGGCTTATGCCGATTCGCGAAGGCGCGTTGGTTGGCCCCCTTTGGAAAAGGGGGCTGGCGCCTGCGCAACGATGGGATGCCCAGATCCGGCGGCGCCGGGGGATTTGCTCTTCGGCGCCTGCGTGGCGAATCAGCGGCGGAAATCCACCGCGAACGCTATCAGCGTGCCTGGGATGCGCGCAGTGCCGGTCGGGCAGGCGGCGTCCAGCGGCACCTGGGTGCGGCCGCCGCCGATGCGGTCGACGCAGACTTCGAACTGCTCGCCGGCGCCGGTCTGGGTGACGCTGTAGTCGTTGTCGCTACCGACCAGCACCAGGTGGCGCCCGTCGCGCAGGCGCGGGCCGATCGCGAGGCCCTCCAGCTTCTCCGGGATGTCGCGCGCGCCGGCGCCGCGCAGCGCCGCGAGCAGATCGACTTCCGGCGCCTTGTCGACCGCACGCACGCCCGCCGGCAGTTCGTTGCTGCCGGCCAGCGAACGCTGCGACACATCGCTGGCCCCGCGCAACGAGATCCGGTACACGCGCTTGTGCAACGGCGCGGCGGTGACTTCGACGCCGAGGCCGCGGTTGTCGCGCTCCAGCACCAGGAAGTCCTGGTCGCTGAGGGCGTGGATCGCGCTCAGGCCGATGCTGCGGCCCTGGTGGGTGGCGGAGAAATCGTCCTGGGTCGAGGGGTCGATCGCGTTCAGCGCCTCGATCGGCTCCAGCCGGTACACGTACTGCGCTCCGGCGCGGCCGCGGCGCAGGTCGAACTCGACGATGCGCACGTTGCGGCTGCGGCGGCCGTCGTTGCCGGCGCCTTCCTGCACCAGCGGGTCCTGCATCACCGCATAGAGCTTGGTGCCCGAGGCGTTGAGGGTCAGGCCCTCGAAACCGCGGTTGTCCTGGCGCCCGGCGACCACGCTTTTGCGGTCGCCGACGTACTCCAGCGCGTCCTGGGCGTTGCGCGGGCGCAGGTTGTCCGGGATCTCGAACGCGCGCAGCAGGCGGCCGTTGGGCGCGAACTCGTACAGGCTGGGGCCGTACTCGTCGGCGACGTAGAAGTGGCCGTTGCGGCCGACGGCGAAGCCTTCCGGATCGAAGCTCAGGCCGAGCTTGGAGGCGTCGCCGTTGAGCAGCTGCGGGTTGAGGCCGTTGAGGCTGTCGCGGCCGCGCGCGCTGAACAGGATGGTCTTGTCGACCACCGGCTGGCCGATCCGGCCGCTGCGGCGGTCGTAGGGGATGCGCAAACGCTGGACCCGGGTGGCGTAGTCGATCACTCCGCCGCCGGGGCCGCGGTCGGACAATGCATACCAGTAGCCGTCGCGCGGGTTGTAGCTGAGGTCGGAATAGAAGCCGAAGCGATTGAGATTGGCCTGATCCGGAGTGCCCGGCGGCAAGCGCACCGCATCGCGGGTCGTCGCCGGGGTCTCGACCACGTTGCGCAGCGACCAGGACGCGGCGGAGGCGGGCAGGGCGCAGGCGAGCAGCACGGCGGCGGCGAGGGCGGAACGGATCATGCGAGGCTCCAGCGGACAGGGGGAGCCGGTCATGCTGGAACGGGCAGATGTCAGCGCGATGACGGTCCGTCCCGAACGCGGCGATAAACCCCTGTAGGAGCGGCGTCCCACCGGGATTTCCTTTGGTCATAAGCCGCGACCGCCATCGTTCAATCTAGCCGCGTCTTTGTCCTATGGCCCTGTAGGAGCGGCGCAAGCCGCGACCACGGAACGCGCAGAGTCCTCAAGGCTTGCATCAACGATCGAAGCCAGGACCCATCGCCTGTAGGAGCGGCGTAAGCCGCGACCACGGAACGCGCAGAGTTCTCAAGGCTTGCGTCAACGATCGAAGCCCGGAGCCTTCGCAGAAACGGGCGCCACGCAGGCCCCGCCGGGGAAACCGCAGCATCGGTGCCGCCGACGCCATCCCTCGAAGCCGCGTCCCGCGCTCAGCGCAGCCGCAATACCGCCAGCATGCCGAAATGATCCGATGCCCAGATCCCGTCGCGGCTGCGGTCGAGGACGATCCTGGCCTCGACCAGTTCGAAACGCTGGGGGTCGTAGAACACGTGGTCGATGCGTTGCGCCGGCAGATAGGCCGGGTTGAGCGTGGTGTGCGCGGCCGGATCGGCGCCGGCCTGCGGGTGGGCGAAGCCGTAGGCGTCGCGATAGCGAGCGCGCAGCGCCTGCAGCTCCGGCGAATCGGCGTCGCTGTTGAAGTCGCCGGCGATCAGCACCCGGCCGTCGCCGCGGGTCGCGTCGACGAAATCGAGCAGGCTGGCGACCTGGCGGGCGCGGATCGCGCCGCCGCCGCGGTCGTTGTGCAGGTGGGTGGCGTAAACCGCGACTTCGCCGGCGCGACCCAGGGGCAGCTGCGCATGCGCCGCGGTGCGGTAGTCGTCCAGCGGCTCCAGCTTGCGCTGGTCCTGGGCGCGGCTGCGCGCCCGGGTCAGCAGGGCGTTGCCGTAGCGGCGAGCCGCTTGCGGCGGATCGACCGAGACGAACTGGACCCGGTAGCCCAGGGCCGCGCCCAGGTCTTCGGCCTGATTGCGCAGGCCCTCGCGCTGCAGCACTTCCTGCAGGGCGATCACGTCGGGGCGCAGGCGGCGGACTTCGTCGACGATCAGGGCGCGGCGGCGCGGCCAGTCGCCCTTGTCGTGCCACAGGTTGAGGCTGAGGACGCGGATCGTTGGTGCGGTGCGGGCGGCCGCGTGCGTTGCGGCAGGAGACGGCGCCGCGGTGTCGGTCGCGGCGCAGGCAGCGAAGACGAACGTCGCCGACAGCGCGGCGGCGGCCAGCAGGCGGGTTGCGGCGCGGCGCAGACGCGCGCCGATGCCGACGGCGGCGGGGCGCGCGGCGAAACCGGGCCGCGGCCGCGGAGCGACCGGGAGGGGATTCGAGCGCAGAGCGTTCATCGCGCCGGAAACTCCGCGCAGCCGCGGTAGGCTCGCGCGCCGACCTGCAAGGTCACGCTGGCCGGATAGTCGCGTTCGCTCATGCCGTCGCTGCAGGCCTCGCGCCGGTAGCGCAGTTCGACCGCGGTGCCGTCGGCGGCGGTGCCCCGATAGCCTTCGTCGCCGATCCGGGTCGCGGCGGCGACGTCGAGCTTGCGTTCGCCGTAGTCGAGAGTCAGGCGCATCGCCGGGGTTTCGCCGGGGCCGACTTCGACCAGCCAGCCCGGTTCGTTGCCGACCGCGCGCAGCCCGGGCAGGACGGTCGGCGGCGCGGGGCGGTTTTGCGGCGTCGCGCCCTGGCAGGCGGCGAGTACGGCGGCGGCGAGCAGGGCGAACGCGATGCGCGACAGCATGTCGGTCTCCGATCCGGGGCGCAGCGAGCATAGCCTCGGCCGCGTGAACGCGGCCGCGCCGCACCGCCTGTAGGAGCGGCGTAAGCCGCGACCGTCGAAGCGGCGAGGCTCAACGCCGCCGTGTGCGGCGGGAGCTTCGCTCGGCGCTTATGCAAGGAGCGGAAAAGCAAATCCCCCTGGCCCCCTTTTTCACAGGGGGGAACCGCAGGATACGGCTCAGCGCGGCACGTGCTCGGTGCGCAGCACCGGGTAGAGGTTGTAGCGCGCGTCCCAGGCCGAGTGGCGACGGTAGAAGAACTCCAGCCGCGCCTGCGGGCTCTTGGCGAACTCGGGCTCGTCGCGCAGCTTGCGCTCGAACTCGGCCTTGAGCTGCGGATCGCGCGCCAGCATCTCGCGCGCGACCTCCTCGGCGACGTAGTCCTCCATGTACTCCTTGCGTTCGAAGGCGTTGTTGAACTCGCCCCAGGCCGCGAGCGAGTCCGGCGCCTGCGGCTCCAGCACGGCCATGACCACGCGCGCCTTGGGCTGGGCGATCGGCACGAACAGGGCGCCGGCGGCCAGGTCCTGGGTTTCCGAAGTCCATTCGCCGCCCAGCGTGTTGCGCTGGTGGCCTTCGACCGATTGCGCGGCGAACTCGGCCTTGCCGGCGCGGAACGCGGCCACCGGCGCCTGGCTCAGCGCGGCGTCGAGACGGCGGTAGCCGATGCCGTGGCGGTCCAGCCGCGCCGCGACCCAGGCCGCGTGCGCGGCCGGCACCAGGTAGCCGCCGCGCGGCGCGGTCACGCTGCGCGCGGGCTGGATGTCGTACTTGAGCGGCAGCTTCCAGACCTGCGGTTTGGTTTCGTCGTAGCGGGTCATCAGCGCGCCGGACACTTCCGACGGCGTGCGGGTGTAGACGTAGCCGCGGAAATCGACCGTGCGCACCGCGTCGCCGGCCTTGTAGTCCAGGGCCACGGTCTGGCCGCCCAGCGCTTCGGCGCGGCGGTCGGCGGCGTCGGCCTCGCGGCGCCAGCCGGCGCCGTCGCGGGCGACCAGCTCGAGCACGTCGACGATGGTGTTGCGGGTGATCCGGACCCGGGTCGGATAGTCCTTCCAGGAATGGGTCTCGACCAGCATGCCCAGTCGGTTGCGCAGGAAGTAGTAGCCGTGCGAGAAACGCGGCGGCGGCACGCCGTCCTCGAAACCCGAGGCCGGGTTGTCGTTCTCGACGAAGGAGGGGTAGAACGCCAGCGGCAGCGACCCCTGCTTGGCCAGGCGGGCGATGACGCCGTCGCGCAGGGCCAGGCCGGCCTGGCGCAGCGGCGCGTCGCCGGCGTGCACCGGCTCGACCTGGATCGATACGTCGTGCTCGAACTTGGCGCCGTCGGTGACGTGCAGATCGACGTAGACCAGCGGGTCCCAGGCTTCGATCAGCTTGAGCATGGCCTGCATCTCGGCCGAGTCCGCCTTGAGGTAGTCGCGGTTGAGGTTGTAGTTCTGCGCCGTGGTGCGCCAGCCCATCTCTTCCGGACCGCGCTGGTTCGGCCGGTTCCAGCGGCCGAAGCGCTCGTGGCCATCGATGTTGAACACCGGCACGAACACCAGCACCTGCTTGTCCAGCGCGCCCTTGGCGGCCTGGCCGTCGAGGATCTGGCGCAGGGCCAGGAAGCCGGCGTCCTTGCCGTCGATCTCGCCGGAGTGGATGCCGCCCTGGATCAGGCTCACCGGCAGGCCTTGCGCCTTGGCCTGCGCGGGCGAGAACGCGCCGCTGCGGGTCGCCACCAGCGCCTTCATCGGCCGGCCCTCGGGGGTGGCGCCGAAGTCGATGCAGCGCACCGCGTCCGGATAGCGCTCGGCGTAGGCCGCGCACAGCGCGATCACTTCGTCGTAGCGGCCGGTCTTGAGGAAGCCGCTGCGCTCGGCGACGGTGGTCAGCGGCGCCGCTGCGGGCGCTGCGGAGGCGAAGGGGACGGCGGCGAACAGGGCGGACAGCAGGGCGGTGCGGGCAACGGTGCGTGGCATCGGATCGGTTCTCCCCGGAATCGCCGAGCATGGTAGCGAAGTGCGGGTGCCGCCGATTGGCCCGAAAGGGCCGATCGGCGCCGGAAACCGGCGCCTGCTGCCAGCGTTTTGGCAGCAATCGCGCGCCCGTCGCGACTGGGGACGCGCGCGGCGGCACCGGCGCGACGTAGACTGTCGCGCCCTGCCGCCGCGAGAACGCCGCATGTACGCGCTTTACTACACTCCGGGCGCTGCCAGCCTGGTCGTGCACTGGTTGCTGATCGAGCTGGGCCTGGAACACGAACTGCGCCGGGTCGACATCCAGGCGCGCGAACAGAAGAGCGCCGAATATCTGGCGCTGAACCCCAACGGCTTGGTCCCGACCCTGATCGTCGACGGCCGCCCGCACTACGAGGCCGCGGCGCTGGCGATGTACCTGGCCGACCGCCATCCGCAGGCCGGCTTCGCTCCGGCCCTGGACGATCCGCAGCGTGCCGAGTACGCGCAGTGGATGTTCAACCTGGTCAGCACCCTGCAGGCGCCGGCGCGGCTGTGGTGGTACCCGTGGGACCTGCAGGCCGACGACGCGGCGGTGCGCGCCGGCGCCCAGGCCCGGATCGAGGCCGCCTGCGAGCGCTTCGACGCGCAACTGGCCCAGCGCGGCCCCTATCTGCTCGGCGAGCGCCTGAGCGTAGCCGACTTCTACCTGACCATGCTGATGCGCTGGACCCGCAACCTGCCCAGGCCGGCGCACGACTGGCCGCACCTGGCCGAGTACGCGCGGCGGATGAAGGCGCGGCCGTCGTTCAAGACCCTCTACGAGCGCGAAGGGCTGAGCGAATGGGCCTGAGGCTGGCGTCGGCCGCGCTGGTCGCGGCCTTGGCCGCGTGGCTGCCGGCCGCCGGAGCGGCGACTGCGGCCGCGCCTGCCGCCGGCCAGGCGCCGGCGTCCGTGGCCGCGGTCGACGGCGTCGCCGCGGCCGAATGGACGGTGCGCTGGTGGCGCTGGGTGCATGCGTTCCCGGCCGGGCAGGAACCCTACCGCGACCGCAGCGGCGCGCAGTGCGCGCAGGGCCAGAACGCGGACGGGCCGGTCTGGTTCCTGGCCGGCACCGACGGCGGCTTCGACGCCAAGCGGCGTTGCCGGGTCCCGGCCGGGCGCCACCTGCTGGTGCCGGCGATCAACATGTACTTCCACGCCCCGCGCCGCGGGCGCAATGCGATGAGCTGCGCCCAGGTCAAGGCCGAGGCGGCGCTCAACAACGACGCGCTGCTCAGCGCGGTGGTCCTGCTCGACGGCCGCGCGCTGGAGCGGCCGGCACGGCTGATCTCGCGCTGCTTCGATCCGTTCGCCGCGCGCGATTCCCAGCGCGAACCGGAGGGTCCGGTGCGCGCCGCCGCCGACGGCTACTGGCTTGTGCTGCCGCCGCTGGCGCCGGGCCGGCACCGGTTGGTGGTGGGGGCGAACTACGGCAACGCCGCCGACCCCGATTTCGGCGGGATGATCCAGAATTTCGAGTACGAGCTGGAGATCGGCGAACCGACGATCTGAGCGGCGCGGCGAGGCTGAACGGCGCGGTCCGCCGCACTGCGGGAACCGCCGGCGGGGCCGATCGGTTAGGCTGTGGGGCTGGACTGCCCGGCCGCCATCGCGGCCCGGCCACGCGACGGAATGCGCGACCCGACCGCCGAGGAACGCCGTAGATGAGCCAAGCCGCCACCGCCCCCGTCAGCGCCGATTCGCAGGGCAAGATGCCCCGCCAGATCGCCTTCATCATCGGCAACGAGGCGGCCGAGCGCTTCAGTTTCTACGGCATGCGCAACATCCTGACCGCGTTCCTGGTCGGGACCTTGCTGATGGCCTCGACCGGCGACCTGGCCGAGCGCGAGCGGATGGCCAAGGACGTGTTCCACACGTTCATGATCGGCACCTATTTCTTCCCGCTGCTGGGCGGCTGGCTGGCCGACCGCTACTTCGGCAAGTACAACACCGTCATCTGGTTCTCGCTGGTCTACTGCGCCGGCCACGCCTGCCTGGCGCTGTTCGAGCACAACCAGACCGGCTTCTTCACCGGCCTGTTCCTGATCGCCTTCGGCGCCGGCGGCATCAAACCGCTGGTGGTGTCCTTCTGCGGCGACCAGTTCGACCAGAGCAACAAGCACAAGGCCAAGCTGGTGTTCGATGCGTTCTACTGGACGATCAACTTCGGCTCGCTGTTCGCCTCGCTGCTGATGCCGATCTTCCTGCGCGAATACGGCCCCTCGGTGGCGTTCGGCATCCCCGGCGCGCTGATGTTCCTGGCCACCTTCATCTTCTGGCTGGGCCGCAAGCGCTACGTCATGGTGCCGCCGACCCGCAGCGCGCCGGACCCGGATTCGTTCTTCAACGTCGCCCGCACCGCGCTGCGCAGCAAGATCGCCGGGCAGGGCAACCCGGGCGTGGCGGTGGCCGCGGTCGGCGTGGCCCTGGCGGCCGGCGCGCTGGCGCTGATCCCGAGCCTGGGCTTCGTCAAGAGCGCCTGCATGGCGCTGGGCCTGCTGATCGGCTTCGGCGGCTACGGCATTTCGCTGCAGCTCGAGCGCGCCCGCGGCCAGCATCCGGACGCGGCGGTGGACGGGGTGCGCGCGGTGCTGCGGATCCTGATCGTGTTCGCCTTCGTCACCCCGTTCTGGTCGCTGTTCGACCAGAAGGCCTCGACCTGGGTGCTGCAGGGCCAGCGCATGGTGGTGCCGACCGAGCTGTGGTGGTGGCCGAGCTGGCTGATCTCGGGCGAGGGCGGGGCCAAGGCCGCCGCCTCGCAGATGCAGGCGATCAACCCGCTGCTGGTGATGCTGCTGATCCCGTTCAACAACCTGGTGCTGTACCCGGCGCTGCGCAAGATCGGGATCAACCCGACCCCGCTGCGGCGGATGGGCTTCGGCATCGCGGTCTCGGGCCTGTCCTGGATCGTCGCCGCTTCGATCCAGTTGTATATGGACGCCGGCCACCCCATGTCGCTGGCATGGCAGATCCTTCCCTACGTGTTGCTGACCTTCGGCGAAGTGCTGGTGTCGGCGACCGCGCTGGAGTTCGCCTACAGCCAGTCGCCGCAGTCGATGAAGGGCGTGATCATGGCCCTTTGGTACCTGACCAGCACCTTCGGCAACCTGTGGGTGATGCTGACCAACGCCGCGGTGCGCAACGAGGCGGTGACCTCGCACATCGCCGCCACCGGGCTGAGCGAGAACGCTTTCCTGATGTTCTTCTTCGCCGGCTTCGCCTTCGTCGCCGCGGCGGCGTTCGCCTTGTACGCGCGCAGTTACCCGATGCAGGACCACTACCGCAGCGCCTGACCGGCGCCGCGGCCGTTCCCTACGAGACTCCGAGCCGATGCTGACCCTGATCCTGATCGCCGTGACCGCCCTGGTGTCGTGGCAGGCGTTCGAGAAGAAGCGCATCTTCGAGCGGCTGGTGCTGTGGCCGCCGGGGGTGGAGCGTTTCCACCAGTACGATCGGCTGCTGACCCACGGCTTCGTCCACGCCGATTGGACCCACCTGCTGTTCAACATGATCACGCTGTATTTCTTCGGCGGCGTGATCGAGCAGGTGTTCGCCCAGACCATCGGTCAGGCCGGATTCGTGCTGTTCTATCTGTCGGCGATAGTGGTGGCGATCCTGCCCAGCTACCTGCGCCATCGCCGCGACAACGGCTACGTCAGCCTCGGCGCCTCCGGCGCGGTGTCGGCGGTGCTGTTCGCCTACGTGCTGATCAACCCCTGGAACTGGATCATCGTATTCGTGATCCCAGTTCCGGCGATCGCGTATGCGGTCGCCTACGTTGTCTATTCGTTCTGGATGGACAAGCGCGGCCGCGGCAACATCAACCATAATGCGCATCTGTCCGGCGCGATCTACGGCGTGCTGTTCATGCTGTTGATGGAGCCGCGGATCGGCCTGATCTTCTTGCAGCGCCTGGCCAGCCCGAGCCTGCCGAGCTTTTTCGGCGGTTGAGGCGAGGCGGCCGTTCAGGCCGCCAGGGCGTTGCCGGCAACGATCGCGGGATCGCCGTACGACTCGCGCAGGCCGGCCTGGATTTCGGCATCCAGCCGGCTCAGTTCGGCCTGGTCGAGCTCGCCGTTGCGGGCCAGTTCGTAGGCGCGGGTGATCACGGCCTCGGCGTGGGCGTCGGGCGCGGACGCAGCGATGAATCGCATGGCAAACCCCTTTGTTCAGTGTGTCCCCGGTCACAATTCACGCACATTTCGTGCCAGCGCGTAAGGGGCTTTTTCGGCCTCTAAAGTGACGCACCGGGTCAATCCGAGCCGGGCAGGATCAGCCGCGTGACGCGACGTGGCGAGTCTCACGCCCGCTCACCCGCCTTGAAGGTCGGCCGTGCTACCACACGGTTGCGGCCTGGGGGGCGGCCGTCAAACCAGCAAAACTCGACAGGAGCGAGGCATGGCGACCAAGAAGGCCGGCAAACCGGCCAAGACCACCGCCAGCAAGGCCGTGAAGAAGAGCGCCGGCAAGACCGCGCGCGCGACGGTCAAGAAGGCGACACCCCAGGGCGCGGCCAAGAAGGCGGCGACCGGCAAGACGGCTTCCAGGCCGGCGGCCAAGAAAGCCGCAGCCAAGAAGGCCACGAGCAAAAAGCTTGCTGGCAAGAAGATTGCTGGCAAGAAGACTACGATCAAGAAGGTCGCGACCAAGAAGGTTGCGACCAAGAAAGCCGTAGCCAAGAAGGCCGTGGCCAAGAAGGCCGCGACGGCGAAGAAGACCACGGCCAGGAAGCCCGCGGCCAAGCGCGGCGCTGCGGCGAAGCAGGCGACCCGGGCGGCCGCGGCCAAGAAGACCGCGAGCAAGAGGGCGACGGCCAAAAAAGCCGCTGCGAAGAAACCGGTCGTGCGCAAGCAGGCCGCTCCCAAGCAGCTCGCTTCCAAGAAAGCCGCTCCTAGCAAGACCGCCCCCAGCAAGACCGCTTCCCGCAAGACGCCGGTCAACAAGAGCGGGGCCAAACAGCCGGCCACCAAGAAACTTGCGGCCCAGCGGCCTGCGTCCGCGCAGGTCGCGGCGAAAAAGCCCGCAGCCCGCCCGCCGGTCGCCAAGCCGGCGGCGCTGAACCCGCCGGCGGTCAAGCGGGCGAGCGCCAAGCCGGAGCGGACGCCCGCTGCGCGCAAGCCGGCGCCGCAACGCGCCGCGGCCGCGCCGGCGGCGATCAAGCCCCAGCCCGCGATGCCGGCGATCACCCGCCAGCCGGAGCCGGCGAAGGCCGCCAAGCGCACGCCGTCCAAGCCGGCGGCCGAGGCTCGGCCGTCCAAGCCGCAGCCGGCGCCGCGCAAGCGCGCCGAAACCGCGCTCGCGCCGGCGGCGCAAGCCCCGGACGCAGTCGAAGCCGCGGCCAAGCCCAAGCCGGCGCGCAAGCCGCGCGCGGTCAAGCCCGTGGTCGGCGCCGCACCGGCCGCCGCACCGCTGGTCGCCGCGATCGAGGCCGAAGCGGCCGCGCCGGGCTTGCAGCCGGCGCGACATGAGCCGGCCGCCGACCGCGGCGCCGGTTCGCTGATCGCGCAGGGCGCCGCCGAGTCGGCCGCGCGCAGCGACGACGAGGCCGCCGCGGTGGAAGCCGAAACCGCCGAGGCGCAGGTGCGCGAGGACGAGGCGGAGGCGGTCGAGGACGCCGACGAGGACGCCGCGCCGTCGCGGATCACCCCCGAGCAGGCCCTGGCCAATACCCGCCAGTTGCTCGAAGCCAAGCAGGACCAGGCGCGCGAAGCGCAGCCCTGGCAGCAGTTGGATCCTGGCCACGGCCACGTGCCGGCACCGGGCCCGCAGTCGGGCGCGGCAGCCGACAAGGCCAACGAACTGCACGCCGGCGAAAGCCGGATGCAGGCGATCCAGGGCTCGGTCAGCACCCAGGACCGCCACAACCAGGGCAAGCGCGACAACCGCTGAGCACCGACGCCGGGGCCGCCTCGCGCGGCTCCGGTGCCGTCGTCACCGCACGAGGATTCCGCAGCATGGCCGTCACCGTTCTTCACGACCCCGCCCAGCGGCGTTTCTACACCGAAGTCGAGGGCGTGCTGGCGCTGCTCGACTACCGGCTCGACCAGGGCCACCTGGTGATCGCCCATACCGGCGTGCCGGATGCGATCGGCGGCCGCGGCATCGCCTCGGACCTGGTCCGGGCGGCGTTCGACTACGCCCGCCAGGCCGGGCTGAAGGTGCGCCCGGCCTGTTCCTACGCCGCCGCCTGGATCGAGCGCCACCCCGAATACAACGAGCAATTGGGCTGAGCCCGACCGCCCGCGCCCGTCGCCCCGCGGGCGGCGCGATCGGCTGGCCTCCCGTCCGCCGCCGGTCCGCGACCGCGCGCCGCCGCCCTCCGCGGGCCGGCTTCCGGGCCGGCCTCCGGACCTCAGGGGTCGCCAAGCCGGCCCGGCTGTGCCAGCCTACGCGCCCTCCGGCGTGCCCGGCCCCGTCCCTCCGCTTCGTCCCCTGGTCCTTCCCATGCGTCTGAACAAACACATCAGCGACACCGGCTTCTGCTCGCGGCGCGAGGCGGACAGGCTGATCGCCGAGGGACGGGTCACGGTCAACGGCCTGCGCGCCCGGGTCGGCGCCGAGGTGGGCGAGGGCGACGAGGTCCGCGTCGACGGCGACGTGCTGCGCGCCCGCGCCGCGATCAAGGGCAAGCGCCAGCACGTCTACATCGTGCTCAACAAGCCGGTCGGCGTGGTCTGCACCACCGAATCCGGGGTCAAGGACAACATCGTCGACTTCGTCGGCCACGAGCGCCGGATCTTCCCGATCGGCCGCCTCGACAAGGACTCCGAAGGCCTGATCCTGCTGACCAGCAACGGCGACATCGTCAACGAGATCCTGCGCGCCGAGAACAAGCTGGAAAAGGAATACCTGGTCGCGGTCAACCACGAGGTCACGCCCGAGTTCCTGCGCGGCATGGGCCGCGGCGTGCCGATCCACGGCCAGACCACCCTGCCGTGCAAGACCGGCAAGCTGGGCCGCTTCGGCTTCCGCATCGTCCTGGTCCAGGGCCTCAACCGGCAGATCCGGCTGATGGCGGCGCACTTCGGTTTCCGGGTCAAGCAACTGCTGCGCGTGCGCATCGGCAACGTCAAGCTCGGCCATCTCAAGCCGGGCCAATGGCGCAACCTGACCGATCCGGAACTGCAAGGCCTGCTGCCGCACCGCAACGAGTGGTGAACGGACGGCGCGGCGCGCGCCGGCCAGCGCTTCGGCGGACCGCGGTCTAGATGTGGGCGTCACGCCCTGGGCGATAATGTCGCGCGAAACATCCATGGACCGTCGTCGAAAAGGATAGCTGCATGAAGCGCGTCATCGCCGTCTCCCTGCTTGCCCTGGCCCTGGCGGCCTGCAAGAAAGAAGCCACGCCGCCGGCGCCGGCCGCGGGGACGCCGGCCCCCGGCGCATTGCCCGCGCCGGTAGCGACCGAAGACGGCCCGGTCGAGCTCAAGGAAGTGGTCGAGACCACGCCCGATTACGTGATCGGGATCAGCTACGCGACCCAGGCGGCCAAGTATCCGGGCCTGGCGCGCGAGCTGCGCCGCTACGCCGACGCCGCCCGCGCCGAACTGCTGGAGGCGGCCAAGGGCCGCACCGCCAAGGAAAATCCGTCGCCGTACGAACTGTCGCTGACCTTCGACGACGTGCTGGACGCGCCGCAGATGATGGCGGTCTCGGCCGACGGCAGCAGCTACACCGGCGGCGCCCACGCCGCGCCGCTGATCGCGCGCTTCGTCTGGCTGCCGCAGCAGAACAAGCTGCTCAGCGCGACCGAACTGGTGCCGCAGAAGGCCGGTTGGGACGCGATCTCGCGCTATGTGCGCGAGCAGCTGCATTCGGCGCTGTCGCAGCGCATCGACGCCGACGACCTGGCCCCGGCGATACGCGCCGAGCAGATCGAGACCGGCGGGCGCATGATCGACGACGGCACCGCCGCCGATCCGGCCAACTTCGCCATGTTCGAGCCGATCAAGGCCGCCGACGGCAAGCTCGCCGGGCTCAAGTTCGTGTTCGCCCCTTACGAGGTCGGCCCCTATTCGGACGGCACCCAGACCGTGGAAGTGCCGGCCGCGGTGCTGCTGCCGCATCTCGCGCCGGCCTACCGCGGCTTGTTCAGCGGCGGCTGAAGCCGGTCGCGGCCGGCGTCGCAGGGCGCGGATCGTGTTGCGCGAAATCGACACGGTTCGGCATATCGCCGCGCGCCGCGTTTGCTAAGGTGCGCGGCAACGCGCTACCGGCGCCGCCCGCGCCGGCGGCGTCGGGTTCGCAGCCGCGGCGCGCCGTCGTCAGCCGGTTCGCCGCCCCTGAGCGAGGTCCGCATGTCCGTTGCGTCGTTGCGCAAGCGAGTGGAAGGGTTGCTGGAACTGGCCGACGTGCGCATCGACGGCGACCGGCCCTGGGACCTGCAGGTCGACGACGAGGGGTTCTACGCCCGGGTCCTGGCGCAGGGCTCGCTGGGGCTGGGCGAGTCCTACATGGACGGCGCCTGGCGCACCCAGGCCCTGGACGAGATGCTGGTGCGGCTGATGCGCGCCCACGTCGACGAACGGGTGCACGGCTGGGCGGCGATGCTCGACGGCCTGCGCGCGCACCTGATCAACCTGCAGAGCCACCGCCGCAGCTTCACCATCGGCGAGCGCCATTACGACCTCGGCAACGATCTGTATGCGGCCATGCTCGGCCGGCGCCTGGTCTACAGCTGCGCCTACTGGCGCGACCGCGAGGGCCGCAGGCTGGACGACCTGGACGCGGCCCAGGAGGCCAAGCTGGACCTGGTCTGCCGCAAGCTCGGCCTGCGCCCGGGCATGCGCGTGCTGGACATCGGCAGCGGCTGGGGCGAGGCGCTGAAGTTCGCCGCCGAACGCTACGGCGTGCGTGGGGTCGGGGTGACGGTGTCGGGCGAACAACTGGACTACGCCCGGCGGCACTGCGCCGGCCTGGCGGTCGAATTCCGCCTGCAGGACTACCGCGAACTGCACGAGCCGTTCGACCGGATCTTCTCGCTGGGCATGTTCGAGCATGTCGGGGTCAAGAACTACGACACCTACTTCGACGTCGCCCGGCGCTGCCTGGACGGCGACGGCCTGTTCCTGCTGCACACCATCGGCGGCAACCGCTCGGTCGGCCACAGCGACCCGTGGATCGCCAAGTACATCTTCCCCAATTCCATGCTGCCCTCGGCGCGGCAGATCGCCGAGCACCTGGAAGGCCGGTTCGTGATCGAGGACTGGCACAACTTCGGCGCCGACTACGACCTGACCCTGCAGGGCTGGCGCGACAACGTCGAAGCCGCCTGGGACCGGCTCGGCCCGCGCTACGACGAGCGCTTCCGGCGCATGTGGCGCTTCTACCTGGCCGCCTCGATGGCGACCTTCCGCAGCCGCCACGCGCAGTTGTGGCAGTTGGTGCTGTCGCCGGAAGGCGTGCCCGGCGGCTATGTCGCGCCGCGCTGAGGCGAGGAAATAGCCAAGAGGAGCGAGGAGCGAGCCAAAGCGAATCAGCCTTTGCTCACTCCTCAGTCCTCTCCGCTCACTCCTCTTATGGTTCCTGCGCCAGCTTCGAATGCCGGATGCCGTAGGCGAAATACACCAGCAGCCCCAGCGAGACCCAGATCAGGAAGATCAGCCAGGTGATCGCGGCCAGCTCGGCCAGCAGCCAGATCGAGAAGGCGATGCCGACGATCGGGATCAGCGGCACCAGCGGGGTGCGGAACGAGCGTTCCAGGTTCGGCTTGCGCACCCGCAGCACCCAGACCGAGGCGCAGATGATGATGAAGGCCGAGAGCACGCCGATGTTGACCAGCTTGGCGACCTCGCCGATCGGCAGGAAACCGGCGACCAGGGCGGTGAACACGCCCAGCACGATGGTCGGCCGGTGCGGAGTGCCGTACTTGGGATGGATCTTGGCGAACCAGCCCGGCAGCAGGCCGTCGCGCGACAGCGAGAACCAGATCCGCGCCGCGCCTAGCATGAAGGCGAACAGCACGCTGGCGATGCCGACCACGGCCGAGAACGCGATCGCCTTGGCGATCCACGGCAGACCCAGCGCGGCGAAGGCGTCGGAGACCGGGGCGTCGCCGCCCAGGGTCGAGTAGTGGGCGATGCCGGTCAGCACCAGCGACACCGCCAGGTACAGCACCATCGACACGCCCAGCGACAACAGCACCGCGCGCGGCAGGTCGCGCTGCGGGTTCTTGGATTCCTCGGCCGCGGTGGTCAGGGTGTCGTAGCCGAACACGGCGAAGAACACCACCGCCGCGGCGGTGCCCACGCCCTTCCAGCCGAAGTGGCCGACGCCGTCGGCGCCGACCACCCGCTCGGGCACGAACGGCACCCAGTTGGCGGTGTTGATGTAGAACACGCCGACCCCGATCACCAGCACCACCGCCAGGATCTTGATCGCCACGATCAGGGTGTTGAAGCGCGCGCCCCATTCGGTGCGGAACACCAGCAGGGCCGACACCGCCAGGGTGACCGCGGCGGCGATGACGTTGAACACCCGGCCTTCGCCGGTGCCGATCGCGCCCTGCGCCCAGACCGGCAAGTGGATGCCGACCCCTTCGAGCAGCACCTGCACATAGCCCGACCAGCCGATCGCCACCACCGCGACGATCAAGGCGTATTCCAGCAGCAGGTCCCAGCCGATCAGCCAGGCGGCCAGCTCGCCCAGGGTGGCGTAGCTGTAGGTGTAGGCGCTGCCGGTGACCGGGATCATGCCGGCGAACTCGGCGTAGCACAGCGCCGCGGCGGCGCTGGCGATGCCGGCGATCAGGAAGGCCAGGGCGACCGCGGGGCCGGCGTTGGTCGCCGCCTCGTGGCCGGCGAGCACGAACACGCCGACGCCGATGATGCCGCCGATGCCGATCGCGGTGAGCTGCCACAGCCCCAGCACGCGGCGAAAATCCGAGCGTTTGCCGGCCTCGGCCTGCAGTTGTTCCACCGACTTGTGCCGCAGGACCTTGGCGATCAGGCTCATCGAACGCGTACTCCCCGAGTTGGACGCCGCATCATAGCCGCTGCCGCGCCGGACGGTGGCGCACGGTCGCCGCTCACGCGGCGCCGCCGCGGACGTTGTCACGGATAGCTCTCACGAGGATCCGCGCATGATCCGCTGGAACCGGCAGTTCACCGAACTGATCCGGCGCAACCGCGCCGGCTACTGGGGCAACTGGGGTCTGGCCATGCACGTGCGCCCGGGCGCGGTCGGCATCGTCGACCCGGCCACCGGCGACTTCCGCCTGGTGCATCCGTCGCTGCCCGGGGTCGAGATCCGCCGCGACCGCATGCCGGGCTCGTGGAAGCTGCTGTCCGAGCACGTCAGCCGCCACGAAGGCGCGGTCGACGTCAGCGCCGAGGCCGACGACGGCACCGGCACGCGCGGCGAAGGCGGCCTGGAGGTGCGCTGGGCGATGGGCCGCGCCGGCGCGATCGCCTCGGAGTTTTCGCTGCGCGAGCAGGCGGTGATCGCCGACCTGACCCGGGTCCCCGCGCAGTTCCGCTGGCTGGCCGAGCAGGCGGCCCGGGTCGGCCACGGCCGCAACGGCGCGATCCACCAGGGCTTCGGCGTAGTGACCTCGGCGATCTACGCCAACAGCGGGCTCAACGTCGGCTCGCAGAGCGAGAACGCCGAGTTCTCGATCGCCGGCCGCGCCAGCGCGGTGCGCGAGATGCTGGGCGGCGTCGCCGGCAACGGCAGCTACAGTTCGGTGCGGCGGGTGCGCAACGTCGACCGCCAGGTGTGGCCGGCGCAGGCCAATACCCGGCCCGGCGAGGCGGTGCCGATCGCCTATTCCTTCGCTTCGTTCGACGGCGATCTGTTCCTGCCCAACTGGCAGCGCCGGCTCGGCGCGCTGGAGCTGGAGTTCCGCAATCCCGCCGGCGGCACCTTCCGGGTCGAGATCGAGGTCAGCTGGCAGGTCGGCAACCGGGCGCGGACCGTGCAGCGGGTGGGAGTGAACGGCGGCATGACCCGCACCATCGGCAATATCCCGCTGGCGGCGCGGGACCTGCGGATGTCGGCGCGGTTCGTCGGCTCGGGCAGCCCGCCGATCGAACGCCGCTGGGCCGACCCCTTGCGCCAGTGGGGCAACGGCCGGCGCCGGATCGAGCTGCGCGGCGTGTGGCCGGGACGGATCTCGCTGCGGGTCGAGGAAGAGGACTGAGCGCGGCGGCGCGGCGAATGGGCGGCCGGCGCCGGCGCGCTGTCATCCAATTGCGGCAAGCTGGGGCCGCGGCGCCCCGCGCCGCCGACGCGCGCGCCCCGCGGCGCGCCTGCCGCCACGCCCGTCCGAGGTCCGTTCCGCATGCCGCATTGCTTTAAGCTGGGTCGCCTGTTCGGCGCGCTGCTGTGCTTCACCGGCGCCGCCGTCGCCGGTCCCGTCCCGACCCCTGCCGCGCCCATGTCCGAGCCGTCTTCCGCGTCGCGTCCGATCGTGATCGCCCATCGCGGCGCCAGCGGCTATCGCCCCGAGCACACCCTGGAGGCCTACCGCCTGGCCATCGCCCAGGGCGCCGACTTCATCGAGCCCGACCTGGTCGCGACCCGCGACGGCGAACTGGTGGTGCGGCACGAGAACGAGATCTCCGGTACCACCGACGTCGCCGCGCACCCCGAGTTCGCCGACCGCAAGACCACCAAGACCATCGACGGCGAGGCGCTGACCGGCTGGTTCACCGAGGATTTCACCCTCGCCGAGCTCAAGACCCTGCGCGCGAAAGAACGCATCCCGCAGCTCCGTCCCGGCAATACCCGCTACGACGGCCAGTACCCGATCGCCACCCTGCGCGAGGTGATCGCCCTGGCCCGGCAGGAAAGCCGCGACGGCCGCGCGATCGGCATCTACCCCGAAACCAAGCACCCGACCTGGTTCGCCCACGAGGGCCGGCGCCTGGACGGTTCGCCGATCGGGATCAGCCTGGGGCAGAAGCTGATCGACACCCTGGTCGCCGAGGGCTTCACCGATCCGCGCCGGGTCTATATCCAGAGCTTCGAAGTCGCCAACCTGATCGAGCTGGCGCGCGAGATCATGCCGCGCGCCGGGGTCGACCTGCCGCTGGTGCAGTTGTACGGCGACTTCGAGCGCGACCGTCCCTACGACGTGGTCTATCACCTCGGCCGCGGCGAGGACCCGGCGACGCGCTACCGCGGCCTGGAACGCGAGATCCCCGGCGGCCTGAACGCCCAGACCCGTTATGCGGCGTTGACCGAGCCGGCGGCGCTGGCCTGGATGCGGCGCCATTACGCCAGCGGCCTGGGCCCGTCCAAGAGCGGCCTGCTGCCGCGCGCGCCGGCGCCGGCGGGCGCGGCCGGGTTGAAGACCCGCAACACGGGTTATGTGCATCCGCTGCTCGGGCGCGCGCTGGCGCTGGGCTTGCAGGTGCACCCGTACACCGTGCGCGCCGAGGCGCCGTTCCTGAGCCAGAGCGCCAGCGGCGTCGACCAGAACGCGCTCGGCGAGGCGCTGCAGTTGTATGCGTTGGGAGTGCAGGGCTTGTTCATCGACCAGCCCGATATCGGCGTCGCCGCGCGCGACCTGTTCCTGCAGCACAGCCGCTTGCCGGACGCCGGTCGCTGACTGCGCACGCGTGCCGCTTTCGGGGTAGAGCGGCGCGAGCCGCGACCGCGCTGTCGCCCACTCGCGTCGCACGAGGCGGATGGGCGGATGCCTGGCCGCGGCGAGTTTTCGTCGTCGTTGCGGTGTCGCGGTCGCGGCTTGTGACCGAGGGAGAACCCGTGGCGCGCCGCTGCTGCAGGGGCGGCGGAATCGCTCCGGCCAATCCCCAATTTCTGCCTGCTAATCCCCAATCCCGGCAACCAGCGTCGCTGCGCAATCGGCTTCGAGCTTGAGCGTGGCGATGTCGTCGGCGCGGGTGACGCCGCGGTTGAGCAGGGCCAGCGGCAGGCCGGCCTCGCGCGCGGCGCGGGCGAAGCGGAAGCCGGAGTAGACCATCAGCGAGGAGCCGACCACCAGCATCGCCTCGGCCTGGGCCAGGGCCTGCTGGGCGGCGGCCACGCGCGGGCGCGGCACGTTCTCGCCGAAGAACACCACGTCGGGTTTGACCAGGCCGCCGCAGTCCGCGCAGACCGGGGCGACGAAGCGCTCGAACGCCAGGCCTTCCAGGTCGGCGTCGCCGTCCGGCAGCCGCCGCGCTTCCAGCCCGGTCCACTCGGGATTGCGCGCGGCCAGTTCCTCCTGCACCGCCTCGCGCGGCCGCAGCGCGCCGCAGTCCAGGCACACGACCTGGTCGAGCCGGCCATGCAGGTCGATCACCCCGCGGCTGCCGGCGCGGCCGTGCAGGCCGTCGACGTTCTGGGTGACCAGGGTCGTGTCCGGCGCGCGCGCCTGCCATTGCGCGAGCGCGGCATGGCCGGGGTTGGGCCGGGCGCGGGCGAACCCCGGCCAGCCGACGAAACTGCGCGCCCAGTAGCGTGCGCGGGCCTGGGCGTCGCCGACGAAGGCGCGGTACTCGATCGGCGGCTTGCGCTGCCAGGCCCCGGACTCGTCGCGATAGTGCGGAATGCCCGAGCCGGCGCTCAGGCCGGCGCCGGTCAGCACGAACACCCGCCGGTGCGGGGCGAGGAACTCGCGCAGCCGCTGAGCGGCGTCGCGGGCGAGGGGATCGGCGGTCATGGCGGGCTTCGGCGACGCTCGGCGGGGCTGGAGCGGATATGGCGTCGTTCGCGTCTGATCGCAAGACGGAGTTCGGGCCCCGGGCCCGGGGCCCGGGCTCGGGACTCGGGACTCGGGACTCGGGACTCGAAGAGCATCGCGCCCCGATCCCGAATCCCGATCCCCAAACCGACTTCCCAAAGTCACTCCCAGTCCAATCCTCGATCCGAATCCCGAATCCCGAATCCCGAGTCCCGAGTCCCGAGTCCCGAGTCCCGAAACCCGAGTCCCGAAACCCGAGTCCCGAAACCCGAGCCCCGAAACCCGAGCCCCGAAACCCGAGCTTCACCACATGATGCCGGCGCCGATGGTCACCCCCACATCGCCCTGGGAGTTGCTGTTGCCGGAGAACTTGTACACGTAGCGCCCGTCTTCGCTGATGGTCGACACGCCGATCGCGAAGCCGGTTTCGCCGCGGAACGAGCTGGCTGCGACCGCCGCCATGCTCTTGCCCGGCACGTAGGCCTGCGGCAGCCCGGCCACCGCCATCGCCGAGGCGACCCCGGCGCTGGCCTTGTCGTCGAGCTGGCCGAGGTCGCGGCGCAGGGTGATGCCCCAATTGTCGGTGTACTGGTTGGAGGTGTTGATCGCGCGGTTGATCCCGTCGTTGAGCTGCTGCACGTTGACCGCATCGGAGTTGTTGACCCCGGCGCGGACGTTGCGGATGGTCACCGGCGCGCCGCCGTTGTTGAGCGTGACCTGGGTGGTGTTGACGCTGCCGTCCACGTGGGTGTCGTAGCGCACCGTGCCGGTCTGCGAGGCGCGCAACTGAGCGAGGTTGACCGCGTCGTGGTCCTGGCTGCCGGCGGCGACGTTGACCACCTGGCGCTGCTGGCCGGCGTTGCCGACCGAGACCGTGTTGGCGCGGTCGGCGACCGCACCCTGGCCGAGCGCGACCGCGCCGGAGGCGGTCGCGCTGGCGCTTTCGCCGACCGCCACGGCATTGGTCGCACCGGCGGCGATGCTGCTGTTGGCGCCGAGCGCGGTGCTGCCGTCGGCTTCGACCCGGGCATTGCCGCCGACCGCGGTGTCGTTGTCGCCGGCGGCGTAGGCGTCGCCGCCGACCGCGACGGCGTGCTGGCCGCCGGCGTGGGCGCTGGCGCCGGCGGCGATCGCGCGGGTACCGGCGCCGACCGAGGCATTGCCGGTCCCGTCGATCGCCAGCCGCGGTTCGGGCGAGGTCGGCCCGGGCAGGTTATCGATGCGGGTGTTGAGCTGGGTCAGGCTGGCGTCGACCGCGGCGAAGGCCGCGCCGACATCGGTGTAGGTGCCGCCTTGCACGGTGAAGTTCGGCGCACCGAACACGCCGCCGGCGAACAGCGAGCCGCCGCCGAAGATCGAGGCGATCGAGTTGCCCATCGCGAACATCTGCCCGCCGTTGACCGCCTGCAGGCTGCCGGCGGCGATCTGGCCGGCGGCCAGGTTGTCGAGCAGGCTGCCGCTGCCGGCCGGGCCGCGCAGGGTGACCCGGCCGTAGTCGGGGTTGCCGCTGCCGTCGTCGTCGTACTGCACGGCGAAGGCGTTGCCGCTGCTCAGGCCGCTGTTCAGGGCGGCGAGCGCGGCGCCGACGTCGGTATAGGTGTTGCCGCCGATGAGGTAGCTGGGCGCGGTGAACGTGCCGCCGGCGTTGAAGACCGCACCGCCGCCGAACAGATTGGCGATCGAGCCGCCGATGCCGAAGATCTGTCCGCCGTTGACCGCCTGCAGGCTGCCTGCGGCGATCTGGCCGGCGGCGAGGTTGTCGAGCACGCTGCCGACTCCGGCCGGGCCGCGCAGGGTGACCGAGCCGTAGTCGGGATTGCCGCTGCCATCGTCGTCGTACTGCACGGCGAAGGCGTCGCCGGTGCTGAGGCCGCTGTTCAAGGCGGCGAGCGCGTCGCCGACGTTGTCGTAGGGATTGCCGGCGATGACGTAACTGGGCGCGGTGAAGCCGCCGCCGGCGTTGAACGCGGCGCCGCCGCCGAACACGTTGGCGATCGAGCCGCCGACGCCGAACAATTGTCCGCCGTTGATCGCCTGCAGGCTGCCGGCGGCGATCTGGCCGGCGGCGAGATTGCCGAGCACGCTGCCGATCCCGGCCGGACCGCGCAGGGTGACGTTGGCGTAATCCGGATTGCCGCTGCCGTCGTCGTCGTACCGCACCGCGAACGCGTCGGCGGCGGCCAGGCCGGTGTCGAGCGCGGCCAGGGCCGAGCCGACGTTGTCGTAGCCGCTGCCGGCGATCAGGTAGTTCGGCGCGGTGACGGTGCCGTCGGCCGCGACCGCCGCGCCGGCGCCGAGACGCTGGGCGTTGGACTGGCTGATCGCGAACAGTTGCGAACCGTTGACCGCCTGGGTGCTGGCGGGGTTGACCGCGCCGGCGCGCAGGTTGGCGACGGTGGTGCCGCCGGCGCCTTGCAGGGTGACGTTCTGCAGATCCGGCGCACCGCCGAGATCGTCGTACTTGACCGCGAACGGATCGGCGACGGCGCCGGCCAGTGCGCCCTGCAATTGGGCGAGGTTGACCGCGTCGGTGCCGAGGCTGCCGGCGGCGACGTTGGTCAGCTTGCGCGTCGCGCCGGGCGCGCCGAGCGAGACCTCGCCCGCGGAGTTCTGCGGCGCGGCCAGGCCGAACGCGATATAGCCGGTCTGGGCGCCGATCACGGTCGACGAACCGGCGCCGAGCGCGACGCTGTTGGCGTGGGTGGACGTCGCGCCGAAGCCGAGCACGGTCTGGCGGTCGGCGTTGCCGAAGCTGTTGTCGCCGATCACCACCGAATTGCCCAGGCGCGCGGCGTAGTTGGTGTCGGGGCCGCCGGTGAAGCCGGCCGAGGCGGCGCTGACGGTCGGCAACTGGTGGCGGGCATTGGTGCCCAGGACCACGGTGTTGGAGCCGTTGGCGTAGCTGCCGTCGCCGATGATGACCTGGTTGTTCTGCGCCGGATTCGTGCGCCAGGTGCAGGCCAGGCCGATCACCACGCAGGAGGGATTGTTGTTGTTGCCGAAGTAATTGCTGTCCTGGAACTGGATGTAGCTGTCGGAATGCACCGCGCCGATCAGGGTCAGGTGATCGGCCGGCTGATTGCCGTCGAGGTCGGCGACGTTGGGCGCCTGGATCAGGTTGAGGATCAGCGACAGGTAGGAGTAGTTGAAGTTGGCCCGGTCGATGGTCAGGCAGTCGCTGCCGAGCAGGCCGCAGGCCTGGTAGTCGTTGCCGAGCAGCCAATTGCTCAGATACACGTTGAGATCGGGCAGGCTGCTGGTCGGCGGTGGCGGCTGGATCACGCTCATCGGCGAGATCAGGTCGCCCTCCAGCGCGCTAGGTCCCCAGGTCGAACTGTTGGGAATGCCGTCGAACACCAGCGGCAGCAGCGGACCGGGTTCGGCCAGCGGATCCTCGCTCGCGCCGGGTTCGGCCGACGGCTCGGCGGCCGGCTCGACGATGGACTCGACGACCGGTCCGATGGTGGGTTCGGCCAGCGGCGCGACGACGTCGGCGAGCGGGTCTGGAGCAGACGCAGGATCGGCGGCGAATGCCGGCGCGCAGGTCGCGGCGGCGACGAGCGCGATCCAGCAGGCCGCGGTTAGCGGCGCGAACGCCGGTATCGCTCGGGCCCACGGTGCGTGGGCGGTGGAAGTAGTGGTGCGGCGTGCGGTGCGGGTGGGGTTGATGCCCTGGGTCATGACACGGCCTCCGTCTGCTGAGCCTACGTAGCGCCGACGGCGGCGGTTTAGCGCATGGCTAACGACGATCGGTCGATCGTCTCCCCCGTCGCCGCGACCGACCGTGTTCGCTGGCACGGTCGATGCATCGGCGACTGCAGGCTAGGAAAGCCGGGTGCGGTACGCACTCATGTTGGTTCACGCACGATCACCTCGACTCACCGAGGTTCACACACTGAAGATCGCGGCGCCGCGCAGGCGCCGACGAATTCGGGGGATAGTGGGGGCGTGGGCGGCGCGGCTCAGCCGGGCGCGCGCACCACCGTGCACAGATAGCCCATGCCGCGCACCGCGCGCAGCGGCAAGGGCAGCGGGCTCATCAGCGCGACTTTCTTGCGCAAGCGGTAGATCAGCATCTCCAGGCGATGCGGGTCGAAGTCGTAGACATCGCTGGTCAGCGAACCGATCAGGCTGTCGTGCGAGACCGGATGGCCGCCGGCGCCGGCGTTGACCAGGCGCAGCAGCACGCTGCGTTCGGGCGCGCTGAGATCGATCGCCGCGCCGTCGGGGGTGCGCAGGGTCCAGCCGTCGGCGGCCAGTTCCCAGTCCGGCATCGCGCCGTTGCCGGCGCGCGCGGGCAGGGCGCGCATGTGGTGCTGCAGGCTGTGCATCGCGGAGACCACCGAGGTCAGCCGGTCCAGGTCGACCGGCTTGGCCAGGCAGGCGTCGGCGATTTCCTGGTAGGCGTCGCCGCAGGCGTCGGCCTCGGCGTCGAGGACGATGATGCCGATGTCGGAATGCTGGCGCAGGTGTTGGGCGACGACGCGCGGATTGTCGTCGGGCAGGTCGCTGGCGATCACCGCGATGTCGCACGGCGCGTTGAGCAGGTTGCGGTACAGCGCCGTGGCGTTGGCGCATTCGAGCACGGCGAATTGCCGGGTCTGCAGCGATTGCAGGATCTGCTGCCGCAGCATCGGATCTCGTTCGACCACCGCGATGCGGCGTTCGTTGCGGTGGTCGTTGCCGGTGCTGCCGGGCAGGACTGTGGGAATGGCGGCCATCCTGAATTCCCCTGTTGATCGAGCTAACCGACCGTTCCGCGTCTGCGGGACGGTGCCGTCGACGTCCAAAATCAGGTTAATGGGGCTCCACTGGAAGCTACAGTGACACAGGTCGGTGTTCGCGGAAAGTATTGAAATCCTTGGGATACGCGGATCATTTAGATCGTGCTAATGGGCTTTCCCTCGGGTGTTCCCATGTGCTGCGAATCGCATCGCACAGGTCTTGTCGGCTCCAACGACAAAAAAGCCGCCCACCGGACAGGTGGGCGGCTTTCGGGGTCTCGCGACCGCGGCCGAAGCTGAATTATTTAGCCGGGGCGGCGCTCGCCGGCGCGGTCAGGCCGCGACGTTCCAGCAAAGGCTGGATCTTCGGCTCGTGTCCGGAGAAATCGCGGAACAGCTGCAGCGCGTCCTTGCTGCCGCCGCGCGAGAGCAGGGTGGCGCGGAAGCGGTCGCCGTTCTCGCGGGTCAGGCCGCCGTGCTGCTTGATCCACTCCACGGTGTTGGCATCCAGCACTTCCGACCAGATGTAGGCGTAGTAGCCGGCCGCGTAGCCGCCCATGATGTGGCTGAAGTACGGGGTGCGGTAGCGCGGCGGCACCGGCGCGTAGGCGATGCCGTCCTTCTTCAGCGCCGCGGCTTCGAAGGCCATCACGTCCTTGGCCGCCGGCACCTGCGAGGCGTCGGAGAGCTGGTGCCAGTTCTGGTCGAGCATCGCCGCGCCCAGGTACTCGGTGGTGGTGAAGCCCTGGTTGAACTTGGACGCCGCCAGCACCTTGTCGAGCAGTTCCTTCGGCATCGGCTCGCCGGTCTGGTAGTGCTTGGCGTAGTTGGCCAGCACCGACGGCCAGTCGGCCCACATCTCGTTGACCTGGGAGGGGAACTCGACGAAGTCGCGCGGCACGCTGGTGCCGGAGAAGTAGGGGTACTTCACGTTCGAGAACATGCCGTGCAGGGCATGGCCGAACTCATGGAACATGGTGGTGACCTCGTCCCAGGTCATCAGCGTCGGCTTGCCGGCCGGCGGCTTGGGGATGTTGAGGTGGTTGGCCACGACCGGCAGGGTGCCGAACAGTTCCGACTGTTCGACGTAGGAGTTCATCCACGCGCCGCCGCGCTTGGAGTCGCGCGCGTACATGTCGGCGATGAAGATCGCCAGCTGCTTGCCGTTGGCGTCGTACACGTCGTAGACGCTGGTGTCGGGGTGGTACAGCGGCAGGTCGGTGCGCTGCTTGAACTTCAGTCCGTACAGCTGGCCGGCGGCGTAGAACACGCCGTTCTCGAGCACGTTCTTCATCTCGAAGTAGGGCTTGAGCTGGGCTTCGTCGAAGGCGAACTTCTCCTTGCGCACCTTCTCGGCGTAGAACGCCCAGTCCCAGGGCTCGAGCTTGAAGCTCTGCTCGCCCTTGGCGGCCTGTTCCTTGTCGATCATCGCCTGCAGGTCGGCGGCCTCGCGCTGGGCGTTGGCGACCGCGGCCGGAGCCAGCTGGCCGAGCATCTTGTTGACCGCCTCGGCGTTCTTGGCGGTCTCGTCCTCGAGCACGTAGGCGGCGTAGTTCGGGTAGCCCATCATCTTGGCGCGTTCGGTGCGCAGGGTGACGACCTTGGAGACGATGGCGGTGTTGTCGTACTTGTTGCCGCGGCTGCCGCGCGCGACCGAGGCCTTGTGCAGCTTCTCGCGCAGGGCGCGGTTGGTCAGGTCGGTTTCCGGCGGCTGGCCGGTGGTGTTGAGCAGGGTCAGCAGGTACTTGCCTTCCAGCTTGCGCGCCTTGGCCGCCTCGGCGGCGGCGGCGATGCGCTCGTCGGACAGGCCGTCGAGCTCGGCCTTGCTGTCGACCACGATCGCCGAGTCTTTCACTTCCTCGAGCACGTTCTCGCTGAACTTGGCGCCCAGCTCGGCCAGCTCGGAATTGATCGCCTTCAGGCGCGCCTTCTGCGGCTCGCTGAGGTTGGCGCCGCCGCGGACGAAGTCGGTGTAGTAGCGCTCGATCAGGCGCACGCCTTCGGCGTCCAGGCCCAGCGATTCGCGCTGGCCGTGCAGGGTCTTGATGCGTTCGAACAGCTTCGGGTTCAGCGCGATCGCGTCGCGGTGCGCGGACAGCTTGGGCGCGTAGTCCTGCTGCAGCTTCTGCCGGGTCGGATTGGTGTCGGTGCCGACCAGGTTGAAGAAGGTCGCGGTGGCGCGGCTGAGGATGCGGCCGGAGCGCTCCATCGCCAGGATGGTGTTGTCGAAGGTCGGCGCCTGCGGGTTGTCGGCGATCGCCTGGATTTCCTTGAGCTGATCGGCCATGCCGCGATCGAATGCCGGCGCGAAGTCGGCGTCCTTGATCTTGTCGAACTGCGGGAACTGCAGCGGCAGCGGGCTTTCCTGGAAGAACGGATTGGCGTGCGATTGGGCGTCGTTTTTCACGGCTTGGGCGGCGGCAGTCTGGGCCTGGGCATTGTGGGCCAGACCGGGAACGGTGGCGACCAGGGCCACGGCCAGCGCCAGGGCGAGGGGATGCTTCATCGTACGAAACCTCGTCAATAGGAGGCCGAAAGCCTAACCGATGGGGGGCGGGCGGACCCATGACGAAAGGCATGGGCCGGCGGACCGGCGGGTCCGGGACCATCGCGAGGGCCGGCGCCGGGCGGGGGCGCGCCGACGCGCCGCATGGACGACCCGCTACAGGAGCCCGCATGTCCGCCACCGACGTCCCGACCGTCGCGCCGCCGAGCGCGGCGCGCTTCGTACCGATGCTGCACGTCGCCAGCGTGATGCGCGCGGCCGGGTTCTACGCCGCGCTCGACTTCGCGATCGGCGAGGTCCATCGCGAACCGTCCTGCGACGATCCGGGCCGCGACGAGCCGGTCTGGGCCTGGCTGGGCAGCGCCGCCGGCGCCGAGCTGATGCTGGTGCAGGCCGATGCGCCGGTGGACGCCTGCGCCCAGGGCGTGCTGTTCTATGTCTACTGCGACGATGTCGCGGCGATGCGCGAGCGCGTGCTCGCCGCCGGCATCGACGCCGGCGAAATCGCTTATCCGTTCTATCGCCCGCGCGGCGAATTCCGTGTCCAGGACCCGGACGGCTACGTGTTGATGGTCACCCATCAGGACTGAGCCGCGCGTCGCAACGGCCGTATCCCACTTCATGGAGCCGCACCGATGATCCGAACGCTTTCCCCGTCCGCCTTGGCGCCGCGTCGCGGCCGTGCGCGGCTTGCTCTTGCGCTGTGCCTGATCGGCGGTTTGAGCGGTCACGCGCTGGCCGCCGAGACCGTGCGCTACCTGGCCCTGGTCGACGGCGGCAAGCAGGCCGGCCAGCAGGTGGTGACCCGCGCCGACGACGGCACCACCACGGTCGACTTCGTGTTCAAGGACAACGGCCGCGGCCCCGAGCTCAAGGAAACCTACACCCTGGCCGAGGACGGCACCTACCGCAGCTACCGGGTGACCGGGCTGGAGACCTTCGGCGCCAAGGTCGACGAAAGCTTCCGTCGAGACGGCGACAAGGCGGTGTGGAAGTCGACCTCCGACGCCGGCGAAATGCAGGTCCAGGGCACCGGCCTGTACTCGCCGCTGGGCGGCACGCCGGCCGGTTACTCGGTGGCCCTGCAGGCCCTGGCCAAGCGCAAGGACGGCGTCCTGCCGCTGCTGCCCAACGGCAGCCTGAGCCTGCGCAAGCTCGACGAGGCCGAAGTCAGCCGCGACGGGCGCAGCCAGAAAGTGGCCTTGTACGCGGTCAACGGCGCCGGTTTCTCGCCCGATTTCGTCTGGGCCACCACCGGCGCGCAGCCGCGTCTGTTCGCCTCGATCTACCCGGGCTTCCTGCAACTGATCGAGGACGGCTGGCAGGGCAACGCCGCGGCGTTGGAAACCCGGCAAAAAGCCGCCGAGGGCAAGCTGTTGGTCGACCTGCGCAAGCAACTGGGCATGCCGCTGCGCGGTTCCAGCGTGATCCGCAACGTGCGCGTGTTCGACAGCGAGCACGCGCGCCTGGGCGAAGCCACCGACGTGGTGATCGCCGACGGCAAGATCGTCTCGATCGGCAAGGCCGCCGACCAGGGCAAGTACGACCGGGTCATCGACGGCGCCGGCCGCACCCTGCTGCCGGGCCTGTTCGACATGCACGGCCACGTGTCGCGTTGGGACGGCGGGCTCAACCTCGCCGCCGGCGTGACCACCGTGCGCGACATGGGCAACGACAACGCGACCCTGCAGCAGATCATCGGCGAGATCAAGGACGGCACGCTGATGTCGCCGAACGTGGTCCCGGCCGGCTTCATCGAGGGCGAGAGCAGCTATTCCGCGCGCAACGGCTTCGTGATCAAGAACCTGGACGAAGCCAAGAAGGCGGTCGACTGGTACGCCGCCAACGGCTACCCGCAGATTAAGATCTACAACTCGTTCCCCAAGGACGCGTTGCGCGACACGGTCGCCTACGCCCACGCCAAGGGCCTGCGGGTCAGCGGCCACGTGCCGGCGTTCATGCGCGCCCAGGACGTCGCCGACCAGGGTTTCGACGAGATCCAGCACATCAACCAGCTGATGCTGAATTTCTTCGTCGACGACAAGACCGACACCCGCACCCTGCAGCGCTTCTACCTGGTCGCCGACAAGACCGCCGCGTTGGACCTGGATTCCAAGCCGGTGCAGGACTTCATCGCCATGCTGGCGAAGAAGCAGATCGCGATCGACCCGACTCTGGCCACCTTCGAGTTCCTGCACCAGCGCAACGGCGAGCTGTGGCCGGGCTTCGCCGAAGTCGCCGAGCACCTGCCGCCGGACGTGCAGCGCGCGCGCCGCGCCGCCGAGCTGGACATTCCCGACGACGCCACCGCGGCGCGCTACCGCAAGTCTTACGACAAGCTGGTCGAGTTCGTCGGCCGCGCCTACCAGGCCGGCGTGCCGCTGCTGGCCGGCACCGACGAGGTGCCCGGCTTCACCCTGCAGCACGAACTGGCCTTGTACGTGCGCGCCGGCCTGACTCCGGCGCAGGCGCTGCAGGTGGCGACCTGGAACGCGGCCAAGGCGGCGCGGGTGCTCGACGACCGCGGCTCGATCGCTCCGGGCAAGCGCGCCGACCTGCTGCTGGTCGACGGCGACCCGACCCGCAACATCGGCGACATCCGCAAGATCGCCCTGGTCGTGCAAGGCGACACCGGCTATTACCCCAGCGAGATCTACAAGGCCCTGGGCGTGCGCGCCTTCGCCGAGCCGGCCAAGATCTCCAACTGAAGCCGGGCGCCGGCTGGGCACGCGAGCGCGGCGTCGGCGGACCTCGTGCCGGCGCAGTGGGCTGCGGCCCCGCCGCCGGCCCGCGAAATCCCCCGCGCTGCGGTACGGCTCGGCCTCGGACCAGCGCCGGGCGCCGGCCCCCTTTGCCAAAGGGGGGCCGGTCTTGCGCACCCGGTCCAAGCGCACCGTCGGCAGTCGCGTCTCCCTTCGAGTCGTCCCCCTCTTTTGAATTCTCCCCTTTGAAAAAGGGGGCAGGGGGATTTGCTTTGCGCGCCAGCGACCCGACCCCGACCCCCGACCCCCGACCCCCGCCCCCCCCGGGAGTCCCCACTTTCGAGCCCCAGCTCTTTTAATGATTTGGTAACATTCCCCGGTCAATGAGTCGCCCAGGGGCGCGGGCAGGTCCGCGTCACGGCCGTCAAGGGACGGTCCGATCGCCGAACGCCGCGCGCGCATTCCCGCTGAGGAGCCGCGGCGGTCTTCCCCCCGAACTGGCGCCGCCGCGGCGCCGCGTCCACGAGAAATCCGACCATGCCCCAGCACCTTCGTGCGCTCCGTCGTCATGCCCCGCGCGCCGGCGTCCTCGCCGCCGCCATCGGCCTGAGCCTGGCTTCCGCCGCCGCCTTCGCCCAGGACGCCACGCCCGCCGCGCCGGCCGAAGGCGAAGCCAAGACCCTCGATGCGCTGATGGTGACCGCGCAGCGCAAGGTCGAACGCGCCAAGGACGTGCCGGTCGCCCTGACCACGGTCGACCGCGAAAAGCTGCACGTGCTCGGCTCCGGCGGCGGCGACATCCGCTTCCTGTCCGGCCGCCTGCCCAGCCTGAACATCGAATCTTCGTTCGGCCGCGCCTTCCCGCGCTTCTACATCCGCGGCCTGGGCAACACCGACTTCGATCTCAATGCCTCCCAGCCGGTCTCGCTGGTGTACGACGACATCGTCCTGGAGAACCCTTTGCTGAAGGGCTTCCCGGTGTTCGACCTGGAGAACGTCGAGCTGCTGCGCGGCCCGCAGGGCACCCTGTTCGGCCGTAATACCCCGGCCGGCGTGGTCAAGTTCGAATCGGCCAAGCCGACCCGCGAACTGGAAGGCTACGGCCAGATCTCCTACGGCACCTACGGCACCACCAACTTCGAAGGCGCGATCAGCGGCCCGCTCGGCGCCAACTGGTCCGGCCGCGCTTCGGGCATGTACCAGCGCCGCGGCGACTGGGTCGACAACACCAACCCGAACGCGCGCAGCAACCGCGAACTGGAAGGCTACGACGAGTCGGCGCTGCGCCTGCAGCTGCAGTACGACGGCAGCGACACCTTCGACGCGCTGTTCAACGTCCACGCGCGCCACCTCAAAGGCACCGCTCGCCTGTTCCGGGCGATGCTGTTCAAGCCGGGCAGCAACGACCTGGTCGACGGCTTCGACGTGGAAAAGGTCGGCATCGACGGGCGCAATTTCCAGAAGCTGGACACCTTCGGCGCCAGCGCGCGCCTGAGCTGGGACCTGTCCAACGACCTGACCCTGTACTCGATCACCGGCTACGAGTCGGCCGACTCGCTCAGCCGCGGCGACATCGACGGCGGCATCGGCGCCGAGTTCCTGCCCGGCGGCAGCACTCCGCGCGGCATTCCGTTCGCCGCCGAATCGGCCGACGGCCTGCCGGACCACCGCCAGTGGACCCAGGAATTCCGCCTGGAATCGAACTACGCCGGTCCGTTCAACTGGCAGGCCGGCCTGTTCTACTTCGACGAAGACATCACCGTCGACAGCCTGAACTACGACACCCTCGGCGGTGGCGCGCAAGCCGGCCACGCGCAGCAAAAGCAGCGCAACAAGGCTTGGGCGGCGTTCGGCTCGGTCGAATACGCGGTCACCGAGCGCTTCAAGCTGCGCGGCGGCCTGCGCTACACCCAGGACGAGAAGGACTTCAGCGCCAGCGTGCTGCAGAGCGCGCCGTTCGGCGCGCCGGTGTCGGGCCCGTTCAAGGTGAGCACCGACGTCGACGACGTCAGCTGGGACGTCAGCGGCGTGTTCCAGGCCACCGACGACATCAATCTGTACGCCCGCGTCGCCAAGGGCTTCCGCGCGCCCAGCATCCAGGGCCGCCTGCTGTTCCAGGTGCCGCCGAGCCCGTCGGTCGCCGACGCCGAGAAGGTGATCTCCTACGAAGCCGGCCTCAAGGCCGATTTGTGGGACAAGCGCGCCCGCCTCGGCGTGGCGCTGTTCCGCTATACCGTCGACAACCAGCAGCTCAACGCGGTCGGCGGCGCGCTCAACCAGACCATCCTGGTCAACGCCGACAAGACCCTGGGCCAGGGCTTCGAAGTCGACCTGGACGCCTATGTGACCGACAACCTGATGGTCACCTTCGGCGCCAGCTACAACGACACCGAGATCCAGGACGGCAACCTGTTCGTCGCACCCTGCGGCGGCGGCTGCACCGTGACCGACCCGCTGGTGGTGCGCAACGGCCAGACCCTGGCGGCGATCGACGGCAACCCGCTGCCGCAGGCGCCGAAGTGGGTCTACAACCTGACCGCGCGCTACACCCTGCCGCTGGCCAACGGCAACGAGTTCTACGTCTACACCGACTGGGCCTACCGCAGCGAAGTGAACTTCTTCCTGTACGAGTCCAAGGAGTTCCGCGGCAAGTCGCTGACCGAAGGCGGCCTGCGCGTGGGCTACATGTGGGACGACGGCCGTTACGACCTGGCCCTGTACGGCCGCAACATCCTCGACGAGGTGCGCGCCGTCGGCGGCATCGACTTCAACAACCTGGTCGGTTTCGTCAACGACCCGCGCATCGTCGGCGTCGAGTTCAAGGCTTCGTTCTGATCGGTCTTGGCTGCAAAGCGAACGGCCCGCTTCGGCGGGCCGTTCGCTTTTGGGGGCCGGGAATGGGGAATGGGGAGTAGGGAATAGGGAATGGCCGAGCAAAAGCGGCATTCGATCCCGATCCAGATTCCCGCTATGCCTTTCCCACCTTTGAAAAAGGGGGGAGGGGGGATTTGCTTTCGCGGGCTGTGCCCGGACAGCGTCGTCCCGACGCGCTATCGTGGGTCATCCCCACGGCCGCGAGCCCGCCATGACCACCGCCTACGACTTCTCCGCCAACGACATCGACGGCCAGACCCAGTCGCTGGACCGTTACCGCGACAAGGTGCTGCTGATCGTCAACGTCGCCTCCAAGTGCGGCTTCACCCCGCAATACGCCGGCCTGGAAAAGCTCCAGCGCGAGTATCACACCCGCGGCTTCGAGGTGCTGGGTTTCCCCTGCGACCAGTTCGGCCACCAGGAACCCGGCGACGAGGCCGAAATCAAGAATTTCTGCTCGCTGACCTACGACGTGACCTTCCCGATGTACGCCAAGATCGACGTCAACGGCGACGCCGCGCATCCGTTGTGGAAGTGGCTGAAGGACGAGAAGGGCGGCTTCCTCGGCATCGACGCGATCAAGTGGAACTTCACCAAGTTCCTGGTCGGCCGCGACGGCCGGGTGATCAAGCGCTACGCCCCGACCGACAAGCCCGAATCGATCGCCGCCGACATCGAGAAGGCGTTGGCCTGAGAATCAGGCGATCCAAGGCGAAAGCCGGAGCAAATCCCCCTGGCCCCCCTTTTTCGAAGGGGGGAGCCGCGGCTCCGATAGCTCTGTTGTAGGAGCGGCGTCCCACGGGGATTTCCTTCGGTCGCAAGCCGCGACCGCGAAACCCACGCTGCGGCGCGAACGCTCCAAGGGCAGGAGCAAATCCCCCCCCCTTTCAAAGGGGGGAACGGCATTCTGAGGGGCAAGCGGTTCAAGCCGCCTGCGCCGCCTGCGCCGACGGCGCGGCTGCGCCCGCGGCTTGCCGCGGCCGGGCCTTCAGCCCGAAGCACGGCCGCAGCCACGCCACCCGGCGGATGCCGGCATGCAGCAGCCAGCAACCGGCCACGGTGCCGGCGACCACGATCGCCGGCTCCAGCACAGGCCCGAACCGCAGCGGCAGGATCCAGTAGGCGATCAGCACGGTCAGGCTCTGGTGCAGCACGTACCAGGGATACACCGCCTCGTTGGCCCAGGGCAGCCAGGCGAACGGACGGTCCAGGCAGGCCCGCGTCCAGCCCAGGATCGCGACGATCGCGCACCACAGGTACAGGTTGCGCAGGGTCCAGACCGCGTACTGCAAGGCGTCGGGGATCTGTTCGGGCAGGACGATCACCAGGGCCAGATAGACCGCCAGCAACGCCAGCGCCAGGGTCAGGCTGCGCCGGCGCAGCCGCGCCAGTTCGGCCCACAGGCCAGCGTCGTTGCCCAGCCAGTAGCCGTAGGCGAACGCGGTGAAATAGATCGCATGCCGGTACCAGTCGTGGATCAGGTCGCCGGTTTCCTCGAACAGCGGCTGCAGCAGGCAGGTCGCCAACGCCAGCGGCAGCGCCGGCAGGATCCACAGCGCCGGCCCGCGCAACGCCACCAGGCGCGCGTGCACGGCGCGCCCGGCGCGGTGGCGGAACAACGGCAGCAGGGCGGCGAACACCACCGTGTAGACCCACAGGTAGGCCAGGTACCACAGGTGGTTCCAGGTGAAGCCGTACTGCCAGCCGTCGAAGGCGCCCTCCGGCCAGGGCTGGAAGCGGTAGTAGCGCAGCAGGAAGTCGACGAAGCCGGGCTCGACCAGGCCGTTGGCCACGCCTTGCGCATAGGGCTGGATCGGCACCACCACCAGGCAGCCGAAGCTCAGCGGCAGCAACAGGCGCCAACTGCGCAGGGCGACGAAGCGGCCGAGGGTGCTGCCGCGCAGCAGGAAGTGCACCGACAGGCCCGAGATCAGGAAGATCAGGTCCATGCGCCAACGGTTCACCGCCAGCATCGGCAACTGCAGCGCTTCGGACAGGTGGGCGCTCTTGAGGTGCCAGTCCCAGTCGGCGACGTACAGCATCGCGCAGTGGTAGAGGATCAGCAGGGCGAAGGCGAGGGCGCGCAAGGCGTCGATGTCGTGGCGGCGGGGCATGGCGGTTTCGCGGCGGAAGGTGAGCGAATCCTTGTACGGCAAGCACTTGCGCGATATGCCAGGGGGACCGCCGGCGGCCGCGCGGGGACGAGTCGCGGGCCGCAGGGACGACCGGTGGGCGCCGCGAGCGCGGCTCGGGCGAGAATGCGCGGCATGAGTCCGCCCTCGTTTTCGTCCACCGCCGCCGACCCCGCCGTCGAGCGCGCGCCCGCGCCGTCCGGTTCCTGGGAGCGCTACCAACCCTGGCGGCGCAGCGCCGAGGTCTCGGCCTGGGTGCTGCTGTTCGCGGTCAATGCCATCGCCGGCAGCCTGACCACGCTGATGGACATCCGCCGCGCCGGCCTCGACATCCCGAGCTGGGCGCCGCCGGTGTGGGAAGGCAGCAGTTGCCTGGTCGCGCTGGCGTTGGCGCCGGCCCTGGTCTGGTTCACCCGCCGGGTGCCGTGGGGCTTCGACCGCTGGCGCCGGGCGCTGGCCCTGCACCTGCTCGGCAGCCTGGCCTGGTCGGTGCTGCACGTCAGCGCGATGGTCGCGATCCGCAAGCTGGTCTACCTGAGCCTGGGCGAACGCTACGACTTCGGCTTCTGGCCGCTGGAGTACGGCTACGAATACCTCAAGGACGTGCGCAGCTACGCCTACATGGTGCTGTGGATCGAAGGCTACCGGCTGCTGCTGCGGCGCTGGCAGGGCGAGGCCAGCGTGCTGGCGCCGGCCGAAGGCGTGCCCGAGCCGGCCCAGCCCGAGCGCCCGGAGCGGTTCCTGGTGCGCAAGCTGGGCAAGGAGTTCCTGATCGCCGCCAGCGAGGTCGAATGGCTGCAGGCGGCGTCGAACTACGTCAACCTGCACCTGCGCGGCCGCGACTATCCGCTGCGCACTACCATGGCTGCGCTCGAATCCCAACTCGACCCGGCGCGCTTCGTGCGCGTGCACCGCAGCTACATGGTCAACCTGGACTGCGTCGGCGAGATCGAGCCGCTGGACAGCGGCGACGCGCGCATCACCATGAGCGACGGCACCCGCATCCCGTGCAGCCGGCGTTACCGCGGCGCGCTGCGCTCGGAACGGCGCGCGGCCTGAGCCGCGCTCAGCCGGCGTCGCCGGAGGCGGGCAGCAGCTTGCGCAGTTCCCGCGCCAGCGCTTCGATCTTCTGCGGCGAGTAGCCGCGCTGCTGATGGGCCAGGCGTCCCTGGGCGTCGATCAGGAACACCTGCGGCACCGCACGCACGCCGTAATGGCGCGCCACCGCGCCGGAGTCGTGGACGAAGTCGAAGTCCAGGCCGGGGTTGAGGCGGACGAAGGCGTCGAAATCGCGGCGCGGTTCGGCGTGGTTGATCGCCACCACCGCCAGCCGCTCGCGGCCGAAACTGCGGCGCAGCGCCGACAGCAGCGGCAGTTCGCTGCGGCATTGCCCGCACCAGCCGGCCCAGAACACCACCAGCAGCGCGCGGCCGCGGTACTGGCCGACCTGCAGCGAACGGCCCTGTCGGTCCAGGCCCAGCCATTCCGGCGGCGCCTGGCCGGTGCGCAAGGCGGTGCGCGGCGCCGCCCCGGCGGAAGCCGGCGCGCTCAGCGGTGCGCTGGCGAGTTGGGCGCCGGCGGCGCCGCACCAGGCCAGCAGCAGGCCGGCGAACAAGCCGCGCAGGACGGTCGCGACGGACGACGAGGCCGGCACCCGGCTCACTTCTCGACGAAGGCGCGCTCGAACACGTACTGGCCCGGCGTGCCGATCCGCGGCGCGGCGGCGAAGCCGCGCCGGTCGAGGATCTCGCGGAAGTCGGCCAGCATCTGCGGGCTGCCGCAGATCATCGCCCGGTCGTGCTCGGCCTGCAGCGCCGGCAGGCCGAGCTGGTCGGTCATCCGGCCGCTGTCCATCATCTCGGTCAGGCGGCCGCGCTGGTCGCGGCCGTCGAACACGAAGTCCTCGCGGCTGACCGCCGGGTAGTACTTCAGCTTGGCCGCGATCTGCTCGCCGAGGAACTCGTGGCGCGGCAGCTCGTTGACGATGTAGTCGCGGTAGGCCAGGTCCCGCTCGCTGCGCACCCCGTGGCACAGGACCACGTTCTCGAAGCGTTCGTAGGTTTCCGGGTCCTTGATCACCGACAGCCACGGCGCGAAGCCGGTGCCGGTGCCGAGCAGGTAGAGGTTGCGGCCGGGGTGCAGGTCGTGGATCAGCAGGGTGCCGGTCGGCTTGCGCCCGATCAGCACGCTGTCGCCGGGCTGGATCGACTTCAGGCGCGAGGTCAGCGGGCCGTTGGGCACCTTGATGCTGAAGAACTCCAGTTGCTCTTCCCAGTTCGCGCTGGCGATCGAATAGGCGCGCAGCAGCGGCTTGGTCGAGCCGTCCGCCTGTTCGACCTGCAGGCCGATCATCACGAACTGGCCGTTCTCGAAGCGGAAGCCGTCGTCGCGGGTGGTGGTGAAGCTGAAGTAGTCGTCGGTCCAGTGACGGACGTCCAGCACCGTCTCGGTGCCAAAAGCGGAGGACATGCCGGTGAGGTCGGGTGGAGCGGGGCGGCCATTGTAGCCGATGGATGAGAGCGGTTCTTATCTGAAGGCAGGCAGCGAGCGAGCAGGAACGAGTAACGGCAGGCGCCATCCCGGATCTCTACCCGTTTCGCGTTTCCGCGCATTGCTTTGCCTGGGCCCCGCTGGGCCCAAATCTCCTGTCCTGTCAATGGGTTTCGTCTTCACGCCGGCATTGCCACAATCGTCCCGTCCCCCGCCCGGCGGGGCCAGACCGATGGGAAACGATGCAAGACAAGAACGCGCAGTCCGCACAGATCGCCAACAAGATCGCCCTGCTCATCGCGGCCGAGATCAACGCCCAGCCCGCCCAGGCCCAGGCCGCGATCGGCCTGCTCGACGAAGGCGCCACCGTGCCCTTCATCGCCCGCTACCGCAAAGAGGTGACCGGCGGGCTCGACGACACCCAGTTGCGCGACCTGGAAAGCCGCCTGCGCTATCTGCGCGAGCTGGAAGACCGCCGCGCCGCGGTGCTGGAGAGCATCGCCGAGCAGGGCAAGCTCAGCGACGAACTGCGCGCCGACATCGAGGCCGCCGACAGCAAGGCGCGCCTGGAAGACCTGTACCTGCCGTACAAGCCCAAGCGCCGGACCAAGGCCCAGATCGCCCGCGAGGCCGGGCTGGAACCGCTGGCCGACGCGCTGCTGGCCGATCCCATGCTCAAGCCGGAGGAGTTCGCCGCCGGTTTCGTCAGCCAGGAAAAGCAGGTCGCCGACGTCAAGGCGGCGCTGGACGGCGCGCGCGCGATCCTGATGGAGCGTTGGGGCGAGGACGCCAGGCTGGTCGGCGAACTGCGCACCTGGCTGAGCGAGGTCGGGGTGATCCGCGCCCGCGTCGCCGAGGGCAAGGAGAACGAAGGCGCCAAGTACCGCGACTACTTCGACCATGCCGAACCGCTGGCCAAGATTCCCTCGCACCGGCTGCTGGCGCTGTTCCGCGCCCGCCGCGAGGAGATCCTGTTCCTCGACCTTGACCCGGGCAACGACGCCGAGGCCGGGCACCAGCAGGGCGAGGCGCGGGTCGCGCTCAACGCCGGCATCCGCGACCAGGGCCGCCCGGCCGATCGCTGGCTGCTCGACTGCTGCCGCCTGACCTGGCGCGCCAAGCTGCACCTGCACCTGCTGCTGGACCTGTTCGGCCAGGCGCGCGAGAAAGCCGAGGCCGAGGCGATCGAGGTATTCGGCGACAACCTCAAGGACCTGTTGCTGGCAGCGCCGGCCGGCCCGCGCGCGACCCTGGGCCTGGACCCCGGCCTGCGCACCGGGGTCAAGGTCGCGGTGGTCGACGCCACCGGCAAGCTGGTCGCCACCGACACCATCTACCCGCACGAGCCGCGCCGGCAGTGGGACCAGTCGCTGCACGCGCTGCGCGCGCTGTGCGCCAAGCACCAGGTCGAACTGATCGCGATCGGCAACGGCACCGCCTCGCGCGAGACCGACAAGCTCGCCGGCGAGCTGATCAAGCTCGCGCCCGAACTCAAGCTGAGCAAGGTCGTGGTCAGCGAGGCCGGCGCCTCGGTGTACTCGGCGTCCGAATTCGCCGCCAAGGAGTTCCCGGGCCTCGACGTCAGCCTGCGCGGCGCGGTGTCGATCGCCCGGCGCCTGCAGGATCCGCTGGCCGAACTGGTCAAGATCGAGCCCAAGGCGATCGGCGTCGGCCAGTACCAGCACGACGTCGACCAGTACCGCCTGGCGCGCGCGCTGGACGCGCGGGTCGAGGATTGCGTTAACGCGGTCGGCGTGTACGTCAACACCGCCTCGGCGGCGCTGCTGGCTCGGGTGTCCGGCCTGTCGTCGACGGTGGCCGAGAACATCGTCCGCCACCGCGACGAGAACGGCCCGTTCAAGTCGCGCAAGTCGCTGCTCAAGGTGCCGCGCCTGGGCGAGAAGACCTTCGAACAATGCGCCGGCTTCCTGCGCATCGTCGACGGCGAGGAGCCGCTGGACGCCTCGGCGGTGCACCCGGAGGCCTATCCGGTGGTCGAGCGCATCGTCAAGCAATGCGGCCGCGAGGTGAAGCAGTTGCTCGCCGATCCGCAGTTCGTGCGCAGCCTCAAGCCGGAGCAGTACACCGACGAGAAGTTCGGCGTGCCGACGGTGCGCGACATCCTCAAGGAAATGGAAAAGCCCGGCCGCGACCCTCGCCCGGAGTTCAAGGCGGCCAAGTTCGCCGACGGCGTGGAAGAGCTCAAGGACCTGCAGGTCGGGATGATCCTGGAAGGGGTGATCAGCAACGTCGCCGCGTTCGGCGCCTTCGTCGACATCGGCGTGCACCAGGACGGGCTGATCCACATCTCGGCGTTGTCGGACAAGTACGTCAAGGATCCGCGCGAAGTGGTCAAGGCCGGCGACGTGGTCAAGGTGCGGGTGCTGGAGGTCGACATCGCGCGCAAGCGCATCGCCCTGACCCGGCGCCTCGACGACCCGCTGCCGGCGGCGCCGCGCGCGCCGGGCGAGCGCAGCGAGCGCCCGGACCGCAACGCCGGCCGCGGCCACGACCGCGGCGGCCGACGCGAGCCGCACGCGCGCGGCGGTTCGTTCTCGCCGCCGGGCAAGGCCGCCGCGGCGCCGCTGGGCGGCGCCCTGGCCGACGCTTTCGCGCGGGCCAAGCAGAAGGGCTGATGCGGCGGCGCGGCCCTCGTCCCAGCGCCCGCAACCTTGTAGGAGCGGCGTAAGCCGCGACAGTCGCAGCGGTGGAATACCACGTTTGCAGCCGAAGCCGTGGGGTTAGGTCGTCGCCGACGATGGCGACGACCTGAGTCTGTCCGGCTTCGGCCGTTGCGCTCGCGTACACCGCTGCGGTTGTCGCGGCTCACGCCGCTCCTACGACGGCCGGGCGGCGCCGCTCACTTCGCCGGCGGATCCAGCCGCAGCAGCTTGCCGTCGCTTTCGTCGGTCAGCACGAACACTTTGCCGTCGGCCGAGACGCGCACGTCGCGGATGCGCCAGTCCAGCTCTTTCAGCAGCCGTTCCTCGGCGACGATCTTGTCGCCGTCCAGGCTCAGCCGGATCAGGCTGCCGTCGGCCAGCGCGCCCAGGAACAGGCTGTCGTTCCACGCCGACTGCGGCTGGTTGACGTAGAAGGCCATGCCCGACAAGGCCGGCGATTTTTCCCACACGTGGTAGGGCGATTCCATGCCCGGTTTTTCCTTGCCCTGCGCCTCGGAAATCTTCAGGCCGCTGTAGTCGATGCCGTGGGTGACGATCGGCCAGCCGTAATTCTTGCCGGCCTGCGGCCGATTGATTTCGTCGCCGCCGCGCGGGCCGTGCTCGGCCTCCCACAGGGTGCCGGTGCGCGGATCGAGCGCCAGCGACTGCATGTTGCGGTGGCCGTAGCTCCAGATCTCCGGGCGCGCGCCGTCGCGGCCGACGAAGGGGTTGTCTGCGGGTACGCTGCCGTCGGCGTTGAGCCGCACCAGCTTGCCCTGCAGCTTGTCGAGCTCCTGCGCGGCCATGCGCTGCTGGCGTTCGCCCTGGCTGACGAACAGATGGCCCTGGCGGTCGAAGGCCAGGCGCGAGCCGAAGTGGTTCGGCCCCTCCAGCTTGGGCTGCTGGCGGTAGATCGTCTTGACCTCGCTCAGCATGGCCTCGCCGAGCACCGCGGAGGCCACCGCGGTGCCGGCGCTGCCGTCCGGGCCGGGTTCGGCATAGCTGAGGTAGATGCGCCGGCTGGACGCGAAGTCCGGCGCCAGGATCACGTCGAGCAGGCCGCCCTGGCCCTGCGCCCACACCGCCGGCACGCCGCCGATCGGCGCGGAGATCGCGCCGTCGGGCCCGACCCGGCGCAGGCGGCCGGCGCGTTCGGTGACCAGGAAGCCGCCGTCGGGCAGCAACGCCACCGCCCAGGGGTGCTCCAGGCCGGAGGCGACTTCGGTGACCTGCACCGGCCCGCGTTCGCTGCCGACGCGGTGCGCGGCCTGCTGCTTCGGCGCCGGCTGTGCGGTCGCCGCGACCGCGTCCTGGCCGCGCTGGCAGGCGGCCAGGGCGGCGATCAGGCCCAAGGCGAGGGCGGCGCGGCGGAACATCGGTGCGGGTCGGACGGCGGTCATGCGGGGCTCCCGGTTTTCATCGGATCGAGGGTTCCAGAGAAGGGGGGGGGGCATCCTTGCCGTCGAGCGGGGCGTCGGCGCTGCGAGGGCTCAGCGATAGCCGGCCGCCTGCAGTTCGAACAATTCGGCGTAACGTCCGCCTTGGGCGAGCAACTCGGCGTGGGTGCCGCTGGCCTCCAGGCGGCCTTCGGCCAGCACCAGGATCCGGTCGGCCATGCGCACGCTGGAGAAACGGTGCGAGATCAGTACCGCGGTGCGTTGCGCCGACAGCTCCTTGAAGCGTTGGAATACCTCGAATTCGGCGCGCGCGTCCAGTGCCGCGGTCGGCTCGTCCAGGATCATGACCTGGGCGTCGCGCATGTAGGCGCGGGCGATCGCGATCTTCTGCCATTGCCCGCCGGACAGGTCCACCCCGGTCTTGAAGCGGCGTCCGATCAGCTGGTCGTAGCCGCGCGGCAGCGATTCGATGACCTCGTCGGCCAGCGCGCGCCGCGCCGCGTCGCGGATCCTGCCTTGGTCGTGCATGGCGTCGATCTGGCCGACGCCGATGTTCTCGCCGGCGGTCAGGTGGTAGCGGACGAAATCCTGGAACACCACGCCGACATTGGCGCGCAGTTCGTCCAGGTCGTACTCGCGCAGGTCGCGGCCGTCGAGCAGGATGCGGCCTTCGTCGGGGTCGTACAGCCGCGCCAGCAGCTTGACCAGGGTGGTCTTGCCGGCGCCGTTCTCGCCGACCAGGGCCAGCACCTCGCCGGCCCTCAGCTCGAAGTCCAGCCCGCGCAGCGCCCAGCGCTCGGCGTCGGGATAGCGGAAGCCGACGTTCTCGAACGCGAAGCCGCGCCGGATCGGCCGCGGCACCGGCCGCGGCAGCGGCGGCGAGACGATCTCGGGACGGATCCGGAAGAACGAAAACAGATCGTCCAGGTACAGGGCCTGGCCGGCGACCTGGGAGAAACCGACCAGCAGGCCTTCGAGCAACTGGCGCAGGCGCAGGAAGCTGCCGGCGAGGAAGGTCAGGTCGCCGATGCTGAAGTCGCCGCGCACCGTGCGCCAGGCGATGTAGCCGTAAGCGACGTAGTAGCCCAGCGTGCCCAGCGCGGCCAGCAGGGTGCCCCAGAACGCGCGCCGGCGGGCCAGGGCGCGGCTGGCGCGGTAGAACTTCTCCGCCAGCTCGCGATAGCGCGCGATCAGGAACCGGTGCAGGTTGAAGATCTTCACTTCCTTCGCCGTCTCGACGCTGGCGCCCATCTGGCGCACGTATTCGAGCTGGCGTCGCTCCGGGGTCCAGGCGTAGTTGAGCGAATAGCTCAGCGCGTTGAAATGCGCCTCGCCGACGAACGCCGGCACCAGGGCCACGGCGAGCAGGGCGATCAGCCACGGCGCATAGACCAGCAGGCCGAACGCGAAGGCGACCACGGTGATGCTGTCCTGCGCCTGGCCGAACAGCTGGCTCATCAGGTTCATCCGGCCCATGGTCTGGCGGCGGGCGCGGTCGAGCTTGTCCTGCAGTTCCGGGTCTTCGAAATCCTCCAGGTCCAGGGTCGCGGCGTGCTCCATCAGGCGCACGCTGGTGGCGTTGGTGAACAGCTCCGACAGCAGCGCATCGCCGTAGCTGACCAGACGGCCGAGCAGGTCGGAGCCGACCGCCAGGGCGAACTCCAGCGCCAGCAGGGCGAGCAGGGTGTCCAACTGGCCGCTGCGCCAGGCCGCGGCCAGCGAGTCCACGTCGGGGCCGGTCGCGACCAGGCGCACCGCCTCGTCGATGATCAGCTTGCCGACATAGAGGGTGGCGACCGGCAACAGCGCGCGGACCAGGCGCAGGCCCAAGGTCATCAAGGTCAGGCCCGGACTGGTGCTCCAGATCTGGCGCAGGAACGGCGGCAGGTTGCGCAAGGCGTCGAAGCGTTCGCGCAGGCTGGGTTTGCCGTCGCCGGCGCGGGGCGGGACGCGGGATTCGCTGTCGGCTGAGCTCATGCCGCGATTGTGCCGCTAACCGCGCACGCTCGCGTGTGCCCGCGCAGCGAACGCGGCCGGCGCGGCGAACAGTGAGCGGGCGCACGCCGCGCGGCGCCGGTGTGCTGCACTGCGGCTACCTTTGCCCAGACGCAGCCGCTAACGTGGCCCGGCGCGCCGAGAGGGCGCCGTGGGGGAACGCCGAAGGGATCGGCGCCCGCGAAGCTGCGCGAGCGAACCGGCATCGTCCGCCGGCCCGCTCGGTCCGCCCGTTCCGCCAACGCCATCACGACAGGGAGTGTCCGCATGCCGATTCGACCGCACCGATCGCGTCCGATGCCTTGCGGCGCGGCCGGCCGATACCGTCCGACCGCGTTCGTCGCCCGCCTCGCCGGCTAGTCCGCATTCGCTCTTGCGCCACGCGTGCGCAGCCCGCGCGCGGCGCAGCTCGGGTCCGGCCCGGCCGGACAGGCTGCTCCAGCCTCGCTCCATCACCGAAAGATCCACCATCCGAGAGGAGAGTTCGAATGAAGATCAAGCTGTTCGCCGTGGCCGTGGCCGCGTTCGGTTTCGCCTTCGGCGCCACCGCGTCCTCGCGCGACATCATCGTCTGCGCCGGCGGCGTGTATTGCGACCAGGAAGTCCGTCAGCCCTGCCTGGACGGCGGCGGCAGCCCGTCGATGTGCGACGTGTTCTGGCGCTCCTGCGTGCTCGACGCCTGCCCGCAGTAAGCCGCACCGCGGCCCGCCTCCGCGAGGGGGCGGGCCGTCGCGCCGCGGCCACGGCTCACAGGGGCGCACCGAGTCGGTAGATCGGCAGATACAGCGCGACCAGCGCCGCCGCCAGCCCGGCGAGCCCGGCGCCGATGCCGAACAGGCAGGCGATCGGATCGCGCCGCCGCACCGGGCTCAAGCCCCAGACCGCGACGGTCGACAGCGGCAGCAGGCACAGGGCCCAGGGGTAATCCAGCAGCAGCCGGGTCGGCCAGGGCAGATCGGCGCCGAAGGCGGCGTAGACCGGGGCGAAATGCGGTGCGGCGAACACGGGAAACAGCCCGCACAGCAGGCTGACCAGCACGCCCAGGGACGGCAGTACGGGATTGAACGGGGTTGCAGGTGGCGCGGAGGACGCAGTCATGGGCGATCGGCCTGGGCGGGTGGGCCATTGGCCGAACCGGGGCCGCTGCGCGCGGCCGCGGGCCCGGACCGGCCGGGACAGGTAGAATAATCGCCCCACCGCCAGCCTTACGCCCGCCGTGACCGCTTCTTCGTCTTCCGCCGTTTCCGCCGCCTCGGGCCCGGTCGTCGTCCGCCAGGACGACCTGATCCAGTCCGTCGCCGACGCTCTGCAGTACATCAGCTACTACCATCCGGTCGACTACATCAAGAACCTCGCCGCCGCCTACGAGCGCGAGGAGTCGCCCGCGGCCAAGGACGCGATCGCGCAGATCCTGATCAATTCGCGCATGTGCGCCGAAGGCCATCGGCCGATCTGCCAGGACACCGGCATCGTCACCGTTTTCCTGGAGATCGGCATGGACGTGCGCTGGGACGGTGCGACCATGGGCGTGGAGGACATGGTCAACGAAGGCGTGCGTCGCGCCTACAGCCACCCCGACAACAAGCTGCGCGCCAGCGTGCTGGCCGATCCGGCCGGCAAGCGCCAGAACACCCGCGACAACACCCCGGCGGTGGTCAACGTCAAGGTCGTGCCGGGCAACACGGTCGACGTGATCGTCGCCGCCAAGGGCGGCGGCTCGGAGGCCAAGTCCAAGTTCGCCATGCTCAACCCGTCCGACTCGATCGTCGACTGGGTGCTCAAGACCGTGCCGACCATGGGCGCAGGCTGGTGCCCGCCGGGCATGCTCGGCATCGGCATCGGCGGCACCGCCGAGAAAGCGATGCTGCTGGCCAAGGAAGCGCTGATGGAGCCGATCGACATCACCGAACTGCAGGCGCGCGGCGCCAGCAACCGCGCCGAAGAGCTGCGTCTGGAGCTGTACGAGAAGGTCAACGCGCTCGGCATCGGCGCGCAGGGCCTGGGCGGCCTGACCACGGTGCTCGACATCAAGGTCAAGGACTACCCGACCCACGCCGCCAACCTGCCGGTGGCGATGATCCCGAACTGCGCCGCGACCCGCCACGCCCACTTCACCCTCGACGGCAGCGGCCCGGTCATGCTCGACCCGCCGTCGCTGGAGGATTGGCCGAAGCTGACCTACGACTCGTCCAAGGGCCGCCGGGTCGATCTCGACACCGTCACCGCCGAGGATGTCGCCAGCTGGAAGCCCGGCGAAGTGCTGCTGCTCAACGGCAAGCTGCTGACCGGCCGCGACGCCGCGCACAAGCGCATGGTCGACATGCTCAACAAGGGCGAGCCGCTGCCGGTCGATTTCAAGGGCCGCTTCATCTACTACGTCGGCCCGGTCGATCCGGTGCGCGACGAAGTGGTCGGCCCGGCCGGCCCGACCACGGCCACGCGCATGGACAAGTTCACCGAACAGGTGCTGGCGCAGACCGGCCTGCTCGGCATGGTCGGCAAGGCCGAGCGCGGCCCGGCCGCGATCGAGGCGATCCAGAAGCACAAGTCGGTCTATCTGATGGCGGTCGGCGGCGCGGCTTACCTGGTGTCGAAGGCGATCAAGGCCTCGCGCGTGGTCGGTTTCGCCGACCTGGGCATGGAGGCGATCTACGAATTCACCGTGCAGGACATGCCGGTGACGGTGGCGGTCGACAGCGCCGGCGAATCGGTGCACAAGACCGGCCCGAAGGAATGGCAGGCGCGGATTTCGGCTGGAATGCTCGGCAAGATTCCGGTGGTGGTCGAATAGGTCGACCGGCCGCCGTACCCGCTTGCGAAAACGCCCGGCCTCGCGCCGGGCGTTTCGTTATCGGCGGCGCCGCCCGCCCCTGCAGGAGCGGCGTGAGCCGCGACGACCGAAGCGGTGGAATACCACGGTTCGACCCGAAACCCTGCGGCGAGGCGAAGCATGCATCCGGATGCCCGGCTTCGTGGGCGGCGCTTGCGTACACCGCTTCGGCGGTCGCGGCTCACGCCGCTCCTACAAAAACCGGCTGCGCGCCGGGCGTTTCGTTATCGGCGGCTCACGCCGCTCCTACAAAAAACGGCGGCTCAGTACCACTCCAGCAAGGAGATGCCCAGGCCGACGTAGGTCGCGCGGTGGTTGTAGTCGATCAGGCTCTCGCCGTAACCGTCGAAGATCTGCAGGTGGCCGCGCAGCTGGTTGTGGATCGGGAAGCCCCAATCGAACTGCAGTGCGCCGTGCGAACGGTCGCCGCCGCGCAGCGAATGCCGGGCCATCAGCGAGAACTCATGGCCGCCGCGGGTATGGACGATGGTGAGATCGCCGCGGCCGATGTAATCCTCGATGTCCGGATTGTCGTCGTCGTTGCCGTCCGACAGGCGCCACCACGGCCGCGCGATCACCGCCCAATTCTCGCGGTCCCAGCCGACCTGGCCGATCACCCGGTTCCAACTGCGCGAGAACGGGTCGGCGCGGCCGTTGGACTGGTGGTTGATGCCTATCCCGGCCATGCGCCCGTTCCAGCCGCCGATGCGGTAGTTGTTGCGGAACACCAGCATCACTTCCGGTTCGTAGTTGGTCTCGCGGAACGGGCGCGAGTCCTCGCCGTTGTAGACCTGCCAGCGCGAGGACTGGGTGTAGCCCATCCAGATATCGCCGTTGTCGCCGAACAGGTTCTCCACCGCCTTGGTCTTGAAGCTGACCTGGAACTTGGCCTCGACGTCCTTCAGCGACTGCGGATCGGTCACCGTGTTGCGCGGGTTCGGCGAATGCGGCAGCACGTTGGGCTTGCTGCTCCAGAACGCAGGCAGCAGGTACACCGGCTTGTAGGCGCGGAAGTTGAACACGCCCAGCTTGGAGTCCTTGGCCAGTTCCCAGCGGCTGTCGAGCAGGCCGCCCTTGCCGGCGTTGGCGATCGCGCTGTCCAGCGCCTCCTCTTCGTGACTGAAAAGGTCGCTGCTGCCGGCCTTGCGCCGGGCCGGTGCGGCCAGGCCCGGCGTCGGCGCGGCTTCGATCTGGTCGCCCAGTTCCAGGTTGCGCTGGATCGCCTTGGCCTCCTTGGCGGCGATATCGGCCGCGCGCACGCCATCGGCGCCGCGGCCCAGGGCGGTGTCGTAGCAGGCCAGCCGGTCGGCGCCGTTGGCGATCGCCACACAGGCTTCGGGCGTGGCCGGCTGCGGCTTGATTTCCTGCGCGCCGGCCGCGGCGGGCAGGACGGTCAGCAGCAGGCAGGGCAGCAGGCGGGTTCGGGGCAGGGCAGGGGTCATGGCGATAAGGTCGACGGACGGCAAACCGCTGCAGTCTTGCATCGGCGTGCGAACGAGAGGTGAACCGGCCGCGTCGGCGCGGCCGGTCGGGTCAGATGAACCCGGGGCGGCGAGGCCCGTTCAGAAGAACCACGCCAGCGCGAACAGTCCGACCATGGCGAAGGCCAGGCCGAACTTGAGCACGGTGCCGACGACGATGCCGACCCAGGTGCCGACCCCGACCTGGGTCGCCTTGGACAACTCGCGGGTGTGGATCAGTTCGCCGACCAGCGCGCCGACGAAGGGACCGACGAACACCCCGATCAGGCCGAAGGCCAGGCCGGCGAAGGTGCCGATCACCGAGCCGATCAGGGCCAGCTTGCTGGCGCCGACCCGTTTGGCCCCCATCGCCGTGGCCAGGAAGTCGATCCCCAGGGACAGCGCGGTCAGCAGGCCGAGCACGACCAGGGTGACCCAGCCGACTTTCTCGAAATCCGAGGCCCAGGCGGCCAGGACCATGCCGCCGAACACCAGCGGCAAGCCGGGCAGGGCGGGGAGTACCGTGCCGACGATTCCGATCACCACCAGGACGCCGGCCAATATGTAATAAAGTGTCTGCAAATCCATGCTTATTCCCTGTCCGGACGGGGTGTCCGGCCGGTTTGCATTTTCACCGATGTCGGGGTACGTTGCGGGCGCTGCGTTTGCCAAGGGTCACCGTGAATCGTGGCCCGATGCGGTTGATCCGTCGATCCGCTACATCGTTGCACCTCGCTTCCTCCTTGCAACCAGCACGCGAGCCAGTCGCGTTAACAACACCACGTTTCAAGGAGAGAGTAGCGATGTCCGCGAAAGAAACCGGAACCGTCAAGTGGTTCAACGACGCCAAGGGTTTTGGCTTTATCAGCCGTGAAAACGGCGAAGACGTATTCGTGCATTTCCGCGCGATCCAGACCCAGGGCTTCAAGAGCCTGAAGGAAGGCCAGAAGGTCTCGTTCACCGTCGTCCAAGGCCAGAAGGGCCTGCAGGCCGACGCGGTCGAGCCGATCTGACCCCGTACTGAGATCCGCCGCGGCGCTGTCGGCGCCGCGAACGCATCGGAAAGACCCGGCTACGGCCGGGTTTTTCTTGTGCGGAAGTTCGATAATCGTCACAAAATCGCCAATTGCCGCCGCGCCGGTCATACGAAATGTCCAAAGCGTGCGCGCAGTCATCGGAGCGGCGCCGCAAACTCCGACCGCCATCGCGTTTGACTCGATCCAAGCCCGGCGCGGGATTTTCCGCCGCAGCGGCTAGGCTGCGGGTCGATGCTGGCGTCGTCCTCGCCGCCTTCGGCCGTCCGCGAATCTCGTCCGCTTGAATCCGTTGCGTTGAACCCGTTGCCCCGGGGGTCGCCGGCGAGCGACTGGCCCATAGGCGGCCGCAGCGACTCGGTCGAGCCGGGGGCGCGAGCCCCCGACCCGCCGACCGGCCGCCAGGGCCGGCGCTTCCTTGCCCGTCGCGTGCGTTCCCGATGTTCCGCCCTGCGCACGCAGCGCGGCCGTCCCGGCCGCGTCGAACCCCGACCGCGGCGCAGCGGCCTCGTCTTCCGCTGCGCCGCCCGCGTCCCTGCCGATCGCTACGGCGTCCTGCCGCCGGGCTCGATGTTGGCTAACGCGCCGGCGGCGGCAGTGGGGTTGCTGCGGGGGCGGGAATGGGGAATCGGGGTCGTAGCTTGGTGGCTGGAGGGCAGTAGCCAAGCAGCTAGGAGCCGGGGAATCTGGCGTGAGTGCTGCGGGCTGCGATCTGGAACGCGGAGTCGGCCTTGCACCGTCCGCCCGAAGCCGTTCGATCCGGCCCCCATCGCAACCGACTACCGCCTCCCCCCTTCGCAGAGGGGGCAGGGGGGATTCGCTTTACCTGCAGCCCAAGCAAATCCCCCGTGCGCCGATTCGCATCTTCGACTTCGTACGAAGCGATGCGCGGCTCTCGAGCCGCCGCCGATGCGCGGGCATCGGCGGCCCAGGCTCAGTTCTGGAACGGCGTGTTTTCGGCGAAATACTCGTGGTTGTCGGCGTTGTCCAGCGCCGCGGCGGGGTTGGTGTTGGCCAGGTTCTGCGCCGCGCCCTGGCCGTAGGCGTGATCGTCGGTGCCGGCGACCACGGTGAAGTGGCTCATCTCGTGGATCAGGGTGCCGGCCTTGGAATCGGTGCCGGTCTGCGGCGCGCTCCAGAACGCGTTGCAGACATAGATCTGGTACGGCTGGTTCGGGTACACGTAGGCGTAGGCGCTGCTGCTGCAGCCGCAGTTGATGGTGATCTGGCCGCTGTTCTGGTCCATCGCCTGGTCGATCGAAACGAAGTGCTGGCGCGCGGTGGCGTAGCGGCTGTCGGTGTAGGCGCCGAACCAGCTGGTGTAGCGCGGGCCGAACGAGCCGCCGACGAGATAGCCCTTGGCGTTCTCGGAATAGTTGCGCGCCGACACCACCGCTTGGCCGGCGGCGCTGATGCGCGAAGTGGTGCAGCCGACGTAGTTGACGCCGTTGACCACCGCGGTCGGGCCGATCGGCTTCTTCGCCGCCGCGGCGACCTTGCTGCCGCCGAGTTGGTCCAGGCCGTCGACCCACAGGCTCAGCGGCACGCTCTGCGCGCTCATCGCCAGGCCGTTGCCCTGGCGCAGCATGGCGCGGTCGGAGGTCGAGGCGTGCTGCAGCGGCGCATTGAAGCGGACCACGTACTGGCCGGTGCGCGACAGGTCGTAGCCGGCCGACAGATCGATGGTGCGGCGATAAGTCTCGCCCGGCTGCAGGATCGCGAAGTCTTCGGCAGCGGGCAGGCCGCGCTTGACCAGGGCGCCCTCATAGGCGACCGGCTTGCCGCCGTAGCTGATGTCGAACAGGCGCGCGTCGAATTCGTCCGAAGGCAACTGCCACTTGGGCAGGCGCACCGCCTTGCGGCCGGTGTTGGTGATGCTGACTTCGACCGCACCGAGGAAATCGTCGGCGGCGCCGGTCGCCGCGACCAGGCCCACGCGCAGCGGATTGTTCTGGGCCGCGCCCGGCGCGGCGACGGCGGCGGCGATGGCGCCGGTGAGGACGGCGCCGGCGGACACCACGGGCAGGAAGCGAAGTTTCATTCCACTATCTCCTGAGCTTGCGTTGGCTGAGTTGCGTTGGCTGGCATCCGCAGGGCGGACGCAAACGACCCTAGCGCAACGCGGCGCCCATGAAGACCGCTAGAAGTGCGCCAGTTCCGCGCCCAACCGTGACGCGGGTCGGGAACGCGGATCGCAGCGCCGGCGCGGCGAAAACGCAACGAAAGGACCGCGCAAAAAAACGGCCCGCGATGCGGGCCGTTGTTGTCCTGGCGATTTCGTTGCTTGGTTCCGTCGCCGCCGCGCGAGCGGCGGCGACGGCGGCTCGACGCAGATACGCTCAGCGCAGGTACACGCGGCCGTTGGCGACGCGGACGTAGGTATTCTCGCGGATGCCGCCGATGTCCTTCTGGGTGATCACCACGGTGCGGCCGTCGTTCATGCGCACATAGACGTTGTAGCTCGGCGCGCCGACCCGGTTCTGGATCGCGTTGCCGGCCACCGCGCCGGCCACCGCGCCGGCTACCGTGGCGGTATTCCTGCGGCCCTTGCTGTCGGTGTGGTCGTCGGCGATCTCGCGGCCGGCGACGGCGCCGACCAGGCCGCCGAGTACGGCGCCGGTAGCGCGCGGAGCGGTGCTGGCGGTGCTGATCTGCTCGATCCGGGTGACTACGCCGCAGTCGTAGCAGTTGCTCTGGTTGTAGCTCGGCTGCGAGGGCTGCGGATAGCTGTTGTAGCCGCCGCCGCTGTAGCCCGGCGAGGTCGCGCAGCCGGCGAGCGCCAGGGTGGCCGTCGCGGCAAGGCCCAACAGTCGGAATTGATTGGTGTTCATTCGAGGCTCCTGCGCTAGAGGCATGTGGCGGGCATCGCCACGCGCCTGCCACGCTAGCCAGCCTTGCGTGAACACGTGTTCAATTTTTCCGCCCGTTCCGGCACTGCGCGCCGCTGCGTTCAGCTAGCGTCGGGGAAGGCGACGGGAGCGCTAGGGACGAGTGAAGAGCAACGAGTGGAGAGCGAGGAATGAAAGCAGCCTTAGCCGTGTCCTGTCCGCTGCCGTTTTCTCTCCACTCGTTGCCGCCTTTCAACCGCGGAAATCCTGATGGCAGGCCTTGCAGGCTTCGCCGATCTGTTCGGACACGGCGCTGACCCCGGCGCAGCCGAGCGGCGGACTGGCCAGCGCGCCGTCGAGCGCCGCGCGCATCTTGCTGGCGTGCTGGCCGAAGCGCTGGTCGTCCTTGAGGTCGGGGAAGGCCGGTTCGAGATCGTCGGCCATCGTCCGCAGCGCCTTCACGTGCGGCAGGGTGTCGGTGGCGGCGCAGCGGTTCTGCTCGACCCGACTCTTGAGCTGGCCCAGGTGCCACTGCTGCACGTGCATGACGCTGTCGGGGAAATGGTCCTTGCGCTGGTCGAGCGCGCGCACCGCCATGACCGTGGCGACCACGCCGCCGACCAGGCCGATCAGGAACAGGAACAGATATTTCGAACCATTGCCTTTGCGCTTGGGTGCTGCGTCAGTGGGCTGGGTATTGCTCATTGCCTGGCCTCCGTCCAATTGCCCGCGAACATAGCATGCGACCGCGTGAGGCCGGGGTCGGCGCCGGGCCGGTTTGGGGCGGGGTGGGGCGGGATGCGGCGGGGCGGGGCGGCGGCGGGGCGGGGCCAGATCGATCCGGTCGCCCGGGCGGTACGTGCCATGGCCCGACGAGGGCGCGCGGCCGCCCGCAGCATTCCATCGCCGGCTCCGATCCGCGGTACGCCGGCGACTACACTATGCGGATGAACGCAGCTCTCTCCGACCCCTCCGCCGACACCGTCTGGCAGGAACGCTTCGCCGGCGTCGACCGGCTTTACGGCCGCGGCACGGTCGCGCGCTTTCGCCGCTGCCGGATCGCCGTGGTCGGCATGGGCGGGGTCGGATCCTGGGCGGTGGAGGCGCTGGCGCGCACCGGCATCGGCCACCTGACCCTGATCGACGCCGACGACCTGTGCGTGTCCAACACCAATCGCCAATTGCCGGCGCTGGCCGGCCAGTACGGCCGGGCCAAGGTCGAGGCCATGGCCGAGCGCTGCCGCGCGATCAATCCGGCGATCGAAGTCGACGCGGTGCAGAGCTTCCTGACCCCGGCCAACCTCGACCAACTGCTCGACCGCGGCTACGACTTGGTACTGGACGCCTGCGACAGCTTCCGCAGCAAGGTCGAGCTGATCGCCTGGTGCCGGCGGCGCAAGCGGCCGGTGATCGTGGTCGGCTCGGCCGGCGGCCGCACCGACCCGACCCTGGTGCGGGTGCGCGATCTGTCGCGCACCGAGCACGACGCGATGCTGGCGCTGATCCGCAAGAAGCTGCGCGGCGAGTTCAATTTCCCCAAGAACCCGGACCGCTACTTCGGCGTGTCGGCGATCTACTCGCTGGAAAACGTCAAGTACCCGCAGCCGGACGGCACGGTCTGCGGCCTGCGGCCCAAGCTCGACGGCGACGCCGCGCTCAAGCTCGATTGCGGCGCCGGCCTGGGCGCGGCCACCCACATCACCGGGGCGTTCGCGTTCGCGGCGGTGGGGCGGGCGCTGGAGTTGCTGCTGAAGAAGCAGGAATGAGCCTGGAAACAGGAGTGAGCGCAGAGAAGTGAGGAGCGAGCAAGCCGAGGTATTGCCGGCTCACTTCTCGCTTCTCTGCGCTCACTCCTCGCTCAAGCCGAACAACCGCGCCGCATTGGCGCTGGTCGCAGCGGCGATGCGTTCCGGCGGCTCGCCGCGCAGCTCGGCGACGCTGGCGCAGATCGTCGCCAACCGCGCCGGCTCGTTGCGCTGGCCGCGAATCGCGGCGTCGGGCTGGTCGGGGGCATCGGTTTCCAGCAGCAACTGCTCCAGCGGCATGCTCGCGACGATCCGGCGCAGGCGCTTGGCCCGGTCGTAGGTCAGCGGGCCGCCGAAGCCGAGCAGGAAACCGAGCTTGTGCAACTGCGCGGCCTGCTCCTCGCTGCCGGAGTAGCTGTGGATCACGCCGCGCAGCCCGCCGACGCGGCGGATCGCGGCGATCGTCGCCTCCACCGCGTGCCGCGCGTGCACGATCACCGGCAGGTCGTACTCGCGCGCCAGGGCCAGTTGGCCATCGAAGTACAGCGCCTGGCGGGCCGGATCGAGCCCGTCGACGAAGAAATCCAGGCCGCATTCGCCGACCGCGCAAGGGCGTTCGCGCTCGATCCAGTCGCGCAGTTCGCGCAGGTGCTCGGGGCGGTGCGCATCCAGGTACATCGGATGCAGGCCGTAGACCGGGTACAGGCCGGGCGCGGCCGCGCAGACCTCGCGCAGCTTGGGCCAGCCGGCGGCGTCGACCGCCGGGACGATTTGCCGGGTCACCCCGGCGGCGGCGGCGCGCGCGACCACCTGCGCCCGGTCGCGGTCGAACTCGGCCGCGTCGAGGTGGCAATGGCTGTCGGTCAGGCCCACGTTCAGCGGGCGCCGGGCGCCGGCGGCTTCAGCGGCGGCGCCGGGTTCTTGCGCTTCTTCCAGTTGGCCAGCAGCAAGGTGCCCAGGCCGAGCAGCAACTCGTCGGCGAACGGGATGAAGTCCGGCACCACCACGTCCAGCGCGAACAGCGTCGCGGCGACCATGAACAGCCGGGGGTAACTCAGGCGGCCGAGGAAGCCCATCAGGGGAGCGAGCAGCGGATTGGTCATGGCGGTCGTCTGGCAACTCGTCGGGGTAACGGTGGGATGTGACGGCGTTCGCGAACACGCTAGCACGCGTGCGCGGCGGGGTTCATGCCGGGGACAGGCTGGCGAAAATCAATAGGCACCGGTTCAGCTTTCCGGTGGTGGAATTAGCGCACACACACAACGCGCGGCCCGCCATGCCCCGGCGGTCCGCATCCAACCACGCTGCACTCAGGTCCCCCGCTGGAGGCTCCATATGAACAAGAACATGATTGCTGTCGCGATCGCGTCGCTGCTGGTCGGCGGCGTCGCCGTCGCAGCCTTCCAGAGCTTCCGCGGCCCGGCCACCGCCGATGCCGCGCTGACCCCGGCCGGCCAACAGCTGCAGCCGGGCAACGGCGCCGGCGGCGACATCGCCGCCAGCGGCGCGATCGACGCCACCCCGCAGGTCGAGTACGCCGACGTGGTCAAGGTCGCGCCGATCAACCAGAAGGAAAAGCTGTACGCGACCGTGATCGGCACCGATCCGGTGCGCGAGACCAACACCGTCTCGACCCCGCGCGAAGTCTGCGAAGACGTGGTCGTGCAGGAGCGCCTGCCCGAGCGCGACGGCAACGTCGGCGGCACCGTGGCCGGCGCGGTCATCGGCGGCCTGCTCGGCAACCAGGTCGGCGGCGGCAACGGCAAGAAGGCCGCGACCGCGGCCGGCGCGGTGGCCGGCGGCTTCATCGGCAACCGGGTCGACCGCAACCATGTCGGCGGCCGGGTGGTGAACCGCACCGAGCGCCAGTGCCGCACCGTGTCGGATACCTCGCAGTCCTCGCGCGTGGTGGCTTACAACGTCACTTACCGCAATCCGGACGGCACCACCGGCACCATGCGTACCGAGAGCAAGCCGGGCAGCCGCATCGCCCTGGGCAGCGAAGACAAGGTGGTCGGCTACGACGTGACCTACCGTTACCAGGGCCAGGAGCAGACCATCCGCATGGACGAGCGTCCGACCCAGCGCCTGCCGGTGATCAACGGCGAAGTCGTGACCCAGACCGCTTCGGCGGCGATGCCCAGCCGCGGCTGATCGGCGTCGTAGCGCGACACCCGAAACGGGGCCGGCTTGTCCGGCCCCGTTTTTTTGTGCCGCCGCCGCGTGCCGGCCGGGCAGGGCGCGCGGCGCGTCGGCAAGCGCGGCCGGGCAGGCTGCGTGCGGCCCCGCGGCCGGGCGCGCGTGCGGCGACGGGATTGGATCGGCGGCCGTACCGCGGCCGCCGGCGATAAACCCGCCCGCTATCGCCGTGGCTCGCGCAAGAATTCCCCGTATCGCGCGCAGAGCGCTGCGTCCCGCGGTTTTTGGCCTTACCCGGGCCGCAGCCGGCCATTACAATGGCCGTCTTTCTGCCCAAACAGGTCTCCTGAGCACGCCATGGCCCTGCATCCTTACGATCTCTACGACGTCCGTTCCTTGCTCAGCGAAGAGGAGCGCGCCGTACAGGACACCGTGGCCCGCTTCACCGACGAACGCGTCATTCCGATCATCGGCGATGCCTTCGACCAGGGCCGTTTCCCGAAGGAGCTGGTGCCGGAGATCGCCGAGCTCGGCCTGCTCGGCTCCTCGCTGCCGGAGCAGTACGGCTGCGCCGGCCTCAACGCGGTCAGCTACGGCCTGATCTGCCAGGAACTGGAGCGCGGCGACAGCGGCATCCGCAGCTTCGTCAGCGTGCAGTCCTCGCTGTGCATGTACCCGATCTACGCCTACGGCACCGAAGAGCAGCGCCAGCGCTGGCTACCGGGCATGGCCAAGGGCCAGATCATCGGCTGCTTCGGCCTGACCGAGCCGCACGGCGGTTCCGACCCGGCCAACATGAAGACCAACGCCAAGCGCGACGGCGGCGACTGGATCCTCAACGGCTCCAAGATGTGGATCACCAACGGCAACCTGGCCGACATCGCCATCGTCTGGGCGCAGACCGAGGACGGCATCCAGGGCTTCGTGGTCGAGAAGGGCATGCCCGGTTTCGCCGCCCAGGAAATCAAGCACAAGATGAGCCTGCGCGCGTCGGTGACCTCGTCGCTGTTCTTCGACAACGTGCGCGTGCCGGAAGCCAACCGCCTGCCCAACGTGAAGGGCCTCAAGGGCCCGCTGGGCTGCCTGACCCAGGCCCGCTACGGCATCACCTGGGGCCCGATCGGCGCCGCCATCGCCTGCCTGGACGAAGCGCTGGGTTACACCAAGGAACGCATCCTGTTCGACCGTCCGGTCGCGGCGACCCAGTCGGCGCAGATCAAGATGGCCGAGATGGCGCGCCGCATCACCCTGGCCCAGTTGCTGGTGGTGCAGCTCGGCCGGCTCAAGGACGCCGGCACCATGCAGCCGACCCAGGTGTCGCTGGCGAAGTGGAACAACTGCCGGATGGCGATCGACATCGCCCGCGAATGCCGCGACCTGCTCGGCGGCGCCGGCATCACCACCGAGCACGCCGCGATCCGCCACGCGTTGAACCTGGAATCGGTGATCACCTACGAGGGCACCGAGACCGTGCACCAGCTGGTCGTCGGCCGCGAACTGACCGGCATCAACGCGTTCTGAGTTTCGCTCCCGCCGTGTGCGGGAGCCGCGAATTCCCTGCTCCCGCTCGCGGGAGAAGGTGGCCCGAAGAGCCTGCCCCTGCGGAGGCAGGGGGCCGGATGAGGGCGCGCCGCCGCGGCGCGGGCTCCTCACCCCAACCCCTCTCCCGGATGCGGGAGAGGGGCTTTCAATCGCGATGCATGCGCAATCGGAGAGCCCCAGCCGTGATGACGATTCCCGACATCGAACTGGAAACCCCGCGCCTGATCCTGCGCCCGCCGCGCCTGGACGATTTCGACGACTGGGCCGCCTTCATGGATGCCGGCGACTACCTGCGCTACATCGGCGGGCCGCAGCCGCGCTCGGTGGCCTGGCGCGGACTGATGTCGGTGATCGGCTCCTGGGCCGCGCTCGGCTACGGCTTCTTCTCGGTCTACGAAAAAGCCTCCGGGCGCTGGGTCGGCCGGCTCGGCCCCTGGCAGCCGGAAGGCTGGCCGGGCACCGAGGTGGGCTGGGGCATCGTCGAAAGCGAAGGCGGCAAGGGCTACGGGACCGAGGGCGCGACCGCCGCGATCGACTGGGCCTTCGACCACCTGGGCTGGACCGAGGTGATCCACACCATCGACGCCGACAACGCCGCCTCCAAGGGCGTGGCGTGCAAGCTCGGTTCGCGTTACCTGCGCCAGGACCGCTTGCCGGCGCCGGTCGACATGGAAGTCGAAGTGTGGGGCCAGAGCCGCGAGGAATGGCGCGCGCGCCGCCAGGGGCGGGCCGCATGATCACCGTCCACGGCTTTTCGCCCTCGGGCAACTGCCACAAGCTGCGCCTGCTGCTGGAACAACTCGGCGAGCCTTATCGCTGGGTCGAAGTCGACAGCAGCCAGGGCCAGACCCGTACCGCGCAGTTCCTCGCCCTCAATCCCAACGGCAAGGTGCCGGTGATCGAGCTCGACGACGGGCGCACGCTCAGCGAGTCGAACGCGATCCTGTACTACTTGGCCGACGGCAGCCGCTTCCTGCCGGCCGATCGCTGGCAGCGCGCGCAAGCCCTGAGCTGGATGAATTTCGAGCAATACAGCCACGAACCGTACATCGCCGTGGCGCGCTTCATCGCCGGCTGGACCCCGCTGGACTCGCCGCGCCGCGCCGAGCTGCCGGCGCTGCGCGAACGCGGCCATCGCGCCTTGGCGGTGATGGAGCGGCATCTGCAGTCCCACCACTGGTTCAGCGGCGCGGACTACGGCATCGCCGACATCGCCTTGTTCGCCTACACCGACGTCGCCGGCCACGGCGGCATCGGCCTGGACGGCTACCCGGCGCTGCGCGCCTGGCTGGCGCGGGTGCGCGCGACCGAGGGTTTCGTCGCCTTGCCCGAACCGGACGAGCAGGCCGCGCAGCGGATCGCGCAGACCGCCTGAAACCGCTTCCGAACCCGACTTCCTCCCCCGATTCCTCACCGTTGAGCCGGCCCGCATGCGGGCGGCGGAGTTTCCGATGTCAGCGCAACCGCAGTCTCCGATCTTCCAGGGCGTGCCGAACTTCAACCCGGTGCCGAGTCCGATCCCGGCGCGCATGAAAGGCCTCAACCGGGCCGAAATCTGCGACGTCAACTTCGTCGAGTTCGTGCGCGGCTGGAACGGCCGCGCCGATGCGCGCCCGGCCGCCGACGAGGCCGTGCTCGACGGCAGCGCGCTGGACGCGCGCGGCTTCCGCGAATTGTTCGAGTCGCAGCTGATCAGCCGCCACCTGGACCTGATGGCGCGGGTGCTGCGGGTGCAGAACAAGGTCTTCTACACCATCGGCTCCAGCGGCCACGAAGGCAATGCGATGGTCGCGCGGCTCGCGCGCCACACCGATCCGGCCTTCCTGCACTACCGCAGCGGCGGCTTCATGGCCGAACGCTTCCGCAAGCTGCCGGGCATGGACCCGGTGATGGACTCGGCGCTGTCGTTCGCGGCGAGCAAGGACGACCCGGCGTCCGGCGGCCGGCACAAGGTCTGGGGCAGCAAGCCCCTGTGGGTGCTGCCGCAGACCTCGACCATCGCTTCGCACCTGCCCAAGGCGCTGGGCACGGCGGTGGCGATCGAGACCGCGCGCCGGCTCGGCCATGCGCTGCCGATCCCGGACGACAGCATCGCGATCTGCTCCTTCGGCGACGCCTCGGCCAACCACGCCACCGCCCAGACCGCGTTCAACGCCGCCGCCTGGACCGCCTACCAGAAGCTGCCGGCGCCGGTGCTGTTCGTGTGCGAGGACAACGGCATCGGCATCTCGGTCAAGACCCCCGGCGGCTGGATCGGCAACCGCTTCCGCAACATGGACGGCCTGGATTACTTCGCCGCCGACGGCCTCGACCTGGCCGGCGGCTACGGCGACGTGCAGCGCGCGGTCGAGCATTGCCGCCGCACCCGCCGGCCGACCTTCCTGCACCTGCGCACGACCCGGATCATGGGCCACGCCGGCACCGACTTCGAGATCGAATGGCGTTCGGTCGAAGAGCTGTGCGCGGTCGAGGCCAGCGACCCGCTGTTGCGCTCGGCGGCGATCGCGCTGGAATCGGGGCTGATGTCGCGCGAGGACGTGCTGGACCTGTACGAGGCCACCCGCGCCAAGTGCTTCGCCGCGGCCGAAGAGGCCGACCGCCGGCCCAAACTCGATCGGCTCGACGAGGTGATCGCGCCGCTGGCGCCGTACTCGCCCGAGGCGGTCGCCGCGGAGGCCGCGCGCGCCGACTACCAGGCCCGCCGCCTGGAGGTGTTCGGCGGCGAGGCCAAGCTGCCGGAAGCGCAGGCGCCGCGCCATCTGGCGATCCAGATCAACAACGCCCTGCACGACTTGTTCGCCAAGTACCCCGAGACCTTGCTGTTCGGCGAAGACGTGGCGCAGAAGGGCGGCGTCTACACCGTCACCAAGGGCCTGCAGAAGGCGTTCGGCCCGCGCCGGGTGTTCAACACCCTGCTCGACGAGACCATGATCCTGGGCATGGCCCAGGGCTTCGCCAACGTCGGCCTGCTGCCGATCCCGGAAATCCAGTACCTGGCGTATTTCCACAACGCCTGCGACCAGATCCGCGGCGAAGCGGCTTCGCTGCAGTTCTTCAGCAACAACCAGTACCGCAACCCGATGGTGGTGCGCATCGCCGGGCTGGGCTACCAGCGCGGTTTCGGCGGCCACTTCCACAACGACAACTCGATCGCCGCGTTGCGCGACATCCCCGGTCTGGTGGTCGGCTGCCCGTCGCGCGGCGACGATGCGGCGACCATGCTGCGCACCCTGACCGCGCTGGCCAAGGTCGACGGCCGGGTCGCGGTGTTCCTGGAGCCGATCGCGCTGTACATGACCAAGGACCTGTACGAGGCCGGCGACGGCCAATGGCTGACCGCCTACCCGGCGCCGGACCAGGCCATGCCGCTGGGCGAGGGCCGCACTTACGGCGAGGGCGAGGACCTGGTGATCTTCAGCTACGGCAACGGCGTGCCGATGAGCCTGCGCGCGGCGCGGGCGATCGAGGGCAAGCACGGCTGGAAGACCAAGGTCGTCGACCTGCGCTGGCTGGTGCCGCTCAACGACGCCTACATCGCCGAGCAGGCGCGCGGCGCCAAGCGCATCGTCGTGGTCGACGAAGGCCGGCGCAGCGCCGGCGTCGGCGAGGGCGTGATCACCGCGCTGGCCGAGGCCGGCCTGGGCGGCGTGCCGATGCAGCGCGTGGTCGGCGTCGACACCTACACCCCGCTGGCCGGCGCGGCCTTCCTGGTCATTCCGGGCGACGAGGACATCGTCGCCGCGGCCGACCGGCTGGTCTGAGCCGGCGCCGCGGCGCGGTCCGGGCGATCGCCGCCCGGCCGTGCCGCGAACGCGGCCCGTTGCCGCGGCCGCCGCGATCGGGCCTTCCGCCGCGCCGGATCGGCGCATCAGGACGCGATCACGGCGCCGGCGGCATAATGGCCGCAGCGACGTAGGGGGAATCGAATGTGCGGTCTGGCGGGCATGTGGCAGGCAGCGGCGCGGCAGCCGGAAGACGCGCTGCGGCGCCTGGCGGCGGCGATGGGCGAAGCGCTCGCCCACCGCGGCCCCGACGATGACGGGGTCTGGGCCGATCCCGCCCACGGCGTCGCCCTGGCGCACCGGCGCCTGAGCATCCTCGACCTGTCGCCGCTGGGCCATCAGCCGATGGCCTCGGCCGACGGACGCTACGTGATCGCCTACAACGGCGAGGTGTACAACTTCGCCGAACTGCGCGAGGCCCTGGTCGAACGCGGCCATGCCTTCCGCGGCCATTCCGACACCGAGGTGTTGCTGGCGGCGGTGGTGGAGTGGGGCGTGGAAGCGGCGCTGGCGCGCTGCAACGGCATGTTCGCGATCGCATTGTGGGACCGCGAGCGGCACGCCCTGTGGCTGGCCCGCGACCGGGTCGGCAAGAAACCGCTGTACTACGGCTGGGCCGGCGACACCCTGGTGTTCGGCTCCGAGCTCAAGGCGCTGTGGCGCCATCCCAATTTCGACAACGGCGTCGACCGCGACGCGCTGGCGCTGCTGTTGCGCTACGACTACGTGCCGTCGCCGTACGCGATCCACCAGGACACCTACAAGCTGATGCCGGGCGCTTTGCTGCGGCTGGACGCGCAGACGGTAGCGCGCGGCGCGGCCGGGCACGACCCGCACCGCGACCAGCGCCGCTACTGGGATGCGCGCGAGCGCATGTCGGCGGCGATCCGCGCTCCCTTCGACGGCGACATCGACGCCGCCGAGGAGCGACTGGACGAACTGCTGCGCGACGCGGTCGGCCTGCGCATGGTCGCCGACGTGCCGGTCGGGGTGTTCCTGTCCGGCGGCACCGATTCGTCGGTGGTCACCTCGCTGATGCAGACCCTCAGCGCCAAGCCGGTGCGCAGCTTCACCATCGGCTTCCAGGACTCGCACCACGATGAGGCGCCGCTGGCGCTGGAAGTCGCGCGCCACCTGGGTAGCGACCACACCGAGCTCTACGTCAGCGGCGCCGATGCCCTGGCGGTGGTGCCGCAGTTGCCGACCATGTTCGACGAGCCCTTCGCCGACGCCTCGCAGGTGCCGACCGCACTGGTCTGCCGGCTGGCGCGCAGCCAGGTCACCGTGGCCTTGTCCGGCGACGGCGGCGACGAGTTGTTCCTCGGCTACACCCGCTACGAGCGCGCCCTGCGCAATCTGCGCCTGCTCGGGCAGGTGCCGGCGCCGTTGCGGCGCTGGCTGGCGGCGAGCGCGCGCGGGCATGGCGAGACCTCGCGCGCCGGCGGCTTCGCCGCATTCGCGGCCGAGATGGGCGCGCGCGGCATCGGCGACGTCTACCGCAACCGGATCGTGCGCTGGCGCTTTCCGCAGGCCGCGGTGCCGGGCGCGAAGCTGCCGCCGACTCTGTACGACCGGGCCGAGCCGCTGGACGGCCTGGGCACGCCGGCCGACGCGATGATGCTGGCCGATTACGCGGTGTATCTGCCCGACGATCTGCTGTGCAAGGTCGACCGCGCCAGCATGGCGGTGAGCCTGGAGGCGCGCGCGCCGTTGCTGGACACGCGGGTCGCCGAGTTCGCCTGGTCGCTGCCGCTGGCCTACAAGCGCGACGGCGGCAGCAAGCGCCTGCTCAAGCGGGTGCTCAAGCGCTATCTGCCCGATGCGATGGTCGACCGGGAAAAACGCGGCTTCGGCGCGCCGGTCACTCAATGGCTGCGCGGCGATCTGCGCGGCTGGGCCGAGGCATTGCTGGATCCGGCGCGGCTGCGCCGCGAAGGCTATCTCGACGCCGACCTGGTGCACGGGCTGTGGCGGCAATTCCAGGCCGGCGAACGGCGCTGGCATACCCATCTGTGGAACGTGCTGATGTTCCAGGCCTGGCACGCGCACTGGCGCGCGCAGCGCGACGCCGTTGCCGCAGGCGCGGCGCCCCAAGGGATTTCCTTCCGGTCGTAAGCCACGACCGGGACGCGTGGAAAAACCAAGGCGGGGTAACCGATCCAATCGAGGCCCCGACGCGCGGGCTGCGCCATCGGGTGAACCGGCACGCGAGCCCGATTCACCGGGCTTCGGCGCCTGCGCCTGGGGACGTCGCTTCGCTGGTCGCGGCTTGCCCCGCTCCTGCAGGGGGGCTGCGATAGGCGGCCCGGCTCAGCGCGCCAGGCCGTCGAGCAGCGGCTGCTCGCTGACCGCCTGGCCATCGATGCTCAGCGCCTGCGCCTCGCGCTCCAAGGGCAGCACCGCCAGCGCCAGGTGGGTGTCGCCGCTGCCGGCGCTGGCCGCGACCGTGCCCAGCACCGACTCGGTGCCGCGCACTTCGGCGCCCTCGGCGATCGGCGCGGCGGCGGCGAACAGGACCAGACCACGCTTGGCCTTGCCGAGGAAGTGGGTGCGGGCGACGATTTCCTGGCCCGGATAGCAGCCCTTCTTGACGCTGAAGGCGCGCAGGCGCTCCAGCGACAGCTGCTGCGGCGTCCAATGCTCGGCCTGGGCCGCGGCCAGCCGCGGCAGGCCGTGGCCCAGGTCGGCCAGGGCCCAGCGCGCCGCCGCCTCGGCGTTGGCCGGGGCGGGCGCCGGCGCCAGGATCAGGCTGCGGGCTCCGCCGTCGCCGCTGTAGTCCAGTTCCAGCCCGGCGTCCTCGTCGCCGGCCAGGGCCGCGTCCCGGGCCTGCGCGGGGCGGCCCCAGCGGCCGGCGGCGTGCAGGTCCTCGCGCACCGCGATGGCGACCTTGCTGCGGAACACGAAGCGACGCAGCCGCTCGGCCAGCGCCGCGGCGTCGGCGTCGGGCACGACCAGGCGCAGCCGCTGATCGGACAGACGCAGCAAAGCGAACAGCGCGATCACCCGGCCCTTGGGCGTCAGCCAGCCGTTCCATTGCCACTGGCCGTCGCCGAGCGGCTTCACGTCGTTCATGAACTGCGCCTGGGCGAAGACCGCGGCGTCGCGGCCTTCCAGGGCGATTACGGTATGGCCGGGCAGGGCGAAGGCCTGTCCGGGCAAGGCTTGCGGGTTGTCAGGCATGGGGGCCGGGAATTAATATTTAACGCTGTGATGATAGGCGAAACCACCCCGGAAGCACGTTCGGACCCGACGTCCGAGACCCCGGCGACTCCCGTGCCCGACACGGGAGGCCACTCGCCTTCCGCCAAGGACGCTCCGACGGAGCGAGCTCCGCGTGAGCACGGTGGTCGCGAGGGTCTCGAACCGACCCGTTACGGCGACTGGGAAAAGAACGGCCGTTGCATCGACTTCTAGTCCGCTGGAACGCAGATCCGACAGCCCGCTTTTCAAGCACACCCCCACATAGCGCTCCCACGCTTCCCGCCACGCGGCGCCGCCGCCCAGCCGAGATTGCCATCGCTCATGGCGAACCGCGAACGACCCTTGTCACCCCACCTGCAGGTTTACCGCTGGCAGGTGCAGATGGTGACCTCGATCCTGCACCGGGCCACCGGTGTCATCCTTTCCATCGGCGCGTTGCTGATCGCCTGGGCGCTGCTGGCCCTGGCCGGCGGTCCGGAGTCGTGGGCCAAGTTCGTCGCCTGCGCGCGCTCGCCGCTCGGCTTCCTGGTCCTGTTCGGCTGGACCTGGGCGCTGTGCTACCACCTGATCAACGGCATCCGCCATCTGGTCCAGGACGCCGGCTACGCCTACAAGATCGAAGCCTTCGTCCGCAACAGCTGGATCAGTGTGATCGGCAGCCTGGTCCTGACCGCCCTGGTCTGGATCGCCGCCATGATGTCGCGAGGTGGCGCATGAGCACTCAGGATTCCAAGCGTCTGCGCAACCCGCTCAAGACCGCGCGCGGCCTGGGCTCGGCGAAGGACGGCACCCATCACTTCGTGGTCCAGCGCGTCACCGCGATCGCGATGATCCCGCTGGTGCTGTACGTGGTCGGCCTGATCGTGTCGTGGATCGGCGCCGATTACGCCGCGGTGCGCGCCTCGGTCGCCAACCCCTGCAACGCGGTGTTGCTGAGCGCGTTCCTGATCGCGATGTTCTGGCACGCCAAGCTCGGCCTGCAGGTGGTCATCGAGGATTACGTCCATACCCCGGGGCTGGCGATCGCATCGCAGCTCGCGGTCGTTTTCGTTTGCGTACTCGCGGCCCTCGCCAGCGTGCTCGCCATCATCCGCATCGCGTTGGGAGCCTGAGCCGTGGCCTCTGCCTACAAGATCCAAGAACACACCTTCGACATGATCGTGGTCGGCGCCGGCGGCGCCGGCCTGCGCGCCACCTTCGGCCTGGCCCAGAAGGGCCTGAAGACCGCCTGCATCACCAAGGTCTTCCCGACCCGTTCGCACACCGTGGCGGCGCAGGGCGGCGTGGCCGCGGCGCTGGCCAACATGGGCGACGACAACTGGCAGTACCACTTCTACGACACCGTCAAGGGCTCCGACTGGCTCGGCGACCAGGACGCGATCGAGTACATGTGCCGCGAGGCGATCCCGGCGATCATCGAACTCGAGCACTACGGCGTGCCGTTCTCGCGCACCGACGACGGCAAGATCTACCAGCGTCCGTTCGGCGGCATGACCACCCAGTTCGGCAAGGGCCCGCCGGCGCAGCGCACCTGCGCCGCCGCCGACCGCACCGGCCACGCGATCCTGCACACCCTGTACCAGCAGTCGCTGGCGCACGACGCGCAGTTCTTCATCGAGTACTTCGCGCTCGACCTGATCATGGACCAGCACGGCGTCTGCCGCGGCGTGCTCGCCCTGGACATGGCCGAGGGCACCCTGCACCTGTTCAAGGCCCAGGGCACCGTCCTGGCCACCGGCGGCTACGGCCGCGCCTACTTCAGCGCCACCTCGGCCCATACCTGCACCGGCGACGGCGGCGGCATGGCCCTGCGCGCCGGCCTGGGCATGCAGGACATGGAATTCGTCCAGTTCCACCCGACCGGCATCTACGGCGCCGGCTGCCTGATCACCGAGGGCGTGCGCGGCGAAGGCGGCATCCTGCGCAACAGCAACGGCGAGCGCTTCATGGAGCGCTACGCGCCGAGCGTGAAGGACTTGGCGCCGCGCGACATGGTCAGCCGTTCGATGACCATCGAGATCCGCGAAGGCCGCGGCGTCGGCGAGCACAAGGACCACATCCTGCTCGACCTGACCCACCTCGGCCCCGACGTCATCCACAAGAAGCTGCCGGGCATCGCCGAATCGGCGCGCATCTTCGCCGGCGTCGACGTCGAGAAGGAGCCGATCCCGGTGCTGCCGACCGTGCACTACAACATGGGCGGCATCCCGACCAACTACCACGGCGAAGTGGTGCAACTGCGCGACGGCAACCCCGACGCGGTCGTCCCGGGCCTGTACGCGATCGGCGAAGCCGCCTGCGTGTCGGTGCACGGCGCCAACCGCCTGGGCTCGAACTCGCTGCTCGACCTGGTCGTGTTCGGCCGCGCGGTGGCCAACCGCTGCGCCGAGACCATCGTCCCGAACGGCAAGCAGGCGCCGCTCGCCGGCGATGCCTGCGACAGCGCGCTGGCGCGCCTGGACAAGCTGCGCAACGCCAACGGCGGCACGCCGACCGCGGTGATCCGCGACAAGATGCAGCGCACCATGCAGGCCGACGCGGCGGTGTTCCGCACCAGCCAGACCCTGGCCGAAGGCGTAGCAAAGATGCGCGAGATCCACGCTTCGTTCGCCGACGTCAAGGTCACCGACCGTTCGCTGGTGTGGAATTCGGATCTGATCGAAACCTTCGAGCTGTCCAACCTGCTCGACCAGGCCCTGGTCACGATCGTTTCGGCCGAGAACCGCAAGGAGTCGCGCGGCGCGCATGCGCACGAGGACTTCCCGGAACGCGACGACGTCAACTGGCAGAAGCACACGCTGTGCTGGGTGGACGACAAGGGCGAGACCCGGATCGACTACCGTCCCGTCCACATGCAGCCGATGACGGGCGAGGTCGCTTCGATCCCGCCGGCCAAGCGCGTCTACTGATCCGGAGCGAGCACCGTGGCTGAATTTTCCCTACCCAAGAACTCGCAGATCCAGAAGGGCCGCCACTGGGCGTCTCCCGGCGCCAAGCAGCCGCGCACCTTCAAGGTCTACCGCTGGAACCCGGACGACGGCATGAACCCGCGCGTCGACACCTACGAGGTCGACCTGGCCGCGTGCGGTCCGATGGTTCTGGACGCGCTGATCAAGATCAAGAACGAGATCGACCCGACCCTGACCTTCCGCCGGTCCTGCCGCGAAGGCATCTGCGGTTCGTGCGCGATGAACATCGACGGCACCAACACGCTGGCCTGCACCAAGGCGATCAGCGACTGCGGCGGCAACGGCGAGCTGCCGATCTACCCGCTGCCGCACATGGAAGTGGTCAAGGACCTGGTGCCGGACCTGACCCACTTCTACGCCCAGTACGCCTCGATCAAGCCCTGGCTGCGCACCCAGAGCCCGGCGCCGTCGGACCGCGAGCGGCTGCAGTCGCCGGCCGACCGCGAGAAGCTCGACGGCCTGTACGAGTGCATCCTGTGCGCGTGCTGCTCGACCAGCTGCCCGAGCTACTGGTGGAACGGCGACCGTTACCTCGGCCCGGCGATCCTGCTGCAGGCCTACCGCTGGATCGTCGATTCGCGCGACGAGGACACCGGCGCGCGCCTGGACGATCTGGAAGACCCGTTCAAGCTGTACCGCTGCCACACGATCATGAACTGCGCCCGCACCTGCCCGAAGGGTCTGAACCCGGCGCGGGCGATCGGCGAGATCAAGAAGCTGATGCTGGCGCGCCGCGTCTGATGCGCGGCCGGCCGTGCCGCCGTCGTTGCGGCGCCGCGGCCCTCCAGCACCGACTCACGACGGCGCCCGGTGGCGCCGTCGTGCCGTTACGCCCACCGCAACGGCGGCCGCGCGCCGCAAACGGGGTCGAGCATGCCGTCGAAGGCGATCTTCCTGCCCGCACTGGCGATGGTCGCGCTGACCTGCGCGGTGTGGATCCGCCTGTACGTGGTGCGGATCGGGCAGATGCGCCGCGACCGCATCCATCCGCAGGCGGTGGCGACCTCCGCGCAGGCCGCAGCGAAACTGACCGACAGCGCGGCGGCGGACAACTTCCGCAATCTGTTCGAACTGCCGGTGCTGTTCTACCTGGCGCTGACGGTGGCGGCGTTGAGCGGCCTGGCGGACGCGGCGACGCTGGCGTTGGCCTGGGCCTTCGTCGCCCTGCGCGTGCTGCACAGCCTGATCCACTGCGGCTACAACCGGGTCATGCACCGTTTCACCGCCTACTTCGCCGGCGCGGTCGCGCTGTGGGCGTTGTGGATTCACCTCGCAATCGGATTGCTCCGCTCATGACTCGCCCATCCCACCGCCATCTCCTTCGGCCGATGTACCGCTACGCTGTCGCGCTGCTGGCCGTAGCCACGGTGTCGTCGGCGCTGGCCGCAACGCCCGCCGGCCAGACCGCCGCCATCGATAGCGCTGCCGGGCAAAGCGGGCTCGCCGACGCGCGCAGCCTGCTCGAGGCCATCGGCTATCCCGCGCTGATGCGGCAGATCCTGCAGCTCACCGCCGGGCAAGGGCCGAGCGGTCCGGACGATTCGCGCAGCGACGCCGAGCGCGAGCTGGTCCGGCGCTGGACCGCGGCGATGCCGATGGCGCCGTTCGCAGACGGCGCCGCCAGCCGCCTGGCGGCCGCGAGCAGCGCGGCCGAACTGGCCCAGGGCCTGGCCTATTTCCGCAGCGACGCCGGCCGCACCGAACTGGCCTGCATCCGCGCCGCGCTAGGCACGCCCGGCGTACCGGACTGCATCCGCGAGCGCGGCGGCGAAGCGCAGTACCGGGCGCATCGGGCCTTCGCCGAGACCTCGATCGAAGACAAGCTCGGCAATGTCATGGCGGACGGCGCGTCGGAGGAGGATTTCCGCACTGCGGCGCGCCTGGCGGTCGAGAACGACCCGGCCCTGGCCAAGGACGCCGCCGCGCACTGCCAGCGCAACCCCGGCGGCCTGTGCGACGCGCTGGAAAGCGCGCCGGCGACGCCGTGAACGCAACGAGGAGCTCATGAACGACGAGACCGGCGCAAGCGAGCGCGAACGAAGCGACGAACTGGAACTGCGCCGCCTGCGCTGGCGCTGCCGGCGCGGCATGCGCGAACTGGACCAGTTGTTCGGCCGTTATCTCGACCGCGCGTGGCGGCAAGCTTCCGACGCCGAGCGCGGCGTTTTCCTACGGCTGCTGGAAACCGAGGACGATAAGCTCTGGCACTGGTTCATGGGCCACGAGGCTTCCAGCGATGCCGAACTGCAGCGACTCGTCGAATCGATCGGCAGGCTGCCGCCCTGAGCGCGGCGCGGCGGACGTGGGCGGCGCGCCGGCGACGCGCCTGGCGGCTCAGCAGGGCAGGGCGCAGGACACCCGCGCCGCCATCGGCCTCGGACCGCGACGCCCGGCCGCATCGGCGGCGAGCGACGGGCGGGAGCAAGACGGCCTGCTGTGGCGCCCCTCGCGCCTGCTCGCGGCCGGCCTGATCGCCTTGGGCCCGGCCGCCGCCGCGGCCTGCCTCGGCAGCGAACTGCCGGCGCCGCTGGCTTGGCCGCTGGCGGCCGCGGCCCTGGCCTGGACCGCGCATTCGGCCCGGCGAGAGCTGCGCCGTCCGCCGCACCGGCTGCTGCTGCGCGGCGGCCGCGCCTGGCTCGACGGCCGCCCGCTGAGCCACTGGCAGGTGCATTGGCGCGGCTGGCTGGCGCGGTTGGAGTATCGCGATGCCGACGGCCACCGAGGCCGCCTGCTGTGGTGGCCCGACACCCTGGCGGCCGCGCAGCGGCGTGAACTGCGGCTGGCCGCCGCGGTCTCAGCGCCTGCGCCCGAGGCGCGATCGATGGCACCATGAGCCGGGACTCGGGACTCGGGACTCGTGAAACAGCTTGCCGCGAAACCCGCTCTTGCGAGTCCCGAGTCCCGAGTCCCGAGTCCCGCCTCGAACCAACCCGAATCCCGAACCCAATCCCTGATGTTCAAACCCATCTCAGTAGCCATCGGCCTGCGCTATCTGCGCGCCAAGCGCCGCAACGGCTTCATTTCCTTCATCTCGCTGGCCTCGATCGCCGGCATCGCGCTCGGCGTGACTGCGTTGATCACCACCCTGGCGGTGATGAGCGGGTTCCAGCGCGAGATCCGCGATCGCATGCTGCAGATGGCCGCGCACGCCACGGTCAGCGCCTACGGCGAGCCTTTGACCGAGTGGCGGCAGGCGGTGGACAAGGCCCAGGCCGACCCGCGCGTGGCCGGCGCCGCGCCTTACATCGAGAAGGAAGCGCTGTTGTCCGCCACCCGCCAGCAGCCGGCGATCATCCGCGGCGTCGATCCGTCCCAGGAGCGCAAGGTCTCGGTGCTGGCCGACAAGATGGTCGAGGGCAAGCTCGACTCGCTCACTCCGGGCAGCTTCAACATCGTGCTCGGCAAGGAACTGGCGCTGTGGATGGGCGCGCAGGTCGGCGACAGCGTGGTGGTGATGACCGCCGACGGCCGCAGCACGCCGATGGGGGCGATGCCGCAGCTCAAGCGCTTCACCGTCAGCGGCATCTTCGAGGCCGGCTACAACGAGTTCGACAAGGGCCTGGCGGTGGTCAACATGCACGACGTCCAGCGCGTGCTGCGGATGGGCGAGGGCGTGACCGGGGTGCGCCTGCGCCTGCACGACATGGACCAGGCCTGGAACGTGGCGCGCGACCTGGCGGTGAGCCTGGGCGGCCCGTACCGGGTCAGCGACTGGAGCAGCGACAACGCCAACATGTTCCGCGCGCTGAAGATGGAAAAGACGGTAATGGCGATCCTGCTGTCGCTGATCATCGCCATGGGCGCGTTCAACCTGGTCTCCTCGCAGGTCATGCTGGTCACCGACAAGCAGGCCGACATCGCCATCCAGCGCACCCTCGGCCTGACCCCGATGAGCGTGATGCGGATCTTCGTCGTCCAGGGCACCCTGATCGGCATCATCGGCACCGTGCTCGGCGTGGTCGGCGGCATCGTCCTGACCCTCAACCTGGAGCACATCCTCAAGGCGATCGAGCGCGTGCTGAAGGTGCAACTGCTGCCGGAGGACGTCTACTACATCACCGGCCTGCCGACCGACCTGCAGACCAGCGACGTGGTGATCATCGCCGGCGTGGCTTTGGCGATGGCCTTCCTGGCCACCATCTACCCGGCCTGGCGCGCCGCGCGCACCGCGCCGGCGGAGGCCTTGCGCTATGAGTGAGGCGCCGATGCATTCCGATTCCAACGGCGCCGACGTGGTCCTGCAGTGCCAGGGCCTGGCGATGACCTATGCCGAAGGCAAGTTGCGCACGCCGGTGTTCCACGACCTAGACCTGAGCGTGCGCAAGGGCGAGACCGTGGCCATCCTAGGCGCGTCCGGCGCCGGCAAGAGCACCCTGCTGCACCTGCTCGGCGGCCTCGACACGCCGACCGCGGGCGAGGTCTACGTCGCCGGCGAGCGCATGAGCGCGCTGTCCGACCGCGCCCGCGGCCTGCTGCGCAACCAGGCGCTGGGCTTCGTCTACCAGTTCCATCACCTGCTGCCCGAGTTCACCGCGCTGGAGAACGTGATGCTGCCGGTGCTGCTCGACGGACGCAGCCGCTCGGCCACCACCGCGCAAGCCAAGCAGCGCGCGCGCGAACTGCTCGAAGCGGTCGGCCTGGGCCACCGCCTCGACCACAAGCCAGGCGAGCTGTCCGGCGGCGAGCGCCAGCGCGCCGCGGTCGCGCGCGCGCTGGTCAACCGGCCGGCCTGCGTGCTCGGCGACGAGCCGACCGGCAATCTCGACGAGAAGACCGCGGCGACGGTGTTCGAGCTGATGCTCGCGCTGAACCGCGACCAGGGCACCAGCCTGGTGCTGGTGACCCACGACCGCCGCCTGGCGCGGCGCCTGGACCGCGTGCTGGAACTGCACGAGGGCAAACTGCGGCAACTGGACGCCGCCGAGGTGTAGCCATGTTCGATGCGGCAAGGACGCCGCCGTTCGGAAAACGCGTAGCGATCGCATTGTTGGCCGGCATCGGCGCCGGCCTGGCCCTGCCGCGCGTTTGCCCCTGGATCGCCGCCGCGCTGCTGGCGGCCCTGGCCGCCGCGCTGTGGTGGCGGGTGCCGCGCTGGCGCCCGCCGGCCGCGTTCGTATTCGGTTTCGCCTGGGCCGGCTTGCATGCGGCCTGGGCGCTGAGCCTGCAACTGCCGCCGGACTGGGAGAAGCGCGAACTCTCGCTGCGCGGCCGCATCGTCGAGCTGCCGCTGCACGAGCCGCGCCGCACCCGCTTCGATTTCCGCGTCGACGACGATGCCGCGCAACCGGCGCCGCTGCGCGGCCGGCTGGTGCGCCTGTCGTGGTACGACCAGGACCCGCAGCCGCGTTCGGCCTTGCGCGCCGGCCAGCGCTGGCAGCTGCGGGCGCGCCTGCGCGCGCCGCGCGGGCTGCGCAACCCGGGCGCGCCGGACGCCGAGCGCTATGCGCTGATCGACCGGCTCGCCGCCACCGGCTATCTGCGCAAGCCCGAGCAGGCGCGGCGCCTGGGCGAAGCGCAAGGGCTGCAGGCCTGGCGCGAAGCCATGTCCGACCGCATCGCCGCTGCCGTGCCCACGCCCGGCGCGCGCTTCGTGCGCGCGCTGGCGCTCGGCGACACCCGCGGCCTGGAGCAACGCGACTGGAGCGTGTTGCGCGCCAACGGCCTGACCCATCTGATCGCGATTTCCGGCTTCCATGTCGGCCTGGTCGCCGGCGCCGCGGCCTGGATGGCGCGAGCCTTGTGGTGGCTGTGGCCGGGGCTGGGGCGGCGCTGGCCGGCGGCGACCGCCGCGGCGCTGGCGGCGATGCTCGGCGCCGGCGGCTACGCCGCCGCGGTCGGTTTCGCTCTGCCGACCGTGCGCACCTGGCTGATGATCGCGGTGGTCGCCGGCCTGAGCCTGTCGCGCCGGCGCTGGCGCGGTTTCGACGCCCTGGCGGTGGCGGCGCTCGCGCTCGCCCTGGCCGATCCGCTGGCCCTGCTCGGGGCCGGGTTCTGGCTCAGTTTCCTCGGCGTGGCCTGGCTGATGTGGTGCCTGCCGGCAACAGGCGGGGCCAGCGGCTGGCGCGCGCGTCTGGGCGGCTTCCTCGGCGCGCAGGGCGTGGCCAGCCTGGGCCTGTTGCCGGTGGCGGCCTGGCTGTTCGGCCAGGCTTCGCTGGCCGGCCCCGTCGCCAACCTGCTGGCGGTGCCGTGGTGGAGCCTGCTGGTGGTGCCGCTGGCCTTGCTCGGCACCGCTCTGGAGTGCCTGCACCCCGGCGCCGGCGCACCGCTGTGGCGGGTTGCGGCGGCCTGTTTCGAGCCCGGCTGGCCCTGGTTCGCCGCCCTGGCCGACAGCGGCCTGGCGCTGTGGTGGCTGCCGGAGCCGCGCTGGTATGCCCTGCCGCTGGCCCTGGCCGGCGCGTTCTGGTTGCTGCTGCCGCGCGGCACTCCGGGCAAGGCCCTGGCCGCGCTGCTGTGGCTGCCGTTGTTATGGCCGGACCGGCAACTGCCGCGCCATGGCGAGGTCGAAGTGGTCGCGATCGACGTCGGCCAGGGGCTGTCGGTGCTGGTCCGCACCGCCGGCCACAGCCTGCTGTACGACGCCGGCCCGGCGGTGCATGACGGCTACGACGCCGGCGAGCGCGCGGTGCTGCCGAGCCTGCGCGCGCTCGGCGTACGCCGCCTGGACCGGGTCGTCGCCAGCCACGGCGACAACGACCACGCCGGCGGCCTGGGCGCGGTGCTGGCCGAGTTCGCCGCGCCGCTGACCGCACCGCCGGAGGTGGCCGGGGAGGCGATGCGCGGGCTGCGCAGCGTTGCCTGCCGGGCCGGGCAGAGCTGGGCCTGGGACGGCGTGCGCCTGCGTTTCCTGCACCCGCCGGCCGACTTTCCCTACCTGGGCAACGAATCCAGCTGCGTGCTGCGGATCGACGGCGCCCACGGCAGCGTGCTGCTGACCGGCGACATCGGCGAAGTGGTCGAACGCGACCTGGTCCGGCGCTCGGCGCAATCGCCCGACGAGCGACTGCGCGCCGACGTGGTCCTGGTCGCCCACCACGGCAGCGGCGGTTCCTCCGACCCGGCCTTCGTCGCCGCCACCGGCGCCCGCCACGCGCTGGTCTCGGCCGGCCACGGCAACCGCTTCGGCCATCCGCGCAAGCCGGTGCTGCAGCGCTGGCGCGAGGCCGGCGCGCGCACCTGGCTGACCGCCGAGCAGGGCGCGCTGCGGGTCCGGCTGGGCGCCGCCGGCATCGCCGTGGAAACGCGACGCCAGACACACCCGCGCCTGTGGGATGCGACCCGGCGCACGGACCCTGGGCTATCCTATCGCCCGGATTGAAGTCGGCCACGGGCCGGAGGTTCGCGAGTGCTGGAACTGGTCAAGGCCGGCGGTTGGCCGATGATTCCGTTGTTGATGTTGTCGGCGGTAGCGCTGGCGATCATCGTCGAACGCCTGTGGACCCTGCGCCGGCGCGCCGTGCTGCCGCCGAATCTGGGCCAGGAAGTACGCGCCTGGGCGGCCTCCGGCAAGCTCGACCCGGCGCATATCGAGTCGCTGCGCGCGACCGCGCCGCTGGGCGCCTTGCTCGCCGCCGCGCTGGACGTGCGCCATCGCCCGCGCGAGGAGATCCGCGAGCGGATCGAGGACGTCGGCCGCCATCTGGTCCACCGCATGGAGCGTTATCTGAACACGCTCGGCACGATTTCCGCGGCCGGCCCGCTGTTGGGCCTGTTCGGCACCGTGGTCGGCATGATCCAGATGTTCCTGGTCATCAACGACCACGGCATCGGCGATGTCAACCAACTCGCCGGCGGCATCGGCAAGGCGCTGGTCTGCACCGCCGCCGGCATGATCGTGGCGATCCCGGCGCTGATGGCCCACCGCTGGTTCCGCGGCCGCATCGCCGAGTACATCGTCGCGATGGAGCACGAGGCCATCGCCCTGGTCGACGTGCTGACCCCGGGCACGGCCGAAGCGCGCGCGCACGAAGCGCGTCCGCCGGTGCGCCTGGCCGGCGGCCAGGCCGGCTGAGGCGCCGCCGCATGCGTATCCGCGACCACCGCGCCGACGACGAACCTGAGATCAACCTGGTCCCGCTGATCGACGTGATCCTGGTGCTGATCATCTTCTTCGTCGTCACCGCGACCTTCGACGCGCGCTCGGTGCTCAAGCTCGAGCTGCCGCGCGCCACCGGCGAGCCGGCCGGCGACGCCAGCAAGGCGCTGATCGTGCTGGTCAACGCCGAAGGCCGTTACTTCGTCGGCGACCGCGAAGTGCTGCGCGACGACCTGGAATCGCTCAAGACCACCATCGCCGAGGTCGCCGGCAGCGACCGCGACCGCACCGTGATGCTGCGCGCCGACGCGCGCACCCCGTACCAAGCCGTGGTCACCGTCTACGACGCGCTCGGCCAGCTCGGCTTCCGCCGGATCATGAACGCGACCGCGCCGCCGCAACCCAGCGCGGCCAAGCCGGCGCCGGGGGCCGCGCGGTGACGGCAACCGCCTCGCCCTGGCAGACGTATCGCCGGTTGCTGGAATTCTCGCGGCCCTACCGCGGACTGCTGTGGATCGCGGCGCTGGGCATGGCGATCGAGGCCGGCGCCGGCGCGGCGTTCACCAAGCTGATGGAGCCGATCGTCAACGAGACCTTCATCGCCAAGAACATGGCGGTGGCCTTGTGGCTGCCGGCGGCGATCGTCGGCGTGTTCGTGCTGCGCGGCGTGGCCGGGTACCTTACCGACTACTACATGGCCAAGTCCGGCCGCGGCGTGGCCCGCGACCTGCGCGTGCGGGTGCTGGACAAGTACCTGCGCCTGCCGGGTTCGCGCTTCGACACCGAGCCGGTGCCGTCGATGCTGGTGCGGCTGGGCTCGGACAGCGACCAGGTCGCCCAGGCCGCGGTCGACGCGCTCAAGGTGATGGTGCAGAACTCGCTGCAGGCACTGGCCCTGTTGGCGGTGATGATCTGGACCAACTGGCAGGTCACGATCGCGGTGGCGGTGATGGCGCCGCCGCTGGCCTGGGTCATGGACAAGGTCGGCCGCCGCTATCGCCGGATCAGCCACCGGATCCAGGAGAGCGGGGCGCAACTGCTGGTCTCGGCCGACCAGGCCCTGTCCAATCAGCAGGAAGTGAAGGTCTATGGCGCGCAGACCTCCGAGCTGGCGCGCTACGGCGCGATCGCCAACGACTACCTGCGGCTGAGCCTGAAGGTCGAATCCACCCGCAGCATCGCCTCGGCCATGGTCCAGCTGATGGGCGCCACCGGGCTGGCGTTGCTGCTGCTGGTCGCCGGTTACGAAGCCTCCGCCGGCCGCCTCAGCGCCGGCGGCTTCGTCGCCCTGATGATGTCGATGATGGCGATGATCCCGGCCCTGCGGCAGCTGACCAACGTGCAGAACATGCTCCAGCGCGGCGTCGCTTCGGCCGAGCGCCTGTTCGAGGTGCTGGATGCGGCCGAGGAGCCGGACCAGGGCGAGCGCGCGCTCGCCCGCAGCCAGGGCCTGATCGAATTCCGCGCCGTCACCGCGCGTTATCCGGGCCAGGCCCAGCCGGCGCTGGCGGACATCAGCTTCGTCGCCAAGCCGGGCTCGGTGACCGCGATCGTCGGCCGTTCCGGCAGCGGCAAGTCCAGCCTGATCAAGCTGATCCCGCGCTTCTACGATCCCGAGGCCGGGCAGATCCTGCTCGACGGTCATCCGCTGTCCGAGTACCGGCTCGCCGACCTGCGCCGGCAGATCGCCCTGGTCGGCCAGCAGGTGATGCTGTTCGACGGCACCATCGCCGCCAACGTCGCCTACGGCGAAATGCAGGACGCCGCCCCGGCCGCGCTGGCGCAGGCGATCCACGGCGCCAACGCCGCCGAATTCGTCGACAAACTGCCCGACGGCGTGAACACCGCGATCGGCGCCAAGGGCGGCAAGCTCTCCGGCGGCCAGCGCCAGCGCCTGGCGATCGCCCGCGCGATGCTCAAGGACGCGCCGATCCTGATCCTCGACGAAGCCACCGCGGCGCTGGACACCGAGTCCGAGCGCCTGGTCCAGGACGCGCTGGAACGGCTGATGCCGGATCGCACCACCCTGGTGATCGCGCACCGCCTGTCGACCATCGAACATGCCGACCAGGTGCTGGTGCTGGACCAAGGCCGGATCGTCGAACGCGGCCGCCATGCCGAATTGCTGGCGCAGGGCGGCTTGTACGCGCACCTGCACCGCATGCAGTTCCGGGACGGCGAATGAGCGGCGCCGAGCGCCGCCCCGGGGTGCCCGGGTTCTGGTACGACGACCTGCCGGTGCCGGTCTCCGCGCGGCTGCTGTCGGGCCTGTACGGCGCGCTGACCGGCCTGCGCCGCGGCCTGTACCGCAGGGGCCTGCTGCGCCGCCGCCACCCCGGCGTGCCGGTGGTGGTGGTCGGCAACATCACCGCCGGCGGCGCCGGCAAGACCCCGCTCAGCATCGCCCTGGTCCAGCGCCTGCAACAGGAAGGCTGGAAGCCGGGCATCGCCAGCCGCGGCTACGGCCGCGACGAGGCCAAGGCCGCGCGCTGGGTCGAGCGCGACACCGATCCGCGCCTGGGCGGCGACGAGCCGGTGCTGATCGCGCGCCGCACCGGCGCGCCGGTGCGGGTCGACCGCGACCGCGCCGCCGCCGCGCGCGCGCTGGCCGAGGCCGGCTGCGACGTGGTGGTCTGCGACGACGGCCTGCAGCACTACCGGCTGGCGCGCGACATCGAGATCGAAGTGATCGACGGCCGCCGCCGCTACGGCAACGGCCAGCTGTTGCCGGCCGGGCCGCTGCGCGAGCTGCCCGAGCGCGCGGCGGCCTGCGACTTCCGCGTGGTCAACCTGGCCGGCGCGGCCGGCGATCCGGCGGCGAGCGCCGGCTTCGGCGAATGGCCGATGCGGCTGATCGCCGACCAGGCCCTGCCGCTGCTCGGCGGCCGGCCGCTGCCGCTGGCGTCGTTCGCCGGCCGGCGCGTGCACGCGGTAGCCGGGATCGGCGACCCTGAGCGCTACTTCGCCATGCTGCGCGAGTTCGGCATCGCGGTGGTTCCGCACGCCTTCGCCGACCATCATCGCTACGTCGCCGAGGACTTCGATTTCGGCAGCAAGCTGCCGGTGCTGACGACCGAGAAGGACGCGGTCAAGCTGGCCCTGGACGGCGCCGACGCGTTCGTCTCCGAGCAGCACTACAGCGTGCCGGTGCGGGCCGAACTGCCGGAGGCGCTGTGGGTGGCCCTGATCGACAAGCTGGCCGCGCACCGCCGCCGCTGAGCGCGGACGCCGCCACGGCGCGCCGGCGCCGCTAGACTGCGTCCTATCCGCCGCAACCCGCGCCTGCGCGCCGCGGCCGCACCGTTTCGCCCCGGAACCGAACATGAGCCAGGACTTCGTCGTCGCCATCCCCGCCCGTTACGCCGCCTCGCGCCTGCCGGGCAAGCCGCTGCGCCTGCTCGGCGGCGAGCCGCTGGTGCTGCACGTCGCCCGCCGCGCGCTCGCCGCCGGCGCGCGCGAGGTCTGGATCGCCACCGACGACGAGCGCATCGCCCGCGCCCTCGACGGCCAGGGCGTGCGGGTGGCGATGACCTCGCCCGACCACGCCTCCGGCACCGACCGCCTGGCCGAATGCGCCGACCAGGCCGGTTGGAGCGACGACACGGTGGTGGTCAACCTGCAGGGCGACGAACCCTTCGCGCCGGCGGCCGGCATCGCCGCGACCGCCGCGACCCTGCGCGACAGCGGCGCCGAGATGTCGACCCTGGCCACGCCGATCGACCAGGTCGAGATCCTGCTCGACCCGAACGCGGTCAAGCTGGTGCGCGCCGGCAACGGCGACGCGCTGTACTTCAGCCGCGCGCCGATCCCGTGGCCGCGCGACGCCTTCGCCAAGGACCGCACCCGCATGCCCGGCGGCGGCGAATGGCTGCGCCACATCGGCATCTACGGCTACCGCGCCGGTTTCCTGCGCAAGTTCGCCAAGCTGCGCCCGGGCCGGTTGGAGCAGGTCGAGTCGTTGGAACAACTGCGCGCGCTGGAAGCCGGCTACCGGATCGCGGTCGGGATCGCGCCGGAACCGTTCCCGCCCGGAGTCGATACCCCCGAGGACCTGGCCCGCGCCGAGGCGCGTCTGGCGGCCGGCGCCGCGGCAGGCGAGGGCGGCTGAGCATGCGCCTGCTGGTGGTCTGCCTGGGCAACATCTGCCGCTCGCCGGTGGCCGAGGGCGTGCTGCGCGCGCGCATCGCCGCGTCCTCGATCGCCGGCCGGGTCGAGCTGGATTCGGCCGGCACCGGCGACTGGCACATCGGCGATCCGCCCGACCGGCGCTCGATCGCCAACGCCGCCGGCCACGGCATCGACATCGCCGGCCTGCGCGCGCGCCAGCTCCAGGCCGCCGACTACCGCCGCTTCGACTGGCTGCTGTGCGCCGACCGCGCCAACCTGCGCGACGTGCGCGCCCGCGCGCCGCGCGATGCAACCGCGCAGAGCGCCTTGTTGCTGGACTGGTGCGGGCTGGGCGAGGGCAGCGAAGTGCCCGATCCCTACACCGGCGGGCCGGACCAGTTCGAGCACGTGTTCCAGTTGCTCGACCGCGCCGCCGACGGCGCGATCGCGCGCCTGCGCCAGGAACTGCGGCTGGGCTGAGCGCCGCCGGGCCGGAAAGAGCTGCGCCGCTCGCGGCCCGGTTCCGCAACGCGGATTGGGCGAATCCGCACATCGCCCAACCGGGCGTGCGCGGTCGAGCCGAGCCCGCCGCCCGAGGTGCCGGCGCCCTGGATGCCCGCGCCCCGGGCCCGGTCTACGCTCGATGATCGATGGTCGATGGTCGATGGTCGATGGTCGACGGCCGTCCCGTCCGCTGCGCCGCCTACCCGACAGGTTCAGCGCCGCATCCCGGTCGCGGCCCTTGCACTCGCGCATAATCAACCCAATTCATGCTCCGTTCCCGCCTGAACCCGCTTCGGACTCCCGCCCGCCGCCTGCCGCCGCCGATGCCTGTGACGCTCTCCGCCGCCATGCTCCCGAACGACGCCCTGCTGCGCGCGCCCGCCGCGGGGGCGCGGCGCGCATGAGCCAGGCCGCCGCGCCCGCGCCGTTCGACGGCAAGGCCTTCGTCAAGCAGCTCAGCACCGCGCCGGGCGTGTACCGGATGATCGGCGCCGACGAGAGCGTGCTCTACGTCGGCAAGGCCGGCGCGCTGAAAAACCGCGTCTCCAGCTATTTCAACGCCACGCCCAAGTCGGCGCGGATCATGTCGATGCTGGCGCAGACGGCGCGGATGGAAGTCACCGTCACCCGCACCGAGGCCGAGGCGCTGATCCTCGAGAACCAGCTCATCAAGTCGCTGAAGCCGCGCTACAACGTGCTGCTGCGCGACGACAAGAGCTACCCCTACGTGCTGATGACCAACGAGGCCTGGCCGCGCATCGCCATGCACCGCGGGCCGCGCGCGGTGCCCGGGCGCTATTTCGGCCCCTACGCCAGCGTCGGCGCGGTGCGCGACACGCTCAACCTGATGCACAAGCTGTTCCGCCTGCGCAGCTGCGAGGACAGCGTGTTCCGCAACCGCTCGCGGCCTTGCCTGCAGCACCAGATCGGCCGCTGCAGCGCGCCCTGCGTCGGCCTGGTGCCGGCGCGCGACTACGCCGAGAGCGTGCGCCGCTCGGGCCTGTTCCTGGAAGGACGCAGCGACGAGCTCACCGACGAGCTCGGCCGCGACATGGAAGCGGCCAGCGCGCGCCTGGACTTCGAGGACGCCGCGCGCCTGCGCGACCTGATCGCCAGCATCCGCAGCCTGCAGGCGCGGCAGTACGTCGACGGCCGCGCCGCCGACCTGGACGTGCTGGCGGTGGCGATGCAGGGCGTGTCGGCCTGCGTGCTGCTGCTGGCGTTCCGCGACGGCCGCAACCTGGGCACGCGCGCGTTCTTCCCGCAGACCCGCGGCAGCGACAACCCCGAGGAAGTGCTGACCGCGTTCGTGTCCCAGTACTACGCCGAGCAGCCGCCGCCGGGCGAGATCGTGCTCGACCGCGACCTGCCCGAGCGCGAACTGCTCGAGCACGCGCTGTCCAGCTCGGGCGAGCGGCGGGTGCAGATCAGGCACAACGTGCGCGGCGAGCGCGCCGGCTACCTGGACATGGCCCGGCGCAACGCCGAGCTTTCGCTCGGCACCGAGCTGACCAGCCACGCCGCCCAGCTGGCCCGCGCCGAAGCGCTGCGCGAGCTGCTGCGCATGCCGGCCCTGCCGGGCCGGATCGAGTGCTTCGACATCAGCCACACCATGGGCGAGGCGACCGTGGCCTCGTGCGTGGTGTTCGACGCCGAGGGCCCGGTGCGCGGCCAATACCGCCGCTACAACATCGCCGGCATCACCGAGGGCGACGATTACGCGGCGATGAACCAGGCGATCTCGCGCCGGTTCCGGCGCGCGGTCGAGGAAGACGGCGTGCTGCCCGACATCCTGCTGATCGACGGCGGCGCCGGCCAGGTGGCCCAGGCGCGCGCGGCGCTGGACGAGTTGGGCGTGGAGGGCGTGATCCTGGTCGGCGTGGCCAAGGGACCGGCGCGCCGGCCCGGCGACGAAGAACTGCTGCTGCCGGACGGGCGCACGGTGCGTCCGGGCGCGGAGTCGCCGGCCCTGCAACTGGTCCAGCAGGTCCGCGACGAGGCGCACCGTTTCGCCATCACCGGCCACCGCGGGCGTCGGCAGAAGGCCCGCAACAGCAGTAGGCTGGAGGACATCCCAGGCATCGGGCCGCGCCGGCGCGCTAATCTGTTGCGGCACTTCGGCGGACTGGGCGGGCTCAAGGCCGCCGGGGTCGAGGAGATCGCGCGGGTGGAGGGCGTCAACGAGGCCCTGGCCGAGCGCATCTACGCCGCCCTGCACGGGCTGGAGGCGCCGGCCGAGCCGGCCGCCGCGGCGACGGCGGGGCGGGGCAGGAAACAACGGGGCGCCGCCGACGCGGCGCCCGACGGCAAGCGGAGCGAGCGATGAAGTTGACCATACCCACCATGCTGACCCTGGCGCGGATCGTCCTGATCCCGGTGCTGGTGGTGGTGTTCTTCCTCGACTACCCGTGGGTCAACCTCGCTGCCGCGTCGATCTTCGCCTTCGCCTCGATCACCGACTGGCTCGACGGTTGGATCGCGCGCCGCTACAACCAGTACTCGGCTTTCGGCGCCTTCCTCGACCCGGTCGCCGACAAGCTGATGGTGGCGGTGGCGCTGCTGCTGATCGTGCAGAAGCATCCGACGGTGTGGATGACGTTGTGGGCCGCGGTCATCGTCGGCCGCGAAATCGCCGTGTCGGCGCTGCGCGAATGGATGGCCGAACTGGGCCAGCGCGCCGCGGTCAAAGTGGCCGCGATCGGCAAGATCAAGACCATCGTGCAGATGGTCGCGCTGGTCTGCCTGTTGTATCAGGAATCGTTTTTCGGCCTGCCGATCTTTCCGATCGGCGAATGGTTGCTCGCCGCGGCGGCGTTGCTCACTTTGTGGTCGGGGCTGGCGTATTTGCGCGCGGCATGGCCTATAATGCTCGCCGACGAGAACAAGCCTTCGACCTGATCGGCAACGAAACGGTCGACGCGCAACGGATCCGGACACGGAATCGCGGCGCGGGGCGGTCTAACCGGCCAAACCGGTTTGACCGGTTCCGGAACGGGTCCGGCGCGGTCCCGGGGCGTGAAGAAAGGTGTTGACACTTTCGCTTCCATGCCTAAAATATCGCTTCCTCAGCGGGAATAGCTCAGTTGGTAGAGCACGACCTTGCCAAGGTCGGGGTCGCGAGTTCGAGTCTCGTTTCCCGCTCCAGATTCAAAGCGGTTTCGGCAACGGAATCGGTTTAGAAACCAGGCCCCTTCGCGGGGTCTTGTTTTTTCAGCGAAGGCGGGCAGAGATTGCAAGCCGTCGCGACCGCAGGCAGTATGCTGTGGCGAGTCACCGGCCGGGTGGCAGAGTGGTTATGCAGCGGACTGCAAATCCGCGTACGCCGGTTCAATTCCGACCTCGGCCTCCAAATCGGGCGCATCGATCAGACCAAGGGTCGGTCCGCCGCAGTAAGGAAAAGCGGTAAAACAAAGTTTCAGCGGGAATAGCTCAGTTGGTAGAGCACGACCTTGCCAAGGTCGGGGTCGCGAGTTCGAGTCTCGTTTCCCGCTCCATATTCTTCGCCGCCTCCGGCAGCGAACGCCCAAGCCCCGCGATGCGGGGCTTTGTCGTTTTGGCGGCTATGGTTCTTGCAGCAATCCGATTCGCCAGGGGCCGGTCTCCGCGCCTGGTTTCCGCATCGCATCGTCCCTGCGGCGGAGCGGCCGCAGCTTCGCTTGGCGACTGCGGTTTTCGCTGCGGTCAGGTTCGCGGCGGCGGGCTGGCGCATACGGTTGCCGCATAGGCCTGCGGCACGGCGCGCGAAACTGCGGCGCCGCGCTCGGGCGCGGCCATCGTGTGCGCTGCCTGCCATTGGCTCAACGAACCCGGCCGGCCGCAAGCGGGTCGCAACCGCGGCGACGCGAATCGACTAGCGTCCGCGTCTTCGCCGCACTCGCCCGCGAACGCACACAAGGACCGCCGCATGCCCACCGCCAATCCTGCTCTTGCCAACCCCGGTCTTGCCAACCCCGCTCTCGCCGGCCACGTCTTCCTCGGCGAGATGCTGGAGGACGATTATTTTCCGCCGCACCTGGTCGAACGCGGGCAAGCGATCCTGGCCGAGCTGTGCCTGAGCATCGAACGCGATCGCCCCGCCGACCTGGCCGCGCTGTACGCGCGTACCCACGCCGCGACCGAGCGCTTCAACGCACTGGGAGAAGCGTTCGACGCCGCCGGCAGCGAGATCGAGACCGTCGCCCGCGAAAGCATCGGCGCCGACTTCGCCCGCATCGCCGCCGCCTACGGCTTCGACGCCGACATCGAGGAACTGATCGCCCCGCGCGAATGGTGAGCGCCGCCGTCGCGCGGTGCCCGGCGACCCGCGGCCCGGCCCCAGGTCCGGATGCGGTAAGCTAAGCCGGTCACCGCATCCTGCCCGGATGGCGAAATCGGTAGACGCAGCGGACTTAAAATCCGCCGGCTTCGCGGCCGTGCCGGTTCGAGTCCGGCTCCGGGCACCACGAACAGGCAGCAAGACCGACGACCGCGGCGCCTTGGTTGTCTATCCAGCACCACGGCCCGCCATCGAGCGGGCTTTTCGTTTCTGGCCTCTGTGCCTCGGGGCCGCTTCGCGTTCGCCGCTTCCGCGCATGCGTCTGGGGTTGGGCGCGAAAGCCATCGCGACGCGCGTTGGACCGCTTCCAGGCGCTCGCACCGCCGCTTACTGCATCAGCTTCATCGCCCCGGTGGCTTGCGCCTGCTGGCGTTGCTGCTCCTGATCTTGCGACTGCTTCTGGGTTTGTTCCTGGTTGAACTGCTGGCTGTCGCGCAAGGTGTCGCGCAGTTGCGGCGCCTGCTGGGCGAGGTCCACGGCGGTATGGAAGCCCGGCACGGTGCGGCCGATCCACAGCGTGTCGCCGACCAGGCCGACCGGGCCGATGCGGTCCGCGTCGGGGATGCCGTTGCGCTTGGCCGCGAGCATCGCGGCGGCCGCGTGCTCGTCCGACAGGCTGGCGGGAACGGCGGCGCGGATCTTGGCGATCATCGCCTGGTCCTCGCGCGAGAAGCGCGACAGGCCGAAAGCCGGCTCGGGCTCGGCGGGCGGCGGCACGCGCTGAGGTGGCGGGTCGGGCGCGGCCGGCGCAGGCCGTTCTGCGGACTCGGGCGCCGTCAGCGGCGCCGCCTGGCGGGCGCCGGCCAGCACCTCCTGGCGCGCCTGCAGGATCTCTTCGCGGCTGGTGACGGCGACCAGCCGGTTCACGCCCTGGGCGTCGCGCTGGTAGTGGGCGATGGAACTGTCGGCGCCATAGGCTCCGTGGCTGCGTTGCAGTTGCAGCGCGCCGGGCCCGTCGATGCCGTGCGCGTCGCGGGTGCGTTGCACCGCCAGGGCGATGGCCTGCTGCCATTCGGGACTGAGTTCGGTCCTGTCGGCGGTGACCCGGTACTGGTGCAGCAGATGGTTCCGCTGGCGCTGTTCTTCGCTGGGCGCGGGCCTGGCGTCGAGCGCGGCGATACGCGCATCGAGCTGCTGCAGCGAAGGCTCGCGCGCCGAGCGGGTCAGCTCCAGTTCCAGCGCCAGATTACCCTGCGCCACCCGGCCGGCGCCGGCCCATTCCCCGTCCGGACTGCGCCGATAGAGCTGGCCGTCCGAGCCCAGCACCTCCTCGGGCCGCGGCCGCGCCGATTGCACGGCCGCCGGCACCGCGACGAAGTCGCTCGAGCGCTGCGCGGCGTAGTTCTCCAGGTAGGCGGCGGCGACGGCCTCGCGGCCGTTGCCGATGTTGTGCTGGATGCGCGCGACCGCTTCGCGGTTCAGCTCCATCGCCCGTTCCGGAGCGGCGACCTGTTGTTCGTAAACGCCGCGATCGTTGGCGCCGGCGACGCCGGTCTTGACCTGGCGCTGCCACTGCTCCGTCGCCGGGTCGCGGCGCCAGTTCGGGTTGTCCAGGCCCGCTTGGTCGTGCGGGCCGGCCGGAATATCGAACGGATCCTGCGGCCGCGGCACCTTGCCCAGGGCCAGTTCCACCGCCGTGACGCTGGCTCGGGCGCCCAGCTCGCGCGCCTTGTCGTAGTTCGCGCCCAGCGTGCCTTCGACCGGGTTGTCGCGGCCGTCGGCGCTGCGGTCGATCAAGCCCTCGCGCACCCAGTTGCGGCCATTGAATTCCCACGCCACGCCCTGCCGGTCGGTCTGATGGGTGATGTCGTGGTTTTCTTTCAGGTCCACGGCCTTGTCGAAGGCCTTGCTCATCAGCATCGCGTCGGCGACGACCAGGGCCGCGGGCACGTAGCCCGAGGTGCCGACCGCGTAGGCCGCGGCGCTGCCGCCGACCCAGCCGCCGAGATTGCGCGCCGCCGCATGGGCGGCTTCGGACCGCGCGGCCGTGGGATTGTCCTGCTCCAGCAATTCGGCGACGCGGCGGGTGCTGGCGGCCACGTCGACCCCGCTGGCCAACAGACCGCCCGAGCGGATCAGGGTGTTTCTGGGGACCTCGCCGATCAGCAATTGGGCGGAGGCGAAGCCGCGCTGGCCGTTGGGGCCGCGCAAGGAGGCTTCGCCTTCGGGGAGATCGGCGGGGGCGGGGGAGAGGGTGGGGTCGAACGAGTTGAGGCGGGTGCTCTTCTGGAAATGATCCTGTTGGCGGTAGCCGGCTAAATGCTGTTGGTACTGGGCCTCAGTGATGATGCCATCCCGGTACGATTGGTCCAGCAACTCGGCGGTAGTCCTGAGTTGCAGGCCAGGCAGCTCCCGCTGGAGTTGGCGCCGTATCTGCGGCGAAATGAATTGCCCGTCATCAGACCAGATGACGACGTTGCGACCTTCAGCATGCTCGCGAGCTGCGATTTCGAGCAGGGAGCGTTCGCCTGCATTCTTTGTAAGCCGCTTGAGCTCCTGAGGATCGGTAGCATCCCTCAATTGTTGCTCTGTTTCGGGTGTGTCTAGAGCTCTGATATCGCGACTGGCGAGATAATCAAGGAGGTCCCGCTCAAGAGGGCCTTTTTCAATTTCGATTTCGACTAGTCTGGAGATGGCGAGCTTAAATCCCTCGTTTTCAGCGAGCTTGATATATGCATCAAGTAGATCCGGGCCTCCCGCGCGATAGGCAAAAACCAAGCTGCTGGTGTCAGCAAGAAGATATTTCGCGGCCATCAGATCCTCCTTGATCAGGCCAAAATCGACCTGGCATGATGACGAAGCTTCCTGAAAAGTCCGCTGCAGTCAGCCGAGCTGAGATCGGGCATCCAATCCCAGATCAAACGGCGAACATCCCAGGTAAGCGCTGTGTCAATCTCATTGAATTCCTTTTCCTGCCTTAGGAATTCAGCATAGTCCTTCGGCTTTTTTTCTCTAAAGTATTGTATGAAGGCGAGTACTTCGTCGTCTTTCCATTGTTTCAGTCGGGCCTGTTCCTGCTTTGCCAATACGTAGTCGGTGACGATTAGCTCGTAGATGTCCTCGTCGCTCGCTCGCCTAATGCCGGGGCCTGTAAGGGCTCGGATAACTTTTGCTTTGAGCTCTTCATCTTCTAATGCATCAATTTTCGCTTGTACTTCAGAAGTGATGGGCACGACACGGATCCTTTAAGAGTTGACGGTTAACGTATCAAATGTATTTGGGTTGAATTATTGATTTGGTCATATTTTTGTTTATAAAGTAATGCCCAGCAGGGGCATGCATTCATTTCGCCTGCCTCGATCGGATCAATGCCACTTGAGGTAGTCGCGTAGCCTGCCGATCAGCATCTTGTGATCGGAGGAGCTTAGCTCCAGGACCCATTCCCTCAGCAGGCGAGACACGTCCCAGCGCAGTTGCGGGGCGATCTCGCTGGATTCCTTCGCCTGGCGCTGGAACTCGGCATAGTCTTGCGGCCGATGTTCGCGGAAGTACTCGGCGAAACGCACTTCCCCGTCGATGCGCCATTGCTCCTTGTCGCCCCATTCCTCGAGGTAGGACCGCTCGATTTCGGCGTTCTCGTGTTCGGAGGCGACCAGGGAGTAGATCGCGCTATCGAGAGTGTGGCCCCGCCAGGGGCATGAAAGCAGGCGCAGGACTCTGGCTTTGACCTCGGCGTTCTCGATGGCGTCGATCTTGCTTGCAGTAGATAGGAGTCTAGAAGCTCTGGACCTCCCGCACGATAAGCAAAAACCAAGCTGCTCGTGTCGGCCAGGATATAGTTCACGGCCATATGACCCTCCTTGGTCAACTCAGATGCGAATTTACATGGTCGCGAAATTTGCTGAAGAACTCATCGCAGTCCGAAAAGCTCAAGCCTGGCATCCACTCCCAAATCAAGTGGCGAACCTTTAAGGCAAGCTCTGCATCTATTTCGTTGAATTCCTTTTCCTGCCGAAGAAATTCAGTGTAATCGTTGGGGCTCTCTTTTTCGAAGTGTGACGCGAAGGCTTTAACTTCATCGTCTTGCCATTCTCTCAGTCGAGCTCGGCGGTCTTTTGCCATCTGATAGCCAAGCATCATGGAATCGAAGATTTCCTCGTCAGTCGCCTGTCTGTTCCCGGGTCCCGATAGAATGAAGAGAGTTCTCTCTTTTAGCTTTTCGTCCTCCAATGCGTCGATCTTGGCTTGTAATTCAGGCTCGATGGGCATGTCGTAAGCGCTCGCGGATTTATTTGCTTTGGCAGAGCGGTTGTGACGTCAGGAACGGCGATCTGTTCGGCAGTCGATATCTGGCTGCTAAGTCTGCTCCGGTGGCGAGGATCTGACATGGCGGCGAAATTTCCTGAACAGACTGATATTGTCCGACTCATCCAGGCCGGGCATCCATTGCTTTATCAAGGTGCGGACGTTCCAGGCGAGCACTGATTCGATTTCATTGAAGTCCCTTTCTTGCCGCAAAAATTCGGAATAGCTTTCTGGCTTTTCCCCTTTGAAATACTGCGCGAATGCGGTGACTTCTTCATCCTGCCAATTTCGCAGCTTGTCCTGCTGGGCCTGGGCCCTCATGTAGCTGTTGACGGAGTTCTCAAATATTTCTTCATCGCTAACCTCCTTCTTGGCTGGACTTGTAAGCAGGTGAAGAATTCTTGCTTTGAAATCCTGGTCTTCCAGAGCATCGATCTTGGCTTGCAGTTCAGGACTGATGGGCATGGCATGGACTCTTTAGGGTTCGATGGCTCGTGCTTGGCTGGCGTTCGATCTGGCGGTCGCGATGGTCGAGTGCCCCGTTCGTAGGGCGTTTCTAGCGATCTCTCGCATCCATTTCACCCACCTCGATCGGATCAATGCGACTTGAGGTAATCGCGAAGCCTGCCGATCAGCATCTTGTGGTCGGAGGAGCTTAGTTCCATGTTCCATTCCCTCAGCAGGCGAGACACGTCCCAGCGCAGTTGCGGGGCGATCTCGCTGGATTCCTTGGCCTGGCGCTGGAACTCGGCATAGTCTTGCGGCCGGTGTTTGCGGAAGTATTCGGCGAAACGCACTTCCCCGTCGATGCGCCATCGCTCCTTGTCGCCCCATTCCTCGAGGTAGGACCGCTCGATTTCGGCGTTCTCGTGTTCGGAGGCGACCAGGGAGTAGATCGCGCTATCGAGAGTGTGGCCCCGCCAGGGGCATGAAAGCAGGCGCAGGACTCTGGCTTTGACCTCGGCGTTCTCGATCGCGTCGATCTTGGCTTGCAGTTCCGGATCGACGGGCGTGGTTCGTTGCCAAAGACTCCGGTCGGTCTCGTCCGCGACCGGCGCGGCGGTCTTGAGGTGGTTGCGGTACTGGCGGAACAGCCCCTTGATCTCGACCATGGTCGAAACCGGCGCCCAACATGCCAGCAGCCATTGAAGACTCGAGGCGAGTTCGGGTCCGATCAGGCTGGGATCCTGCTGCCGCAGCAGTTCGGCATGGTCTTCCGGCCAGGTTTCGCGGAAGAAGCGGGTGAACTCCGCCAGCTCGTCCTCGCTCCAGCTCTCTACCCCGGCCAGTTGCTGTTTGGCCAAGGCGTCGGCGGACAGCACGATCTGGAAGGTCGCCTCATCGTCGGCGCGCCGGTGCGCCGGCGCTGCGAGCACCCAGCGCAATCTGTCCCTGAGCGGTTTTTCTTCCAGTGCGTCGATCCTGGCCCGCAGTTCTGGGCTGATGGACAGGTCCGTGGCCTGGCGTTCGAGCGCGGACTCGCAAAAGGTGGTCTCGATGTAGGTGCGGAAGTCGCCGAACAGCTCGCCTGCGTCCAGGAAATAGTCCAGCTTCGGAGCCCATGTCTCTATCAATCGGTCGACGTCCCAGCCGAGTTCTGCATCGATGTGGTTGAACTCTCTCTGCTGGTGGAGGAAGTCGGCGTAGTCCTCCGGGCTTATCACGCTGAAATATTGCGCGAAGGCGACCACTTCGTCGTCGCGCCACTTGCGTGTTCGGGCCTGTTGTTCCTGACACGCCTTGTGATTGGACACCATGTTTTCATAGATATCCTCGTCGCTGGCCGTCCGTTTTCCGGGGCCGGTAAGCACACTCAGAATTCTGTCCCTGAGCTTCTCATTGTCGAGCGCATCGATCTTAGCTTGCAGTTCAGGGCTGATGGCCATGGCTGGGTTCGGGGAAGCGGGGGAGTTCATGCCTATCGTCCTAGGAAGCCATCGCTCTGGGTAGTCGCTGAATGTGCTTAGTGGCCTGCCCATGCCGCACTTTATCCGTGCGCAGACGGGGTGTCGGTGCGGCGCACGACGGACGTCGTCGCGCCGCGCGTGTAGGCGGCGGTGTGGTGGTGCGAGCGTCGTGGCGATGGGGCATGGACGGTCCTTGTCTGCTCTGTGCGGCGGCCTCGTCGCGCATCCTGCGCAGCGGCGAATGGGTTTGTTATCGCACCTGGGCCCGGCGCTCAGGCCAGGCGGGGCGCCGGTGGCGGGCGCCCGCGTTGTTCGACGGTTTCAAGATTGGCCGCTGGGTGGAGCGAACGTCAAGTCGCGGCCTGGCGACGCGAGCGGCGTCCGGCCGAAGCGCGATGCGATTTCCAGGTTGGCGTCGCCGGCGTCGCAAAACGCAGGCGATGGTTCCTGTTGATCGCATCGCTCAGCCGAGTTCGGTGCGCCGTCGGATTTCCCTGCGTCGCTAGCGGTTCGCTTCCAGCGCCTACCGCTTTGGCGCCCAAACCGACGCCAGCTCAGCTGCGGCAACCGCCGCAGCAGGCGTTTGCGCTTTGCGGCTTTGCGCTCGGGTTGCCGATCGCGGCATCGACCACCGCGACGACGTCATAGCCGGCGTCGCCGAGCGCATCGCTGGCGGCGGCTGGGCTGAGATCGGTGTTGGCGATCGACACCGTGGCCGCGGCCAGATCGACTTCGACCTCGGCCGCGGCGTCCAGCAGGCGGATGGCGGAGGTGACGGCGACGATGCAGTGGCCGCAGCTCATTCCTTCGACGATCAGTTTCATGGCGGTTCCCGGTAAGCCGGCGGTGCGCCGGCGCTGCCAGCCTCGGGCTTGCCACGATGGCAAGGTCAAGCCGCGATCCGCACCGGTCCTCGGTGCTCACCCGGGCTCGCCGCATTCGAAATCGGCGGCGCCCATATGCTCGAAGCCGATGAAGGACACCGAGGTCACCCCGCGGGAGGGATCGCTGGCGCGCTCGCCGACGGCATCGTCGTTGCTGAGCGGATACTGCACCGAGGTGTCCATCAGATGTTCGGGCAGCGCGGCGTTTTCTGCGTCCGAAAGCCGGAACGCGTCGGTGCGCGGCAGGCGGAAGACCTTGCGCACCTGCGCTTCGTTCCAGGTGCCCTTGAGGGTCACGGTCACCTCGCGCAGCTCTTCGTGTTCCCAGTCCAGCTCCACGCGGGTGGCGAGCGGGTGCACTTTGCGGGCCGCGCGGTCGGGAAACGCCGGCCCCTCGTAGTAGGGCTCGGTGTTGCGGCACGGGTCGCCGCCGTTCTTGTAGTTCTTGGTCGCGCAGTTGAAACGCGGGTCGCGGTGGCCGAAGGTCTTTTCCATATAGCAACCGAACTGGGTCGAGGTCATGCGCGGCCACTTGCTCAGATCGATGATGAGCGGAGGCAACTCGGCGCTGCGCGCGGAAGGCGCGCCGGTCATGGCGGCAATGGAGAGGAGGGTCGCGGCGACGGGCTTGGACAGGAGGTTCATGGGGAGAGAAGGGGCGGAGTAATTTGCGGGATTGCGCGTCGATCCGGGCGGCTCGGCGACGTCGCGGAGCTTGCCAGTCCTGCAGGCTCGCGCCTGTTTTTGTTTGAAACCGCAGGCGCCGTGCGGGCGATCGCGGCCCGCGCGCCGATCGGAGCGCCGACACGCCGGAGCGCAGCGCCAGCCGATCGGCGAGCGCCGCCATTGCCGCATCCGGCCGGGCGGTTGCGGCAGCGGGGCGCGGATTCACGTCCGCCGGCACGCCACGCGGCCGTGGTGCCTGGCTGTCTGCCCGGCCGGCGTCGGCGTCGCGCCGGCGGGGGCGATCAAGGCCCGTGCCGGTGCAGCAGCGAGGTGTAGCGGGCGATGCTCTGATCGATGTGGTCGATGGCGAAGCTCGCCGACTCGGCCTCGATCGCGCCGGCCGCAGCGGCCACTGCGGCGGCGGCGCCGGCCAGGACGTCGCTGGCGAGCAGGCCGAGCGCGTCTTCGGCGGCCTGGGCGGTGTGCTGCTGGACCATCTCCTCGGACATGCGCTTGAGCAGCACGGCGTGGCTGGCCAGGGCGAGCTGGCTGACGCTGTCGAAATAGGCGGCGGCCGATTGCGCGACCTGGCCCGCGGCATCGCCTGACACCCGGTCCAGCGAGGCGATCGCGCGCGTGGCGGCCTCGGTGACGCGCTGGATATGGGCCTGGAGCTCGGCGGTCGGCGGCGGAGCGGGCGTGTCGGTCATGGGGCCTGGGTCCTGTGGCGTCGGAGGAAGGACACGGCCTGGACGGGCGGGCGCGGCGGGCGCTCGCGACGCGTCCCTGGCGTCGTGCTCCCTGACAAACGGCGGCAGGCGCGGCCGGGGGACAGGGCCCGGCGTTCGACTTTCGCCGGGTCGGCGAAACTGAGAACGCGGGTGCGGAACCGATCCGGCGAACGCGCCGCGCGCGTGCGCTGCGTCGCGGCTCAATCCACCCCGACCAGGGCGTCGATGTATTCGCGCAACGTGGTGTCGCCGCGGCGCGGCTCGCTGGCGGCGTGGCTGCCCTGGTCCAGGGTCAGCGCGGTCATCCGCGCGTACGACTCCGCGCCGGGCTGGGAGAAGCCGAGTTCGCGGAAGCGTTCGACCCAGCGCTCGCGCGGCACCACCTCGACCTCGACGCTGCGGTTCAGGGCGCTGGCGAAGCACGAGGCGACGTCGGCCGGGCAGTAGCGGCGTGGGCCTTCGACATACAGCGGCGGGCGCTCGATCTCGGCCGCGGTAAGCAGGTCGGCGGCGGCCAGGCCCAGGTCCTGCGGCGCGACCATCGGCAGCAGGAAATCGGCCGGGAAGAAGCTCTCCACCACGCCGCGCTCGCGCGCGGTGTCGAGCGCCGCGTCCCAGTTGCTCATGTAGTAGGCGGCGCGGATCGCGCGGTGCGCGATCGGCTGCAGGCGCAACGCCTGCTCCAGGTCGTAGAGCACGCCCAGGTCGCCGGCGCGTTGCGCGGGCTGGGCGCCATAGGTGGACTCGGCGACGATGCGCTCCAGCCGCGAACCGTGCAGGGCGTCGACGATCGAGCGCACCCCGGCCTGTTCGACCGCGTCGGTATCGGTGTCCGGCGGCGCCGGCGGGTTGAGCAGGAACAAACGCCGTCCGCGGGCGAAGATTTCGCGCAGGGCCTCGGTGTCGCCGACATCGGCCAGGGCGAAAGCGGCACCGCGGCGTTCCCAGGGTTCGCGCTTGTCCGGGTCGTGCGAGATCACCGTCACCGTCTCGCCGCGCGCCAGCAGTTCCCGGGTCAGGGCCGAGCCGACATGGCCGGTGCCGCCTAATACGATGTACACGTAGCTGTCTCCTTCCGAGCGTTCGGTCGAGGCAGCCTAGCCGGCGGACGATAAGGGTTCGGCCAAGACGATGTGAAGACTGCGTAGGCTGCGATGGCGGTCGCCTGGTTCAGCCGTCGTGCCCGCGCTGGGGTCCGGCGTGCGCCCGCCGCGCCCGCCAGGCGCTGCGGAACTCGCTCAGCGCCGGCCACACGCACAGCAGCAACGCCGGCGCGAGCACCGCCATCCACCCGGCCGGCGGCAGCGGCGGACGGCGCGGGCGCCAGCCCCAGCCGCCGTCGTCGGCGCCGTAACCGACGACGGCGATCGTCCAGGCCGCCACCGGCGCCGCGTCGAGCACGCTGTGCAGATGCTGCTCGATCGGGCGCAGGTCGCGCCGGCCGTAGGCGCTGCAGGTATCGCGATAGCCGACCCAGGCGTGCGCGGCGACCAGCGCGGCCAAAGCGAACAAGGGGCCTCGGCCGAGTTCGAAGGTCAGGGCGAGGATCGTGCCGCCGCCGATCAGCGCCAGTTGCAGCAGGTGCAGGCTCGATTCGCGCAAGCCGGAGGTGTGGGCCAGGTCGGTGCGGCGGTGACAGCGGAAATCCGCCCATCCGGCCGTCAGCCAGAGCAGGTAGGCCAGATACAGCGCCGCGATCATCGTTCCGGCGCCGCGGCGTCGTCGGCGTCGAGCTCGAACGGCGCCAGCGGCGCGTTGGCCGGGCCGTTCAGCACCGCCCCGTCCTGCGCGGCGAAGCGCGAACCGTGGCAGGGGCAGTCCCAGGATTTTTCCTGCGGGCTCCAGCGCACTGCGCAGCCCAAGTGCGGGCATCGCGCCGAGAACGCATGCAGCGCGCCGTCGCCGTCGCGGTACACCGCGACCCGGTGCAGCCCCTTGCGCACCACCGCGCCGCTGCCGCGTGCGAGGTCCTTCAACCCGTCGCCGAATTCCAGCCAGTCGCGGTACTGGGCGAGCACATTGGCGTTTTCGCGCAGCCAACCGCCAGCGGCGCGAACCGGTTTGCGCGCCGGGTCGTACAGATCGCGCCAGGGGTTGGCGCGGCCGACGATCAGGTCGCCGACCAGCATGCCGCCGATCACGCCGTGGGTGACGCCGTTGCCCGAGTCGCCGGTGATCACGTAAACATTGTCGGCGCCGCCGGCGTCGGCGCCGATGAAGCCCAGGCCGTCGACCGGTTCCAGCACCTGGCCGGACCAGGCGTGGCTGAAGCTCTCGACCAGCTCGGGAAACAGGCGCCGGGTCCAGGTCTGCAGCCGCACGTAGGCCTGCGGATCCTCGGCCTGGCCGGTCTTGTGATCCTCGCCGCCGACCAGCAACTGCCAGCGGCCGTCGCGCTCGGGGTCTTCGCGCAGGCGCAGGTAGTGATAGGGATCGCCGTCGTCCCAGAACAGCGCATCGGGCAGCATCGAGGGCACCGCGCCGGCGCGGCAGTCGCCGGCGACGACGTAGCTGCGATAAGGCGCTTGCTTGGTGTGGATGGACACCATTTCATGGAAAGGCACGTTGCTCGCGACCACCGCGGCCGCGGCGCGGATGCGCTGGCCCGAGCGCAGGCTCAGGCCGACTTCGTCGCCGCCGTCGACCGCGGTCACTTCAGCGCGGACGAAGCTCACCGCGCGGGCGCGCAGTTCTTCGGCCAGGGCCTCGAGCAGCCGGCCCATGTCGACCCGGGCCTGGTCCTGGAATTCGAGCAGCGCGCCCAACTGCGGCACGCCGGGCAGGCCGCGTTCGAGCAACGCCACCTTCAGTCCGGCATGGGCCGCGGCGTGGTACTCCTCGCGCAGCGGCGCCGGGTCGCCGTCGTGCGCGAACAGATAGCCGGGCACGCGGCGGAAACCGCAACGCTGCCCCTGGCGGCTGCAAAAGGCTTCGATCCAGTCGGTGGCCGCGGCATGGCTGGCCGCGGCCAGGCGCGCGCCGTCGCTGCCGTGCCAGCGGGCGAGGTGGCCGTAGCGATCGTCCAGGGCCGAGGCCAGATGCGCGGTGGTGCGCAGGGACTCGCCGGCGCCGAAACCGTCGCGGTCGAACACCGCGACATGGCGGCCCTCGTCGACCAGGTTCAGCGCGGTCGCCAGGCCGGCGATGCCGGCGCCGATCACCGCTACGTCGACGCGTTCGATGCCGTCCGGGGCCTGGAAGCATTCCTGGGTCAGCTCCTGCAGCGACGACCAGATCGGCAGGGTCATGGCGTTGCTCAACGGCTCGTCCTCCATCGGGGATGAACCGAACCTGCTACCGGCCGCGTTAAACACGCGCCAAGGGCCGCCGCGTCCGCATTCACGCGCAGCGGCGATGCGCTAACCAATCGTTGACGCAGCTCAGGCGCCGCTGTGTCGTCCGCGGCCGCCGTCGCGCTCGTTCGGGTTGCGGCGGCGTCGGTCGATCGCCCAGCCGACGATCGCGGTGAGCAGCAGGCAGGCGTTGGTGACGGTGAACACCCAGTTGCCGAGCAGCAGGCTGTACAGCACGAACCCGGCCGAGGCCGCGCATTGGCCGATGAACAGCCAGCGCGACAGCGAATCGTCGCCGCGCCATTGCTTGACGATCTGCCGGGTCAGGGTCGCCAACAGCACGGCCGAAGCGAGCCAGCCGATCAGGTCGACGTTCATACGGAACTCCCGACGAAACAAGCAGGCGGTAGGATCCGGCCGCGGTCGTGCAGCCGACGCGAACGGCGCGGCCGCCGACGACTCAACCGCGCGCAGCCTGCGCGGCGAGCCGGCGCGCCTCTTCGGCCGCGGCCTGGCGGCTGCCGGTCCAGTGCCGGGCGCGGCCTTGCAGCAGCGGTACGTCGTCGCGCCCGGGCGGACGCTCGTACACCTCCCAGCAGGCGATCCAGCGCAGGTCGTCGCCGGCGATCTGCGGTTCGGCCCAGCTCAGGGCGTAGCGGTCTGCGATTTTTTCCAGCATAGGGCGATTCCGTAACGGAGCTGCGGCGCAAAGGCCGCGCGGGGCAGGCGACGCGACCGGCGCGGTATCGCCGGCATCGATCATCGGCAGCCAGAATGTCGGATGCGTGTCGCACCGGTCGATATGGCGATGAGTGCGGCACCGGCGCGCGGATCATCGAGGCGACAGGCTGGAGCCTTGGCCGTTAACGGATCGTAGTCCGCCGGCTGCGCGCGCCGCGCGACGCCGCGCGATGCAGTCCCTGCACGACCGCAGCTTAACACCGTCGATGGGAGGCTGGGCGCGGTTCTTCAGCGCTGCGCCTCCATGCCGGCTCGTCGCCTGACCCTGGCCACCTTCAACGTCAACGGCATCCGCACCCGCCTGGCGCACCTGCTGGCGTGGCTGGAGCGCGAGCGGCCCGACATCGTCTGCCTGCAGGAACTCAAGAGTGCCGACGAAGGTTTTCCGGAGGCGGCGATCCGCGATGCCGGTTATGGCGCCTTGTGGCTGGGCCAGCGCTCCTGGAACGGTGTGGCCATCCTCGCCCACGGCAGCGAACCGGTGGAAAGCCGGCGCGGCTTGCCGGGCGACATGCGCGATACCCAGAGCCGTTATCTCGAGGCCGCCGTGCACGGCCTGCTGGTCGGTTGTCTGTACCTGCCCAACGGCAATCCGCAGCCGGGGCCGAAATTCGACTACAAGCTGGCCTGGTTCGACCGCCTGATCGACTACGCGGCCGGGTTGCAGCGCAGCCGCCATCCGGTGGCGCTGGCCGGCGATTTCAACGTGGTGCCGACCGATTTCGACATCTACGACCCGCGCCACTGGCGCAAGGACGCCTTGCTGCAACCGGAAAGCCGCGAGCGATACCGGGCGCTGCTCGCGCAGGGTTGGACCGATGCGCTGCGCGAGCGCCATCCGCAGCGACCGATGTTCACCTTCTGGGACTACTTCCGCCAGCACTGGCAGCGCGATGCCGGCTTGCGCATCGATCATGTCCTGCTCAACCGCGCACTGGCGCCGCGGCTGGCCGAAGCCGGGGTCGACCGCTGGGTGCGCGGCCTGGATAAGCCCAGCGATCACGCGCCGGCCTGGGTGCGGCTGAAGGCCGCCGCCGCGGCCGGCACGCGCAAGCCGGCGCCACGCAAGGCTTCCGTGCGCAAGCGCAGCGCGAGCTGAGCCTCAGCCCATCGCTGCGCGCAGATAGGGCGCGGTGCGGCTGGCCTTGGCGCGCGCCACCTGCGCCGGGGTGCCGGCGGCGACGATGCGGCCGCCCTCCTGGCCGGCGCCCGGGCCGACGTCGATCACCCAGTCGCTGTCGGCGACCACGCGCATTTCGTGCTCGACCACGATCACCGTATTGCCGTCGTCGACCAGGCCGTGCAGTTGCGCCATCAGTTTGTCGACATCGGCCGGATGCAGGCCGGTGGTCGGTTCGTCGAGTACGTACAAGGTGTCGCCGCGCTGGCGCCGCTGCAGTTCGGTGGCGAGCTTGATCCGCTGCGCTTCGCCGCCGGACAGTTCGGTCGCCGGCTGGCCCAGGCGCAGATAGCCCAGGCCGATGTCGTGCAGCAAGGCCAACGGACGCTGCAGGGCGGCCTCGTCGGCGAAGAACGCCAGCGCCTCGTCGACGGTCATCGCCAATACTTCGGCGATATCGCGTCCGTTCCACTGCACTTCCAGGGTCTTGTCGTTGTAGCGCCGGCCGTGGCAGGTCGGGCAGGGCGCGTACACGGTCGGCATGAACAACAGCTCGACCTGGACGAAGCCCTCGCCCTCGCAGGTATCGCAGCGGCCCTGAGCGACGTTGAACGAGAAGCGGCCGGCGCCGTAGCGGCGCGTTCGCGCCAGCGCGGTGCCGGCGAACAGCTTGCGCACGTGATCGAACAGGCCGGTGTAGGTGGCCAGATTGGAGCGTGGGGTGCGGCCGATCGGCTTCTGGTCGACGTTGACCAGACGCCGGATCGAATCGGCGCCGGCGTGCAGGCGACCGCCGGTGACCGCGACCGGACTCAGCGACGGCAGTTCGCCTTCGGTCTCCTCCGGCGCCGGTTCGTGGCCGAGGTGGGCGCCGACCAGATCGACCAGGGCCTGGCTGACCAGGCTGGACTTGCCCGAGCCGGACACGCCGGTGACCGCGGTGAAGGCGCGCAACGGGAAGCGCGCATCGAGATCGTGCAGGTTGTTGCGGCGGACGCCGCGCAGTTCCAGCCAGTCCGACACGGCGCGCGGCGCGCGTCCGGACGCCGCAGGCGGCGCGAACAGATAGCGTCCGGTATGCGAGCCGGCGACCGCGCCCAGCCCCTGCGGCGGCCCGCTGTACAGGACCTGCCCGCCGAGTTCGCCGGCGCCGGGGCCGACATCGACGATCCAGTCGGCGCGGCGCAAGGTGTCCAGGTCGTGCTCGACCACGAACAAGGTGTTGCCGGCGGCCTTGAGCTGGTTCAGCGCGTCGTGCAGGGCTTCGCCGTCGGCCGGATGCAGGCCGGCGGTAGGTTCGTCGAGCACGTAGACCACGCCGAACAGGTTCGAGCGCACCTGGGTCGCCAGCCGCAGGCGCTGCAGCTCGCCGGGCGACAGGGTCGGGGTGGTGCGGTCCAGGGCCAGATAGCCCAGGCCCAGCGCCTGCAGCGTGCCGATGCGCTCGACCAGGTCGTGGGCGATGCGCTGCGCGGCGATGCGCTTTTCCTCCGACAGGTTCGGCGTACGCCGCACGTCGGAGCTGCCGGTGTGGGCCAGGCCGCCGGCGGCCACGCGTTTGGCGATGTCGCGGCGTCCGGCGGCGCGGCTGCGGGTGGCGTTGTCGCTAGCGGCTTCGAAGCGGCCTTGCGCGGCCGGAGCCAGCGTTTCGGCGATCCGGTCCAGCGACAACTGCGAAAGGCGGCCGATATCGAGCCCGGCGAACGTCACCGACAGGGCTTCCGGCTTGAGCCGTCGGCCGTCGCATTGCGGACAGGGCGCGCCGGTCATGAACCGGGCCACGCGCTTTTTCATCTGCGCGCTCTGGGTGGTGGCGAAGGTGTGCAGGACGTATTTGCGCGCGCCCATGTAGGTGCCCATGTAGCTGGGCTCGGCCTTGCGCCGCAGCGCGGCGCGGGTCTCGGCCGGGGTGAAGCCGGCGTAGACCGGGGCGACCGGCTGTTCTTCGGTATACAGGATCCAGTCGCGGTCTTTTTTCGGCAGATCGCGCCAGGGCTTGTCGATGTCGTAGCCGAGCGTGACCAGGATGTCGCGCAGGTTCTGGCCGTGCCAGGCCGGCGGCCAGGAGGCGATCGCGCGCTCGCGGATGCTCAGCGACGGGTCGGGCACCATCGAGCGTTCGGTGACCTCGTACACATGGCCCAGGCCGTGGCAGTGCGGGCAGGCGCCCTGAGGGGTGTTCGGCGAGAAGTCCTCGGCGTACAGCATCGGCTGCCGCGGCGGGTAGTGGCCGGCGCGCGAATACAGCATGCGCAGCAGGCTGGACAGGGTGGTGACGCTGCCCACGGTGGAGCGCACGCTGGGACTGCCGCGTTGCTGCTGCAGGGCCACCGCCGGCGGCAGGCCTTCGATCGCGTCGACATCGGGCACGCCGACCTGGTCGATCAGGCGCCGCGCGTACGGCGACAGCGATTCCAGGTAGCGGCGCTGGGCTTCGGCGTAGAGGGTGCCGAAGGCCAGCGAGGACTTGCCCGAGCCGGACACGCCGGAGAACGCGACCAGGGCGTCGCGCGGCAGGTCTACGTCGACGTCCTTGAGGTTGTGCTCGCGCGCGCCGCGGACGCGGACGAAGGCATCGCCGTGGGCGCGGAGCGCGGAAGGTTTGCGGGGCGAAGTTCTAGCAGCCATAAGACGCTCGATCGTGACGGGGCGGTAGGCCGCGCCGGGGGAGGACAGACCGCTATGATCCGGCCCCGGGCGCCTTCAGACCAGGGCGCGATGCGGCCGCTCGCGTTGTCGAGCCGTCGCGGCGCCTATTCGTATAGGCGCTGGCAGCGTGGGCAGAAGAACGCGCGCCGTTGCGCCTTGCCGAGTTTGGGCCGGAAGCTCAATCGCTGGCCGTCGCGCGGACAGTGGGTCTTGGTATGCACCTGGAAATGCTGCTTCAGCACGTAGGCCTTCTTCCAGGCATAGAAGTCGAAGCTGTACTCGCGCGCCTGGCGGATCAGCTCGCCCAGCTTGCGCGAGGACAGCGCGCCGATCCGGCTTTCCGGGTGCACCCGGATGCGGTGCAGCACTTCGTTCTTGATGATGTTGCCGACTCCGGAGAACACCTGCTGGTCCAGCAGGACATCGGCGGCCAGCGCCTGCGGCCGCAGCGCCAGCTTGGCCCGGGCCTTGCGCGGGTTCCAGTCCGGGTTCATCACGTCCGCGCTCCAATCGTAGACCCGATCCAGGTCGTCCTCGATGAAGCGCACCGAGCAGGCGTAGAAGTTCAGGAACTCGCCCCGGTCGAAGCGCAGGCTCAGGCGCGGCGGGCTGTCGCGTTCTTCGTTGATCCGGTAGCTGCCGTAAAGCATGAAATGGATGCGCAAGGCGACGTCGTCGAATTCGAGCAGGAAGTGCTTGCCCCAGCTGCGCAGGCGGCGCAGGGTCCGGCCATGCAGGCGCTGGATGTCCTCGCGGCTGTTGCCGCCGACCCAGCGCACGCGGCGGCCGACGAAACCGGCCGCTGCTTCCTTGAGGATCGCGATGGTGGGACCTTCGGGCACGACCCAGTATCGGCAGCGGCGGGGTTAGGCTTGCGTCAACGGCGCACGCGTACGCGTCGACCGTGCAAGAAGTGCTGGCGTCCGCATTAATTGCCTGCAGCCGCGCACCGGGTGCCGCGCGCAGCAGCGCGGCAGGCGGCGCCGGACTGAGGCATCGGCGCTGGGCACGGAACTTGCGGCGTACTGGTCCAGTTCACCGCGAGACTGCCCATGGCCCGTCCTCCGAAGAAGCCGGCCGCCGCCAAGCCGGCGCCTGCCAGGTCCACCAAGTCCATCGGCCCGAAATCGGCCAGTCCCGGAACGACCGGCTCCAAAGCGAGCGGCCCCAAAGCGGCCGGCGCCAAGACGGCAAGCTCCAAAACAAGTTCCAAGACGGTTCGCCACAGCGGCCGCGCCCGTCCGGCCGCACCGCGCGAAGCGGCCGCCGCGCATTCGCCGCTGGCCAATCAGGTCCAGGCGGCCGACGCGCTGGCGCGCCGGTTCCCGTCCAACCCGAACAAGCCTGCCGAGCATGGCCGCGACGGCGCGCTGACGCCACCGCCGGGCGCCAGCGCCGACGCGGATCCGCTGGCGACGGCGAGCACCCTCAGCGAGAGCAGCCGCGGCGCCAAACTCGGTTCGCGCGCGACGCCGGGCGGCAATCCGACGGTCGCCGATCTGGACCGGGTCCGGGTCGACCCGTCGGCCCAGCGGCTGACCACCAACCAGGGCGTGCCCGTCGCCGACAACCAGAACTCGCTCAAGGCCGGCCTGCGCGGGCCGGCCTTGCTCAAGGACTTCATCCTGCGCGAGAAGATCACCCACTTCGATCACGAGCGCATCCCCGAGCGCATCGTCCATGCCCGCGGCTCCGGCGCGCACGGCTACTTCGAATGCTACGAGTCGCTGCGGCGGATCACCCGTGCCGCGCCGTTCGCCGAAGCCGGCAAGATCACCCCGGCGTTCGTGCGGTTTTCCACCGTAGCCGGCGAGCGCGGCTCCAAGGACACCGCCCGCGACGTGCGCGGCTTCGCGGTCAAGTTCTACACCGACGAGGGCAACTGGGACCTGGTCGGCAACAACATCCCGGTGTTCTTCATCCAGGACGCGATGAAGTTTCCCGACCTGGTGCACGCGGTCAAGCCCGAACCGCACCACGCCATGCCGCAGGCCGCTTCGGCCCACGATACGTTCTGGGACTTCGTGTCCCTGATGCCCGAATCCACCCACATGCTGCTGTGGCAGATGTCGGACCGGGCGATCCCGCGCAGCTACCGGATGATGCAGGGCTTCGGCGTGCACACCTTCCGCCTGGTCAACGAGCGCGGCGAGGCGACCCTGTGCAAGTTCCACTGGACGCCCAAGCTCGGCACCCACGCCCTGACCTGGGACGAGGCGGTGAAGATTTCCGGCTGCGATCCGGACTATCACCGGCGCGACTTGTGGGAGGCGATCGAGGCCGGCGCTTTCCCCGAGTACGAACTGGGACTGCAACTGTTCGGCGAGGAACAGGCGGCGAAGTTCAGTTTCGACGTGCTCGACGCGACCAAGCTCGTGCCCGAGGAGTTGGTGCCGGTGATGCCGGTCGGCCGGCTGGTGCTGAACCGCAACCCGGACAATTTCTTCGCCGAGACCGAGCAGGTCGCGTTCTGCACCGCGCACGTGGTGCCCGGCATCGACTTCACCAACGACCCCTTGCTGGCCGGGCGCATCCACTCCTATGTGGATACCCAGCTGCTGCGCCTGGGCGGGCCGAACTTCCACGAGATTCCGATCAACGCGCCGATCGCGCCGGTGCACAATAACCAGCGCGACGGCTTCCATCGCCAGGCGATCCACCGCGGGCGGGTCTCTTACGAACCCAACAGCCTGGGAGGCGGTTGTCCGTTCCAGGCCGGAGGCGCCGGCTTCGTGTCCTTCCCCGAGCCGATCCGCGCCGACGAACTGCGCGCCAAGCCGGAGAAGTTCGCCGAGCACTACAACCAGGCCCGCCTGTTCTTCGACAGCCAGAGCCCGGCCGAGCGGGCGCATATCGTCGCCGCGTTCCGCTTCGAGCTGAGCAAGGTGATGGTGCCGGCGATCCGCGAACGGGTGGTGTCGATGCTCGCCAACGTGTCGGACGATCTGGCCGCCGGCGTCGCCGCGGGGTTGGGCATCGCGGTGCCCGAGCCGATGCCGCGCGCGCTGGCGCGCTCGCCGAAACCGGAAGTGCGGCAGTCGCCGCCGTTGTCGATGCTGGCGCGGCCGGGCGAGGGCGGCATCCAGACCCGTCGCGTCGCGGTGGCGATCGCCGACGGCGTGGATGCAGGCGTGGTCAAGGCGGTGCGCGAGGCGCTGGTCAGCGCCGGCGCGGCGCCGCGCCTGGTCGGGCCGCGGGTCGGCCGGGTGCTCGCCGCCGACGGCAGCGCGTTCGAGGCCGAGGCCTCGTTCGAGAACGAACCGTCGGTACTGTTCGACGCGCTGGTGTTGCCGGACGGCGCGGCAGCGGTCGAGCGGCTGCGCGCGGACGGCCGCGTCGCCGAATACATCAAGGATCAGTACCGGCACTGCAAGTCGATCCTCGCCATCGGCGCGGCGCGAGCTCTGCTGGAGAGCGCGGGCGCCGGGGGCCGCCTGCCCGACGGCGAGCCGGATCCGGGTTTGGTGCTGAGCGATGCGCAGGCATTGCACCCGGCCATCGAGCGTTTCATCGACGCGGTCGCGGCCCACCGTCACTGGCGGCGCGAGACCGATCCGCCCCTGGTATGAAGCGGCGCTCCGCTGCGACGCGCCATCGAAAAAGGCTGAAAAGCCCAGGTCTTTGACGGCGGCCACGACGTGCGCGTGGACCGCCATCCCGATCCGACCAAGACGCGCGCGAGAGCCGAGGATTTGCCGATGAAACCGACCACGTATCCGCCCGCCACGCCGACCGATTACGCCGGCCGCGGAGTGCGCAACCGACCGACCGTCGACCTGGCCAGTCCGGTACCGGCGCCCGAGCCGGAACCCGCCCCGGAATCCAGCCCCGAATCCGGCGTCGATCGCGGTTGCCTGTCCGAACCCGTTCGCAGCCGCGTCGCCGTACATGGTCCGGAGCAGGCCGCCTCGCCGTGGCGCCGCCTGCAGGCAGCGATACGCGAGCGCCCGATGCCGGCGTTCGCGGCCGCGATCGTCTGCGGCTGCTTGCTGGGCGCGAGTACACGGGGCAGGCGTGCGCGGCATCGGCCTGACGATCGCAGGTAGACAGCGGGGGCAGGGGCCGACGCGCGCCGCAGGTCGTCGGTCAGACCGCGAGAATGCAGGCGCGCCGGCAAGCGCACCGCGTTAGGGGTCGTCGGTTTCCGTCCAGGCGGCCAGGTTCGCCAGGGCCGAGCGCCAGGCCCGTTCCTGGTCCTGGCCCGCCAGGCCCGGCGGAATCCGGTCGTGTACGAGCAGCAGATCGGTGCCGTGGCCGGTCTCTTCGAGCAGGAAGGCCAAGCCCATTTCGCCGAACGAGTCGGGATCGGCGGCTTCGCGCTCCAACAGCAGCACTACCTTGCGCCATGGAACCAAGGCGCTGAAGCAGCCGCGATAAGTCTCGACCCGCGGGCCGCCAGGCAGCGGGCCCGGGGCCGCCGGATACAGCAGCGAATAGCGCAACCGCCCGCCCTGGCAAGGGTCGAAGCGGTGCAGGCGGCAGAGCGCACCTTCGGGCGCGATCCAGGTCTGCCAGGCGCGCGGATCCAGCAGGGCCTCGTAGACGCGCGCGCTATCGGCGCGCAGCTGCCGCTTGATCCGGATGCAGAGGGAGCGCGCCGGTGCGTACCGGCTGCGCTCCGGTGGGCGGCCGTACCTGTTCTCGGCCGAACCTGTTTCCAGCCGCGCCTGCATGCAGGAACGATCAGGCGACCGGACGCCGGCCGCGGATCAGCGAAATGACCGCCAGGACCAGGAACACCACGAACAGGATCCAGGCGATGCTGCTGGCGGTGCCGGCGATGCCGGTGAAACCCAGCACGGCGGCGATCAGGGCGATGACGAAGAAGATGACGGCATAGCGAAGCATGGAGTTCTCCTTGGCGATGGCCGCGGGGCGGCCGATGTGGAACGCGGGCTGCGCGCGCGGCGCAGTCAGGACGATGGACCGCCGGCGGCCGGGGAGAGCGCCGATATCCATCGACGATCGAGCTCGCTGCGGTCCGCGGCATCGGCGGCGAGGACATTCAGGCCTTGGCGATAGGCGCGTATTTCACGCTCGAAGCAACTGTCGTCGAGCGAAGCGCGCAGGAACGCAATCGCGGCCTCCAGGGCGCACAGCTCCAGGTCGAGTCGAGCGTTTCGCATCGGTGCCTCCTTCGCCTCGGGGAGCGCGGTTTGCGCTCCGCGACTGCCGTTCGATACATCGCAAACCTGCGGTCTTGAGCCGAAGCTAGATCAGCATTCGCTAGGGCCGCGTCAATGCAGAGGACGGATCGCTATGCACGGCGCTAACGCGGCCGGCGATGTTCAGCCAGGATTCCGTCGACTTGCTTCGCCAACCTGCTGCGCCAACGCGTTCGACCGGCTCGTTCCGTCGGCCGTTTCGACGCGCCGATCGTACTGTTGCCGCTAGACGGCTCGGCTGGGTTTTCTCACCGGCTTCACGTAGGCCGGCACGGACACATGCAGCCGATCGAACTCGGCCGCATCGTGCGAGCAGAAAATGCGCACCGAGGGTTCGCTGCGGGACAGCTCGCGCAGTCGGCGCCGGTTGTCCAAGCGCACGTCGCGGTCGGTTTGCATCAGGCTTTGGTACAGGCCCAGCCCGGCCGGACAGCTCGGCTCGGCCGCGTGCAGCTCGTCGTGATGGAAGTAGGCGTCGCCGGCCAGCAACTGCCAGCGCTGGCCGTCGTCGACCGCGATGCCGCAGTGGCCGGCGGTGTGGCCTGGCAGGGGCAGCATCAGGATCTCCGGCGGCAACTGGGCGAGTTGGTGCACGCAGTCGAAGCCGAACCAGGTCTCGCCCTGGGTGCGGTACTGGATCCAGCGCACGTTGTGGCCCCACTGGCTGCGCCGGTAGCGGCGTCGCGCCAGTCGCTCCGATGCGTGCAGCGCGGCCTGCAGTTCCTCAGCGTATATGTGCACGCGCGCGCGCGGAAAATCCTGGATCCCGCCGGCATGGTCGAAATCCAGATGGGTGAGGACGATATCGCGCACATCGGCGGTGGAGTAGCCGAGTGCGGCGATCTGCGCGTGCGCGGTTTCGGCCAGGGCGTAGCGCGGATGCAACAGGGCGGTCAGGCTGCGGCTCAAGCGCGGATGCGGATGCGACACATCGTTCAGTCCCAGGCCGGTATCGACCAGAATCAGCCGGTCCGCGGTTTCGATCAACAGGCAATGGCAGACCAGCCGCGCTCGCCGCAGTCCCGGCGTGCGGCCGTCGAAGAAATGTCCGCCGAGCGGACAGAAGGTGGCGCAGTTGAGATGGTGCACGCGCATCGGCGACTCCCGGATCAGGCTTCGTACTGCGTGGGCGGTGGCGACCGGCGGAGGCTGGGCGCGACCGGCGGTCATGCACGATCACGCAACATCCATGCCATTGGCGACGCTGCGCCGCGGGCGCGCGGAGGCGGACGGCGGCCAAGCCGTGGGCGCAGTTCGCGAACCCGGGTGCAGGAGTTGCCGGCCAGCGCGGCGGCGGCCGGAGCGTCAGGCAGCCGACACGTTTACGCCGCATCCACGCCGGGTTAATGCGCCCTTGGCGCCCGGGCTACGAGCCGCTTACGCCGAGGCATGCAGCTTGATAGCCATCCCGGCATGGCCACTTCGGCGCGATGCAGGGCCTACCTGGAGAACGCTCATGGCAAACCCCAACGATCCGCGCGCTTCGCAATCGAACCGCGACCTCAATCGCGACCCCATCACCGGTGCGCCCGGTTCGCATCCGGTCGGCGTCGGCCTCGGCGGCGCCAGCGGCGCGGCCGCCGGCGCAGCCGTCGGCGCGCTCGGCGGGCCGATCGGCGCCTTGATCGGCGCCGGCATCGGCACGGTCGCAGGCGCCGCGGTCGGCAAGGATCTGGCCGAACGCGTCGACCCGACCGGCGAAGCCGAGTACTGGCGCGACGAGTACGCTCATCGGCCGTACTACAACCAGCAATACGATTACGACAAGGACTATGCGCCGGCCTACGGCTACGGCGGCGAGGCGCGCTATCGCTACGCCGGCCGCGCCTGGGACGCGGCCATCGAGACCGAACTGGAGCGCGGCTGGAGCAACGCGCGCGACCGGTCGCGCCTGGATTGGGCGGCGGCCATGCCGGCGGTGCGCGACGCCTGGGACCGCGCCGACCGCAGCTATCGGGCGTACGACGCCACCGACCGCTATCACGCGGCGCGCTTCGATCAGGTCGACTACCGCGACCCGCAAGCGAACTACGACGACTATCGGCCGGCGTACCGCTACGGCACTCAGGCACGCCATCAGTACGGCGACCGCGCCTGGGACGACCGCCTGGAAAGCGATCTCGGCCGCGGTTGGGACCGGGTCAAGGGTCAATCGCGCCTGGGCTGGGAAAAGGCCAAGGCCGCGGTCCGCGACGCCTGGCACAGCGTCGAGCGCGCCCTGCCGGGCGATGCCGACCGCGACGGCCGATGAATGGCGGTGTTCGCGGGCCGGCGACGGAATCCGATCGCCGGTCCGCGGTGCGCAACGCAGCGGCGCACGGCTGCGAAGACGCGGAGCACGGCATAGACGATGCGCAACTGTGGCAGCGCGAACGCGATTTCTGGCTGAGCCCGGCGGCGGACAACGCCGCCAGGCTCAGCCCGCATTGTCTGATGGCGTTCGCACCGCCGACCGGCATCCTGCGCGGCCGCGAGGCCGTCCTGGACAGCCTGCGCGCCGCGCCGCGCTGGACCGCGGTGGAACTGGAGCAGCCCACGCTGGAACGGGCCGATCCGGATACCGCGGTGCTGGCCTATCGCGCGCTCGGCTCTCGGCCGGGCGCGCCGCCGTACCGCGCCTATTGCAGCTCGACTTATCGCCGCGACGGCGGCGATTGGCGCTTGATCCAGCATCAGCAAACCCCGATCGCGTCTTGACGCGGCGGGCGCGGGCCGCGGCGTAAAGTGCGACCGGTTGCCCAGGTATCCCGCCGATGACCGAGGTCTCGCTGATCAAGCGCAAGCGTTGGAGCCGCAAGCAGGTGCTGTGGGCGCTGGCGATCGCGGTCCTGGCGACCGCGCTGGCGCTGCTGGTGTCGGTCAATCTGATCGGGCCGGAAAAGCGCCTGCGCCAGTTGCCGCCGCATGCCTATTCGGTGACCGACCGGCAGTTCCGCCGCGAGATGGCGGTGGCGCTGGGGCCGACCATTCTCGACGGCAACCGGGTCGAGGCGCTGCAGAACGGCGACGAGATCTTCCCGGCGATGCTGCAGGCGATCGCCGCGGCGCAGCGCTCGATCACTTTCGAAACCTACATCTACTGGTCGGGCCGGATCGGTCAGCAATTCAGCGCAGCCCTGTCCGAGCGCGCGCGCGCCGGAGTGCGCGTGCACGTCACCCTGGACTGGCTAGGCAGCACCAAGATGGACGAGGAGCTATTGCGGCAGATGCGCCAGGCCGGGGTCCGCATCGAGCAGTACCGGCCGATCCGCTGGTACACCTGGGACCGGCTCAACAACCGCACCCACCGCAAGCTGCTGGTGGTCGACGGCCGGGTCGCGTTCACCGGCGGCGTCGGCATCGCCGACCAGTGGCTGGGCCACGCCCAGGACGCCGAGCACTGGCGCGAAAGCCATTTCCGCGTCGAAGGGCCGGTGGTCGGCCAGTTCCAGGCCGCGTTCAACGACAACTGGATCAAGATGACCGGCCAGGCCCTGCGCGGGCCGGAGTACTTCCCGCCGCTCGCGCCGGTCGGTTCGACCGAAGCGCAGTTGTTCCTGAGCTCGCCGGCCAGCGGCAGCGAAAGCATGCACCTGATGTATCTGATGGCGATCGCCGCCTCCAACCGCGAGATCGACCTGGCCGCGTCCTACTTCGTGCCCGACGACCTGATCCTGTTGGCGCTGCTGCAGGCCCGCCATCGCGGCGTGCGCATCCGCATCCTGGTGCCGGGCGCGCACACCGACTCGGAAGTGGTGCGCTACGCCTCCAAGGCGCAGTGGGGGCGCTTGCTGGACGCCGGCGTGGAATTCTACGAGTACCGGCCGACCATGATGCACGTCAAGCTGTTGATCGTAGACGGCGAATTCGTCTCGGTCGGTTCGACCAATTTCGACATCCGTTCGTTCCGGCTCAACGACGAGGCCAGCCTGAACCTGTTCGACCGCGAGTTCGCCGGGCGCATGCGGGCGGTGTTCGAGCGCGACCTGGAAAATTCCTCGGTCTATACCGCGGCGATGTGGCGCGAACGGCCGCTCGGCCAGCGCATCGGCGAACTGCTGGTGCGGCCGTTGCGGGCCCAGTTGTAAGCGCGGACGGACGGCTCAGGGCCGGACCCAGCGCGCCGCCGCGGTCGCCGCGCCGATCGAGTCGCGCAGCAACTTCAAAGCCCGTTCCGAACGCGCGCGCGACGGCGCGGCGACGCAATCGGAGGGCACGTGCACGGCGAGCTCGCGCATATGCGCGTCGATCGCGGTCGCGGCGATGCAGACGTCGGTCGACACGCCGCCGATCACCACCCGTTCGGTCTGGCACTGCTCCAGCAGGATCGCCAGCGGGGTGGAGTGGAAAGCCGAGTGCTTGGGCTTGAGCACGTAGTAGTCGTCCGGCTGCGGCGCCAACAACTCGGCCAGCGGCGCGCCGAGGCTGCCGGGCTGGCGGCAGACCGCGACCAGTTCGCGGAAGTCGGCATGCCATTGGCCGAAGTTGTCGTTGGCGTAGATCACCGGTGCGCCGACTTCGACGAAGCGCCGCTTGAGCGCGGCGATGCGGCGCGCCGCCGGCACGGCCAGGCGCAGCAGCGCCGGACCGCCCGGGAAGTCGAGCAGGTTGATCATGTCGATGATCAGCAGCGCGGTGCCGCGCGGGGCCGGAGGCATGTTCAGTCCTCGCGCACCCGCGCCGCGGGTACGGCGGAGCGGGGCGACCCGCCCTGCTTCAAGCCGCTTCGGCTTCGTCGTGGATGCTGAGCCAGGCCGCTTCGGCGACTTCGATCGCGCGGATCCAGTTCAACCGCGAGCCCTGCCGGACCTGGGCATAGCGTTCTTCGAGATCGGCCACCAAGTCCTTGAAGCAGGCCTCGGGATGGTCGCCGCGGGCGGCGATGCCGAGATAGATCGCCGGGGCGTAGTCGGAGAAGGTCAGGCCTTCGCGGTAGAAGGGGGCGTGCTTGTAGTGGCTCGCCCAGTAGCTGAGCGAACGCAGCTGCGCAGCGTGCATGACGCACTCTCCGGCTGACCACCCCCTGCGCCTTCACCCTAGGCCCGGGGCTGTGAAGGCCGCGTTGTGCGCCGGGCTGTGACCAAGCCGTCCGCCGCCGGGACCAACGCCATTGCCGCTGGCGGCCGCGATCGGCTATCACATCGTCCGGGGGCGCCACGACGGCGCCGGCGCGGGAGATGCGGTCGATGCGGCAAAGCAAGAGCAAGCGGGCAGGGATGCGGCGAGCGGCAACGGCATGGGCGGCGATCGGACTGGCGGCGCTGGCGGCGACCGGCACCGCGGCCGGCGCGCCGAAGGGCGCGGCGTATGCGCCTGTGTTCGAACAGGTCTGGTCCACCGTCGAGCGCAACTTCTACGACCCCGGTTTCCACGGTGCGGACTGGGCCGCGGTCGGGCGTCGTTACCGCGGCCGCCTGGGCGATGTCGGCGACGACGCGGCGTTCCAGGCCTTGATCGGGCAAATGCTGGGCGAGCTGAAGGTCTCGCATGTCGCGCTGTCGGCGCCGGCCGGCAGCGCCGCGCGTGCGCGCGGCATCGGCGCGCGCTTCGGCACGGTCGAGGGCGCGGCCACGGCGGTCGAGGTCTCGCCGCTGAGCGACGCCTGGCGGCAGGGCCTGCGCCCGGGCGATCGCCTGTTGAGCCCGGCCGATGCGGTGGCCGGGGCGCTCGGCAGCCGCGCCGAGCTGATCGTGCAGCATTGCGCCGGCCAGACCCGGGCGCTGCAGGTCGCCCGGGTCGGACTCAGCGCCGCCGAACATCCCGGATGGCGCTGGAGCCGTTACTCGCCGCGCAAGGGCCTGAGCCTGGGCTACCTGCGCGTGGATCGTTTCGACGACGGCGCCGCGGCCCTGGCCGACAGCGCGATGAGCGAATTGGGCGATACCCAGGGCCTGATCCTGGACCTGCGCCGCAACAGCGGCGGAAACACCTCGGCGCTGCGCCTGGCCAGTTATTTCATGCAGCCGGGCGAACGCCCGGTGTTCGCCCTGTATGCGCGGTCCTATCTGCAGTCGCTGGGCCGGCGGCCGAGCGCGGCCGACATCGCCCAAGGGCCGAAGACCGTCGGCGCCTATACCGATGCGGCGGTGTTCGAGGCGATCGGCGCGCAGCGCGGCGCGGCGGTGTTCCACTCCGACCCCTTGGCCGGCAAGCCGCGCTATCGCGCGCCGGTGGTGGTGCTGATCGACGGCGAGACCGCCAGCGCAGGCGAAGGCTTCGCCTGGGCGATGCGCCTGTACAGCGGCGCGCGTCTGTACGGCCGCGACAGCGCCGGCGAACTGCTGAGCGGCGAGAACTTCGAGTTGGCCGGCGGCTGGACCCTGACCGTGCCGGTGCACGGGCTGTGGGCGGCGGACGGACGCGACCTGGGCGACCGGCCGCTGACGCCGGACCGGCGCATCGAATGGACCCGCGCCGATCTGTGCGGCGGCCGCGATCCGGATCTGGATGCGGCGATCGAGGCCTTGAGCGCCGGGGGCGAGATGAAAGCCGAGAGGAACGAGTAGACAGTAGTCGGTGCAAGGGGGGAGCGGCGAGTTGCCGAGGATGGCTGCCTGCTCCGGCTGCTCGTTGCTTCGCAGTCGCTCTTCGCTCCTGACCTGAACAGGCCCTCCCCGGCGTTCGGCCGCGCCGTCGCCGACCAGCGCCTGAATGCCGGCGGATTTTGTCGGGCGTGGCCCCGATCGACGCGGCGGGCGGCGCTACCATCGGCCTGTCGCCGCGCCGTCACCGGCCGCATGGCGGCCCCTACCGGCGGACAGCGGAGCGAGCGATGAGCAGCACACGACGAATTCTGGCGATGGCCGGCGCGGTCTGGTTGTCCGCGGTGGCGATGCCGGCAGCGGCGCAGTCGCGCGGTGCGGTGCAGGTCTACGGTTTCACTCCGGGGCCGGGACAGACGGTCGCGCCTTACGACACGGTGCGGCCGCAGACTACGGCGTCGCCGTATCGCGCCGCGGGCGGCGACGGCCGCGCCTATCTCGACGGTTATCGCGACGGCTATCGCGACCGCGGCGACGACGGCTATCGCGGCGGCCGGTACGGTCATGGCTACCGGGCGTACCCGCCGGCGCGGGACGGCGTCTATCTGCACTACGCCCGGCCCTCGGTGCGGATCGACGCGGCGATACCGGCCTACGGCTACAGCGAACTGCGCGGCTACCGGATCGAACGTTACGGCGGCGGCGACTTCGTCCAGACCACCACCGTGATCGACCGCCGGCCTTCGCGCACCGCGACCTACTTCCCCGGCTGGGGCGGCGGCCATGCGCCGGCGCGTTATCCGCAGCGCGTGCCCGGCGGCCTGCCCTGCGTCGACGATCCGATGCTGAGCGGTCCGGATTGCGCCAAGATCGTGCTGCCGGAGGACTGAGCGCAGCGGTGCCGGGGACGCTTTCGCCGAGTTTCCCGTAGCGCGCGCTCAGCCGTGCTGGCGGTGCATCGCGCGGTTCTTGCCGGCGCGCTTGGCCTCGTACAGCGCGGCGTCGGCGACTTCCAGCAAGGGCTTGTAGGACGTGCCCGGCGCCGGCATCGCGGTGGCGCCGCCGACGCTGACCGTGACCCGGCCGCCGGCGGCGCGTTCGTTGGGAATCTCCAGCGCGTGCACTTCGGTGCAGATCTGCTCGGAGACGATGCGCGCGCCCTCCAGGTCGGTGGCCGGCAGGACCAGGGCGAACTCTTCGCCGCCGTAGCGCGCGGCGACGTCGGCCGGGCGCCGCGCGCAGCCGCGGACCACGCCGGCGACCGCTTTCAGCACCTCGTCGCCGGCCAGGTGGCCGTAGGTGTCGTTGTAGAACTTGAAGTAGTCGACGTCGATCATCAGCACCGAGAACGCGCTGCGCTCGCGCGCGGCTCGCGGCCATTCGTGATCGAGGAAGGAGTCCAGGTAGCGGCGGTTGTTGAGCCCGGTGAGGCCGTCGACCTCGCTGAGCCGGCGCAGCACCTCGTTCATTTCCATCAGCTTCTGCTGGTTCTCGCTCAGCGCGCGATAAGCGGCGTCGCGCTCGACCTGGTTGAGGTAGGCGCGCGAATGGTGGCGGATGCGCGCGATCAGCTCGATCGGGTCGGGCAGCTTGACCAGGTAATCGGCCGCGCCGGTGGCGAAGGCCTGGCTCTTGACCGCCGCGTCTTCCTTGCTCGACAGCACCACGATCGGCACGTCGCGCAGGATCGGGCTGTTGCGATACAGCGGCACCAGGCTCATGCCGTCGATCCCGGGCATGACCAGGTCCTGCATGATCACCGTCGGCCGCAGCGCCTCGGCGACGGCGACCGCTTCGCCGGCCTGGGCGCAGTAGTGGTATTCGATGTCGGCGGCGCTGGCGACCGCGCGCCGTACCGCCTCGCCGATGATCGGCTGGTCGTCGACCAGCAGCACGACGATGCGGCCGGGGCGCAGATCGGCGGAAGCCGGGTCGGCGGTGGCGTTCATTGCGATGCGCTCCGTAGATCCCCGAACAGGACCCGCAGCCGCGCCGCGATCCGGTCCAGGGGCAACACGTCGACCGCGGCGCCGAGTTCGGCGGCGGCCTTGGGCATGCCGTAGACCGCGCTGGTGGCGCGGTCCTGGGCGATGGTGGGATGGCCTTTGCGGCGCAGGCCGAGCAGGCCGCTGGCGCCGTCGCGGCCCATGCCGCTGAGCAGCACGCCGGCGATCGGGCCCGGCCAGCGCTCGGCGATGCTGCCGAAGAATACGTCGACCGACGGCCGATAAGGCTGCTCTTTCGGCTCGGCCGTATAGTCGAGCACGCCCTCCGGGGTCAGCACCAAGTGCTCGTTGGTCGCGGCCAGCAACACCTCGCCGGCGACCAGGCCGTCGCCGGGGCGGGCCAACCGCACCGGGTTGGGCGAGTAACGGTTCAGCCACTCGGCCATGCTGCCGGCGAATTTCTCGTCGATGTGCTGGACCACGGCGACCGCGGCCGGGAATCCCGCCGGCAGGCCGCCGAGCACCTCGGCCACCGCGGCCGGGCCGCCGGCGGAGGCGCCGATCGCGATCAGGCGCTCGCCGTTGCCGGCGCGGCGGGTCGGCATGCGCGGCGCGCGCGCCGGCCGGTCGCCGATCAGGCGGCCGATCAGGTCGATCTTGGCCAGCAGGCCGTCGGCCGCGCCCGGCGCGTCGCTGCCGAGCGCGGGCACGTCGGTGGCATCGAGCGCGCCGTGGCCCATGGCCTCGAACACCAGCGGCGCGTTGCCGCCGACGCTGGCGGTGACCACCAGGATCGCGCAAGGGCTGCGCGCCATGATCTGGCGGGTCGCCTCGACCCCGCCCATGCCGGGCATGACCAGGTCCATCAGCACCAGGTCGGGGGTGTTGCGCGCGCACTGCACCACCGCGTCCTCGCCGCTGCGCGCGGTCCATACCACGGTGTGGTCCGAGCGCTGGCTCAGCGCGCGGCGCAGCGCCTCGACCGCGAGTGCGAGGTCGTTGACGATGCCGATTCTCATGCCGATGCGCTCATGGCCCAGTCCTCATTGTGCGATTGCCCGGTTGCGTTGTCGCGCCGCGCTCATGCCGAGGCCTCGCCGATCAGGTCGATCACCGCCTGCAACAGCGCTTCCTCGTGGAAACCGCCCTTGGTCAGATAGAAATCGGCGCCGGAGTCCAGGCCGCGGCGGCGGTCCTCTTCGCGGTCCTTGTAGGACACGATCATCACCGGGGTGGTGCGCAAGCGGGCGTCTTTCTTGATCAGCGAGACCAGCTCGATGCCGTCCATGCGCGGCATGTCGATGTCGGTCACCACCAGGTCGAAATGGCCGGAGCGCACCGCGTTCCAGCCGTCCATGCCGTCCACCGCCACTTCCACCGCATAACCGCCGCTTTCGATCAGCTTGCGCTCCAATTCGCGCACGGTCAGCGAGTCGTCGACCACCAGCACCCGCTTGCGGGTCGCGGCCTGGGCGCCGTCGTCGTAACGCACCTGGGCCAGGTGGCCGGTCGAGACCAGGCGTTCGATCGAGCGCAGCAGGTCCTCGACGTCGACGATCAGCACCGGCGTGCCGTCGTCGAGCAGGGCGCCGGCGTCGATGTCCTTGACCTTGCCCAGGCGCGGATCCAGCGGCTGCACCACCAGTTCGCTGACGCCGACGAAGCGGTCCACGGCCAGGCCGTACTCGTGCACGCGGCCGCGGTCGCCGAGCACCACCACCTGCAGTTGCTCGGGCGCCGATTTGGCTTCGCCGCCGAGCAACTGCTGCGCAGCCACCAGGCCGATCCGGCGCCCGTCGAGGGCGAAATGCTGGCGCCCTTCCAGCCATTGCAGGTCGTGGCGCGCGACGATCGCGGTGCGGGCGATCTGCGCCAGCGGGAAGGCGTAGGGTTCGCCGCCGATCTCGACCACCAGCGCGCGCAGCACCGAGGTGGTCAGCGGCAGGTGTAACTGGAAGCGCAGGCCCTGCTCGGGGCGAACGCTCAGGCGCACGCTGCCGCGCAACTGCTTGACCATGTTCTGCACCGCGTCCAGGCCGACGCCGCGCCCGGAAATTTCGGTCACGGTGCGCTTGAGAGTGAAGCCGGGCAGGAACAGGAACTCCAGCAGTTCGGCTTCGCTGAGCCGTTGCGCGGTGGCCGGGTCGGACAGGCCGCGCTCGATCACCAGCTCGCGCACCCGGTCCACCTCGATCCCGCGCCCGTCGTCCTCGACCACGATCTCCAGCAGCCCGGCGACATGATGCGCTTCCAGGCGGATCCGGCCTTCGACCGGCTTGCCGGCGGCGAGGCGTTCGGCCGGCGTTTCGATGCCGTGGTCGACGGCGTTGCGCAGCAGATGGCCGAGCGGCGCCTCCAGCCTGGCCAGCACGTCGCGGTCGACCTGGGTCTTGGCGCCGGCGATCTCCAACTGCGCCTGTTTGCCGAGTTCGCGGGCGATGTCGCGGACCATCCGGTTGAGGCCGCGGGTGCCGTCGGCGAAGGGCCGCATGTGGCTGGCCAGGGCTTCGTCGTACAGGCGATGGGCGACGCTGGCGAAGCGGCGTTCGAACAGGTCGAGCTGGTAGCTGCGCTCGCCGAGCAGGTGCTGGGCTTCGCTGAGCGAGGTGCGCGCCTGCAGCAGCAAGGCCGCGGCGCTCTGCTCCTGGGCCAGCGCCGGCGTGGCTTCGGCCAGCCGGTCCAGCGCCTGCGCGCCGGCCTGCTGCAGTTGCTTGAGCCGATTGAGCGAGCGCAGGAACGGATCCAGCCAGCGCGACACCACCAGCGATTCGCCGGCCAGGCCGAGCAAGCGGTTGAGATTGCGCGCGTCGATGCGCAGCACGCGTTCTTCGGCCTCGGCCTCGGCGGCCGACGGCTCGGCCGGCGCCGTTGCCGTCGGCGCGGCCGCTACGGGCGCCTGCGTTGCCGCCTGGACTGGCCCGGGCGCGTCGCCTGCGGCGTTCGACGCGGTGCGTTCTCCCGCCAGGGCAGCGGCGAGAGCGTCGCGGAAACGCAGCGCCTCGGGCGCCTCGTCCTGCATCCACGGCCCGGCCTCGGCCGCCGGGGTCGAGGCGATCCGCACCAGCAGGTCGACGCCGCCGAGCAGGGCGTCGATGGTGTCCTGGTCGAGGACGATGCGGCCGTGCTGGGCCTCGACCAGGCAATCCTCCATCGCGTGCGCCACCGCCACCGCCGCCGACAGGCCGACGATCCGCGCCGCGCCCTTGAGCGAATGCGCCGCGCGCATGCACGACTCCAGCTCGGCGGCCGAGGTCGGCTGGCGTTCGAGCAGCAGCAGGCCGTCGGTCAGCAGCTGGCTTTGCCCCTCCACCTCGAGGCGGAACAGGTCGTGCAGGGAGTAGTCCTGGAGATTGCCGTTACTCATCCCAGCCGCCGGTTGATGCTGCTCAAAATCAGTTCGGCGTCGAGCAGGCCGACGCTGCGCGAGGCCGGTCCGGCCGCGGCCGCCGCGGCGTGGGCGCCGCCGTCGCGCTGCGGCACGCTCCATTGGAGCACGCCGGTGCTGAAACGCGAGGTCGAATGGGCCACCGTCGACGGCACCGGCAGGCATTCGGCCGGATCGTAGCGGTGCGAGCCGTGCACTTCGTCGGCCTCGAAGGCCAGGCGCTGGTCGTGCTGGGCCAATACCACCAGGCGCCGGCGCGCCTGCGCCTGCGCGCGCGCCGCGTCGAGCTGGAACAACGATTCCAGGGCCACGCATACGGTCAGTCGGCCGCGCACGTTGACCAGTCCGCGCACCAGGCCGTCGCGGCGGTGCGGCAGACTGTGCACGCTGCGCGGCTCGATCACCTCGTCGACCACCGCGCTGTCCAGCCCCAGCCATTCGCCGCCGAGCCGGAACAGGAAGGCCGAGCCGCTGAGCAGGGCCTGGCCGGCATGGCGCGCCGCGGCCTCGGCGGTGGCTTCGCGCAGGTCTTGCGCCTGCGGTGCGCGCTCGAGCAGGCGCGCGACCGCCGAGCCGATGGCGCCGCGTTCGTCGCCCGGGTTCATGCGCGGTCTCCGCTACGCGGTTCGTGCTTGCGGTGGCGCTGGGCGCGGCTGCGCAGCACGCGCGCGCCGGCGGCATCGCCCTTGGCGTCGAGCAGCAGGGCCAGATGCATCAGGGTTTCCTCATGGGCGGGGTCGAGGTAGAGCGCCTTGCGGAAGCTGTCCTCGGCGCGGGTGGCCTGGCCGATCGCGCCGTACACCAGGCCGAGCAGGTACAGAGGCTCGACCGAGGGCCCGTGTTCGCGCAACTGCGCCTGGCAGATCGCGATCGCTTCGTCGAAGCGGCCGTCGTCGGCGGCGCGTTGGGCGGTCTGCAACGGCGATGCGTCCGCGGCCGGTGCCGCGGCGGTCGGCCGCGGCGCAGCGCGCGGACGCGGCGCGGCGGTCGCCGGTCCGGCCGCGGCGGGCGGGCCGGCGCGCTTGCCCGAAGCGGGTGTGGCCGTCGCGGGCTTGGCCGTGCGCGCCGGCGCCGGCGCGGCGGCCGCCCCGGCCGTCGTGGCATCGGTCGCGCCGGGCTTGCGGAACGCGAACGCCATCGGTAATTGCGCCGAGACGAAGCCCAGCGACAGCATCAGCCCGGTTTCGGCCGGGCCGACGAACATCAGCCCGTCCGGCCGCAGCAGGCGGTCGAGCACGGCGACGGTGCGGGCTTGGGTCGGCGGGTCGAAATAGATCAACAGATTGCGGCAGAACACCGCGTCGTACACCGCCTCGCCGGGCAGGAAGCCGATGTCGAGCACGTTGCCTTGCCGGAAGTCGACCCGCTGGCGCGCCGCCGCGCCGAGCTGCCAGCCGCCCGGCACCGGGCTGAAGTGGCGTTCGCGGTACCGCAGGTCGTTGCCGCGGAACGAGTTGTTGCCGTAGATCGCGCGGCGCGCCTTGGCCAGCGCGCGTTCGCTGATGTCGAACGCGTCGATCGCCAGACGCTCGCCGGACAGGCCGGCGTCGAGCATCGCCATGGCCATGGTGTAGGGCTCTTCGCCGGTGGAGCAGGGCAGACTGAGCAAGCGCAAGCGTTCGGGCGCGCGTTCGCCGGCGCCGCCGGGGCCGAAGCGCTGGGCCAGCGCGGCGAAGGCTTCGCGGTCGCGGAAGAACCAGGTCTCCGGCACCACCACCGCCTCGATCAGCTCCTGCTGTTCCAGCGGCGAGGCGCGCAGCGCCTGCCAGTAGCCGGCCAGGTCGGCGCTGCCGACCGCGGCCATGCGTTCGCGCAGGGCGCGGTCGACGATGGTCGGGCCGATGGTGCTGGCGTCCAGCCCCATGGTTTCCTTCAACCAGCGCTCGAAGCCGGCGAGTTTCATGCGCTCTCGCGGTCCACCGCCGCGAACAGCAGGTCGCGCAGCGACGCCGGCAACAGGCGTTCGACCTGGATCCACTGCAGCAGGCCGTGCGCGTCGGCCGCGACCGGGCCGAGGTAGGCCGCGCCGGCGCTGTCGACGCCGCTGGGCGCGAACTCGGCCGGGTCGCGCTGCACGGTCTCGATGACGTGTTCGGCGATCAGGCCCAGGTTGCGGTCGCGGCCTGCGCCGTCGGCATAGGGCACCAGCACCACCCGGGTGCTGAGCCGCGCCTGCGCCGGCCGGCCCAGGGCCAACTGGCTGAGGTCGATCAGCGGCACCGGTTCGCCGGCGTAGTCGAACACGCCGGCGACCGCCGCCGGCGTCTGCGGGATCGCTTTGGGCGCGACCATCCGCAGCACCGCAGTCACCCGCCGGGCTTCGATCGCGTATCGGTCCTGGTCGAGCTGGAAGACGAGAAAGAGCACGCGTTCTCCGCTGGGTCGGTCGCGCCGCCGGCGCCTTCGCTCAGGCCAGCAGCTTGAACTTGGAAATCCCGTCGCGCAGGCTGGCGCTGACCTGGTGCAGTTCGTCGATGGCCTGGTTGGACTGGCGCAGCGCGTCGACCGTCTGTTGCGCCGCTTCGCTGAGCTGGCTCAGGGCCAGGTTGATCTGTTCGGCGCCGGCGGCCTGCGCCTGCACGCCTTCGTTGGCGGCATCGAAGCGCGGCACCATGGTCTGCACGTGGTCGATCACCTGGGTCAGCTGCTCGCCGACCCGCTGCACGTCGCCGGTGCCGCGGCGCACCTCTTCGGAGAACTTGTCCATGCCCATCACCCCGGCCGAGACCGCCGACTGGATTTCGCGCACCATCTGCTCGATGTCCAGGGTCGCCATCGCGGTCTGATCGGCCAGACGGCGGATTTCCACCGCCACCACCGAGAAGCCGCGGCCGTATTCGCCGGCCTTCTCGGCCTCGATCGCGGCATTGAGCGAGAGCAGGTTGGTCTGGTCGGCGACCTTGGTGATGGTGGTCACCACCTGGCCGATGTTGTTGGCCTTCTCGGCCAGCACCGCCAGCTTGCCGCTGATCGCCGCGGTCGCCTCGATCATCCGGCGCATGGTCTCCTCCATCTGCGCCAGGCCGTCCTGGCCGTTGCCGGCCAGGGTCGCGGTCTGCTCGGCGCTGGTCGCGACCGAGTCCATGGTCCGCGCCAGTTCCTTCGAGGTCGCGGCGATCTCGCGCGAGGTCGCGCCGATCTCGGTGGTGGTGGCGGCGATCTGGGCCGCGGTGGCCTGCTGTTCGCGCAGGGTCGCGGTGATCTCGTTGATCGAGGAATTGACCTGGATGCTCGAGGTCTGGACCTGGCCGACCAGGCCCGACAGCTCGCCGCTCATCTTGTTGTAGCCCAGGGCGAGGGTGCCGAACTCGTCGTTGCGGCGGAAGTTCAGGCGCTGGCTGAAGTCGCCCTTGGCGAACACCTCGGCGGCGCCGGCCAGGCGCTGCAGCGGTTCGGTGATCGCCCTGAGCAGGTAGAACCCGGCCAGCACTGCGACCAGCAGGGCGACCGCGAAGGCGATGCTCATGCCGTAGCGGGCCGACTGCACCGCGTTGTCGATGCGTTGGCCGGAGGCCACCGCGCGTTCGTGGTTGCGTTCGATCAGCCGCCCGATCGCCGTTTCGGCCTTGTCGAAGAGCGGGTCGATGCGTTCGCGCAGGGTCTTCTGCAGCGCTGCGGTGTCGCCGCTGCCGGCCTGGCGCAGCAGGTCGGCCTGCTCGGCGAACAGCGGCGCGGTCAGGGCGGACAAGGTCTGGAAGGCGGCGCGGTCGTCGGCCAGGACGATGCTCGCTTCGTAACGCTTGGCCGTGGCCTCGTAGGCGGCGCGACGTTGTTCCAGTCGGGCCTGGGCGGCGGGCAGTTCGGCGGCCGGCAGCCCGGCCAGCCCATGCACCGCGGTGTAGTACGAATGCCAGGCCGCCTCCATCTGCCCGGAGGCATACAGCCCGGGAATCGAGTCTTTGCGCAGCAGGTTCTCTTCTTCCTGGATGTGCTGCAAGCGGAGGAAGGCGATCCCGCCCATCACCAGCATCGCGGCGACGATGAGGGCGAAGCCGAGCACGATGCGTTGCCGAATCGAAATGTTATTCATGGCCCATCCTGTCGGATTTGTCGCGACTTCTCTAGCCCGGCGGCAACGGCGCGGGGCGGGGGGCGTGACACGCTCATGCGCGGGCTCCGGCGTTGGCGAAGCGTTGGGAACTGCGAGTGGCGGCTGGCGACAGCGGCTTGCGGAAGTGCTTGGCGAGCGGAGCATAGAGGCAAGCGGGGGAGGCCCGGACGTGACCGAGTTCGCACCGTGCGCCGGCCGCTTTCGGTGTATCCCATCCGCTCCCCTGTGTCCGTCGGCCGCCCGGCCTGGACGACGACGCGGCGCCAGCGCGGTCCCGGATCGGGCCCCGACCGCACGCCCGAGGCGACGGCCGCCGACCGGCAAACCTCGGCCGGCCTAGCCGATACCAACGCAGCGCCGCTGCGGCGTCGGCCGCGGCGCGCGCTCAAACCCGCGGCCATAGCCAGGCCGACGCCAGAGCGGCCAGCACGCACCAGGCGATCGTCGCCAGCGCCGGCAGCCGCGTCCGCGCCAGCAAGGCGATGCCGACCGCGACGATGGCCAGGTCGCGAACATCGCCGATGCCCTGGCGGACGATGGGGTCGTACAGGGCCGCCGCGAGCAGGCCGACCACCGCCGCGTTGATCCCGGCCACGGCGCGCGCGGCCCAGGCGCGGCGCATCCATGCCGACCACCAAGGCAGCGCCGCGACGATCAGCAGCAGGCCGGGCAGGAACAGCGCCAGCAGCGCGGCCAGGGCGCGCCACGGCGCCGGCGCCGCCAGCGGCAAGGCCGCGCCGAGGTAGGCGGCGAGCGAGAACATCGGCCCCGGCATCGCCTGCGCCGCGCCGTAGCCGAGCAGGAAACGGTCCAGGTCGAGCCAGCCGCTGGCGACCAGACGTTGTTCCAGCAAGGGCAGCACGACGTGGCCGCCGCCGAACACCAGCGCGCCGGCGCGATAGCAGGCGGCAACCAGTCCCGCCAGCGATGCCGCTCCGCCGGACCACAGCAAAGCCGCGCCCAAACCCAAGGCGAACAGCGTCAGGCACAGCAGGGCGACGCCGCGGCCATAGCCCGGCGCGAACATCGGCGCGGCCGGCGTCGATTCGGCGACGGGCGCCCGGCACCAGGCCAGCCCGGCCGCGCCGCCGGCGGCGACGGCGAGCAACTGCACCCAGGCCCCTCCGATCAGCGCGATCGCCAGCGCGCTGGCCAGGGCGATCAGGCGCCGGCGCCAGTCCGGGGTCAGGTTGCGCGCCATGCCCCAGACGCCGTGCGCGACCACCGCCACTGCGACCAGCTTCAGCCCGTGCACCAGGGCGGCGCCGGTGGGATGGGCGATCCAGTGCGGCGCCGACAGCGCCAGCGCGAACATCAGCGAAGCCGAGGGCAGGGTGAAGCCGACGAAGGCGGCCAGCGCGCCGCGCCAGCCGGCGCGCAGCAGGCCGATGGCGAAGCCGAGCTGGCTGCTGGCCGGGCCGGGGAGGAACTGGCAGATCGCCAGCAACTGGGCGAAACCGGCCTCGTCCAGCCAGCCGCGCCGGCGCACGAACTCGTCGCGGAAATACCCCAGGTGGGCGATCGGCCCGCCGAACGAGGTCAGGCCCAGGCGCAGGAACACCCGGAACACCTCAAGCATGGGCGACGGCAACCGGACGCGGCGGCAGGGGCGGGGCAGATAACGGTTCGGCGCCAGCGGTCACGGTTTCGGTGTCCTGTTCAGCGGATTTAGTGTTCGCTGCAGTGCGGCATGAATGTGACAAAGTGCGCAAATTACATTTGCCCTGCGGCCGCTCCTGGTCGCGGTTCGACTCAAAGGGTACTCGCCATGACGTCCTCGTTTCGTATCGCCTTGTTGTGCGGCGCGGTGCTGACCGCGCTGGGCGCTTCCTCGGCCGCGGTCGCCGGCGGCCGGCCGGATCTGGTGTTGGCGGGGCTCAAGGCCGGACAAGCGCATCGCGCCGGCGAAGTGCTGGTCAAGTTCCGCGACGGCAGCAGTGCGAGCCAACAGGGCGCCGCGCGCCAGGCGTTCGGCCTGGAGAAGCTCAAGACCCTGCGCGGCGGCAATGCGCGCAACGGCGAACTGGCGCTGTGGCGGGTGGCGCCCGGGCGCGACCTCGCCGCGACCGTGTACGAACTGAGCAAGAACCCCAGCGTGGAGTACGCCGAGCCGAACTGGGAGTACCAGCACCAGGCGACCTCGAACGACACCTACTACAGCAACGGCTCGCTGTGGGGCATGTACGGCTCGGGCACCAGCCCGGCCAACGCCTACGGCTCGCAGGCCGCGCAGGCCTGGGCCGGCGGCCACACCGATTGCAGCAACGTGGTGATCGGCGTCATCGACGAAGGCTACATGTACTCGCATCCGGACCTGGCGGCGAACGCCTGGACCAATCCCTACGACCCGGCCGACGGCATCGACAACGACGGCAACGGCTATGTCGACGACGTCCACGGCTGGGACTTCGAAGGCGGCAACAATGAAGTCTTCGACGGCGCGGGCGACGACCACGGCACCCACGTCGCCGGCACCATCGCCGGCGCCGGCGGCAACGGCCAGGGCGTGGCCGGCGTGTGCTGGAGCGGGGTCAAGCTGATCAGCGGCAAGTTCCTCGGCCGTCGCGGCGGCAGCACCGCCGACGCGATCACCGCGATCGACTACTTCAACGACCTCAAGAGCCGCCACGGCCTCAACATCGTCGCCACCAACAACTCCTGGGGAGGCGGCGGCTTCTCGCAGGCGCTGCAGGACGCGATCGGCCGCGCCAACAGCGCCGGCATCCTGTTCGTGGTCGCGGCCGGCAACTCCGGGGTCAATTGCGACACCTCCGACTGCTACCCGGCCGAGTACCCGAACCCGAACGTGCTGGCGGTGACCGCGCTGCGTTCCAACGGCACCCAGATCTACAGCTACGGCGCCACCACCATCGACATCGGCGCGCCGGGCTACGGCATCTGGTCGACCGTGCCGGTCTCGTCCAAGGGCAAGGTGATTCCCGGCTACGCCAGCTACAACGGCACCTCGATGGCGACTCCGCACGTGACCGGCGCGGTGGCGCTGTACGCTTCCTCGCACCCGGGCGCGAGCGCGGCCGACATCAAGAGCGCGGTGATGAGCGCGGCGATCGCCACGCCCTCGCTGAGCGGCAAGACCGTCAGCGGCGGCCGGCTCAACGCCAGCGGGTTCTGAACCCTGCGGCGCCGGCGCCCGCCGCGGGGGGGCGGCGATACCGCCGGACGCAGCGGCGGCAAAAGCGGAAGGCCCCGGTTTCCCGGGGCCTTCTTTTCGCGACTGCTTTGCCGCCGGCTCAGTTCTGCGCCGGAGTGTTCTCGGCGAAGTACTCGTGGTTGTCGGCGTTGTCGAGCGCGTCGGCCGGGTTGCTGATCGCCAGGTTCTTGGCGCCGGCCTGGCCGTAGACGTGGTCGTCGGTGCCGGCGACGGCGTTGAAATGGCTCATCTCGTGGATCAGGGTGCCGGCCTTGGAATCGGTGCCGGTCAGCGGCGCGGTCCAGAAGGTCTTGCAGACGAAGATCTCGTACGGCTGGTTCGGATACACGTAGGCGTAGTAACGCTGGTTGCAGCCGCAGTTGACGGTGATCTGGCCGTTGCTCTGGTCCATGGCCTGGTCGATCGCGACGAAGTGCTGGCTGGCGGTGCCGTAGCGCGCCGAGGTGTAGGCGCCGAACCAGGTGGCGTAGCGCGGGCCGACGGTGCCGGCGGCCAGGTAGCCCTTGGCGTTTTCGGAATAGCCGCGCGCGGCGGCGACCGCATTGCCGATGGTGCCGATCTGGGTCGCGTCGCAGCTCTTGTAGGTCACCCCGCCGACCACCGTGCCGCCGCCGCCGGGCTTGCCTTGGGCGGTGACGTCGCCGCCCTTGCCCGCGCTCCACAGGCTCAGCGGCACGCTGCGCGCGACCAGCGGCAGGCCGTTGTCCTGGCGCAGCAGGCTGCCGTCGGACAGCGAGGCGTACTGCAGGGGCGAGTCCAGGTTGACCACGTACTGGCCGCGCTGGGAGAAGTCGTAGGCCTGCGACAGGTCGATCGTGCTGCGCAGGGTCTGGCCGGCGCGCAGGATCGCGAAGTCCTCGGCCTGGGGCAGGCCGCGCTTGATCATCGGGCCGAGGTAGTCGACCGCGACGCCGTCGCGGCTGACGTTGAACAGCTTGGACTCGGCCAGGGCGGAGGGCAGCTGCCACTTCGGCACGCGCACGGTGTGGCGGCTGGCGTTGGTCACGGTCACTTCGACCAGGCCGTCGAAGCGGCCGGACGAATCGGCGACGGCCATCAGGCCGATGCGCAAGGGATTGGCTTTTTCGTACTTCGGCGCCGCGGTCGCCGAGGCGATCGCGCCGGCCACCACCACGCTGCCCGCGACCGCGGACATGAGACTGATTTTCATTCCGAAACCCCCCGAACGTAAGTGAACATAATGAACGGCAAAGGCCCGTCGCGCGGACCTGATCGCACCTAAGCAGAGCGCGTGCGCGAATGCATTCTGCGATGCGGCAAACGCGCTCCGGCGCGATTAAGCCAGAATGCGCATACTGCGCTCGGCGGCAATGCCGTCCGCGGCCCGGGGGCGCGAAAAACCATGACCGTCACAGCAACATCACGCACGAACGACGAGGTGCAAGCGATGCGAACCATCAAGCGGACGGCAGCGGTCCTGCTGCTCGGCCTCGGCCTGGCGGCCGGGGTCCAGGCCCAGACCATCGGCTACAACATCCGCACCGGCGACGTGTGGGTCGATACCCGGCTGGGCGAGATCAACGACTACGGGTATCGCTATCGCGATCCCTTCATCAACGAAATGACCGGCTACTACGGCGCGCCGCGCTCGCTGATCGACGAGTTGCTCGGCCGTCGCGGCTGGGCGCCTGGCGACGTCTACTACGCCTGCGCCATCGCCCGCGCGCTTGGCGTGCCGTGCTTGAACGTCGTCCGCGAGTACGACCGCTATCCCGGCCGCGGCTGGGGCGACGTCGCCAAGCGCATGGGCATCAAGCCCGGCTCGCCGGCCTTCCACGCGCTCAAGCGCGGCGCGGTCGGCACCTACGATCGCTGGGGCTATCCGATCACCGTCCATCAGTCGGTGCACGTCGACTGGTCGCAGCACGGTCCGGGCAAAGGCAAGGACAAGGGCAAGGGCGGTCACGATCGGGGCCACTACGACCGCGGCGGTTACGACGGCCACGGCAAGGGCAAAGACAAGGGCCACGGCAAGCCGGACAAAGGCGGGCATGGCAAGGGCCATGGCGGCGGGCACGGCAACGGCAAGGGCAACGGCAAAGGGCACTGAACCGCGGCCGCTGGCTTAGCGGGTAACGACAGCCGGCTTCGCGCCGGCTGTCGTCGTTTCCGGCCCGTTCGAGCGGAACGACGGCGCTGATCAAGGCGGACGGCTTGCCGCCGCCGCGCGGCGACGCCGGGCGAGCGCTCAGCCGGCGGGGGCGAGCAGTCCGAGCTGGCGCATCAGGCCGAGGTTGTCCTCCAGGTGCCAGTTCTCGTTGATCCGGTCTGCGGCGATCCGGTAGATGTCGGTGGCGATGAAATCGACCGTCTGGCCGCTACCTTCCACGGTGCCGAAGCGGCCGTCGAAACGACCGCGGAAGCGCAGGTGCACCACCACCCGGTCGCCGGCCACGATCATCTGTTGGATTTCGCAGCGCAGGTCGGGCACCGCCGCGCGCATCGTGCGCGATGCCCGCAACGCGCCCGCCAGGCCTTGGGCGCGGCCGGGCGGCAGGGTGCGGTCGACGAAATCCGGCGCCAGGGCCGCACGCGCCAGGTCAGGATCGCCGCTGTTCCAGAAACTGGCGTAACGGCGCGCGGCGAGCACTCGCGCGGCGCTGCGCGCATCGTCCGGCGCCGCGGCGATCAGCCGCGCCGGTTGCAGCAGCGGCGGCGCAGCGGCGAATGCGGCGGGCGCCGCGGCCAGCAAGGCGGCGAGGGCGGACGCGCATGCGGGGCGTAGCAACGGGAACGGAGTAGAGACGGTCATGGGCGAGGCCGGGCGAGCGCCTGGGGCGCGGGAACGGCATGCTGGCCCGTTCGCGGCCGCGTAAACAGGCGCGCGGCGCAGAGGTATCCTTTCCGATCTGCGAACAATGCCAGCGAAGCATGGCCGGAGCGCGCGGCGCGTGATCGACAACCTGCCCAATCTGATCGCGTTCGACCGCATCGTCGCGGCCGGCAGTCTGTCGGCCGCGGCGCGCGAGCTGGACCTGTCGCTGGCGGTGGTCAGCAAGCGCCTGGCCCAGCTCGAAGAAGACCTCGGCCTGCGCCTGCTGCAACGGACCACGCGCCGTCAGACGCTGACCGAGGAGGGCGCGCTGTTCCATGCGCAGGTGGTGCGTATCCTGGCCGAGGTCGCTGCGGCCGAGGCGCTGATCTCGCGCCGGCGCGAAAGCGTCGACGGCCTGCTGCGCCTCACCGCGCCGAACGACCTGGGCCGGCGCTGGATCGCGCCGATTGTGGCCGACTTCCAGCGCCTGCATCCGCAGTTGAACGTGCAACTGAGCCTCGGCGACGGCCTGGCCGATCTGGTCGCCGACGGCCTGGACCTGGCGATCCGTTTCGGCCGGCTCGAGGATTCCTCGCTGGTCGCGCGGCCGCTCGCGCCCAACTACCGGGTGCTGTGCGCGGCGCCGGCGTATCTGCAGGCGCACGGCGAGCCGAGCGAGCCGGCGCAACTGGCCGCGCACCGCTGCCTGCTGATCGGCGAACAGCCGCGCGCGGACTGGCGCTTCGGCGGCGAGCCGCCGCTCAGCGTGCGCGTGCGCGGCAGCCTGGTCAGCAACGACGGCGGCGCGGTGCACGCCTGGGCCCTGGCCGGCGCCGGCATCGCGCTGAAGTCGATCTGGGACGTCGGCGACGACCTCGCCGCCGGGCGCTTGCGGCGGGTGCTGCCGGGGCATTCGATCCCGGCCGCGCCGCTGCATGCGATCTACGCGCACGCCGGCCATTTGCCGCCGCGGGTGCGGCTGTTCGTCGACTACCTGCGCGAGCGCCTGCGGTCGGCCTGGCGCTGGGAGCCGGCGCCGGCGGCCGCGGACCGGGGGTTCAGATGATCTTGAGGGTGATCGCCTTGAGCACGGCGCGGGTGCGGTCTCGGGTGCCGAGCTTGTCGAAGATCTCGATCAGGTAGTTCTTGACCGTGCCCTCGGCGACGTGGATCGCCTGGCCGATCTCGCGGTTGCTGTAGCCGCCGGCGAGCAGGCGCAGGATGTCGACCTCGCGCCGGTTGAGGCCGTGGCTGGGCGGGGCGGTTTCGCGATAGGCGTAGCGCGCGCGCACCGCATCGGTCGACACCGGGGCGATCGCGCGCCGACCCTGCGCGACCTCTTCGATCAGCGCGATCAGTTCCGGCGGCGATGCGTCCTTGAGCAGGAATCCGCGCGCGCCGGCCGCTATCGCGCGCAGGGCCGCGCCGGCCTCGTCGAAGGTGGTCAGCAGGATCACCGGCGGCGCGCCGGGCACGCCGCGCAGGCGCTCGCACACGCCGTAGCCATCGAGCAGGGGCATGCGCACGTCGCACAGGACCACGTCCACCGGCCGCTCCTGCAGCCCGGCGATCAAGGCCTCGCCGTCGCCGGCCTCGAGCACGATGCGAAAACGCTCGAAGCCGCCGAGCAGGGCTTTGAGTCCGCCCAGCACCAGGGCCTGGTCGTCGGCCAAGGCCAGGCGCAGCGGCGTCGGCTCGATCAGCACAGCGGTACCCATCCGCGCAGGCGGAAACCGCCGTTGTCGCCGGCGCCGAAGTCCAGTCCGCCGCCCACTGCGAGCAGGCGCTCGCGCATTCCGGTCAGGCCGTTGCCGGCTAGCAGCCCGGCCGGCGCGCCGCGGCCGTCGTCGCGCAGTTCCAGCGCCAAGCGCTGGCCGTCGCGCTGCAGACTGGCCCACAGGGTCTGCGCCTGGCCGTGGCGCACGGCGTTGGTCAGCCCCTCCTGGAATGCGCGCAACAACGCCTCGGCCTGGTCCAGGCCGGGGGCGCGCGCGTCCGGATCCAGCCGCAGGTGCAGGCGCAGCTGCGGGAACGCGCCGGCCAGCGCGCGCATCGACGGCTCCAGGTCCAGCCCGTCGTGCAGGCGCAGTTGCTGAACCACCGCGCGCAGGTCCTCGAGCAGTTCGGCGCTGAGCTGCGAACAGCGCGCCAGCGCCTGTTCGCGGTCGAGCCCGGGGTGATACTGCAGCGCGCTCAGGTTCAACCGTAGCGCGGTCAGCTTGTGCCCGGCGACGTCGTGCAGCTCGCGCGACAACCGCAAGCGTTCTTCGCTGCGGGCGGCCTCGGCGAGCATGCCGCGTGCGGCCAGCAAGTCGGCGTGCGACTGCGCCAGGGCCTGGTGCGCCCGCTCGGTGCGGCGTGCCGAGCGCAGCAACAGGATGGCGAAGGCCTGCAGCGCAGCGTGCACGCCGACGTAGGTCCACGGCGCGTCCATCTCGCGCGCCAGCCAGACCACGCCGAACAGCGCGGCATTGCTCAGCGCGAACGCCGCGGCCAACGCGCGCGGTCCGAGCAGGGCGGCGAACTCGATCATCGGCAGGATCAGCAGCGCCGCGGCCGAGTTGTAGCGGTACAGCGCGACCAGGCCCAAGGCCAGCACGGTCAGGCCGGACGCGGCCGCCAGGCGCGCGCGCCGCTCGCGCAGGCGCCAGGACAGGACGAACGCGGGCGCGAACAGCAGATGCAGCCCGCGCGCCAGCGCCGGGACCGGCCAGGCGGCGGCGAAGCCGCTGGCCTGCACCGGGCCCGACCACAGCTCCAGGCCGACCGCGGCCCAGGCCAGCAAGCCGGCCAGCACCGCGGCGGGGTAGCGTAGGGGCGGCGGAGAGCGCATGCGGCCAGCTTGGCCGGCGCGGCCCGGGCAAGGCAAGCCAGGCGCGCGAATGGATGACTTTCGTCACCGCCGGCGCTGACTTCCGGGCTCTGCCGGCGTCGCGGCGGCGACGCCCAGACTGCGCCCACCTCCGCCATCGGAACCCGCCCATGCGCATCCCGGCCCGCAAGCTGCGTCCGCTCCTGGCCCTGTTCGCCGGCGTTGCCGGCACCGCCCTGATCTATGCCGCGATCCCGGCGATCGCGCCGGCGATTTCCAGCGCCGGCGCGGGGCCGTTGCCGCGGCGCGCGCCGGCCGATCCCGCCGCGCTGCGCGAAGCCTATGCCTACCTGCCTGCGCAGACCCGCTTCGACGCATTCGTCGCCGTGCATCAGGGGAGCGAGCTGGCGCGCTGGGGCGATGCCGACCTGCCGATCAACACCCATTCGGTGCGCAAGAGCCTGCTCAGTGCGCTGTACGGCATCGCCATCGACAAGGGCTATCTGCGCCTGGACCAGAGCCTGGCGGAGCTGGGCATCGACGACCGGGTCGTGCCGCTGACCGCGCAGGAGAAGCGCGCCACGGTGCGCGACCTGCTGATGTCGCGTTCGGGCATCTACATCCAGGCCGCCGGCGAAGCCCGCGGCATGAAGGACTCGCGGCCGCGCCGCGGCGCGCACCGGCCGGGCGAGTTCTTCTATTACAACAATTGGGACTTCAACGTGCTCGGCACCATCTTCGAACGCCGCACCGGACTGAGCATCGGCGAAGCCTTCGAACGCTGGATCGCCCGGCCCACCGGCATGACCGGATTCCGCGCCGCGCACGTGATCTACGAGCAGCCCGGCTATACCGAGCACCGCCAGTTCGTGATCTTCCTCTCGGCCGCCGATCTGGCCCGGTTCGGCATGCTCTACGCCGACCGCGGCCGTTGGCGCGGGGTGCAGGTGGTGCCGCAGGCCTGGGTCGAGCGCAGCACGCGCGCCTGTTCGCCGGTGGCCGACCGCGATCCCTTCGACGCCTACGGCTATTTGTGGTGGGTCGACCGGGATGCGGACACGGTCTGGGCGGACGGTTGGGGCGGGCAGTTCCTGATCGTCGATCCGCGCCGTCGGCTGGCGCTGGTCTCGCGCAACGACACCGGCCGCAGCCGCCTGCAGCTGGGGTGGTTCGTGCTGTTCGACGGCGACGGCTGGCGCAGCCACCATCAGCACCTGCACCGGCTTATGATCCGCGCCGCCGGCGCGGCCCCGCAGCCCGATGCGCAGCCCAGCGCCGGGCCGGGCCGAAACGCCGCGCCGCGCCTGGCGGCGGGCGATCGGGCTTGCTAGTGTCGGCTTCTTTGCCGGTTCGCCGCGTGCGCGTCCGCGCCCGGCCCCGGCCAGGAGCGAGCACCGATGTCGATTCTCGTTACCGGCAGCGCCGGCCACCTCGGCGAAGGCCTGATGCGCCGTTTGCGCGTTCAGGGGCGCGACGTCCGCGGCGTGGACATCAAGCCTTCGGCCTATACCGATGCGGTCGGTTCGATCGCCGATCCCGACTTCGTCGCCGCGGCGATGCGCGGAGTGCGCCAGGTGATCCACGCCGCGACCCTGCACAAGCCGCACGTGGCCACCCACAGCTACCGCCAGTTCGTCGACACCAACGTCGCCGGCACCCTGGCCCTGCTCGAGGCGGCGCTGGCCGAACGGGTCGAAGCGTTCGTGTTCACCAGCACCACCAGCGCCTTCGGCGCGGCGCTGAGCCCGGCGCCGGGCGAGCCGGCGGCGTGGATCGACGAGGACGTGGCGCCGGTGCCGAAGAACATCTACGGCACCACCAAGATCGCCGCCGAGGGCCTGTGCGAGCTGTTCCACCGCAAGCATCGCCTGCCGGCGCTGGTGCTGCGCACCTCGCGCTTCTTCCCCGAGGACGACGACGATGCGGCGGTGCGCAGCGTCTACAGCCCGGCCAATGCGCAGGCCAACGAGTTGCTGCACCGGCGCGCCGACATCGAGGACGTGGTCCAGGCTCATCTGTGCGCGATCGAGCGCGCGCCGGCGCTGGGCTTCGGCCGCTACATCGTCTCGGCCACCACCCCCTTCGCGCGCACCGAGCGGGCCGAGCTGCGCCGCGACGCCGCGGCCGCGGTCGAGCGCCACTACCCGCACTGTCGCGAGCTGTACGCGGCCCAAGGCTGGCGCTTGTTTCCCGAGCTCGACCGTGTCTACGACAACGCGCGTGCGCGCCGCGATCTGGACTGGCGGCCGCGCTACGATTTCGGCCATGTGCTGGACTGCCTGCGCGAGGGCCGCGATTTCCGCAGCGAACTGGCGCGCGAGGTCGGGGTCAAGGGCTATCACGCGCAGCGCTTCGAGGACATGCCCTATCCGGTGGCTTGAGCGGCGGCTGGAGCGGGCGGCTGGGGCGTCCGCCCGGCGCTGGCTAGAATGAGTCCCGATGACGACGGCGCCGGGCGTGCCGTCGCCGCTCACCGACGAGGCGCCGCATTGAACCACCGCTACCAGACGATTCCGGGTTCGAACTTCCCGCGCCGCGGCGCGCCGCCGGCGGGATGGGCATGAGCGCGATCGCGCTGATCTGCCTGGGCGCCTGCGACGGCGCCCGGGTCGAGACCCTGATCGGCGCCGCCGCGCGACTGCGCGCGCAGGCCGGCCCGAACAGCCTGCGCGCGTGCTCGGACCTGTTCGCCGACCGCCATCGCGATTACCGCGGCGGGGTGACGGTGAACCTGATGCTGGCGCTGCAGACCGCCGCGGCCGACAGCGTCGAGGCGCTGGAGCGGGGCTTCAAGCAGATCGAAAGCGAGTTCGGCCGCCGCCGCGATCCGCTCCGGGCCTTGCCGGTGCCGCTGGACATCGATCTGGTCGGGCGCATCGACACGGACGTGCAATGGCAGCCGCGCTACGATCCGGGTCGGCCGTATCTGTTCCACGGCCTGCACCAGCTGCCGCTGCCGGCGTTGAAACAGGCGCTGGACGCGGTCGCCGCGCAGCGCGGCTTCGTGCCGGAGCGCAACGCCGAAGGGTTCTATGCCCTGGCCGGCGCGGCCTTCGTCGAACGTTGCCTGCACAGCAAGGATCTTTGGGTCGATTTCGCAGCGGAGGCCGGTTGATGTCGCAGCGCGTCACCTTGATTACCGGCGCCTCGCGCCGGATCGGCCGCGCCATCGCCGAAGCCTGCCTGGCGCGCGGCGACCGCGTGATCGCGCACCGCCGCGAGGCCGACGCCGAGCCGGCGCCGTATTCGGGTCCGGTGAGCGGCTGGAGCTGGGACTTGAACCAGGCGCTGCCGGCCCTGCCCGAGGCGCAGGTCACCGACCTGGTGCTCAGCGCGTCGATGTTCGAGCGCGGCCAGGACTGGAACGCGCTCGACGCGGCCGGGCTGGACGAGGAGCGCGCGCGCATGCAGCGCCATCTGCAGGTCAACCTGCTGGCGCCGTGGGAACTGGCGCTGGCCTTGCAACGGCGCCGCCCGCTGAACTCGGTGGTGATGCTGCTGGACACCTACCTGGACCGGTCCTTTCCCGGGCATGCGGCCTACCAGGTCAGCCGCGCCGCCGGCGCCGGGCTGGTGCGCGCGCTGGCGAGCGAACTGGCGCCGACCCGGGTCAATGCGGTCGCGCCGGGCACGGTGCTGCCGTCCGTGCGCGATCCGGCCGAGCGCGCCGAGCAGGAAGACGCGATCGCCGCGCGCACGGTGCTCGGGCGGATCGGCTCGCCCGAGGACGTGGTCGCGGCGGTGATGTACCTGAGCGATGCGGCCTATTGCACCGGCGAGATCCTGCGCGTCGACGGCGGTCGCTTCCGGTTGTGACGGCCTGAGTCCGAAGCCCGCCAGGCCCAGGCCCGGCTCCGAACGCGGCGGCATCGCCGCCGCGCGCTCTGTCCGGGCGTGCCGGGATGCGCGCGCCGCAGCCCGGGCTCAGGGCTGGGCGGCCAGTTCGGCCATGTGCCGGGCGATGCGCGCCTGCGCGGCTTCGGCGGTGTTGCGCGCGCGCTGCCAGGCCGAGCGCGCGGCGCGTTCGGCCTGCTCCCAATTGAGCGCCGAACCTAGGCGGATGCGCTGATAGCGCTGGCGCAATTCCAGGGTCGGATCGTCGAAGTCGCGATCCGGATGTTCCAGATGCACCGATATGCCGACGTAGAACGCCGGCGCGTAATCGCTGAAACGCATGCCGTCGCGGTAGAAGTCCGCGTGTCGGTAATGGCTGGCCCAATAGCTGAGCCCGGGCGTGTTCGGGCTGTGGCGGCCGCGTAGGGTGGTCGTCATCGCTCAGGCTCCGTGGAGGAACCCCCTGTCGCGCAGATGGTGCCCGAACGCGCTGTTAGATGCACGTGTAGACGGGGATTCAATCGAGCTAAACGTTCATCTCTGCGATCGGCATCCGCTCCGCTGCGCGACCGCGGTCACGTGCCGGCGCGCGCCGCCACGGGCGCCGGTCCGGTCCGATCCGCGGGTCGGGACCCGCGCCCGGACCGGCCCGGGACCGCGCCGGCGCAGGCTCCGGCCGGGCCGGGGCAGTGTGCTCGCCGGACCGCCAAGCGAGGTATGCTCGGACGGGGCAGGCACTACCGGTTCGGCGCGATCATCCACGAGCGAGGGGGCGTGAGCGGAATGACCGACAGTTCCCGCGAATCGGGACGCACCGCCGAGCATCTGCGTTTCGTCCGCCGCATCTATGCGATGCGCTCGCTGGGGCTGGGCTTCGGGTTCTTCGCCGTGGCCGGGGTGTTGTACGAGCAGCGCGCCGCGATCGGGGTGTGGGCGCTGCTGTTCGCCAACGGCTATCTGTGGCCCACGCTGGCCTATGTACTGGCGTCGCGCAGCCGCGACCCCGAGTACGCCGAGTACCGCAACCTGGCGATCGACTCGGCGCTGGGCGGGCTGTGGATCGCGGTGATGCAGTTCAACCTGGTGCCCAGCGCCCTGCTCGCGGTGATGCTGTCGGCCGACAAGATCGGCGTCGGCGGCTGGCGTTTCCTGGTCCGCACCGCGCTGGCGATGCTGATCACCGGCGCGGCGGTATGGACTCTGATCGGCTTTCCGTTCTCGCCCTACAGTTCGATGACCGTGGTCCTGGCTTGCCTGCCGTTCATGGTGGTCTACCCGATGGCGATCAGCAGCGCCGCCTACGGCCTGGCGCGCAAGGTGGTGCGGCAGAACAAGCAGCTCGACCAGCTCAGCCGCACCGATCCCCTGACCGGGCTGCAGAACCGCCTGCACTGGGACGATTCGGCGACCGCGGCGATGACCCATTGCGCGCGCTCGTCCCGCCACGCCAGCCTGATCCTGATCGACGTCGACCATTTCAAGGACATCAACGACTTCCACGGCCATCAGATCGGCGACGCGGTGCTGCGCCGGGTCGCCGGCATCCTGCACGGCGTGGTGCGCCTGACCGACACCGCCAGCCGGATCGGCGGCGACGAATTCGCCCTGGTGCTGATGAACACCGACCCGGAGCCGGCGCGCTCGATCGCCGAGCGCATCCGCAAGGCGATCGAGGACGCGCGTTTCGACGACGCGCCGGCGCTGCGCTGCACGGTCAGCATCGGCCTGGCCTCGACCGGGCTGCGCACGGTCAGCGCGGCGATGTGGATGCGCCACGCCGACGCGGCGCTGTACCAGGCCAAGCAGCGCGGCCGCAACCAGGTGGTGTGCGCCGACGCCGAGGCGGAGCGGGGTTTGCCAGCAACGAAACCGGCTCACTAGAATCCACCGTCCGGAACACCCGGCGCAGACTCGAAGATCGGGGCAGGGCATGGCGGAGCAGGGCGGCAACCTCGCGCAAACGCGCATCGGCGTCATCGGCCTGGGCTACGTCGGCCTGCCGTTGGCGTTGGAATTCGGCAAGCGCTACGACACCGTCGGCTACGACATCAACCCGGTGCGGGTCGCCCAGCTCAGCCTGGGCGAGGACCTGCACCGCGAGAACGAGGCCGGCGAGATCGCCGCCGCGACCCGCCTGCGCTTCAGCGCCCGCTTGCAGGACCTGGCCGATCGCGACACCTACGTGATCACCGTTCCGACCCCGATCGACGAGCACAAGCGTCCGGACTTCAGCCCGCTGATCCAGGCCAGCCGCGCGCTCGGCGCGCTGCTCAAGGCCGGCGACACGGTGATCTACGAGTCCACCGTCTACCCGGGCGCGACCGAGGAGATCTGCATTCCCGAACTGGAAAGCGCCAGCGGCCTGCGCTTGAACCGGGATTTCTTCGTCGGCTACAGCCCGGAGCGGATCAACCCCGGCGATCGCCAGCGCCGGCTGGTCGACATTCCCAAGGTCACCTCCGGCTCCGATGCGGCCACCGCCGAGCGGGTCGACGCGCTGTACCGCAGCATCATTCCCGCCGGCACCCACAAGGCCTCCAGCCTGCGCGTGGCCGAGGCGGCCAAGGTCATCGAGAACACCCAGCGCGACGCCAACATCGCCCTGATCAACGAGTTCGCGCTGATCTTCCAGCGCCTGGGCATCGACACCACCGAGGTGCTGGAAGCGGCGGGCAGCAAGTGGAACTTCCTGCCGTTCCGTCCCGGCCTGGTCGGCGGCCACTGCATCGGCGTGGACCCTTACTACCTGATCCAGAAGGCGCAGAGCGCGGGCTACTACCCCGACATCCTGCTCGCCTGCCGGCGCATCAACGACGCCATGGGCGGGCACGTCGCGGCCGAGGTGATCAAGCGGATGATCCAGCGCGGCATCGCCGTGGCCGGTTCGCGGATCCTGATCCTCGGTCTGACCTTCAAGGAAAACTGCGCCGACCTGCGCAACACCCGGGTGGTCGACCTGGCGCGCGAGTTCGGCGAGTACCAGGCTCGGGTCGAGATCCACGACCCCTGGGCTCACGCCGAAGAGGCGCGGCGCGAATACGGCCTGGAGATGGTCGAGGCGCCGCAGGCCGGCAGCTACGACGCGGTGATCGTCGCGGTCGCGCACGAGCAGTTCCGCACCCTCGGCGCCGCCGGCGCGCGCGCGTTCGGCAAGCCCGGCGCCCTGCTGTATGACATCAAGAGCCTGTATCCGCGCGACCAGGTCGACGCGCGGCTGTAGCCGGCGCGGCGGCCGCGGGCACGGTGCCTGCACCCGCGGCCGGTTATGCTCGGCGCCAATTCGTGAACCGACCGATCGCCATGCGTTATGCCGCCTACGCCGCCAGCCTGCTGTTGACGGTGATCTCGTTGTCGCTGGTCTGGCTGCACCATCCGGACTGGTGGTGGGGCGTGGCCGCGTTCGGCGCGATCGCCGCGCTGGGCACCGCCGACCTGCTGCAGACCCGCAGCACCCTGCGCCGCAACTATCCGGTGCTGGCCCATTTCCGCTACGGCCTGGAATCGATCGGCCCGGAGATGCGCCAGTACTTCATCGAGGCCGACACCGCCGAGGTGCCGTTCTCGCGCCAGCAGCGCGCCCTGGTCTACCAGCGCGCCAAGTCGGTCAACGACGTGCGTCCGTTCGGCAGCCAGCAGGACGTCTACAGCCAGGACTACGAATGGATCAACCATTCGCTGGCGCCGACCGCGCACGTGCCGCACGACTTCCGGGTGACGATCGGCGAGCACGCCGCCCAGCCGTACTCGGCCAGCGTGTTCAACATCTCGGCGATGAGCTTCGGCTCGCTCTCGGCCAACGCGATCCGCGCGCTCAACAAGGGCGCCAGGCTCGGCGGCTTCTACCACGACACCGGCGAGGGCTCGATTTCGCCGTATCACCGCGAGAACGGCGGCGACCTGGTGTGGGAGATCGGCTCGGGCTATTTCGGCTGCCGCGACGAGCGCGGCCTGTTCGACGAGCAGCGCTTCGCCGCCAACGCCGGCGATCCGCAGGTCAAGATGATCGAGATCAAGCTGTCGCAGGGCGCCAAGCCCGGCCATGGGGGAGTCCTGCCGGCGGCCAAGGTCAGCGCCGAGATCTCGGCCACCCGCGGCGTGCCGATGGGCCAGGACTGCGTGTCGCCGGCCGCGCATTCGGCGTTCGATTCGCCGCTGGGCCTGCTGCGCTTCGTCGCCCGCCTGCGCGAGCTGTCCGGCGGCAAGCCGACCGGGTTCAAGCTCGCCATCGGCCATCCCTGGGAGTGGTTCGGCATCGCCAAGGCGATGCACGAATCGGGCCTGTTGCCGGACTTCATCGTCGTCGACGGCGCCGAGGGCGGCACCGGCGCGGCGCCGGCGGAGTTCATCGACCACGTCGGCGTGCCGATGCACGAGGCGCTGATGCTGGTCCACAACACCCTGGTCGGGCTGGAGTTGCGCGACAAGATCCGGATCGGCGCCGCCGGCCGCATCGTCAGCGCCTTCGACCTCGCCCGCACCCTGGCGATGGGCGCGGACTGGTGCAACGCCGCGCGCGGCTACATGTTCGCGCTGGGCTGCATCCAGGCGCAGAGCTGCCACACCGACCGCTGCCCGACCGGGGTGGCGACCCAGGATCCGAGCCGCTGGCGCAAGCTCGACGTGCCGGACAAGGCCAGCCGCGTGTTCCATTTCCACGAGAACACGCTCAAGGCGCTGCGCGACCTGCTGTGCGCGGCGGGCCTGCGCCATCCGGGCGAAATCGGGCCCGAACACATCCTGCGCCGGGTCTCGCCGACCGAGGTGCGTTCGCTGGGGGCCTTGTACAACTTCCTCGCTCCGGGCGACCTGATCGGCAAGGTGCCGGCGCATGCGGTGTTCCAGGCGTTCTGGAGCGCAGCGCGCAGCGATTCGTTCGCCGCGCCGGCGCGGGTGCTGGCGATGCGCGAGAGCAAGTCGTTGTAGCCCACGCGCGCCGGCTTTCTGTAGGAGCGGCGTCAGCCGCGACAACCGCAGCGGTGTGCGCCAGCGCCATTGCCGAAGCCTGGGCGGTCGCGCTGTTTCGTCTGGCTGCGCGATGCTCCGCCGCCTCTGCGGTCGCGGCTTGGGCGCGGGGGAACTCCCCGCAGGGCGCCGCCCCTGCAGGCGGCCCCGGTGCGGACTGGTCGATCCGCGGCGGCTTGCGGCCGCTTACAACAACTCCAGCACCCGCTCCGGCGGGCGGCCGATCACGGCCCGGCCGGCGTGGACGAAGATCGGGCGTTCGATCAGGCGCGGGTGCGCGACCATCGCCGCGATCAGCGCGGCGTCGTCGAGGCCCGGATCGGCCAGGTTCAGTTCGCGGTATTCGTCTTCGCCGCTGCGCAGCAGTTCGCGCGCCGACAGGCCCAGCAACCCGAGCAGGGCGCGCAATTGCGCGGCGTCGGGCGGCGAGTCCAGGTAGGCCACCAACGCCGGCTCCAGGCCGCGCTCGCGCAGCAGTTCCAGGGCGCCGCGCGACTTGGAGCAGCGCGGATTGTGGTAGAGGCGGGTGGGGGCGAGGTGGGGGTCGGTCATGGGGCGGGTCCTGGTCGGGACGGGGCGAGAGCGGAGGCGAGGGCCGCGCCGGCGCGGCGCCGGAAACGAAAAAAGCCGGCTTGCGCCGGCTTTTCGTGGAACTGGTGGGCGGTGCAGGGTTCGAACCTGCGACCCTCGCCGTGTGAAGGCGATGCTCTACCGCTGAGCTAACCGCCCGAGTCTTATCGGGCCGCAAAGTGTAATCGGGCTTTTTCGGGCTGACAAGCCTCGGCGGAAAATTTTTCCGCGGGGCGAGGCAGGCGCGTCCGGCGGCAGTCGCGTTCTGCCCGATCGCTTCATGTCCCTCGCGGCCGCCGCGAGATTACTCCAACTGCTCCTTGGCGAAGGCCGCGTCCAAGGCTTCCATCGCGTCCAGCGGCTTGAGCTTGGCGGCTTTCTCGTACGCGGCCGCGGCCGCGGCTTCCTGCTTGTCGCCGTGCAGGAGCAGCAGCACGTTGCCGTGTTCGATATGCGCGATCGGCGAGTCCGGGGTCAGCTTGAGCGCGGTCTTGATGTGTTTCTCGGCATCGGCGGCTTTGGCGCCGTAGGTCAGGCCGCCGATCATGCCGCCGATCTTGTCGATGATTTCGGCGTGGTACAGCGCCATCGCGGTATGCGCTTCGGCGTGCTTGGGCGCGAGTTCCAGGGTGGCGTCGAGGGCGTTGCGCACCTTGCCGGCGATGCCGGCCTTGAGCGCCTTGGCGATGCTCAGCCCCTGACTGTAACGGCCCAGGGCGAAAGCGTGGCGATAGTGGCTGTTGGCTTCGTCCGGCAGCGCCTTGACCGCGGCCTCGGCGATCTTGGCCGCCTGCTCGTAGCGTTGCAGTTGCTCGTCTTCGTCCTCGACCAAGTAGGTGGCGTGGATGCCGAGCGCCTTGACCGCGACCGTGGCGCCGATCGGGCCCAACGCCTGGCCGGCGTCGAAGGCCGCCTTGAAGTCGCCGCGGTGGAAGGCGCGCCAGGCCTCCTGCAAGGCGTCGGCCAGCGCGGCCGCATCCAGGCCCTTGGGCGCGGCCTTGCCGGCGGCGTCGATCAGGGCGGCGGCGCGCTTGGCGTCGGGGTAGGGCTCGGTGTCGCCGGCATGCAGCTTGGGCCAGGCTTTCTTGAGAGCGTCGCCGGCATAGGCGTAGGCCTTGGCATCGTGGGGAAAAGCGGCCCAAGCGGATTTAGCGGCCATCTGCGGTCCTTGTCGACAGGTCGGGTGGGCAGCATCCCGCCGCGGCCGTGCGCTGGCAAGAGGGCGGCCGCGGGCTTGCGGCAGCGGTCGCGGCTAGTGTGAATGCTCGATGGCGACGGCCCACAGTGGCGCGGTGAAACCCCCGGTCCCGGGCGGTCGTGCGGAGCGAACCATGGCAGCTGTGAAGCGCAACAAGACGGCGGCGAAGAGCCCAAACCCCACGCTGCGCCACGTCTGGCTGGCCGGCCTCGGACTGGTCGTGGTCGCGCGCCGCGAAGCGCTGGCGGGCGGCGCGCGCGCGCTGGACCGGATCGGTTCGCTGCAGCGTCGCGCCCAGGGCCTGGTCGCCGATGCACGCGACAACGTGCGCGGCGGGATCGAGAACGTGCGCGGCCAGGTCGAGCCGACGGTGGTGAAGTTCAGCGCCGAAGTCGAAGCCCGGCTGGCGCCGGTGCTGGACAAGCTCGGCCTCAAGGGCAGCAACAAGCCGCGCCGCGGCGCGCGCAAGCCGCGCAAGGCGGCCAAGCCGGCGCAGGCTCGGCGCGGAGCGCGCAAGCCGGCGTTGCGGCGGACCCGCCGCGCCTGATCCGGGATCGTTGACCAAAGGGCGCTGCGGCGCCCTTTTCGTTGCCGCACTGCGGTCCGGCGCGTTTGCCGGATCGGGGCGGGGGCTGGGCCCGGTCGGGCGGCAGTCGGGCGATTCCAGCGTCCTGGACGCCGCCTGCCACGGCGCCGCGACCCCGGTCCCATTCCATCGGCCGGCAACGCGTACGGTCGGGCCCGCGATGGCCTAAACTCCACGGTTCCCGTCGCCGCTTCCGGCGGCGTCCCACGTTGCCCACTCAGCGCGCCGAGCCGATGTCCGCAGAACCGATCGATTTCCACGCTTACCCGGACGCGTCCGGTCACTTCGGCCGCTTCGGCGGGCGCTTCGTCGCCGAGACCCTGATCGCGCCGCTGGAGGAACTGGCGGCGGCCTACGACGCGGCGCGGGTCGACCCGGCCTTCATCGCCGAGTTCGAGCGCGACCTGGCCCATTACGTCGGCCGGCCCAGCCCGATCTACCACGCCCAGCGGCTCAGCGACGAAGTCGGCGGCGCGCAGATCCTGCTCAAGCGCGAAGACCTGAACCACACCGGCGCGCACAAGATCAACAACACCATCGGCCAGGCGCTGCTCGCCAGCCGGATGGGCAAGACCCGGATCATCGCCGAGACCGGCGCCGGCCAGCACGGCGTCGCCAGCGCCACCGTGGCCGCGCGCCTGGGCCTGGAGTGCGTGGTCTACATGGGCGCGACCGACATCGAGCGGCAGAAGATCAACGTCTACCGGATGAAGCTGCTAGGCGCGACCGTGGTGCCGGTGACCAGCGGCTCGCAGACCCTCAAGGACGCGCTCAACGAAGCGATGCGCGACTGGGTCACCAACGTGCGCGACACCTTCTACATCATCGGCACCGTCGCCGGTCCCGACCCGTATCCGCGCATGGTGCGCGACTTCAACGCCGTGGTCGGGCGCGAGGCGCGGGCGCAGATGCTGGCCGAGTACGGCCGCCTGCCGGATGCGATCACCGCCTGCGTCGGCGGCGGCAGCAACGCGATCGGCCTGTTCCACGCTTTTCTCAACGACCGCTCGGTGCGGATCGTCGGCGCCGAAGCGGCCGGCGACGGCATCGACAGCGGCCGCCACGCCGCCTCGCTGGCCGCCGGCCGCCCCGGCGTGCTGCATGGCAACCGCACCTACGTGCTGTGCGACGACGACGGCCAGATCATCGAGACCCACTCGGTCTCCGCCGGCCTGGACTACCCGGGCGTCGGTCCCGAGCACGCCTTCCTCAAGGACGCCGGCCGCGCCGAGTACGTCGGAGTCACCGACGAAGACGCGCTGGCCGCGTTCCGCACCCTGGCCCGTACCGAGGGCATCCTCGCCGCGCTGGAGTCCAGCCACGCCATCGCCCAGGCGATCAAGCTGGCGCGCTCGATGCCCAAGGACCAGGTGGTGCTGTGCAATCTGTCCGGGCGCGGCGACAAGGACGTGCATACCATCGCCGGGCGCGAGGGGCTGCATTTTTGAAGCGAGGAACGAGCGTGGAGGAGTGAGGAGCGAGCGAAGCACCGCCTTGCCGCCCCGCGATCCTCCACGCCGCTTTTGAACCGCTCACTTCTCACTCCTCACTTCTCACCACAGCCCTCCCATGAACCGAATCGACGCCAAGTTCCACCAACTGCACGCCGCCGGCCGCAAGGCGCTGATCCCGTTCCTGACCGCCGGCGACCCTTCGCTGGAAGCGACCGTGCCGGTCATGCACGCGCTGGTCGGCGCCGGCGCCGACGTGCTCGAGTTGGGCGTGCCGTTCTCCGATCCGATGGCCGACGGGCCGGTGATCCAGCGCAGCTCCGAACGCGCGATCGCGCGCGGCGCCGGGCTCGGCTGGGTGTTGCAGGCGGTGCGCGAGTTCCGCCGCGACGACGCCGATACGCCGGTGGTGCTGATGGGGTATCTCAACCCGATCGAGATCCGCGGCGCGGCGCGCTTCGCTGCCGACGCGGTCGCGGCCGGGGTCGACGGCGTGCTGTTGGTCGACCTGCCGCCGGAAGAGGCCGCCGAACTGCGCGGCGCCTTCGCCGACACCGGCCTGGCCTTGATCCTGCTGGCCTCTCCGACCACCACCGACCAGCGCCTGGCCTTGCTGTGCGAAGGCGCCCAGGGCTATCTGTACTACGTCAGCTTCGCCGGGGTCACCGGCGCCGACCGGCTCGACGCCGGCGCCGCCAACGACCGCCTGCACGAGATCCGCGCCCGCAGCCGGGTCCCGGTGGTGGCCGGGTTCGGGATCAAGGACGCGGCCAGCGCCGCGGCGATGGCGCGCGAGGCCGCCGGCGTGGTGGTCGGCAGCGCCCTGGTCGCGGCCCTGGCCGAGGCCGGCGACGAGGCCGCCGCGCGCACCGCAGCGGACTTCCTCGCCCCGCTGCGCCAGGCCCTGGACGCGCGTGGCTGAACGGCCGGCGGCGGGCGTCGGCGCCCGCTGCGCTAAACTCATCCGCCGATGCGCGGTGGCGCCTGCCGCCCCGTTGCCCGCCGGCACTTCACCCGTGGTTGCCTGAACAGGAAGATTCCATCGCATGTCTTGGCTCAAGAAACTCATGCCCTCCGGCATCCGCACCGAGACGGTCGCGGCCAAGCGGCGCAGCGTCCCCGAGGGGCTGTGGGAAAAGTGCGAAAGCTGCGGCGCGGTGCTGTACCGGCCGGAGCTGGAGGAGAACCTGGAGGTCTGCCCCAAGTGCGGCTTCCACATGCCGATCCGCGCCCGCGTTCGCCTGCTCGCGTTCCTCGACGCCGGCAGCCCGCAGGAGATCGCCGCCGAGCTCAGCCCGGTCGACGTGCTGAAGTTCAAGGACCAGAAGAAGTACGCCGAACGCTTCAAGGCGGCGCAGAAGGCGACCGGCGAGCGCGACTCGCTGGTGGCGATGACCGGCACTCTCAAGCAGCGTCCGCTGGTCGCCTGCGCGATGGACTTCGCCTTCATGGGCGGCTCGATGGGCTCGGTCAGCGGCGAACGCTTCGCCCGCGCCGCCGAACGCGCCTTGGCCGACCGCGTGCCGCTGGTCTGCTTCGCCGCCAGCGGCGGCATGCGCATGCAGGAAAGCCTGTTCTCGCTGATGCAGATGGCCAAGGCCTCCGCCGCGCTGGGCCGGCTGCGCGATGCCGGGCTGCCGTTCATTTCGGTCATGACCCATCCCACCTTCGGCGGCACCACCGCCTCGTTCGCGATGCTCGGCGATCTCAACCTGGCCGAGCCCGGCGCGCTGATCGGCTTCGCCGGCCCGCGCGTGATCGAACAGACCGTGCGCGAAAAATTGCCGGACGGTTTCCAGCGCAGCGAGTTCCTGCTCGAGCACGGCACCGTCGACCAGATCTGCGATCGACGCGAAATGCGTGACCGCCTCTCGCATCTGTTGGCGCTGTTGATGAAACAATCGCAACCCGAAGACGACGCAGAGGCGGCGGCTTGATCGCAGCGGCCCGACCGCGCGCGTCATGGGGGACCGCCGCGGCGGTCCTTGCCGTCTGTGGACACGAGCGCGGGCTGGATGGCCTAGGGGCGCGATCGGTGTCGGCGGCGTCTTCGATCCTGTCCCGATCACATCCAGCGCCCGCGTCCTGGTGCGACGCGCCGCGCTACCTGGAGGTTGAACTGCATGGCTCGTAAGTATTTCGGCACCGACGGCATCCGCGGCCGGGTCGGCGAAGGCCCGATTTCCGCCGATTTCGTCCTGCGCCTGGGCAACGCCTACGGTCACGCCCTGACCCGGCGCGGCTGGCGCAATCCGATGGTCATCATCGGCAAGGACACTCGCATCTCCAACTACATGTTCGAGGCCGCGCTCGAAGCCGGGCTGGTCGCCGCCGGCGTCGACGTGCAACTGATGGGGCCGATGCCGACCCCGGCGGTCGCCCACCTGACCCGTTCGCTGCGCGCCGACGGCGGCATCGTCATTTCCGCCTCGCACAATCCGCATTACGACAACGGCATCAAGTTCTTCTCGGCCGAGGGCGAAAAGCTCGACGACGAGACCGAACTGGCGATCGAGGCGGCGCTGGAACAGCCGTTCCGCACCGTCGAATCCGAACGCTTGGGCAAGGCCGTGCGCACCCGCGACGCGATCGGCCGCTACGTCGAGGCGTGCAAGAACTCGGTGCCCAAGGGCTTCGACCTCAGCGGCATGCGCATCGCGATGGACTGCGCCAACGGCGCCACCTACCAGACCGGCCCGCTGGTGCTGGGCGAGCTCGGCGCGCGGGTCGACGCGATCGGCATCGATCCCAACGGCCTCAACATCAACGACGGGGTCGGCTCGACCCACCCGCAGACCCTGGTCGCGCGGGTCCAGGCCACCGGCGCCGACCTGGGCATCGCCTTCGACGGCGACGGCGACCGGGTGCTGTTCGTCGACGGCGAAGGCCGGGTCTGCGACGGCGACGACCTGCTGTACGTGCTGGCCAGCGACTGGCAGCGCAGCGGCCGCCTGCAGGGGCCGGTGGTCGGCACCCTGATGACCAACTACGGCCTGGAGCGCGCGTTCGAGCAGATGGGCATCGGCTTCCTGCGCGCCAAGGTCGGCGACCGTTACGTGCACCAGCAACTGATCGCCCACGGCGGCGTGCTCGGCGGCGAAGCCTCCGGCCACCTGCTGTGCCTGGACCGCACCAGCACCGGCGACGGCATCGTCAGCGCGCTGCAGGTGCTGGAAGTGCTGGGGCGCAACGGCGTCACCCTGCGCCAGGCGCTGGATGGGCTGTACCGGGTGCCGCAGAAGACCGTCAACGTGCGTTACGAGGGCGAGGCCAAGCCGGCCGAGGCGGCCTCGGTGCAGGAGGCGCTGCGCCATGCCCAGGCCGCGGTCAGCGGCCGCGGCCGCGCCTTCCTGCGCCCGTCCGGGACCGAGCCGGTGGTGCGGGTCACGGTCGAGGCCGACGACGAAGCGCTGATGCAATCGACCCTGGACACCCTGTCCGCCGCGGTGCGCGCCGCCGCGGCCTGAACCCGCTCGCGTCGATCGTTCCCGAACGCACCGGCGCCCAGCGCGCCGGTGCGTTTTTGTTTGCGCACCGCCCTTGTAGGAGCGGCGTGAGCCGCGACAGCGTTCTTGCGGTCTCGCAGCGTGTGCCGTTCGAAGGCTTCCAAAGCCTCAAAAGCAAAGCTTCCGTCCGCAAGCGGCCGGGTCACTTTCTTTGTCCAAGGCGACAAAGTCCCAGGGGATTTCCTGCGGTCAAAAGTAACCAAAGAAAACGCCACAACTGTTTCGAATCAAGAGCCGCTATGGGACAAGGTTTGCGCAGGGCTGCTCCGCACAGGCCATCCCTGGCCTGGCTGCGCACGGCCCGCATCCCTGCGGGCCGCCCTTCGGGGGCTTCAGGGCTTTCTCACGAGTTCGTTGCGGCGCCAAGCTCATTACGGCAACGGCAACGGCAACGGCAACGGCAACGGCGGCCGCAACCGCACAGACCGAAGCGCGTGCGGGTCAGTGCTGTTGCTGGAAGCGGGTCAGCATGTCCCAGGACTGGCGCAGGGCGGTCGGGTCGACCTTGGCCTCGGGCAGCGGCCGGTAGCGGCGGTCGACCACGGTGGCCGCGCCATAGTTGTCGAACAGATAGATCCGCTCGCCCTGGCGGATGCCCCGTTGCGACCAGCTCTCCACCAGCAGCGGCCGCTGCGGCTGGGGCGGGCCGAACAGGTCGCGGCCGGTGCTGTAGTCGCCGGCCGGGTTGCGGCAGCCCAATGCGTGACGCATCACGGTCGGGACGAAATCCTCGTGCGCGGTGACGTGGGCGAACTTCTGCGGCGCGCGGCCGGGCCAGCGCAGCACGAACGGGGTGCGCAGCTGGTAGTCGGAGAAGTTGCCGTTGTGGCCCCAGTAGTTGAGCTTGAGGTCGTTGAATTCCTCGCCGTGGTCGCCGGTGATCAGCACCACCGTGTTTTCGGCGAAAGGGCCGGCGTCGAGCGCGCGCAGGAATTCGCCGATCAGGCTGTCGGCGTAATGCACGGCGGTGCGGTAGCGGTTGAATTCCGGGGTCGGGTCGTGGTCCGGGCCCAGGTCCAGCGGATTGACGTCGGCCGCCATCGGCCGCGCCAGCGGCGGATAGCCCTTGGGCATGTAATAGGGCTGGTGCGGCGAATCCAGGAACACGAAGCCGAAGAAGCGCCCGTCGCGCGGAGTCGCGGCGATGTCGGCCTGGAGCCGGCGCAGGATCTCGCGGTCGCGCTCGGCGCTCTTGCGCTTGCGCGGGCCGTTGACCACCCGGTCGCGCACCTCGGAGAACACGGTGCGGTCGAACTCGGGGCTGTGCAGCGGCGCGCTGCCGTAGATGTGCATGCCGTAGCCGTCGCGCTTCATCTGCCCGATCAGGGCCGAGCCGCGCTGTTCGGCCAGCATCGGGTGCCAATAGCCGCCGGGCAGGCCGTAGAGCAGGCCGAATACGCCGAACCGGGTGGCGTTGCCGGAACTGTAGTGGTCGTCGAACCATTGCGAGCGCTGCGCGTAGGCCCATACGTTGGGCATCGCCTGCGGGTCGAGCGCGTCGTGGCGCAGCGATTCGAGCAGGATCACCACCACGTTGAGCTTCGGCGCCGGGTCGCACTGCAGCGGGCGCAGCGGGTAGGTCAGCAGGCCTTCGCTCTGGGCCGGCAGAGACGCGCCGGGATCGCGCTCGATGCCGAACCGGGCCAGCGCGTCCTTGAGCGTGATCGGCTGGGCCCAGGGGATATAGGGCAGCTGCGACATCACCGCACGGTCGCCGCGCGCGTCGTAGTAGGCGACCATGCCCTGGCCGGCCAGCATCACCGCCGCGGCCGCCAGCCAGCCCTTGAGCACGCGCTGCCAGCCCGGCCGGCGCTCGAGCAGGCGCCACCACAGCCAGGCGATCACGATCTCCAGCGCCAGCACCGAGCCGACCGCGAGCGCGATCAGGCCCCAGACCGCGCCGGAGAACACCACCTGGTCCTGCATCGCGCCGCCGAACACCATGTTGGCGACCATCGCATTGAGGTGGAACCGGTACAGGGCGAAGACCTTGGCGTCGGTCAGCAGCAGGCAGATCCAGGCCGCCTGCAGCAGCACCGCGGACGCGCCCAGCACCCGCACGCTGCGGGTCGCCCAACCCAGCAGCAGCGCCGGCAGGCCGAATACGGCGCCGAAGAACAGGAAGTGGCCGGGCAGGGCCAGGGTCAGGAAGAACGCGGCCTTCCAGTGCTCGGCCAGATGGGCGAAGGGGATGTTGGACGCGGCGATGGCGATCGCGGCCAGCGCGTTGCTGAAGATGAACCCGGTCAGCCAGGCCAGGGCGCGGCGCGCCGGGAAGGCGGGGCGGGCGACTGTATCTTGCATGCGGGGGGGCGTTCTCGGCGGCCGACGGTACTGCCGGCGCGCAAGGCCGGTCGGGGCGCGACTGTATCGCGTAATCCGCCCCCGGAATACCGCCGGGAGGCGGCTTTGCCGGCCCTGTCGCGTCGCGGCGAGCGCGGACGCCGGGTTTGAGCGAAAATGGCCCATTACTCGAGACCGAAGACACCACAGGAAGGTTACGTGAGTCAGATCCCCACCCTGGACATCCGCCGCTTCGACACCGACCGCGAGGCCTTCGTCGCCGAACTCGGCGCGGCCTATCGCGAATGGGGCTTCGCCGGCATTCGCGGCCACGGCATCTCCGACGAGCAGATCGACCGCTCCTACGACGTGTTCAAGCGCTTCTTCGCCCTGCCCGACGAAGTCAAGCGCAAGTATCACGTGCCCGGCGGCGGCGGCGCTCGCGGCTACACCCCGTTCGGCGTGGAAACCGCCAAGGACTCCAAGCATTTCGACCTCAAGGAGTTCTGGCACGTCGGCCGCGAGATCCCGCGCGACTCCAAGTACGCCGCGGACATGCCGGCCAACCTGTGGCCGGAGGAAATCCCCGAATTCCGCGAGCAGGCCTACGGCCTGTACCAGGCCCTGGACCGGCTCGGCTCGCGCGTGCTCAGCGCGCTGGCCCTGCACATCGGCCTGGCGGAGAACTACTTCGCCGACAAGACCGATTCGGGCAACTCGATCCTGCGCCCGATCCACTATCCGCCGATCACCACCGACGACATTCCCAACGTGCGCGCCGGCGCGCACGAGGACATCAACCTGATCACCCTGCTGGTCGGCGCCAGCGCGGCGGGCCTGGAAGTGAAGTCGCGCCAGGGCGAGTGGGTGCCGTTCACCGCCGACGCCGACACCATCGTGGTCAATATCGGCGACATGCTGCAGCGCCTGACCAACCACGTGTATCCCTCGACCACCCACCGCGTGGTCAACCCGCCGGGCGAGCAGGCGCGCCAGCCGCGCTACTCGACCCCGTTCTTCCTGCACCCCAACCCGGACTTCCTGATCGACGTGCTGCCCTCGACGATCAGCGCCGACAACCCCAGCCGTTACCCCGAGCCGATCACCGCCCAGGGCTATCTGGAAGAGCGCCTGCGCGAGATCAAGCTCAAGTAGTCGTTCGGGGTTCGGTGCTCGGGGTTCGGTGCTCGGGGGTCGGGACTCGGGACTCGGGGCCAGGACTCGGAGTTTGCGATTCGGAGCTTGCGCTTTAGGGTTTCGGCGAACGGGCGTGGGCTCGAGCACGCCTAAAGAAAGAGCCCGCCGACTGGCGGGCTTTTTCTTTTTCGTTCTCCCCGAATCCGGGCGTCATCGCGGTACTACTCAGGGTGTCAAGCTTCCCAGCCCCGAGCCCCGAGCCCCGAGCCCCGAGCCCCGAGCCCCGAGCGAGCCCCGAGTCCCGAGTCCCGAGTCCCGAGTCCCAAGCGAGTCCCCGAAAAGCTCAGCACCCGATCGCGGTGCAAAGCGCGACGATGTTGTCGTCGGCGAAGCGCGGGCCGACCCAGGCGGTGCCGAAGGCGCCGATGTGCGGGCCGCTGACCACGCTGTTGACGTAGTGGCTGCCGCCGAGGTTCAGCAGCCAGGCGCCGCCGCTGGCGCCGTAGGTCATGTCGCAGCCCTGCACCAGCACGTTGGTGCCTTCGCTGGGCGAGTCGTAGGTCTGGCCGGCGCAGACGTGGGTGTACTGGGTGCTCAGGTTGCTGGCGTAGCCGTGCGAATAGGCGTACTCGGAGTAGGGGCGGTTCCAGGTGCGGCCGAGCCAGCCGACATAGCTGGTGACCGGCAGGCCGCTGGTCTGTTCGCCGGTGAGCTTGATCACCGCCACGTCCCAGCGTCGGCCGCCGGACGGCAGGTAGCCGCTGGGAATGCGCGCGCTGCTCCAGCCGAAGCGGCCGTACGGCGCTTCGCCGTAGCGTTCGGCGGGCACGAACACGAAGTTCGAGTTCCAGCCCGCGCCGAGGGTGTAGACGCAGTGCGCGGCGGTGACCAGCACCGAGTTGCCGCTGGCGACGTTGGCGGTGCAGTACGAGCCGCTGCCGTTGGGCTTGGTGAAGTAGAGCTTGCCGATCTTGTTCCAGGGCGTGGTCTTCCACTGGCTGGTGTAGTAATTGCCCGGGTAACGGGTGTAGCCGTAGTGCGCGCCGTCCTTCTCGCCATCGGACAGGGCGGTCGGCGCCGCCGCGCCCTTGGCCGCGTCGAGCGCCTCCAGGCGCTGCCAGGTGGCGCGGAAGTGGTTGCGGGCGAGGTAGTTGGCGAACGCTGGCGCTTCGCCGCCGGGCGCGCTGCCGGCGGCGCGAACCAACTGCTCGGTCAGCTCGGCCGGGGCCGCGGCGGCCTTATCGTCGCGCGGCGTCCACTGCAGCGGCTGGACCGCGGCGCGCTGGCGGGCGGTCGCGAACGGATGGGCCTGGGCCGAGGCGGGCAGGCGCTGCTGCGACTGCGGCGCCTGGATTTCGACCACTTCGCCGTAGGGCGTGCGGACGGTCTTGCCGGCGTCGGCGGCCTGGGCCGCGAAGCAGGTCAGGGCCAGCGCGCCGAGGGCGGCGAGGCGGGCGACGGGGCGGGGCGAGCGGTGCTGCGACTTCATGGCGGAACTCCTTGTGGTATCGCTTCCCTGGGGGCGATGACGGGTCGGCGGTCGCCGGCGCGCGCCCCGACCCGGAGGGCGCGTGCGTTGGATCGGGGCGGGAAGCGGGCGCCGGCCGGCGGCGCCGGTTTGCGCAGGCGAACACTCCCTGTCCCGCGAGCTCCGGGGAGGGGGCTCGCAAGCGATCCTTGGCGTTGAAGGGGCCCGATGCGGGCGGTCACCCCAACAAACGCCGGGGTCGCAGGGGGCAGGACAGGGCAGTGGCGCATCGGCGCCGACGGGCGGCCGGTCGCCGACCCGTTACGGAGCCGGTCGGCGGGGCAAAAAACTCAGCGTCGCCAAAGGTTTGCGGCGTCTTCTTGGCGCGGAAGCGAGCGCGCCGAGGTTTCAGGCCTGCAACACGCTGCGGCCGCTCGCGCTCAGTCGAGCACCGCCACCCCGGCCTCGCGCAGCGCCTCGCGCCAGGCCGTCCACTTGGCCGCGTTGGCCTGCGAGGCGTTGGCCGGGCTGGTCGAGGGCAGGCGCCGCAGCGCCGGCGGCGCCGCCAGGGTGGGCAGGACGAAGCGGCGGAAGCTCTGTTCGGCCTTGGCGCCGTTGAACAGCACCGTGCGCAGCCGCGGGTGGCGGGCGAAGAAGCCGGCGAAATCGTTGGCGACCGCGGTCTCGTCGCGGATCGCCGAATCCAGGCTGCCCTCGCGCTCGCATTGCGCGAGCACGTCCCACAGCGCGATCCCGGCCCGGCGCAGGCGCGCGATGCGCCGCTCGTAGTCCAGTTCCGGGCCGGCGCCGACCAGGCTGCCCATGATCGGCCAGAACCGGTTCTGCGGATGGGCGTAGTAGCGCCCGGCGCTCAGCGAAGCGACCCCGGGCATGCTGCCGAGCACCAGCACGCGGGCCTGCGGCGATTCGATCGGGGCGAAACTGCGGACGGGGGTGGGGGGAGGCGCGGTCATCGGCGGTGGGGCGGGGACTGGGTTGGGGTCGCGAACGTGCCGGGATAGGGTGGGGGCGCGGCGGGCTGGGTTAAACTGCGCGTTCAGACGCAACAGGAGAGACCATGCGCCGCAGGATCGTCGCCGGAAACTGGAAGCTGCACGGCAGCCGCGAGTTCGCTTTCGCCTTGCTCGACGAGGTCGCCGCGCAGACCCCGCCGCCGGGGGTCGAACGGCTGATCCTGCCGCCGCTGCCGTACCTGGGCGAGCTGATCGAACACTACGGCGAGCGCGGCCTGGGCTTCGGCGCGCAGGACGTCAGCGCCAACCAGAAGGGCGCCTACACCGGCGAAGTCTCGGCGGCGATGCTCAAGGACGTCGGCGCCGGCTATGGCCTGGTCGGCCATTCCGAGCGCCGCCAGTACCACGGCGAGAGCAGCGAACTGGTCGCGCGCAAGTTCGCCGCGGCCAAGGCCGCCGGCCTGACCCCGATCTTGTGCGTCGGCGAGACCCTGGACGAGCGCGAAGACGGCAAGACCGAATGGCGCCTGCAGGAACAACTGGCGCCGATCTTCGAGCTGCTCGGCGCGCAGGCGCTGGAGGGCGCGGTCCTGGCCTACGAGCCGGTCTGGGCGATCGGCACCGGCAAGACCGCCAGCCCGGAGCAGGCCCAGCAGGTCCACGCATTCATTCGTAGCGAAATCGCCGCGCACGATGCTACAATCGCTGGCTCGCTTCCGATCCTCTACGGCGGAAGCGTGAAGGCCGACAACGCCGCCGCGCTGTTTTCCCAGCCCGACGTCGACGGCGGCCTGGTCGGCGGCGCCTCGCTGGTGGCCGCGGATTTCAACGCCATCGCAGCCGCGGCGGCGCCCTGATCGAAGCGTTGCGGCGTACGGCGCCGCAGCGATGCGGTCGTAACCAGCAGTCCGAACCGAAGAATCCAAAGCGATGCTGTTGTTCCTCAACGTCATCTATGTGCTGATCGCGATCGCGATGGTCGCGCTGATCCTGATGCAACGCGGCGCCGGCGCGCAGGCGGGCTCGGGCTTCGGCGGCGGCGCTTCGGCGACGGTGTTCGGTGCGCGCGGTTCCTCGAACTTCCTGTCCAAGGCGACCAAGTGGCTGGCGATCGCGTTCTTCGCCATCAGCCTGTTCATGGCCTGGCAGGCGAGCCGCCCCTCGGCCGAAGCCGGCAAGCCCGACATGGGTCTGATGGGCGCGCCGCAGGCGACCGCTCCGGCGGCCCAGCCGACGGTTCCCGCCCCGGCGGCGACCGCTCCGGCCGCGCCCGCCTCCGGCGTGCCGCAGGCGCCGGCGCAGTCGGTCCCGGCTCCGGCCGCGACCCAGGCGCCCGCGGTTCCGGCCGCGCCCGCTCCGGCGCCCGCCGAGCAGGCAACCCCGGCAAAACAGCCGGCTGACGGTAAGTGAAATAAAGAGTTAAAATACGGTTTCATCGCCCCGCACGGACGGCAGGGCAGGTCAGCGATGACCAGGGGCTTCGCAGCGCTTGCGGAGTCGGGCCCGGGATGGCCGCGGTTGGTAACAGTGCCCAGATGGCGGAATTGGTAGACGCACTACCTTGAGGTGGTAGCGACTTAGGTCGTGGGGGTTCGAGTCCCCCTTTGGGCACCACATCCATCCCTTTGCTTCAGTTATTCGCAACTCGCACCACGGTACGCAGGTGCGGCACGCACGGCGGGCCGCGCAATGCGTCCAAACGACTGGGCGCCATAGCGCCAAGCCAAGGTCGCGGTAACGCGCCCATGTAGCCGAACAAGTAGCCGAGAGAACACCGCGTGCTGGCCGAATACCTGCCGACCCTGCTGTTCCTGATCGTCGCCGGTGGTATCGGCGTCGCCCTGTTGGTGGTAGGCAATGTGCTCGGGCCCAAGCGCCCGACCGCGGAGAAACTGTCTCCCTACGAATGCGGCTTCGAAGCCTTCGAAGACGCGCGCATGCAGTTCGACGTGCGCTACTACCTGATCGCGATCCAGTTCATCATCTTCGATCTGGAAATCATCTTCATCGTGCCCTGGGCCACCGTGTTCCGAGACCTCGGAATCATCGGCCTGATCGAGATGGGCATCTTCGCCAGCATGCTCCTGCTCGGCTTCGTTTACGTCTGGAAGAAGGGAGCGCTCGAATGGGAGTGATCCAAAGCGTTGGCGACACGATTTCCGGGTTGATGCACAACCCTCTCCCGGAAGGCCGCCTCGACGATATCCTGCGCCCGGAAGGCGAGAACCCGCTGCTGCAGCAGGGCTTCGTCACCACCAATCTCGACACATTGTGGAACTGGGCCCGCACCGGTTCGATGTGGCCGATGACCTTCGGCCTGGCCTGCTGCGCGGTCGAGATGATGCACGCCGGCGCCGCGCGCCTGGACCTGGACCGCTACGGCGTGGTGTTCCGCCCGTCGCCGCGCCAGTCCGACGTGATGATCGTCGCCGGCACCCTGGTCAACAAGATGGCCCCGGCGCTGCGCAAGGTCTACGACCAGATGCCGGACCCGAAGTGGGTCATCTCGATGGGCAGCTGCGCCAACGGCGGCGGCTACTACCACTATTCCTACTCGGTGGTGCGCGGCTGCGACCGCGTGGTGCCGGTCGACGTCTACGTGCCCGGCTGCCCGCCGACCGCCGAGGCGCTGATCTACGGCATCCTGCAGCTGCAGCGCAAGATCCGCCGCGGCACCAATTTCGGCGACCAGAAGCAGGGCGTCCGCGAATGAGCGCCGCCAACCTCGCCGAGCGTCTGCGCGAACGTTTCGCCGACGCTACCGTCGTCGTGGCCGAGCCGCGCGGCGAACTCACCCTGGAAGTGCCCGCCGCCGACTGGCTCGCCGCCGCCCGCGCGCTGCGCGACGAATTCGGCTTCGAGCAATGCGTCGACGTCAGCGGCGTCGACTACCTCAGCTTCGGCAGCGACGAGTGGGACACCGACGTGTCCTCGGAAGGCTTCTCGCGCGGCGTCGAAGGCAAGAGCGCCGGCCGCTTCCGTTGGGGCGAAAGCCCGAACGCGGCGTCGATCGCGCCGGAGCGCCGCTTCGCCGCGGTCGCCCACCTGCTGTCGTGCCAGCACAACCAGCGGCTGCGGCTGAAGACCTTCGCCCCGAACGACGACCTGCCGGTGGTCGCTTCGCTGACCGGCATCTGGCCGGGCACCAATTGGTTCGAGCGCGAAGCCTTCGACCTGTACGGCATCGTCTTCGAAGGCCATCCGGACCTGCGCCGCATCCTGACCGACTACGGTTTCGTCGGTTATCCGTTCCGCAAGGACTTCCCGCTGATCGGCAACGTCGAAGTGCGCTACGACGCCGACAAGCGCCGGGTGGTGTACGAGCCGGTCTCGATCGACCCGCGCGTCGGCGTGCCGCGCGTGATCCGCGACGACGCCCGCTACCAGACCGCGCAGGGCGAGCTCGCTCAACGCGAGCCGGCGCAGCGCGAGGTGAAGTGAAATGAGCAACCCCGCTAGCGTCATGCCGCAAGCCAACACCTCCGGCCTCAACAACGCCGAGATCCGCAACTACACGCTGAACTTCGGCCCGCAGCATCCGGCCGCGCACGGCGTGCTGCGCCTGATCCTGGAGATGGACGGCGAGGTCGTGCAGCGCGCCGATCCGCACATCGGCCTGCTCCACCGCGGCACCGAGAAGCTGGCCGAGTCCAAGCCGTTCAACCAGTCGATCGGCTACATGGACCGCCTCGACTACGTGTCGATGATGTGCAACGAGCACGCCTACGTGCGCGCGATCGAGACCCTGCTGGGGATCGAGGCGCCGGTGCGCGCGCAGTACATCCGCACCATGTTCGACGAGATCACCCGGATCCTGAACCACTTGATGTGGGTCGGCTCCAACGCGCTCGACCTGGGCGCGATGGCGGTGTTCCTGTACGCGTTCCGCGAACGCGAAGAGCTGATGGACTGCTACGAGGCGGTCTCCGGCGCGCGCATGCACGCGGCCTACTACCGTCCGGGCGGCGTCTACCGCGACCTGCCGGACCGGATGCCGAAGTACAAGGAGTCGCCCTGGAAGAAGGGCGCCAGCCTGAAGCGCTTCAACGAATGGCGCGAAGGCTCGATGCTCGATTACCTGGACGCCTTCGCCGACGATTTCCCCAAGCGCGTCGACGAATACGAGACGCTGCTGACCGATAACCGCATCTGGAAGCAGCGCACCGTCGGCGTCGGCGTGATCTCGCCCGAACAGGCTCTGGCCTGGGGCATGACCGGGCCGATGATCCGCGGTTCCGGCATCGCCTGGGACCTGCGCAAGAAGCAGCCGTACGCCAAGTACGCGGAAGTCGATTTCGACATTCCGGTCGGCGTCAACGGCGACTGCTACGACCGCTACCTGGTCCGCGTCGCCGAGATGCGCGAGTCCACCCGCATCATCAAGCAGTGCGTGAAGTGGCTGCGCGCCAACCCCGGCCCCGTGATCGTCGACAACTTCAAGGTCGCCCCGCCCAAGCGCGAGGAGATGAAGGACGACATGGAAGCGCTGATCCACCACTTCAAGCTGTTCTCGGAAGGCTATTGCGTCCCGGCCGGCGAAACCTACAGCGCAGTGGAAGCGCCCAAGGGCGAGTTCGGCTGCTACCTGGTTTCCGACGGCGCCAACAAGCCGTTCCGGGTCAAGCTGCGCGCCCCGGGCTTCGCCCACCTGTCGTCGATGGACGAGGTGGTCAAGGGCCACATGCTGGCCGACGTGGTGGCGATGATCGGCACCTACGACATCGTATTCGGCGAGATCGATCGGTGATGGCGGGACTCGGGACTCGGGGCTCGGGACTCGCAGGAGCGGTTCGGCCGCTTTTCCGCAAGGCTATTTCTCAACATTCTTTCCGCGATCTTCGGCGATCGGCGAATCGGGCTCCGCGAGTCCCGAGCCCCGAGTCCCGAGTCCCGGAGGTTCAAGCATGAAAGCGACAGGCAATTTCGAAGCCGCACAGCACGTCGATCCGATGGTGGCGTTGTCGGATGCGACGCGCGCGCACATCGATCACTGGCTGACCAAGTTCCCGCCCGACCGCAAGCGTTCGGCGGTGCTGCAGGGTCTGCACGCGGCTCAGGAGCAGAACGGCGGTTGGCTGACCGACGAGCTGATCGCCGCGGTGGCCAAGTACCTGGGCCTGCCGCCGGTATGGGCCTACGAAGTCGCCAGCTTCTACTCGATGTTCGAGACCGAGAAGGTCGGCCGCAATAACGTCGCCTTCTGCACCAACATCAGCTGCTGGCTCAACGGCGCCGAACAACTGGTCGCCCACGCCGAGAAGAAACTGGGCTGCAAGCTGGGCGAATCCACCGCCGACGGCCGCGTCTTCCTCAAGCGCGAGGAAGAATGCGTGGCCGCGTGCTGCGGCGCCCCGGTGGTCGTCATCAACGGTCATTACCACGAGAAGCTCGACGCCGCCAAGGTCGACGAGCTGCTCGACGGTCTGAAGTGAGGTCGGGCGAGATGGCGCATGGTCACCACGATTATTCCAAGGGCTACGGCCCGGTCGGCCCGGCTCCGCAGGAGCATCAGGTCGTCTACACCACGCTGCATTACGACACCCCCTGGTCGTACGAGAACTATCTCAAGACCGGCGGCTACAGCGCGCTGCGCAAGATCCTGACCGAGAAGACCGATCCGGCGCAGATCATCGACGCGGTCAAGGCCTCGGGCCTGCGCGGCCGCGGCGGCGCGGGCTTTCCGACCGGCCTGAAGTGGAGCTTCATGCCCAAGGGCAGCGGCACCCAGAAGTACATCCTGTGCAACTCGGACGAATCCGAGCCGGGTACGGCCAAGGACCGCGACATCCTGCGCTTCAACCCGCACTCGGTGGTCGAGGGCATGGCGATCGCCTGCTACGCCACCGGTTCGACCGTGGCCTACAACTACCTGCGCGGCGAGTTCCATCACGAGCCGTTCGAGCATTTCGAGCAGGCGCTGAAGGAAGCCTACGAGCACGGCTGGCTGGGCAAGAACGTGCTCGGCAGCGGCGTGGACATCGACATCTACGGCGCGCTCGGCGCCGGCGCCTACATCTGCGGCGAAGAGACCGCGCTGATGGAGTCGCTGGAAGGCAAGAAGGGCCAGCCGCGCTACAAGCCGCCGTTCCCGGCCAACTTCGGCCTGTACGGCAAGCCGACCACGATCAACAACACCGAGACCTACGCCTCGGTGCCGGCGATCCTGCGCAACGGCGCGGAGTGGTTCCTCAATCTGGGCAAGCCCAACAACGGCGGACCGAAGATCTTCTCGGTCTCCGGCCACGTCGCCAACCCGGGCAACTTCGAGATCCGCCTCGGCACGCCGTTCCCGGAACTGCTGCAGATGGCCGGCGGCATGCGCCAGGGCAACAAGCTCAAGGCGGTGATCCCCGGCGGCTCGTCGATGAAGGTGCTGCCGGCCGAGACCATCATGGCCTGCACCATGGACTACGACTCGCTGCAGAAGGCCGGCTCCGGCCTCGGCTCGGGCGCGGTCATCGTCATGGACGAGACCACCTGCATGGTCCGCGCCTGCCAGCGCATCGCCCGGTTCTACTACAAGGAAAGCTGCGGCCAGTGCACGCCGTGCCGCGAAGGCACCGGCTGGATGTACCGCATGCTGACCCGCATCGCCCAGCAGCAGGCGACCTTGGACGACCTGCACATGCTGCGCGCCGCGGCCGGCCAGATCGAAGGCCACACCATCTGCGCGTTCGGCGAAGCCGCCGCGTGGCCGGTGCAGGGCTTCCTGCACCACTTCTGGGACGAGTTCGAGTACGCGATCGTGAACAAGCGCTTCCTGGTCGACGACCAGCGCGCCGGCACGGTCATTGAGAAGAAGGTGGCGGCATGAGCGCGCAGCCCGTAAATCCGAATCTGCCGCCCGACCACGTCACCGTCTTCATCGACGGCGTCGAGCTGGCCGCGCCGAAGAACTCGATGATCATCCATGCCGCCGACAAGGCCGGCATTCCGATCCCGCGTTTCTGCTACCACGACAAGCTGGCGATCGCGGCCAACTGCCGCATGTGCCTGGTCGACACCGAGGTCGGCGGCCGCGCCGCGCCCAAGCCGTCGCCGGCCTGCGCTACCCCGGTCATGGACGGGCTGAAGGTGTTCACCCGCAACGAGCGCGCGCTGAAGTCGCAGCGCAACGTGATGGAGTTCCTGCTCGCCAACCACCCGCTGGACTGCCCGATCTGCGACCAGGGCGGCGAGTGCGAGCTGCAGGACGTGTCGATGGGCTACGGCCGCTCGGTCAGCCGCTTCGCCGAGCGCAAGCGCGTGGTGCCGGACGAGGACATCGGTCCGCTGGTCGCCACCGAGATGACCCGCTGCATCCAGTGCACGCGCTGCGTGCGCTTCACCGCCGAGATCGCCGGTACCTACGAGCTCGGCGGCATGTACCGCGGCGAGAACCTGCAGATCGGCACCTTCGACGGCAAGCCGCTGACCACCGAGCTGTCCGGCAACGTGATCGACGTCTGCCCGGTCGGCGCGCTGACCAACAAGGTGTTCCAGTTCAAGGCCCGTCCGTGGGAGCTGACCGCGCGCGAGTCGCTGGGCTACCACGACGCGCTGGGCAGCAACCTGTTCCTGCACGTGCGCCGCGGCGACGTGCTGCGCACCGTGCCGCGCGACAACGAAGCGGTCAACGAGTGCTGGCTGTCGGACCGCGACCGTTATTCGCACCAGGGCCTGTACGCCGAAGACCGCGCCCAGCGTCCTTTGCTCAAGGACAACGGCGAGTGGCGCGAAGCGTCCTGGGACGAAGCCCTGGCGCGCGCGGCCAAGATCCTGCGCGACAACGGCGGCGACAACCTCGGCGTGCTCGCCCATCCGGCGACCTCGAACGAAGAGGGCGCGCTGCTGGCGCGCCTGGCCGAGGCCCTGGGCAGCGGCAACCTCGACCACCGCATCGGCCAGCACGACCTGACCGACGCCGCGGTCGCCGACACCTTCGCCATGCCGGTCGCCGAGATCGATCGCGCCGATGTGGTGGTGATCGTGGGTTCGAACCTGCGCCACGAACTGCCGCTGGTCCACCAGCGCGTGCGCAAGGCCTTCACCCGCGGAGCCAAGGTCCACGCGATCAACCCGGTCGATTTCGACTTCACCTTCGACCTGGCCGGCAAGCGCATCGTCGCCCCGTCGCAGCTCGCCGGCGCGCTCGCCGACGAAGCCCTGCGCGAAGCGGCCAAGGCCGGCCACCATGTCGCCCTGATCGTCGGCGCGCTGGCCGAGAACGGCCCGCACGCGGCCGCGATCCGCGCCGCGGCCAAGGCCTTCGCCGAGGCCACCGGCGCCAAGCTGTGCCGCATTCCGCAAGGCGCGAACGCGGTCGGCCTGGCCCGCCACGGCGTGCTGCCGAGCGCGCGCGACGCCCGCGCCATGCTCGAGGACGCGCGCGGCGCCTACATCGTTTACGGCATCGAGCCGGGCCTGGATTTCGCCGACAGCGAGAGCGCCCTGCGCGCGCTCGGCGCGGCCCAGGTGGTGGCGTTCAGCCATTACGCCTGCCGCTCGACCAAGGCGGTCGCCGACGTGATCCTGCCGATCGGCCTGCTGCCGGAAGTCGACGCCACCCTGACCAATCTCGACGGCCTGTCCCAGGCCGCCAGCGCCGGCGGCAAACTGCCGGGCGACGCGCGCGCCGGCTGGCGCGTGCTGCGCGCGCTCGGCGGCGAGCTGGGCGCTCCGGGCTTCGAGTTCACCGACCTGGACGGCCTGCGCCGCGGCATCGCGCCGCGCAGCGTGACCCCGGCCGCCGGCCGCGCGCCGAAGGCGGCGGGCGAGGGCCTGGAGCATGCCGGTCTGGAGCTGGCCGTGTCGACCGCGATCTACCGCAGCGACGCCACCGTGCGCCGCGCGCCGGCCCTGCAGTCGCATCCGCTCAACCTGGCGCCGCGCGCGGTGCTGAACCCGAACGACGCGGCGGCGCTCGGCCTGGCCGAGGGCGCGGTGGCCAAGTTCGGCGCGGGCGCGGGCACCGCGACGCTGCCGGTGGCGCTCAGCGCCAAGGTCGCCGCGGGCACGGTGTGGATCGAAAGCGGGCATGGCGCGACCGCGCCGCTCGGCGCCGGCCGCGTGCAGGCGGGGAGGGCCTAAGCCATGACGGATGGAATGTTCACGACCCACGTGGTCGACCCGGTTCGCGAGTTCTTTCTTTCCTTCGGCATGGCCGGCGCGGTGGCCTGGATCGTGCTCAAGATCCTGCTGATCGCCATGCCGGTGATCGTCTCGGTCGCGTTCTACGTGGTCTGGGAGCGCAAGCTGATCGGCTGGATGCACGTCCGCCGCGGCCCGATGTACGTCGGCATGGGCATCCTCCAGGCCTTCGCCGACGTGTTCAAGCTGCTGTTCAAGGAAGTGATCCAGCCCACCCGGGCGCAGTCCTTCCTGTACAAGCTGGCGCCCTTGCTGGCCCTGGCCCCGGCCTTCGCGGCCTGGGCGGTGGTGCCGTTCGACGCCCAGGTGGTGCTGTCCAACGCCAACGCCGGCCTGCTGTACCTGCTGGCGATGACCTCGCTGGGCGTGTACGGCATCATCCTCGCCGGCTGGGCCTCGAACTCGAAGTACGCCTTCCTCGGCGCGATGCGCGCCGCGGCCCAGGTGGTCTCGTACGAAATCGCCATGGGCTTCGCCATGGTCGGCGTGATGGTCGGCGCCGGCAGCCTCAACCTCAGCGAGATCGTGATGGCCCAGTCGGGCAACGCCGGCGCGCTGGAGTGGTTCGCGCTGCCGATGCTGCCGCTGTTCGTGGTCTATTTCATCTCCGGCGTGGCCGAGACCAACCGCGCGCCGTTCGACGTGGTCGAAGGCGAGTCGGAAATCGTCGCAGGCCACATGGTCGAGTATTCGGGTTCGGCGTTCGCGCTGTTCTTCCTCGCCGAATACGCGAACATGATCCTGATCAGCTTCCTGACCTCGATCTTCTTCCTCGGCGGCTGGCTGAGCCCGTTCCAGGGCCTGGGCATCCCGCTGCTGTCGGCCGACGGCTGGTGGTGGCTGCTGATCAAGGTGTTCTTCTTCGCCAGCTGCTTCATCTGGTTCCGCGCGTCGTTCCCGCGCTATCGCTACGACCAGATCATGCGCCTGGGCTGGAAGGTGTTCATCCCCCTGACCATCGCCTGGATCTGCGTGGTCGCGGTGATGGCGTACTACGGCGTCTTCCAGCCGGGACAGTAAGGCAGGCACCTACATGAATCGCATCGTTTCCTATTTCAAGAGCCTGCTCCTGATCGAGCTCGCGCAGGGCCTCGGGCTGACGCTCAAGTACCTGTTCAAGCCGAAGTACACGCTGATGTACCCGATGGAGAAGACCCCGCAATCGCCGCGCTTCCGCGGCGTGCACGCGCTGCGCCGTTATCCCAACGGCGAAGAGCGCTGCATCGCCTGCAAGCTGTGCGAGGCCGTGTGCCCGGCGCTGGCGATCACCATCGATTCGGAGAAGCGCGAGGACGGCACCCGCCGCACCACGCGCTACGACATCGACCTGTTCAAGTGCATCTTCTGCGGCTTCTGCGAAGAGTCCTGCCCGGTCGACTCGATCGTGGAAACCCACATCCACGAATACCACTTCGACCAGCGCGGACAGAACATCGTCACCAAGCCGCAGTTGCTGGCGATCGGCGACCGTCTCGAGACCGAGATCGCCGAACGCCGCGCCGCCGACGCCGCCTTCCGCTGAGTACCCCGACATGGATCTCGCCCAGATCGCCTTCTTCGTCTTCGCCGCCGCGGCCACGCTTTCGGCCGTGGCCGTGATCAGCGTCAAGAACCCGGTCCATGCCGCGCTCAGCCTGGTGCTGACGTTCTTCTCCGTGGCCTGCGTCTGGATCATCGCCGGCGCCGAGTTTCTCGGCGTGGCCCTGATCCTGGTCTACGTCGGCGCGGTGATGGTGCTGTTCCTGTTCGTGGTCATGATGCTGGACATCGACGTGGCCCCGTTGCGCGAAGGCTATGTCCGGTACCTGCCGGTCGGCCTGCTGGTCGCGGTGGTGATGCTGGCGGAAATGCTGACCCTGATCGGGGTCAAGGCCAGCCTGGCCGCGCCGCTGACCGCGGACGCCGCCGGCGAGTCCAACACCAAGTGGCTGGCGCACGCGCTGTTCACCGATTTCCTGCTGCCGTTCGAGGTCGCCGCGGTGATCCTGACCGTGGCGGTGATCGCGGCGGTGATGCTGACCCTGCGCCGTCGCGCCGGAGCCAAGCACCAGAACCCGAGCGAGCAGGCCCGCGTCCGCGCCAGCGACCGCATCCGCATGATCAAAATGCCCGCCGAAAGCCGGGAAGCGGTCAAGCCGGTCGTGCCGGCGCCCGCCGAGCCCGCCGCACAGGAGGCCAAGCCGTGAGCGAATTCTTCGGAGCCGGCCTCGCGCTGGGCCACTACCTCGCCCTCGGCGCGGTGCTGTTCTGCATCAGCGTCGCCGGCATCTTCCTCAACCGCAAGAACGTGATCGTGCTGCTGATGTCGATCGAGCTGATGCTGCTCGCGGTCAACATCAACTTCGTCGCGTTCTCGCGTCAGCTGGCCGATCCGGCCGGTCAGGTGTTCGTGTTCTTCATCCTGACCGTGGCCGCCGCCGAGGCCGCCATCGGCCTGGCGATCCTGGTCACGCTGTTCCGCAACCGGCGCACGATCAACGTCGCTGAAATCGACACGATGAAGGGCTGACCGGCATGCAACCCGTCGTACTTTCCAAGACCATCCTGCTCGCGGTCGTGCTCGCGCCGCTGCTCGGCGCGATCCTCGCCGGCCTGTTCGGGCGCAAGATCGGCCGCGCCGGCTCGCACACGGTCACCATCCTCGGCGTCGCCGCCAGCTGCGCGATGTCGATCTACGTGCTGTGGCAGCTCGTGGGGCAGGGCGCCGCGCCGTTCAACGAGAACGTCTACACCTGGTTCCAGATCGGCGGCTACGAGGCCCATGTCGGCTTCATGGTCGACAAGCTGACCGCGATGATGATGGTCGTGGTGACCTTCGTCTCGCTGCTGGTCCACGTCTACACCATCGGCTACATGGCCGACGACCCGGGCTACCAGCGCTTCTTCAGCTACATCTCGCTGTTCACCTTCTCGATGCTCATGCTGGTCATGAGCAACAACTTCCTGCAGCTGTTCTTCGGCTGGGAAGCGGTGGGCCTGGTCTCGTACCTGCTGATCGGCTTCTGGTTCAAGAAGCCGACCGCGGTGTTCGCCAACCTCAAGGCCTTCCTGGTCAACCGCGTCGGCGATTTCGGCTTCCTGCTCGGCATCGGCGCCGTGCTGTGGGCGCTGGGCTCGCTCGACTACGGCACCGTGTTCGCCAACGCGCCGACCCTGGCCGGCCGCACCATCACGGTGTGGGGCGGCGCCGACCCGATCGTGTGGTCGCTGCCGACGGTGATCTGCATCTGCCTGTTCATCGGTGCGATGGGCAAATCGGCGCAGGTGCCGCTGCACGTCTGGCTGCCGGACTCGATGGAAGGCCCGACCCCGATCTCGGCGCTGATCCACGCCGCGACGATGGTCACCGCGGGCATCTTCATGGTCGCGCGCATGTCGCCGCTGTTCGAGCTGTCGCAGACCGCGCTGAACTTCGTCCTGTTCATCGGCGCCACCACCGCGTTCTGGACCGGCCTGATCGGCATCGTCCAGAACGACATCAAGCGCGTGGTCGCGTACTCGACCCTGTCGCAGCTGGGCTACATGACCGTGGCGCTGGGCGTGTCGGCCTACTCGGCCGCGGTCTACCACCTGATGACCCACGCCTTCTTCAAGGCGCTGCTGTTCCTGGCCGCCGGCTCGGTCATCATCGGCATGCACCACGAGCAGGACATGCGCAAGATGGGCGGCCTGCGCAAGTACATGCCGATCACCTACTGGACCAGCCTGCTCGGCACGCTGGCCCTGGTCGGCACGCCGTTCTTCGCCGGTTTCTACTCGAAGGACACCATCATCGAGGCCGCGCACCACGCCGCCAGCGGCGAGCACGCGACCTGGGTCTCGCAGTACGCCTACTGGGCGGTGCTGTTGGGCGCCTTCGTCACCGCGTTCTACAGCTTCCGCCTGCTGTACCTGACCTTCCACGGCAAGGAGCGGTTCCGCGACGCGCACGCCCACGACGATCACGGCCATGGCCACGACGATCATGCGGCGCACGCCCACGACGGCCACGGCCACGGCAAGCACGACGATCACGCCCACGACGATCACGGCCACCACGGCCCGCACGAGCCGCACGAGTCGCCGTGGGTGGTGACCCTGCCGTTGATGCTGCTGGCGATTCCGTCGGTGCTGATCGGCATCTTCACCGCCGGTCCGATGCTGTTCGGCACCGACATGTCCGGCCACGCCAAGCAGCTGCCGTTCTTCCTCGGCGCGATCGACCTGCAGCCGGCGCGCGACACCATCGCCCAGGTCGGCGCGGAAGCCTGGCACGGCTGGCTGCCGTTCGCCCTGCACGGTTTCCAGGCGCCGGCGTTCTGGCTCGCCTTCTCGGGCTTCGCGCTGGCTACGGTCATGTACTGGTGGAAGCCGGAGCTGCCGGCCAAGGCGCGCAAGCTGTTCGCGCTGCCGATCCGCGTGCTTGAGAACAAGTACGGCATGGACAACCTGTGGATCGACGGTTTCGCCGCCGGCGGCGTCGGCCTGGGCAAGGTCTCGCGCCTGTTCGACAGCAAGCTGATCGACGGCGCCGCGGTCAACGGCAGCGCCAGCCTGGTCGGCTTCGTCGCCAATCTCGCCCGCCGGGTCCAGTCCGGTTATCTCTACCACTACGCCTTCGCGATGATTGTCGGCCTGATTGCTCTGCTCGCCGTCGTCATCCGTTACTGGCACTAATCCGACAAGGACACCCGACGTGAGCCCCGTGCCCTTGCTTAGCCTCCTGATCTGGCTGCCGATTCTCGGCGGCTTCGCCACCCTCGCGTTCGGCAACGAGCGCGCCAACACCGCGCGCTGGTTCGCGCTGATCGTGGCCATCGCCACCCTCGGCCTGAGCCTGCTGATGTTCAGCCATGGCGACTTCGCCAGCGCGAGCATGCAATTGGTCGAAGACCACGCCTGGATCCCGGCCTACGACATCCGCTACCACCTCGGCGCGGACGGCATCTCGGCGGCGCTGATCGCGCTGACCACGCTGACCTCGATGCTGGTGCTGATCAGCGCCTGGACCTCGATCGACAAGCGGGTCCACCAGTACTACGCCACCTTCCTGATCCTGGAAGGCCTGATGGTCGGCGTGTTCTCCGCCCTGGACGCGATGCTGTTCTACGTGTTCTTCGAGGGCATGCTGATCCCGATGTTCATCATCATCGGCGTCTGGGGCGGCCCGCGCCGCGTCTACGCCTCGGTGAAGTTCTTCCTGTACACCTTCCTCGGCTCGGTGTTCATGCTGGTCGGGCTGATCTACCTGTACCTGAAGGGCGGCAGCTGGCAGTTGGCGGACATGTACGCGCTGCAGCTCACCGCGACCGAGCAGATGTGGATCTTCTTCGGCTTCCTGATCGCCTTCGCGGTCAAGGTGCCGATGTTCCCGGTCCACACTTGGTTGCCGGACGCGCACGTCGAGGCGCCGACCGCCGGCTCGGTGATCCTGGCCGCGATCATGCTGAAGATCGGCGGCTACGGCTTCCTGCGCTTCGTCCTGCCGATCGTGCCGGACGCCGGCCACGAGTGGGCCTGGCTGGTGATCGCGCTGAGCCTGATCGCGATCATCTACGTCGGCCTGGTCGCCCTGGTCCAGGACGACATGAAGAAGCTGATCGCGTACTCGTCGGTTTCGCACATGGGCTTCGTCACCCTGGGCACCTTCATCGCCTTCGCCCTGGTCCACAACGGCGACGCGCACGGCACCGACGCCGCGCGCCTGGGCCTGCAGGGCGCGATGGTGCAGATGATCAGCCACGGCTTCGTTTCCGGCGCGATGTTCACCTGCGTCGGCGTGCTCTACGACCGCATGCACAGCCGCATGATCAAGGACTACGGCGGCGTCGCCAACGTGATGCCGTGGTTCGCCGCGTTCGTGGTCCTGTTCGCGATGGCCAACTCGGGCCTGCCGGGCACCTCCGGTTTCGTCGGCGAGTTCATGGTCATCCTGGCCGCGTTCCAGCAGCATCCGCTGGTCGCGTTCGGCGCGGCCACCACCCTGATCGTCGGCGCCGGCTACACCCTGTGGCTGGTCAAGCGGGTGATCTGGGGCGAGGTCGGCAACGCCCACGTCGCCGAGCTGGAGGACATCAACCCGCGCGAAGCGCTGGTGTTGGGCGTGTTCGCCGCCGGCGTGCTGATCCTGGGCGTGTGGCCGAAGCCGCTGACCGACCTGATGGAGCCGGCGATCGCCAATCTGGCCAGCCAGATCGTCGCCAGCAAGCTGTAAAACGCGCGGGCCTTGCCCGCGCAGAAGTGAGCAGAAGCGAGGAGCGAGGAGCGAGAGAAAGGCACGAGCGCCCGCCGCTCACTTCTCACTCCTCTCCGCTCGCTCCTAGAGCTAGGCTCGAAGCCGCCAAGAGATGCACTAATGAACATGCCCGTACGGACCTTCGCCGATCTGATGCCCCTGCTGCCCGAACTGGTGGTGATCCTCGGCGCGTTCGCGCTGTTGATGCTCGACCTGTTCGTCGAGGAGCGCAATCGCATCGTCTCCCACGTGTTCGCGATCGCGACGGTCGCGGTCGCCACCGCGCTGATCGCCTTCGACGTCGGCGGCCACGGCTCGGTCCTGGCCGGGATGTTCGTGCGCGATACCGCCGCGGACGTGCTCAAGCTCGGCATCGGCGTGGTCGGCATCCTGTCGCTGATCTACACCTGGCCCTACCTGCGCTCGCGCGGCCTGTACAAGGGCGAAGTCGCGGTGCTGATGCTGTTCGCCCTGGCCGGCATGATGCTGCTGGTCTCCGCCGGCAGCCTGGTGATGGTCTACCTGGGCCTGGAAATGCTGGCGCTGTGCTCCTACGCGCTGGTCGCGGTGGATCGCGACAGCCCGCTGGCCTCGGAAGCGGCGATCAAGTACTTCGTCCTCGGCGCGCTGGCCTCGGGCCTGCTGCTGTACGGCCTGTCGCTGATCTACGGCGCCACCGGCAGCCTGATGCTCGACCAGATCGCGGTCGCCGGCCAGGTCGGCCCGTCCTCGCTGATGCTGGTCACCGGCGTGGTGTTCGTGGTCGCGGGCATCGCCTTCAAGTTCGGCGCGGCGCCGTTCCACATGTGGCTGCCGGACGTTTACCAGGGCGCGCCGACCCCGATCACGCTGTTCATCGGCGCGGCGCCGAAGCTGGCGGCGTTCGGCATGACCTACCGCTTGCTCGAAGTCGGCGCGGCCGGCCAGGAGGGCCACTGGCGCCTGCTGCTGGCGGGCCTGGCGGTGCTGTCGCTGGCGATCGGCAACCTCAGCGCGCTGGTTCAGACCAACCTCAAGCGCCTGCTCGCGTATTCGACCGTGTCCCACGTCGGCTTCCTGTTCATCGGCATGGCCGGCGGCGGGGGGCAGGGCTTCGCCGCGGCGGCGTTCTACGCGATCAGCTACTCGCTGATGTCGGCCGCGGCCTTCGCCGCGATCATCGTCATGTCCGGCCGCGGCTTCGAGGCCGACAAGATCGACGACTACAAGGGCCTCAACGCGCGCAGCCCGTGGATGGCCGGCATGGTCCTGTGCGTGATGGCCTCGTTGGCCGGCCTGCCGCCGTTCCTGGGCTTCTGGGCCAAGCTGGCGGTGCTCAAGGCCGCGCTGCACGGCGACATGCTGTGGCTGGCGATCGTCGGCATCGTGTTCGCGGTGGTCGGCGCCTTCTACTACCTGCGCGTGATCAAGGCGATGTACTTCGACGAGCCGGACGGCAAGATGCCGGCGCCGAGCGACGACCGCCCGCTGCGCGTGGTGTTCGGCGTCAACGCCCTGGGCCTGCTGGCGCTGGGCATCGCCTGGAACCCGATCATGGATTGGTGCCTGCGCGCCTTCCAGGCCTGAGTTTTTCGGCCACGGGGTATGACGGGAGGGCCGCTTTGCGGCCCTTTCGCTTTTTCGGGTTTCGGGTTTCGGGTTTCGGGACTCGGGACTCGGGACTCGGGACTCGGGACTCGAAAGGCGGGGGCGGGGGATGGCGTGCGGGACGTCGCGTCCAAGTCCCAAGTCCCAAGTCCCAAGTCCAAGTCCAAGTCCAAGTCCCAAGTCCCAAGTCCCAAGTCCCAAGTCCCAAGTCCCAAGTCCCAAGTCCCAAGTCCAATCCCGAATCCCGAATCCCGAATCCCGAATCCCGAATCCCGAATCCCGAATCCCGAATCCCGAATCCCGAGTCCCGAGTCCCGAATCCCGAGTCCCGAATCCCGAGTCCCGAATCCCGAGTCCCGAGTCCCCAAAATAAGACTTGAATAATTTTGAAACCGCCTTATTATTGCGGTCCTGCGAGACGCAGTCGGCAACGACGACGGAACGCAGGGCAAGCGGAAGATCCCGAATCGAGATCGGAGGCTTGCAGGAAGTGATGCCGGCCGCTATCATGGTCGGCCTGATGCGGGGTGGAGCAGTCTGGCAGCTCGTCGGGCTCATAACCCGAAGGTCGCAGGTTCAAATCCTGCCCCCGCTACCAGCTTCGGCTGAGGGAATGCCTCCGATGGGGCTTTCTTTTCGGCTAAGGCTCGGGCTTTGTGGTCGCGCTCTGCTCGCGCGGCCACGCCGAAATCCAGCGGTAACGGACAAGGGGCCCAACGGGCCCTTTGTCGTTTCTGCGTTTCCGTAATCCGGGTTTCCGTAATCCGGGACGCGATGCGGTTCGCGCCGCGCCGCAGGGCCCCGCTATATACCGCTTCGCGTACACAAGCTTCGCGTATCCAAAGATTGGTCGTACCAGTCGCACCTCTTGGCAATCGCAACATAGGGAGTTCCGGCGCGTGACGGACAAGGCCAGCCAAATCGCCGCAATGCTCGCCCCGACCATCGAGTCGTTGGGCGTGGAGTTGCTCGGCATCGAATACCTGCCCGCGCCGGGCAGCGCGACCCTGCGCCTGTACATCGACGTGCCGGCGGCGGAAGTCGACGCCACGCCGGAAGGCGAGGAACCGCGCTCGGTGAGCATCGAAGACTGCGAGGCGGTCAGCCGCGAAGTGTCGGCGCAGCTCGACGTCGAGGATCCGATCAGCGGCAACTACACCCTGGAAGTGTCTTCGCCGGGCATCGACCGGCCGCTGTTCACGCTCGAGCATTACCGCCGTTTCGCCGGGCAGACCGTCAAGGTCGGCCTCAAGCTGCCGCACGAGGGCCGTCGCCGCCTGCAGGGGGAGATCCTCGGCGTGGAAGGCGAGCAGGTCGCGTTCGCGATCGACGGCGTGCGCTTCGCGGTGCCGTTCTCGAACATCGACAAGGGCCGGATCGTGCCGGACTGGGCCGCGCTGGGCTTCGCCCCGAGCAAGGGCAGCCCGAGCCGCGGCAAGCCGGCCAAGGACAAGGCTTCGAAGCAGGACGCCTCGAAGAAGAAGTGACGAACATGGGAGCGCCGGGCGCTTCCAGCCGAATACCAACCCGAATAGCCGGCGGCGGAACGCCGACCCGTGCGGAGTGACGAAATGAGCAAGGAACTGTTGCTGGTGGTGGATGCGGTCGCCAACGAAAAGGGCGTGCCGCGCGAGGTCATCTTCGAGGCCATCGAAGCCGCGTTGGCGTCGGCCGCGAAGAAGCGCTACCACGACGAGGACGTGCTGGTGCGCGTGTCCATCGACCAGAAGGACGGCAACTACGAGACTTTCCGCCGCATGGAAGTGGTGGCCGACGACGTGGTCATGGAGTCGCCGGACCGGCAGATCCGCCTGATGGACGCGGTCGACGAAGTCGAGGGCGTCGAGGTCGGAGACTACATCGAAGAACAGATCGAAAACCCCGAGTTCGGCCGCATCGCCGCCCAGGCCGCCAAGCAGGTGATCGTGCAGCGCGTGCGCGAGGCCGAGCGCGCGCAGGTCGTCGACGCCTGGAAGGACCGGGTCGGCGAGCTGGTCACCGGCATCGTCAAGCGGGTGGAGCGCGGCAACATCTACGTCGACCTGGGCGGCAACGCCGAGGCGATCATCCCCAAGGACAAGGGCATCCCGCGCGACGTGCTGCGCGCCGGCGACCGCGTCCGCGGCTACCTGCAGGACGTGCGCACCGAGCCGCGCGGCCCGCAGCTGTTCATCAGCCGCGCCGCGCCGGAATTCATGATGGAGCTGTTCAAGCTGGAAGTGCCGGAAGTCGGCCAGGGCCTGGTCTCGATCAAGGCCTGCGCACGCGATCCGGGCGACCGCGCCAAGATCGCCGTGCTCGCCCACGACAACCGCACCGATCCGATCGGCGCCTGCATCGGCATGCGCGGTTCGCGCGTGCAGGCGGTGTCGAACGAGCTCAACGGCGAGCGCGTGGACATCGTGCTGTGGTCGGACAACCCGGCCCAGTTCGTGATCAACGCGATGGCGCCGGCGGAAGTGCAGTCGATCATCGTCGACGAAGAAAAGCATTCGATGGACCTGGCCGTGGCCGAGGACCGTCTGGCCCAGGCGATCGGCAAGGGCGGCCAGAACGTGCGCCTGGCCAGCCGCCTGTCGGGCTGGCAGCTCAACGTCATGACCCAGGACCAGGTCACCGCCAAGTCCGAAGCCGAACAGGCCTCGGCGCGCCAGCTGTTCCAGGACAAGCTCGAGGTCGACGAGGAAATCGCCGGCATCCTGGTCTCGGAAGGCTTCAGCACGGTCGAGGAAATCGCCTACGTGCCGGTCGGCGAGCTGCTCGCGGTGGAGGGCTTCGACGAGGACATCGTCGAGGAACTGCGCGCCCGCGCCCGCGACGCCCTGCTCAACGAGGCCCTGGCCGCGGAAGAGGAGCTCGACGAGCACCAGCCCGCCGCCGACCTGTTGTCGCTGGACGGCATGGACGAGGCGCTGGCCTTCACCCTCGCCTCGCGCGGCGTGGTCACCCGCGACGACCTGGCCGACCTGGCCACCGACGAGCTGACCGACATCGAGGGCGTGGACGAGGAGCGGGCCAAGGCCCTGATCATGGAAGCGCGCAAGCACTGGTTCGAGTGAATTAGCGAGTCGAGGTAAATACCGCCGCAAGAGGCTCCGGGGAGCGTCTTGCGGCACCCCGCCACCGGCCCGGCCGGGGGCGGATTCGCAGGATCGGGCATGGCCCGGTCCGCGGGCAGGCCAAGACGGCCTGCGCGAGCCGGTCGTGCGGCGCGCGCGGAGCTAGAATGGCGCCATCACGCGCGGGATCCGTCCCGCGCCACGAGGACACGGAAAAACCGAATGTCGCAGCAAACCACCATCCGCAAGCTGGCCGAACTGGTGAACACGCCGGTCGAGAAGTTGCTGGAACAGCTGGCCGAGGCCGGCATGAAGTTCAGCGGCCCCGACCAGGTCGTGACCAGCATCGAAAAAGTCAAGCTGCTCGGCTTCCTCAAGCGCTCCCACGGCAAGGCCGACAAGCCGGCCGATGCGGACGAGGCGGCGAAGAAGATCACCCTCAACCGCAGCCGCAAGCAGGAAATCACCGTCGGCGGCGGCAAGAACCGCACCACGGTCGACGTGGTGGTGCGCAAGAAGGTGACCTTGGTCAAGCCGAACGAGGCCGGTTCGGCCGTGTCGGAAGACGACGAGCGCGCGGAGATCCTGCGCAAGCTCGAAGAATCCAAGCAGCGCAACCTGGCCGAGCAGCAGCGCCTGGCCGACAGCGACCGCCGCCGCGCCGAGGCCGCCGAAGCCGCGCGCCAGGTCGCCGAGGACGCCGCACGGGCCAAGGCCGAGGAAGAGGCGCGGGCGAAGCTCGCCGACGCCAGCGCGGCCGCGCCGGCCGACGAGCAGGAGCCGGCGCGCAAGCCGCCGGCCACCCACGGCCACGGTCATCCCAAGCCGGCTCCGGCCGTCGCGCCGCGCGCCGACGACCGCAACAGCGCCGCGCGCCACAAGACCCGCGGCTCGCACGCGATGGTCGCCGGGGTCGAGGACGACGATGCGGCCAACCGCTTCGCCGGCCAGCTGCACCTCAGCGCCTCCGACCGCGCCCGCCGCAGCAGCAGCTCGCGCGGCAAGTCCAAGCCGCAGCCGCGCCGCCATTCCGAGCAGTCGCGCTCCGGCGGCGGCCAGCACGGCTTCTCGCGTCCGACCGCGCCGATCGTGCGCGAAGTCGCGATCGGCGACACCATCACCGTGGCCGACCTGGCGCAGAAGCTCGCGCTGAAGGGCGGCGACGTGGTCAAGGCGCTGTTCAAGATGGGCGTCATGGCGACCATCAACCAGTCCATCGATCACGACACTGCGTCGCTGGTGACCGAAGAGCTCGGCCACACCGTGATCAAGGCCAACGCCAACGACGCCGAGGACGCGCTGATCGCGCACGTCGAAGAGACGCAGGGCGAGAAGTCCGCGCGTCCGCCGGTGGTCACGATCATGGGCCACGTCGACCACGGCAAGACCTCGCTGCTGGACTACATCCGCCGGACCAAGGTCGCCTCGGGCGAAGCCGGCGGCATCACCCAGCACATCGGCGCCTACCACGTCGAAACGGCAAAGGGCGTGATCAGCTTCCTCGACACCCCGGGCCACGCCGCCTTCACCTCGATGCGCGCGCGCGGCGCCAAGCTGACCGACATCGTCGTGCTGGTGGTCGCCGCCGACGACGGCGTCATGCCGCAGACCAAGGAAGCGGTGCAGCACGCCAAGGCGGCCGGCGTGCCGCTGATCGTGGCGATCAACAAGATCGACAAGTCCGACGCCGATCCGCTGCGGGTCAAGAACGAACTGCTCGGCGAAGAAGTCGTGGCCGAGGATTTCGGCGGCGAGACCCAGATGGTCGAGCTGTCGGCCAAGACCGGCGCCGGCGTGGACGATCTGCTCGACGCGATCTCGCTGCAGGCCGAAGTGCTCGAACTGCAGGCGGTGCCGGTCGGCCGCGCCACCGGTACGGTGATCGAATCCGCGCTCGACAAGGGCCGCGGCCCGGTCGCCACCGTGCTGGTCCAGCAGGGCCAGCTCAAGAAGGGCGACTACCTGGTCTGCGGCGTGCATTACGGCCGCGTCCGCGCCCTGTTCGACGAAACCGGCAAGCAGGTCGAAAGCGCCGGTCCGTCGATTCCGGTGCAGGTGCTGGGCCTGTCGGGCGTGCCCGACGCCGGCGACGACTTCGTGGTCGTCGACGACGAACGCCTGGCCAAGGACGTGGCGCAGCAGCGCGATGCCAAGCGCCGCGAGTCGCGCCTGGTCGCCCAGGCCGGCAACCGCATGGAAGACATCATGGCCCAGATGGGCAAGGGCGAGGGCCAGCTGAGCCTCAACCTGGTGGTCAAGGCCGACGTGCAGGGTTCGGTGGAAGCGCTGCGCCAGGCGCTGATGGCGCTGTCCAACGACCAGATCCGGATCAACGTGATCAGCTCGGGCGTCGGCGGCATCACCGAGTCCGACGCCAACGCCGCGGCCACCGCCAAGGCCACGGTGATCGGCTTCAACGTCCGCGCCGACGCTTCGGCCCGCCGCATCATCGAGTCCAACGGCGTCGACCTGCGCTACTTCTCGATCATCTATGACGTGATCGACCAGGTGAAGCAGGTCGCTTCGGGCATCCTCGGCGTCGAGATCCGCGAAGAGATCATCGGCATCGCCGAAGTGCGCGACGTGTTCCGCAGCTCGAAGTTCGGCGCGGTCGCCGGCTGCATGGTCGTGGAAGGCGTGGTCAAGCGCAGCAAGCCGATCCGCGTGCTGCGCGACAACGCGGTGATCTTCGAGGGCGAGCTGGAATCGCTGCGCCGCTTCAAGGAGAACGTCGACGAAGTGCGCAACGGCACCGAGTGCGGCATCGGCGTCAAGCAGTACAACGACGTCAAGCCGGGCGACCAGATCGAGTGCTTCGAGCGCATCGAGGTGCAGCGCACGCTGTAAGCCGGGAATGGGGAATCGGAAGTCGGGAATCGCGAGAGCGATTCCGGGCGACCGGTTCTTCTCCGGCCCGCCGACTCTCCGTAAGGCCGGGAGTCGGGAGTCTTCGCGAAGCGTCCCGGCCTAGCGGCCTTGCTTTCTCCGATTCCCGATTCCCCACTCTCGATTCCCGATAAATGCCAAGCAAATCGTTCCACCGCACCGATCGCGTTTCCGCCCAGCTCCGCCGCGAGCTCGGGACGCTGGTGCACGAGGCCGTGCGCGAGCACGGCCTGCCGTCGGTCAGCGTGTCCGACGTCGAAATCAGCCGCGACCTGGCCCACGCCAAGGTGTTCGTGACCGCGTTGCAGAGCGAGCGCGCCGCCGAGGCGGTCAAGGCGCTCAAGGAACTGGCGCGCGAACTGCGCTACCAGCTCGGCCGGGCGATGAAGCTGCGCCACGTGCCGGAGCTGCACTTCCATTACGACGACTCGGTCGACCGCGGCGAACGCATCAACACCCTGTTGCGCGACCTGCCGCCGGCCGCGGGCGACGACAGCGACGGCAGCGGCAAGGCCGGCTGAGCCGTCGTCCGGGCGGTCCGCTCCGGTCCGCCCGCCGCTGCGGGACCCAACCCAGATCCCATGGCCGCTCCGGCCGTCGCGCGCGACGCCGACCGCCGGTCGGCGCGCGTCGCTTCACGCGCCGCGGGCCGCGCAATATGGGAGCATTCGGCCATCCGCCTTGCGGCCTGCGCGGCTGCGAACTTCGAACCCGGACGCCCTGCTTGAACACCACGCGTAAACGCCAATGGCGCACGGTCGACGGCATCCTGCTGCTCGACAAACCACAGGGCCTGAGCTCGAACCAGGCCCTGCAGCAGGCGCGGCACCTGTTCCACGCGGAGAAGGGCGGCCACACCGGCAGCCTGGACCCGTTGGCCACCGGGCTGCTGCCGCTGTGCTTCGGCGAGGCGACCAAGATCGCCGGTCTGTTGCTCGGCGCGCGCAAGGCCTACATCACCACCGCCGTGCTCGGCCTGACCACCGACAGCGACGACGCCGACGGCGCGCCGCTGCGCGAACGGCCGGTGCCGGAGTTCGACGATGCGGCGATCGAGGCCGCGCTGGCGCCGCTGCGCGGCATCATCCGCCAGCGCGCGCCGATCTATTCCGCGCTCAAGCAGGGCGGCGAGCCGCTGTACGCCAAGGCCCGCCGCGGCGAGGCGATCGAGGCGCCCGAACGCGAGGTGGCGGTGCAGTCGCTGAGCCTGACCGGCCGCGCCGGCCCGCGCCTGCATCTGCATGTGGAATGCGGCTCGGGCACCTACGTGCGCAGCCTGGTGCGCGACCTCGGCGAGGCCCTGGGCTGCGGCGCGCACGTCGCCAGCCTGCGCCGGCTGTGGGTCGAGCCCTTCCTGCAGCCGCAGATGACCACCCTGGAGCAACTGCGCGAGCTGGCCGGGCAGGGCGGCGACCGGGCGCTGGACGCCTGCCTGCTGCCGATCGAGGCCGGGCTCAGCGGGTTCGGCCGGGTCGAACTGGACGCGGCCGCGGCGCAGCGCCTGGGCCGCGGCCAGGCGGTGGCCTGCGAGGCCGGCGAGCCGGGCCTGGTCGCGGTGTTCGGCGAGGCCGGGCGCTGCCTCGGCCTGGGCCTGCGCCAGGGCGAGGGCCGGTTGCAGCCGCAACGGCTGTTCCGTTGGGCCGCGCAGGGCGGTTGAGCCGGCGGGCGCGGCCGAGGCGGTTCGCCCGGAAAACTGAACAGGGGAAGGTTCTTGCCCGCCGATCGGCCCGCGGGTCGCATTCGTGCTTCCGGGCTGTTACAATCCCGCCGCTTTTCAAGCACTTCCCGGCGCACGCGCCGCGGAGATCGCGAGAACGGCATTCCTCACTAAGCAAACGGCGGGCCAAGCGGTGCGTCGGGACGGCCTCGGGCCGCGACCGATTCGCTTCTGCGGGCCGCGCATCTAAAGAGAAATCGTCATGTCGATCGACACCAACAAGATCATCGAAGATAACAAGCGCGGCGCCAACGACACCGGTTCGCCGGAAGTCCAGGTCGCCCTGCTGACCGCCCGCATCGAACTGCTGACCGGTCACTTCAAGCAGCACAAGCAGGATCACCACAGCCGCCGCGGCCTGCTGATGATGGTCAACCGCCGTCGCAGCCTGCTCGACTATCTGAAGCGCAAAGACGGCGAGCGCTACAAGGCCCTGATCGAGAAGCTCGGTCTGCGCCGCTAACCGGACACCCAACCGCGGCGCAGCGATGCGCCGCGGTTTGTTTTGGCGGGCACGAAAGCTCCGCCGGGCGATGCAGGAGGCAGCGCCGCCAGCGACGGTACGCGAGCGCGACCGCCGAACTGGACCGGCCTTCGGGCCACGTGCGATGCAGCGCCGGAGCGCGCGCGAAACACAACCATCCTCAGGTCGCTGCGCCGGCGGCCGACCGGAGCGGAGCAAGGGCTCCGACCGGAACGCATAGATACCGAAGGAACCCAACGTGGCAAAAATTACCAAGACCTTCCAGTACGGCAACCATCAGGTGACCCTGGAGACCGGCGAAGTCGCCCGTCAGGCCAGCGGCGCCGTCATCGTGAAGATGGACGACACCGTACTGCTGGTGAGCGCCGTCGCCGCCAAGAGCGCGCGCGAGGGCCAGGACTTCTTCCCGCTGACCGTGGATTACCAGGAGAAGTTCTACGCCGGCGGTCGCATCCCGGGCGGCTTCTTCAAGCGTGAAGGCCGCGCGACCGAGAAGGAAACGCTGATCTCGCGCCTGATCGACCGTCCGATCCGTCCGCTGTTCCCCGAAGACTACAAGAACGAAGTTCAGATCATCGCCACGGTGATGTCGCTGAACCCGGAAGTCGACGGCGACATCCCGGCGCTGATCGGCGCCTCGGCCGCCCTGGCGCTGGCCGGCACGCCGTTCCAGGGCCCGATCGGCGCGGCCAAGGTCGGTTACAAGAACGGCCAGTACCTGCTCAACCCGACCGCGACCGAACTGGCCGATTCCGAGCTGGAACTGGTCGTCGCCGGCACCTCGAACGCGGTGCTGATGGTCGAATCCGAAGCCAAGATGCTGTCCGAAGAGGTCATGCTCGGCGCGGTGATGTTCGGCCATCGCGAGATGCAGAAGGTCATCAACGCGATCAACGAACTGGTCGTGGAAGCCGGCACCAAGCCGTCGAGCTGGGAAGCTCCGGCCAAGAACGACGCCATGATCTCGGCGCTGAAGGAAGCGGTCGGCGGCCAGCTGGCCGAGGCTTTCCAGGTGCGCGACAAGCTGCAGCGCCGCGACGCGATCGGCGCGATCAAGAAGGACGTGCTGGCTTCGCTGGCCGGCCGCGCCGAAGCCGAAGGCTGGAACGGCGCCGAGCTGTCGAAGGAATTCGGCGAGCTCGAGTACCAGACCATGCGCAACGCCGTGCTGACCACCAAGGTCCGCATCGACGGCCGCGCGCTCGACACCGTGCGCCCGATCGCTTCCAAGGTCGGCGTGCTGCCGCGCACCCACGGCTCCTCGCTGTTCACCCGCGGCGAGACCCAGGCGATCGTGGTCGCCACCCTCGGCACCGCGCGCGACGGCCAGATCATTGACGCCGTCTCGGGCGAGTACAAGGAACACTTCCTGTTCCATTACAACTTCCCGCCGTACTCGGTCGGCGAATGCGGCCGCTTCGGCGCTCCCAAGCGCCGCGAAATCGGCCACGGCCGCCTCGCCAAGCGCGGCGTGCTGGCGGTGATGCCGACCATGGAAGAGTTCCCGTACACCATCCGCGTGGTCTCGGAAATCACCGAGTCGAACGGCTCGTCCTCGATGGCTTCGGTCTGCGGCAGCTCGCTGGCGCTGATGGACGCCGGCGTGCCGATCAAGGCGCCGGTCGCCGGCATCGCGATGGGCCTGGTCAAGGAAGGCGACAACTTCGTCGTCCTGTCCGACATCCTGGGCGACGAGGATCACCTCGGCGACATGGACTTCAAGGTCGCCGGCACCGCCGAAGGCATCTCGGCGCTGCAGATGGACATCAAGATCCAGGGCATCACCGAAGAGATCATGAAGGTCGCCCTGGCCCAGGCCCAGGCCGGCCGCCTGCACATCCTCGGCGAGATGGCCAACGCCATCACCGCGCCGCGCGGCGAGCTGAGCGAGTACGCGCCGCGCCTGCTGACGATGAAGATCCACCCGGACAAGATCCGCGAAGTGATCGGCAAGGGCGGTTCGACCATCCAGGCCATCACCAAGGAAACCGGCACCCAGATCGACATCCAGGACGACGGCACCATCGTCATCGCCTCGGTGAACGCCGCCGCCGCCCAGGCCGCGAAGGCGCGCATCGACCAGATCGTGTCCGACGTCGAGCCGGGCCGCATCTACGAAGGCAAGGTCGCCAAGATCATGGACTTCGGCGCCTTCGTGACCATCCTGCCGGGCAAGGACGGTCTGGTCCACGTCTCGCAGATCTCCAACGAGCGCGTCGAGAAGGTCAGCGACAAGCTCAAGGAAGGCGACCTGGTCAAGGTCAAGGTGCTGGAAGTCGACAAGCAGGGCCGCATCCGCCTGTCGATGAAGGCCGTGGAAGAAGGCGAGGGCGTGGCCGCCGAGTAATCGGCCAGCGCATCGCCGCGATCGGAGAAAAGCGGGCTTCGGCCCGCTTTTCTTTTGTCCCCGTCGCGGCGGCGCGCTCGCGGGCCGCTCAGTCGATGTGGCTCCTGACCTCGGCGGTCGGGACGCCGAGAAAGCCGGCGAGGGCGCTGAGGTGCTCGTTGTTGCTGCGCAGGCGCGTTTCCTGCGGCGGCTGCACTTGCATCGCGTAGGGCTGCCCGGCCGCGCCCGGCGGCAGCACGTAGTAGCCCCAGAGCATGCCGGCATTGGCGATCTTGCCGGTGACCAGGTCGACGGCGTACTGGGCGAACTTGGTCAGGGTCGCGGTAGGAACCACCGCCGCGGCGATGCTCTTGCAGGTTTCGCGCGGCGCGGCCGCCAGCCAGCATTGGTCCGCGCCGAGCCGGCGTTGTTGGCCGCCGGAGGTCGCGTCGCCGACCCGGCCGTCGTCGCTGCCGTACAGGCAGCGGGCCATCAGCAGGCTGTGGCCGGTGTCGGGAGCGCGCTTGTCGACGTTCCAGGCGTAGAGGTTCGTATGCTCGAAGCGCTTGGTTTGCGGAAACACCAGTTGGATCAGCCCGAGCGGATTGCGCGCCAGCGCCGGCGTATAGCCGACCTTGAAGTCGGCGCCGTACACCAGGCCAGGCTGCGGGCCGTTCGGCCCGCCCGGTGCCGGTTGCGAGACACGAGGATGCAGGTCCAGCGAAAAGCGGCCGATGTCTAGCGATGGTTCGGGCAGGGAATGGCTCACGGCGCGGCCTGTGCGGTGGACGAGGGCGGCGCGGCCTTGCGCGGTCGCAACGCTGCGCTCATGGCTGCAAACGCAGGCCTCGCCCGGATGTGAAGCCTCGATTTGGAAACTTGCGGCGCGCGCCGCGGCCTATACTGGCCGGCTTGCGCGGACAGGGAGCATGGCGTCGTGAGGACACGCTGGGTGAGGGCTTCGGTATTGGCGGGCTGGCTGGCGGCGGCGTGCTGCGGCTGGCCGGTGGCGCAGGCGCGCGCGGCCGCGGCGGACGCCGCCGCAGCGGCTCGCGACTGCACCCGCATCGATCAGGCCGCCGATTGCCTGAGCTGGATCGAAACCAGCACCAGCGGCAGCGGCGACAAGGATTATCTGGGCCGTGTCGAACTCTACGCCGGCGACGATGCCCGGGTGTCGATCCAGAGCGGCGAACAGCGGTTCGAGGTCCTGCTGCTCGGCAACGGCCGCGGCTTCGTCAAAGGCGAGGCGTCGGGGCCGATGCCGGAGCATCCGGCGGCCTGGGTGACGATGGTCGCCATGACGCCGATGCTGTGGCTGGGCATGGCGCTGGAGCCGGACGCGCGCTGGCCGGCGCCCGGGCAGGCGGTGGAGCGCGCCGCCAGCAACGAGTGGGCCTACGGCGAGGAGCAGTTCCGGGTGCGGCTCCGGGCCGAGCCGGATGCGAGCTACACCGTCGAGATCGTCAAGACCGCGACCGTAACCCGTCCCGAATCCGACGCAGCGCCGGATCCGAGCGGACAGTTCGCGACCTTCAGCACCAGCGAGGATCGCGCTGCGCGCCTGGCCGAACTGGCGCCGGTAGGAATGCGGATCTCCGCCCGGCTGCGCCTGCAGCCGCGGTCGGCGCCGTTGCCGGACGATTTCTCCCTGCAGGGCTGGACGCCGCGCGATGGCGCGCCGGCCGCGACCCTGGGCGAGGCGCGCCGGACTCCGCGCTGATCGCGCCGATACGAGCGCGTCGCCTCGATCGTGCCGCTTCGAGCGTGCCGTGTCGATCGAGTTTGGTCGGACCGCGTTAGATCTGCCCGGGCTCGATGCGGTCGCGCTGGATCCGATCGGTGCGCGCGGCGCCGGCCGGTTCCAGACGCTGCGCTCAATGCGCCGCCGCGGCGATCTGCGACGGCGTCGCTCCCAGCGATCGGCGCAGGCTGCGGGCCATGTGGCTGGCGTGGGAAAAGCCGCAGGCCTGGGCGATTTCGCTGATGCTGCCGCGGCCTTCCTGCAGCAGCGTGCGCGCGCGCTCGACCCTCCGTTCCAGCACGAAGCGATGCGCGGGCAGGCCGGTGGCCTGTTTGAACAAGGGCTTGAAGTGGGAGACGCTGAAGCCGGCGACCGCCGCCAGTTCGGCCAGGCGCAGGTCGCGCTCCAGGTGCGCTTCGATGTATTCGAGCACTTGGCGCAGGCGCCACGTCGGCAGCGCGCCGGCCGCAACCGCCGCCAAGGGCTTGCGCGACTGCAGCGCCAGCAGGCGCGCCGCCAGTGCCGCAGCCAGGCCGTCGGCGAACAGGCGTCCGCCGGGGAAGCCGTCGCGTTGTTCGGCCTGCATCATCCAGCCGATGCGTTCGACCTGGGGATCGCGGATATGGATCGCCGGCGCGAGTTGGTCGCCCGATCCGGCGCCCAGGCTGTGCGCGGTATCGCGCCACAGCGACGGCGCCAGCCGCAGCAATAGCGAGCGTGCCGGCAGGCTCAGGGTCCAGCGCGTGCTGCTGCCGCCGGGCACGACGCAGAACTGGCCGTGCAGGCGTACGCCCTGGCGCTCGTGGCGGCCGGCGCGGTAGGACACCGGCACCGGTGCGCCCAGGTGCAGGCAGAGCACGTGGCGGCCGTCCAGCGGCGAGTCGAAGCGGCCGACCGGTACCGGCGAGATCAGCACGTCGAGTTGCGGCAGCGCCGAACCGGCCGCCGACCGCTCGGTCGAAGGATCGGGGTAGCAGGCAGGACGGTCGCTCATGCGCGAATGCTGGTCCGTGCCGGCGCGGGCGGCATGTGCCGGAGTGCACCCGCGGGCCGGCGGCGGCGTCGCGATCCGGTAAGGGTCTGTGCGAACGTGCGCGCGGTCGCATTCGCAGGGGCGTCGGCGGCGCAACGTGCGCGATCCGATCGCCGTGACGGACCGCTGGACTGTTCGGGGCGCGATCGCCCGCCGGGAGCCCGCATGAGCGACACCGCAATACCCAGTCTGTACCAATGGTGCGGCGGCAGCGCCGCGTTGCAGCGGCTGACCGAACGCTTCTACCAGCGGGTGCGCGAGGACGCGCTGCTGGCGCCGGTGTTCGCGCACATGGGCGGCGATCATCCGGCGCACGTGGCCGCGTTCCTGGCCGAGGTGTTGGGCGGCCCGGACGACTACTCGCAGCGCCACGGCGGCCATCCGCAGATGATCCGTCGGCACCTCAACCGCCATCTCACCCAGCCGCAGCGCCGGCGCTGGATGGAGTTGCTGCTCGACACCGCCGATCAGCTCGGCCTGCCCGACGACCCGGAGTTCCGCTCGGCCCTGGTCGGTTATCTGGAGTGGGGCTCGCGCCTGGCGGTGATCAATTCGCAGCCCGGCGCGAGCGCGGATGCGGACGCGCCGATGCCGCGCTGGGGTTGGGGCGAGGCGAAAGGGCCGTATCTGCCCTGATTCGCCTGGCGGCGGCGATCCAGGCAACCTTCGCGAGCGTCGCGGAGCTGTCGGAACGCGGTGTGGCTTCTTGTAGGAGCGGCGTGAGCCGCGACCGGGAGCGAGGCGCTGTGTGCATGCATGGAACGGAGCCAAAGCCAAGCCAAAGCCAAGCCAAAGCCAAGCCAAAGCAAATCCCCCCTGGCCCGCCTTTTTCAAAGGGGGGAGCAAGGCGCAAGCAGGCTCTTAGAAGAGGGAGCAGGGCTGGAGCAAGCAGGCCTTTCAAAAGAAAGGAGCCAGGCGGGGAACAAAGTGGACGCAGAGCAGGCCCGAGCGGCGAGGAGGCGTTGGCGCAGGCGGCTCAGAACACGTAGCCGCCGTTGACCCGCAGCACCTGCGAGTTGACCCAGCTGCCGTCGGGGCCGGCGAGGAAGGACACCGCGGCGGCGATCTCTTCCGGCGTGCCCAGACGCTCCAGCGGCGCCAAGCCGCGGAAGTGGGCCACCTGCGCTTCGCTCTTGCCGTTGAGGAACAACTCGGTCGCGACCGGGCCCGGTGCGACCGCATTGACGGTGATGCCGCGTCCGCGCAGTTCGTTGGCGAGCACGTGCACAAGGCCTTCGACCCCGGCCTTGGAGGCGATGTAGGGGCCGTAGGTCGGAAAGGCCTTGCCGATCACGCTGGTCGACAGGGCGACGATGCGGCCGCCTTCGCCCAACCGCTGCGCGGCCTGGCCCAGGACCAGGTACGCGCCGCGCAAATTGATCGCGACCACCCGGTCGAACTCGGCCAGGTCGCCGCCGGCGATCGGCTGGTAGGGCATCACCCCGGCGCTGTTGACCACCGTGTCGAGGCGCCCATAGCGGCGTTCGGCCAGATCGAATACGCGCTGCACGTCGTCGGCGTCGGCGACGTCGCCCTGGATCGCGACGGCCTGGCCGCCGCCGGCCTGGATCTGGGCGACCACGGCGTCGGCTGCGGCGGCGTTGCCGGCGTAGTTGACCGCCACGGCGTGGCCGTCGCCGGCCAGGCGCAGGGCGATGGCGCGGCCGAGGCCGCGCGAGGCGCCGGTGACGAGGGCGACGCGGGTCGGGGAGGGCGAGTCGGTCATGGGGAACTCCGGTAGGCGGCCGGGCGGAGGCCCGGCTTCGCGCTGGGAGCAGTCTGCGTATTGCCTCTGTCTGGATAAATGCGTCGGATCGGGCAATACAATTCAATAATCGCCAACAATGCCCGGAGCCTGCCCGTGGACCGTTTCGATGCCCTGCGCCTGTTCGTCCGCATCGTCGAGCTGGGCAGCTTCACCCGCGCCGCGGCCGTGCTCGACCTGCCCAAGGCCACCGCCACCCACGCGATAAAGCAGCTCGAGGCGCGCCTGGGCGTGCGCTTGCTCGAGCGCACCACCCGCCAGGTGCGTCCGACCCTGGACGGGCAGGCGTACTACGAGCGCTGCGTGCACGTGCTGGCCGAACTCGACGATGCCGAGTCGGCCCTGACCGCGGTGGCGCGCAATCCGCGCGGGGTGCTGCGGCTGGATCTGCACGGCAGCCATGCGACCGGGATCATCCTGCCGCGCATCGACGAGTTCCGCGCGCTATACCCGCAGGTCGACCTGGCGATCAGCAGCGGCGACCGGCTGGTCGACCTGGTGCGTGAGGGCATCGACTGCGTGGTGCGCTCGGGGCAGCCGCGCGATTCCAGCCTGGTGGCGAAGCGGCTGGCGGTGATGCCGGAAGTGGTCTGCGCGAGCCCGGAGTACCTGCGGCGCTTCGGCACGCCGCGCCATCCCGACGAACTGTCGGCACATCAGGCGGTGGGTTTCTTCGCCAGCGACCGCGACCTGCGCTACCCGTTCGAGCTGACCGTCGACGGCCAGTTGCGCGAGTTCGCCCTGGACGGTTGGATCAGCGTCAGCGACGCGGCCTGCTATGTCGCCGCGGCGGTGCGCGGCTGCGGGCTGATCCAGTTGCCGCGCCACGGCGTCGAAGCGCAGTTGGCCGACGGCCGCCTGATCGAAGTGTTGGCCGATTACGCCAGCCCCGGCGTGCCGGTGTCGGTGCTGTATCCGCAGCACCGACAACTGTCGCCGCGGGTGCGGGTGTTCGTGGACTGGGTGGCGCAGGTGTTTGCGGACAAGTTCGGTCGGGACTCGGGACTCGGGACTCGGGATTCGATTGAGTCGGGAAACGGGACTGGGAAACGGGAGAGGCAGATGCGCTCTTGAACCGAGTCCCGAGTCCCGAGTCCCCAGTCCCCCAGTCCCCCAGTCCCCCAGTCCCGGCCCAGCGCCGGCTCAGTCCACCCACTCCTGGACGTAACGCATCAGCCGTTCGAGCAAGTCGGGTTCGTCGGCCGCCGCGGGCTTGATCGGGCGCGCGCGCAGGCGCGGCGCGGGCTTGGCCAGGGTGCCGAAATCGCGCATCAGGCCCAGCGGCGCGTAATTGGCGTAGCCGGGGAAGATCGTCGCCAGGTTGCTGTTGCCCATCCGCTTGACCAGGATCTCCGACAGCACCTGGCGGTGGTCGGTGGTGACCGGCACGTCGCCGAAATGCGGCGAGAGGATTTCCGGGTCCAGGCCCGACCAACTGCCGTAGAAGCGCCGGCCGTTGACCGGCCCGCCGAGCACCAACACCGGATTGCCGTAGCCGTGATCGGTGCCGCCGCTGGCGTTGGCGCGCACCCGGCGGCCGAACTCGGACTGCACGATCACGGTCACCCGCGAGGCGTGGCCGCTGCCGTCGAGCGCGGCGTAGAACGCGGCCAGCGCCTGCGACAGTTCGGCGATCTTGTTCTGGTAGTAGTGATAGCCGCTGCCGGCGGTGCCCTGGCCGTTGTGGGTGTCCCAACCGCCCAGGTCGAGGGTGGCGTAGTGCAGGCCGAGGTTGAACTGGATCGATTGGGCGATGGTCCACAATTGGCGGGCGAAGTCGCTGTTCGGCCAGCCGGTCGGGGCCGCGCTGTAGGACTGGCGCGCGATCACCTGCAGCGAACGGTCGGCGCGCTGGCCGCCGAGCTCCAGCGCGGTGCTGCCGGCCCACAGGCTGCCCAGGGTTTCGTTGACGCCGCGCAGCCCGGCCGGCGAATCGGTGCGGGTGCGCTGCCACGACCAGGCGCCGGCGTTGAGGGCGAAATCGCCCGGGCTGGACATGGTCAGCGCCTGCACCGAACCCAACAGCCCGGTGGGCTGGCGCGAGGCCACGCCCAACGCCGGCAGTTGCTCGGCGCCGTTGAGATTGGGCTGCACGTTCATCGCCCGCGCCATCCAACCGCTGCCGATGCCTTGCTGGCCCGGCGTGCCCAGGTCGATGTAGAGCTGGGCGTCGAAGTGGCTGCGGGTCACGCTGCTGGCCAGGCCGCAGGCGTGGACGATGGCGAGGTGGCCGGCGTTCCACAGGTCGCGCAGGCCGCTCGCCGAGGGATGCAGGCCGAAGCCGGTGCCGGCGCCGCTGGCCAGGGTCAGCGGCAGCGCGGCGTAGGTGCCGGTCGCGGCGATCGCCAGGTTCGGTCGTGCTTGCTCGTAGAACGTGCGGTCGGCGCCGTCGATCGGCACCACCAGGTTGAGCCCGTCCAGGCCGCCGCGCAGGAACAGGTGGATCACCGTGTCGTGGCCGTTGGCGGCGGCGTGGGCGGAAGGGGCGAACAGCAGCGACGGGCCGGCGACGGCGCCGGCCGCGGCGGTGGCGCAGGTGCCCTTGAGGAATTCGCGTCGGGTCAGGGTCATGGCGGGCGTCCTGCTAGCGGCTGAGGAATTCGGGCGACATCAGGATCAGCGAGACCATGCTGCGCAGACGTTCCTGGTTGTAATGGCGCTTGAGGTCGGTACCGGCCCAGGCGTTGGTGTCGGTGACGACGTAGGTGGCCGGGTCGCCGTTCTGGGCCATGAAGGCGATCAGGGTCTGGCGCCGCGCCGCGGTCGGCAGATAGCCGAGAATGCGCCGGCACCAGAAGTCGACCAGCTTGGTCGCAGTCCACTGCGGCACCTGCGCGCGCGTGGTCGCCAGGATCGGCGCCAGCGGCACGCCGCCGTCGCTGGTTTCGGTCATCCAGTTGAGCAGCTTCCAGGTCATCGCATAGCTGCTGGAACCCGACCAGGCCTGATGCGTGTCCGGGTAGCCGTTCGGCGCCGGCCAGTCGTAGGGCGCATGGCCGGTGAAGCCCATGCGCCAGGCGAATTCGTCGCTCTTCTGGGTGCCGACGGCGATGGTCCAGTCGCTGCCGAGGGTGCGCATCGCCGCGGCGACGGCCTCGAACGGACGCCGCGCCTTGGCGCCCCAGGTCTGCGCCAGCGCGGTCGACACCAGGATATGGCGCAGGGTCAGGGCGATCTGGTCCGGGCTGCGCCAGTTCTGGCGGAAGATCGCCGCGGCGCTTTGCACCATGGCCGGATCCGGCGTGTCGCTGATGAAGCGGCGGATGAGCTTCTTGCACACGAAGCGGGCCACGCCCGGATGGCTGGCGAGGCGGTCGAGCACGTCGCGGCCGTCCTTCATCGCCGGCTGCTCGGGGTAGAGCATGCGGCCGAGCAGGAACTTCGGGCCGGCGTCGTGCCAGGACTGGCGGTAGACGAAGCTGCCGTCGTTGTCGTTGGGGAATTCCCAGTGGCCGTTCTTGATCGACCAGCCGGTGAACGCCGAGGCGGTCTCGTACACGTCGATATCGGTATAGCCGGCCGGATAGCTCGGGTCCTGCGCATCCGGCGGCACCTGGAACGGATCCATGAAGCCCAGGTAGTTCTCCGCGCCCAGCGTGTGCAGTTCGAGCAGTTCGCGGGCGAAGTTCTCGTTCGGGCCGGCGCGGGTGTTGGAGGCGTTGTCGAGGTAGTAGAGCATCGAGGTGCTCTTGGCCACTTCCTCCAGCATGGTGCGGAAGTTGCCCAGCGCGTTCGGCCGGATCACGTCGCGCTGGTAGTGCACGTACACCGGGCCGGCGTCGTAGTCGCCGACGGTGACGTTGAAGTGGTCGTGCCAGAAGCCGACCATGATCTCGTGCAGCTGGCGCTTGGAGTGCACCGCGCGCACCAGCGCCGCGCGCTGGCATTCCCAGGCCGGGCGCATGCGCACTTCGTAGGCCGGGTTGGGTTTGACGTGGTCGGTCCACAGCTGGATCAGCGACTTGCCCAGGGTGGTATAGCCGGCGTTGGCCAGGCGGGTTTCCACCGCGCTGTCGTCGATCGCGCGCCAGTCCAACTGCCAGTCGACGTAGTTGGCCAGGCGCTGGGTGTCGGTGGTGCCGAGCGCGTTGAATTCGGCGATCGACTGCGGCGTAGCGCCGTAACTGAGGTTGCCGAGCACGCGGATCCAGAACGGCGGCCGCGGCAGGTCCAGCGGCAGCGCCGCGGCGAACGCGTCGGCCGGCGGCTGCGCTTCGCCGGCGAGCTTGGCGCGCGCGGCTTTCGACGGCGCGCTGCGGCCGAGCGCGCCGTAGCGTTGCACCAGCCGGCTGCGCGTCGCCGCCTGTTCTGAAGCGGAAAGCGTGCGGTTCATGGCAGTCCTGCGACCTCGTTCAGGGAGCGCGAGCTTAATGCCGCCCGTTCGCGGCAAAGCCTTGGCTGCGTCACAGATCCATTCGCCGTGAGCTGCGCTGCGTCACCGTTTCGATGCGCTCCGGCGCACGCGCTTTGACGCGTTCGTCACCGGTACCGTTGTCCGCGTGCGCCAAGTCACGCCGATCGCGTGCGTCGCGGCGCGCGCCGAGCGCGACGGCTTGCCGATTCTGGCGATTGCGCGAACGCCGTCCGCGTTCGCAAGCCGCGACGCGTTGCGCGGATCGCGCGTGCGCCGCTGCGTAGCCTTGCTGCGCCGTGCGGCGCAGCTTCGCTGGCGACAGGCAAATGCCGGCTCGCCATATGCAGATGCGCGGGGTTCATTTCTACGCATGCTGCATAGCAACAACCATGGCCGGAACGCCGTACCGCGGGCACGGGGGTGCAGTCCCGGCGGCCGGTCCAACCCCACTGTCGAGGATCCTCCATGCACGCTGCCCTGCGGCTGCGACGCCGTCCGCTTTCCGTTTTGCTCGCGCTGGCGCTGCCGGCGCTCGCCGCTCCCGCGCTTGCCGCGGAGACTGCGTCCGCCGGCCCGCCCGCCGGTGCCGCCACCGATCTGGAGCAGGTCGTGGTCACCGGCTCGCGCATTCCGCGCGCCAGCCTGGAAGGGCCGTCGCCGGTCACCGTGATCAGCAAGGAAGACATCGACGCGCAGGGCTATCGCAGCGCCTTCGACGCGGTCAGCGCGCTGACCCAGAACACCGGCTCGGTGCAGGGCGAAGACTTCGGCAATACCTTCACTCCGGCCGCCAACACCATCAACCTGCGCGGCTTCGGCCCCAACCACACCCTGGTGCTGGTCAACGGCCGCCGCCTGGCCGACTACCCGCTGGCTTACGAGGGTTCGGTCAACGTGGTCAACCTGGCCAACATTCCCAGCGCGCTGATCAAGCGGATCGAAGTGCTGGCCGGCGGCGCCTCGGCGGTGTACGGCTCCGACGCGGTGGCCGGGGTGGTCAACATCATCCTCAAGGACAAGTTCGAAGGCACCGAGGTCAACCTGCGCGTCGGCGGCACCGAACACGGCGGCGGCCAGAACCAGCGCCTGCAATTGGTCAGCGGCTGGTCCGGCGAGCGGTTCGATTCGGTGTTCGGCATCGAACTGCTGAACCGCGAGGCGATCTGGGGCGGACAGCGCGACTTCATGGACTCGCTGCTCGACAATCCGGCCGGCACTGCGCTGTTGCCGACCCAGGTCGGGTTCCGCCGCAATGCGCGCAGCAACGGCTTCATCGACCCGGGCGCGAACTGCGCGACCCTCGGCGGCCTGTACGGCGGTTCGACCTTCCGCGCCAACAACCCGCGTCAGGGCTGGTACTGCGGCAGCAACGAAGCCGCGCCGGCGTTCTGGACCGTGCAGACCGAGAAGAAGAACGCCGACGCCTACGGCTCGCTGACCTGGCACCTCAACGACCGCACCGACCTGTTCGCCGACGTGCAATTGGGCGTGTCGAGCATCCAGAACAACACCCGCGCGCCGAGCTGGACATCGGACAACAACTATTTCTACAACCAGGCCACCGGCCTCAACGAGATCTGGTACCGGCGCATCGCGCCGGAGGAAATCGGCTCGGCGCACGCCAATAACAACCGCTTCCTCGAACGCTCCTGGGCCTTCACCACCGGCGTGCGCGGCAGCTTCGCCGAATCGGCCTGGGACTACGAGCTGGCCTACAACCGCGGCCGCTACGAGAACAAGACCAAGCGCCGCCAGTTCCTGGCCGGGATCAACGAGTTCTACCTCGGTCCGCGCCTGGGCACGCGCAACGGCATCGGCGTGTACAACCCGGACCCCTCGCGCCTGTACACGCCGCTGACTCCGGCCGACTACGAGCGCCTGACCGGCTTCCACGAAAGCGACAACGCCGCCTGGATCCAGAACCTGGCCTTCACCGTCAACGGCGATCTGTTCGAGCTGCCGGCCGGCCCGGTCGGTTTCGCCGGCGTGATCGAGGCCGGCAACCAGGGCTATATCAACCGGCCCGACCCGCACCTGGGCGACGGCACGTTCTGGAACACCAGCGCCGGCGTGCGCGCCGAAGGCGAACGCGACCGTTACGCGATCGGCGCCGAGATCAGCGTGCCGCTGTTCTCGCGCCTGACCGCCTCGGCGGCGGCGCGCTACGACGAATTCCGTTTCGCCGGGCGCAAGTCGGGCAAGGCGACCTGGAACGCCGGACTGGAGTTCCGTCCGTTCGACAGCCTGCTGCTGCGCGCGACCGCCGCGACCAGCTTCCGCGCGCCGGACATGAACTACATCTTCGCCGCCGAAACCCGCGGCTATAACCCGGGCATGACCGACTACTGGCGTTGCCGCACCGCCGGCCAGCCCTACGACGACTGCGACTACTCCGGCCTGGCGATCGACTACACCAGCCGCGGCAATCCGGACCTGAAGCCGGAGGCCGGCAAGTCCTACGGCGTGGGCCTGGTGTGGTCGCCGTCGGAGCGCTTCGACGTGTCGCTGGACTACTACAGCATCCGCCTGGAGGACGAAGTCACCAACCTCAGCAGCAGCCGGATCCTGCGCGAGGAGGCCGACTGCCGCCTCGGCCGCACTGTCGGCGGCGAACCGCGCGACATCCGCTCGCCGCTGTGCCAGAACGCGCTGAGCCGGGTGATCCGCAACCCGTCCGACGCGCCGGTGCAGCCGGACCAGGTGCGGCGGGTGCTGATCAACGCGATCAACGCCGCCTCCGAGCGCACCGACGGCATCGATCTGAAGAGCAACCTGCGCTGGAGCGCGGGCCGCTACGGCGACTTCGCCGCACGCCTGGGCTACACCCTGGTGCTCAAGCACGACTACCGCCAGTTCGAAGACGATCCGGCGATCGACCTGCGCGACTCGCTGGATTCCACCGACTGGCGCAGCAAGGTCAATGCCGGGGTGACCTGGAACATCGGCGACTGGACCGCGAACCTGACCGGCCTGCGCTACGGCAGCCTGCCCAACGGCGACGGCAGCGGCCGCATCGCCCCGTACGCGCGCTACAACGGCAGCGTGTCCTATCGCTTCAACGAACGCGGCTCGGTGGCGCTGATCGTCAACAACCTGCGCGACTCGCGTCCCCCGGCCGACCGCAGCGGCGGCGGCTGGCCGTTCTATCCGGTCGGCAACTACGACCCTTATGGCCGCCAGTTCTGGCTGGAAGTGAACTACCGCTTCCGCTGAACGCAGGTCCACGGCCGCCGGCTCGGACCGGGCCTCGTACAGCGGGACGAAAAAGCGGGCGCGGCCCGCTGTTTCGTTGCCGCCGAGCGCCTGGTCCGGCGCCGCGCCGCTCAGAACGGGGCGGGGATCGGCAACGGACGGTTCGGCGTTTTCGACTCGCCGCTAGCCCGGTTGGTGCAGGTCACGTCGACGATGTCGGCGACCTCCATGCCGCCGCGATAGGTCTGGCTGCAACGCGCGGCGGGGCCAGCCAGCGCCAGGCCGCTCTCGGTGGTCCAGGCGCAGCCGTAGTCGCCGGCGGGCAGGCGCCGCAGTTCGAACACGGCGGTGTAGCTGCTGGCCGAGTGGTGGCTACTGCAGCGGCCGAAGTCGCCGACCGGCGGCTGGCCGTTGGGGCCGAAGAAGCGATACAGCACCGGCTGAGTGGTCTGCGCCGCCACGGGGGCGGAAGCGGCGGCGCCGAGCAGGGCGGCCAGGGCGGAGCCGAACAGGGATTCCATGAGCGCCGGTCCTTGCGGTTTCATCAGCTCCTCTCCTGTGATCGCCGGACGACGCTGGCCGGGCGAGGGTAGCGACCGCCGCGTCGAAGGTATTGCCGCCGGTCGCAACGCAACCCGCAGGGCGCCTGCGCCGTCGACCGGGGCCGATCGCCGCAGCCCCGGGCGCGGCCGTGCCGGGATGCGATAATCCGGATCTCGCGTTCCGTGGGCCGAGCCGTGCTGCAACTGCTGATCTATCTGCGATACATGGCCGTAGCCGGGCAGATGCTGACCGTGGTGTTCGTGGTCCAGCGCCTTCAATTGCCGATCCCGGCCCGCGAGCTGCTGGCGATCTCCTCCGGGCTGCTGGCGTTCAACGTGCTCAGCCACTGGTGGTCGCTGCGCCATCGCGACGCCGGCCCGCGCGCGCTGATCCTGCAGCTGCTGGTCGACCTGTTGACCCTGACCGCCTTGCTGTACTTCTCAGGCGGCCCGGCCAATCCCTTCGTCTCGCTGTACCTGTTGCCGGTGGCGGTGGCGGCGATCGGCCTGGACATCGCGCCGATGCTGGGCCTGACCGCGTTGACCGCGGCCCTGTACACCTGGCTGATGCGCCACAACATCCCCTTGCCGCACATGCACGGCGGCGATTTCCAGCTGCACGTGACCGGGATGTGGATCAACTTCCTGCTCTCGGCCGGAATCATGGCGGTGGTGCTGAGCCGGTTCATGAGCGTGGTGCGCGAACAGCGGCGGCGGCTGTCGGAAGCGCGCGAGCGCGCGATCCGCGACGAGTCGCTGTCGGCGCTGGGCTCGTTGGCCGCGGGCACCGCGCACGAACTCAATACGCCGCTGGCGACCATGGGCCTGCTGGTCGACGACTGGCTGGCGCACGACGCGCCGCCGGCGCGCGAGGACATCGAGCTGATGCGCGCGCAGCTGAGCCATTGCCGCGAACACGTGCGCGCACTGGCCGAGATGGCCCGTCGCGGCGCCGCCGGCGAGCCGACGGTGGAGTCGGCCGACGGTTTCGTCCATGCCTGCGTCGACCGCTGGCGCCTGCTGCGTCCCAACGCCAGCGCCCAGTTCCGCGCCGGCGCCGCGGGCGGCGAGGTGCGGGTCGACCCCGGCTTGCAGCAGGCGATCATCAACCTGATCAACAACGCCGCCGACGCCAATGCCGCGCTCGCCCGCGAACTGCCGGTGGAAGTCGCGACCACGGTGCGCAGCGGCTGGCTGATCCTGAGCATCCTCGACCGCGGCGCCGGGCCGCAGCGCATCGCCGAACGTCCGCGCCTGCACGACGGCGAGGGCGGCGGCCTGGGCATCGGCCTGATGATTTCCAAGGCGGCGATCGAGCGCAGCCGCGGGCGGATGCGCCAGGTCGAACGCGACGGCGGCGGCTGCGCGACCGAAATCGACCTGCCGCTGCTGGCGCCGCAGGCGGAGGGAGCGGCATGAGCTTGCCGGCGCGGATGCTGCTGATCGACGACGATCTGGCGTTCTGCCAGGTACTGGCCCGGCTGCTGGCGCGGCGCGGGATCGAAGTGCAGGCGCGCCACGACGCCGACAGCGCGCTGGCGGCGTTGGGCGAATTCGCCCCGGACGGGATCGTGCTCGATCTCAAGCTCGGCGCCGACAACGGCCTGCTGCTGATCCGCGACCTGCGCCAGCGCTGCCCGCAGGCGCGGATCGTGCTGGCCACCGGCTACGCCAGCATCGCCACCGCGGTCGATGCGATGCGCCGCGGCGCCTGGAACTACCTGCCCAAGCCGTTCGACATCGAGGCGCTGGCGCAGTCTTTCGCCGAGCCCGCGGCCGAAGCGGTGCCGGCGCCGCCGGCCGAAGCCGCTTCGCTGCGCCGGCAGGGCTGGGAGCACGTGCAACGGGTGCTGGCCGAATGCGGCGGCAACGTCTCCGCCGCGGCGCGGGTGCTCGGCGTCGACCGCCGCACCCTGCAGCGGCGCCTGGCCAAGCGCCCGGTGCGCGAGCGCTGACGTAGCTCTTGTAGGAGCGGCGTCCCACGGGGATTTCCTCCGGTCATGAGCCGCGACAACCGAAGCGACGGAATACCACAGCGGCAGCCGAAGCCGAGTCGTTTCAGGTCGGGCCGGAAACCACTTCGCGCTTCCGGTCTTCGACCGCGGCGCTTGCGTTCGTCGCTTCGTTTGTCGCGGCTCACGCCGCTCCTACAGGCGGGGTCAGCGGCGGAAGCGTTCCAGCCAATACGCGGTGCGGTCCAGGTAGTAGTCCGGCGCGCGCGGCGCATAGTCGAGATAATCGAAGGCCGCGTGCTCGAACGGCACCGCCGGTTCGATCTGGGTGCCCTCGTGCCATTCGTTGAACGAGGTGATGCCGATCAACGGCGCGCCGCTGTCGATCGCGGCGCGGAACATCGCGTCGTAGTAGGCGCCGCGCTCGCGGTCCTTGGCGTTCTTGGCGTTCCACGGCCGCACCCGGGTGTCGATATAGCCCGGTCCGACCGAGGGCACGAACAGCTTGCCGTGCTGCTTGGCCCAGCGTTGCAAGGCCGGCCAATGCTCCGGGGTGGCGCCGTAGCTGAAACCGCGGCTGGCGAAGTAGGTATAGAAGCCGTCGAAACCCGACTGCTCGAAGAAGGCGTGCTCGTCCGCGCCGACCCACAGGCCGAGCACGTCGGCGTCGTAGCCGCCGCCGCGGATGGTCTGCGCGCCGTCGGGACTCAAGACCCGGGCCCACTCCTTGCGGTCGATCACGTAGGAGTCGTAGACGAAGAACAGCGGCCGCTGGGTCTTGGCGTCGCGGTAGAACGCCGGATGCTTGCCGTAGCGGTCCAGGATCTCGACGATCGCCGCGCGCGCATCGTCGGCGGTCTTGCGCGCCGCCGGTTCGATCTGGAAGCAGATCTTCACGCCGTGGCGCTGGGCGGCGGCGAACAGCGGCGTCAAGCTTTTGTAGCTGGGGTCGTCGACGCCGAGCCAGGTCACCGCCAGGGTGCCGATCCGCGCCTGCACCAGCATGCGCATATGCCGCTCGATGATCGCCGGGTCGGCGCTGCTGTATTCGCCGAGTTGGGGATAGAAGTTCGCGGCGATGTCGCCGTCGCCGGGGATGCGCTTGCGGGCGGCGTCGCGGTCGTTCTCCGGCAACACATCGTGCGCCCAATGCAGGCGCTCGCCGTCGACGGCCGGGCTGCCGTACCAGTTGTAGTAAAAGGCGATGGCGCGGTGGTCGAGGGTTTCCGAGGCGTGGGCCGACGGCGGCGCGAGCAGGGACGACAGGCACAACAATGCGGCGAGAACGAGGCGCATGCGGGCACGCTGAGCGAAGGCGGAGGCCCGACTATAGGTCGATCCGCGCGCGTCGCCCAGCGCCGGGCAGCGCGCGGGCGAGGCTTTGGACGGGGCAAAAAACGGCAAACGTCCGCGCGGCGGGCATTGTGCGGCGAACCCGGCACGGCCGGCGCGAGCGCTGCGTAAATCGTTTGGATCTTTACGCGCGAAACGGCGGCGATGCGCAATCGATCCTTGCCTGCGCTTGGATCCTTCGTCGCTGGGGTCGCGTCCGAGCGATTGCCGACGCTCGAACGGCCGGCGTTCGGATGGGACGCCGGCACGCAACGCTGCGCAGGTCGCGGTTCATCGCCGAAGGAAGCGCCCGCGGGATGCCGTTCCTACAGGCGCAGACGGCTTCCGGCGATGGCGCGTGGCGGACGCTCACACCAGCCCGGTGGCGTAGAAGGTGGCGATGACCACGAACACCGCTGCGGTCTTGATCAGGGTGATCGCGAACACGTCCTTGTAGGCCTGGCGATGGGTCAGGCCGGTGACCGCGAGCAGGGTGATCACCGCGCCGTTGTGGGGCAGGGTGTCCATGCCGCCGGACGCCATCGCCGCGACCCGGTGCAGCACTTCCATCGGAATGCCGGCGGCGTTGGCGTTGGCGATGAAGCTGTCGGCCATCGCCGCCAGGGCGATGCTCATGCCGCCGGAGGCCGAGCCGGTGATGCCGGCCAGGGCGGTGACGGTGATCGCCTCGTTGACCAGCGGGTTGGGAATCGCGCCCAGCGCGTTGGCGACCACCAGGAAGCCGGGCAGCGCCGCGATCACCGCGCCGAAGCCGTATTCGCTGGCGGTGTTCATCGCCGCCAGCAGGGCGCCGCCGATCGCCGCCTTGCTGCCTTCGGCGAAGCGGCCGGCGGTCGCCTTCCAGGCGCAGACCAGCACCGTGGCGATGCCGATCAACAGCGCGCCCTCGACCGCCCAGATCGCCGCCACCTTGGATACTTCCTGCACCACCGGCGCGGCATTGCCGATCACCGCCGGGTCGAAGCGGTGCTCGCTGCCGTAGACCTGCGGCAGCCACATGCTGAGCAACTTGTTGGCGACGCCGACCAGGACCAGCGGCAGCAGAGCCAGCGCGGGATGGGGCAGGGCGTCGCCGGCGAACGGCGCCGGTTCGTTGACCAGGTTGTCGCCGTAGCCTTCGCCGGCCGCGGCGGCGACCCGGCGCCGCCAGTTCAGATAGCTCAAGCCGACGATCAGGATGAACACGCCGCCGAGCAGGCCCAGCCAGGGCGCGGCCCAGGTGTCGGTGCCGAAGAACGCGGTCGGGATGATGTTCTGGATCTGCGGCGTGCCGGGCAGGGCGTCCATGGTGAAGGTGAACGCACCCAGCGCGATCGTGCCGGGGATCAGCCGCTTGGGAATATCGCTCTGCCGGAACAGCTCGGCGGCGAACGGATACACCGCGAACACCACCACGAACAGCGACACGCCGCCGTAGGTCAGCAGGGCGCAGACCGCGACGATCGACAGCATCGCCCGTTCGCGCCCGAGCAGGCGGATGGTGGCTGCGACTATCGCCTTGGAAAAACCGGACAGCTCGATCAGCTTGCCGAAGATCGCGCCGAGCAGGAACACCGGGAAGTACAACTTGAGGAAGCCGACCATCTTGTCCATGAACAGGCCGGTGAACATCGGCGCGACCAGGCTGGGATCGGTCAGCAGCACCGCGCCGAGCGCGGCCACCGGAGCGAACAGGATCACGCTGTGGCCGCGGTAGGCGACGTACATCAGGAAGCACAGCGCGGCCAGCACGATCAAAAACGCCATCGGTTCCGTTCCCCGTGACGGGCCCGGCGCCCGTCGTGGAGGCAGTGTCGGCAAGCCCGCCGGAGCCCGGCATTGTCCGAAGGTACAGCAGCCGCGGCGGCGGCGGCCTCCTAGTCTGCGCTGCATGGCGGGGGCCAGCGTCCTGCTGCCGCCGCCATTCCCGCCGAGGGACGGGATTGGCGGCGGCGGTGGCGACGGTCCGACCGCCGACCGGTTTCTGGGGAGGAGACAGACGTGAAGCAAGGCAAGCAACCGCGCGGCGCCACCGTGGGCAGGACCGCGCGCAACTACCTGAGCCTGGCGATCGCCGGCGCGCTGCTGGCGCCCGCGGCCTGGGCGCAGGATGCGGCGCCGGCCGCGCAGGCCGAGGCCAAGACTCTCGGCGGACTGACCGTGACCGCGCGCAAGCGCGAGGAAACCCTGCAGGAGGTGCCGGTCGCGATCACCGCCTTCACTCCCGAGGCGTTGGACCGGCTCAACGTCGAGGACCTGTCCGACCTCGACGCGCAGGTGCCGAACCTGACCATCTACGCCGCGCGCGGCTCCAGCAGCACCATCACCGCCTACATCCGCGGCGTCGGCCAGTCCGATCCGCTGTGGGGCGTCGACCCCGGCGTCGGCATCTACATGGACGACGTTTACATCGCCCGCCCGCAGGGCGCGCTGCTGGACGTGTTCGACATCGAACGGATCGAAGTATTGCGCGGCCCGCAGGGCACGCTGTACGGCAAGAACACCATCGGCGGCGCGATCAAGTACATCTCGCGCGGCCTGCCGACCTCGCTCGACGGCTTCGCCTCGGTCACGGTCGGCAACTACGGCCAGCTCGACGTCAAGGCCGCGATCGGCGGCCCGATCGGCGGCGACGACGCGCTGCGCGGGCGGATCTCGGTCGCCAGCCTCAACCGCGACGGCTTCGGCAAGAACGTGGTCACCGGCCAGGACGTCAGCGACAAGGAAGTGCTGGCCCTGCGCGGCAGCCTGGGCGCCTATGTCAGCGACGCGCTGGACATCCAGTTCGCGTTCGACTGGATGGACGACCAGTCCGGCGTGCGCGGCGCGAAGATGCTGGCGCCGAACCGCTTCGCCCGCGGCACCCTGCCGCTGGACGACCGCTACGACGTGCGCAACGGCATGCCCAACGTCAACGACACCACCATCAAGGGCGCGTCGGCGACGGTCAACTGGCGCGCCAACGAGGATTGGGCCTTCAAGTACGTGATCGCCAAGCGCGAATCCGATACCGAGACCAACATCGACTTCGACACCCTGCAGAACAAGATCGCCGACGTGAAGGCGTTCTACCGCGACCAGCAGGTCAGCCACGAACTGCAGGCCAACTACGACGGCGGCGGCCGCGCGCGCGGCGTGATGGGCATCTACGGATTCGACGGCGAGGCCGGCGGCCAGGTGCTGAACAACTTCTTCAACCTAAGCTTCGGCGACACCCAGGGCACGGTCTTTACCGAGAGCATCGCCGCTTACGCCGACTGGACCTTCGACCTGACCGACCGGCTCAAGCTCGATGTCGGCGTGCGCTACACCGACGAGGACAAGCGCGCCAAGGTGTTCAACCAGGGCTACCGCGATCCGAACTTCACCATCCCCAGCGGGGTGGTCGCGGCCAACTTCGACCGCAAGATCAATTTCAAGAACACCTCGCCCAAGGTCTCGCTGGATTACCAGATCACCCCGGATATCCTGCTGTACGGCCTGGCCACCCGCGGCTTCAAGTCGGGCGGCTACAACATCCGCGCCCAGGCCGCGGCGGTGCCGCGCTCGGCCGAGCCGTTCGACGACGAGGTCGTGGACAGCTACGAGGTCGGCAGCAAGATGGCCTTCTTCGACCAGCGCCTGTTCCTGAACCTGGCGTACTTCCACAACAAGTACAAGGACATACAGCTGTCGGTGTTCACCGCCTACGACAGCAACGGCGACGGCACCAACGACGCTTTCTTCGGCGACTTCACCAACGCCGGCAAGGGCACGGTGCAGGGCTTCGAAGTCGAGTACCAATGGCTGCCGAACGAGCACTGGCTGGTGTCGGGCAACCTGGCCTGGCTGGACGCGAAGTACGACGAGTTCATGTACGCCGGGATCAACATCGCCGACGAGCAGGAATTCACCAACGCGCCCGATTTCTCCGGCGCGGTCAACGTCGAGTACCGCACCGACCTGTCGGACGGCAGCAATCTGTCGGCGCGGGTGGGCTACAGCTACCAGAGCGAGGTGGTGGCGACCACCGAGATCGTCCGCACCGGCGCGCTGCCGATCACCCAGGACGGCTACGGCCTGGTCAACGCCGGCGTGACCTGGAAGAGCCGCGGGCCGTGGACGCTGTCGTTGCAGGGCAGCAACCTCACCGACAAGGAGTACCGCACCACCGGGTACAGCCTGAATTCGGCGCTGGGCGTGTACACCGGTTTCTACGGGCCGCCGCGCCAATACACCTTCTCGGTCAAATACGACTTCTGATCGCGCTCGGCAGGACGCCGCGCGGGTTCCGGAGAGCAAGCCCCCGCGTTCGCGCGGGGGCTTGTTTTTTTGCGGCGGGCGGGTGTGGGCGACGGAACGGAGCAAAGCAAAGCAAAGCAAAAGCAAATCCCCCCTGGCCCCCTTTTTCAAAGGGGGGAACCCGTCTGGAGGGCCTGCCGCTATCGCGGGGCGAGGTTGCCGGGAGCGTTGGCCACAGCCACTACAACAGCTACAGCTACAGTCTGTTGCAGCCGCAGCCGCAGCCGCAGTCGCCGCAGCAGCCGTTGCCGTTGCTTGCGTCGTTGCCGTTGCCGTTCCCCCCTTGAAAAAGGGGGGCAGGGGGGATTTGCCCTTGCTCTTGCCCGCCCCGAAGACGGCCCCGCCTCCGCGGCGCTATCCTGCGCCGATGCCGCGCACCCGCTGCCCATGCTGAGCCTCACCGTCGTCGCCCTGGCCAGCCTGGCCTGGCTGGCGCTGATGTTCGGCACCGCGCTGTTCGCCGAGCGCAGGCCGGCCGCGTTGGCCCGGCACTGGCGCCACATCTACGCGCTGTCGCTGGCGGTGCACTGCACCTCGTGGACCTTCTACGGCACCGTCACCCAGGCCGCGCGCTACGGCTGGCCGTTGCCGCCGACCTTCCTCGGTTCGATCCTGTTCTACGCCTTCGCGGTCGGCTTCATGGTGCGGCTGGTCAAGCTGGCGCGCGAAACCAACGCGACCTCGCTGGCCGACCTGATCGCCACCCGGCTCGGCAAGGACGCCTGGCTCGCCGCGACCGTGACCCTGATCGCCGCGCTCGGCCTGATTCCCTACATCGCCCTGCAGCTGAAGGCGGTGGCGATGAGCTTCGCGATGCTGACCACCCGCGCCACCGACGGCGCGGCCTCGCCGGCCTGGCGCGACAGCGCCTTGTACGTGGCCCTGGCGATGGCCTTGTTCGCGATGCTGTTCGGTACCCGCCGCGCCAGCGCCGCAGAGCACAACCGCGGCCTGGTCCTGGCGATGGCCTTCGAGTCGGTGTTCAAGCTCGCCGCGATGCTGGCGATCGGCGCCCTGGTCTGGTTCGGGCTGGACGCCGGCGCGGCCGTCGCCGGCGCCGCGCCGGCGCCGCCGGCCGGCGAGACCGGCGGCTTCGCGCCGCTGGTGCTGCTCGGCGGCCTGGCGATGTTCGTCCTGCCGCACCAGTTCCACGTCGGCGTGGTCGAATGCCGCGACGAACGCGACGTGCGCACCGCGCGCTGGCAGTTTCCGCTGTACCTGCTGCTGATCGCGCTGCCGGTGTTGCCGCTGGCGACGGTGGGGCAGGCCATGCTCGGCAGCCAGGTGCCCTCGGACCTGTACGTGCTGGCCTTGCCCTTGTCGCAGGGACACGAGTTGCTGGCGTTGTTCGCCTTCCTGGGCGGGCTCAGCGCCGCCACCGGCATGGTCGTGGTCAGCACCCTGACCCTGAGCCTGATGATCGGCAACCACTGGTTCGCGCCCGGACTGCTGCGCGGCGCCTGGGCGCGCGACAGCGACTTACGCGGCCGGGTGCTGGCGCTGCGTCGCGGCGGCATCGTCGCGATCATGCTGCTGGCCTGGGGCTATAGCCGCCTGATCGCCGGCAGCGAGGCCCTGGCCGACGTCGGCGCGGTGTCGTTCTCGGCCCTGGCGACCCTGGCGCCGGCGCTGGCCTTCGCGGTCTGGCGGCCGCAGACGCCGGCGCGCGCGGCGGTGATCGGCATCGCGGTCGGCTTCGCCGCCTGGGCCTGGGCCTTGCTGCTGCCGATGCTGTACGACGCGCGCGGCTTCGCGCCGACCTGGTTGCACGAGGGCCCGCTGGGCTGGTCGTGGCTGGCGCCGGAACGTTTGTTCGGCCTGACCGGCTGGAGCCGGCTCGGCCGCGCGGTCGGCGCCAGCCTGTTCCTGGGTACGCTGGCGACCGTGCTGGCCGCGGTGTGGCGGCGCGAGACGCCGCACAGCGCGCGCCGCGGCCTCGACGTGCAGACCCTGCGCGCGGCCGGGCTGCGCTTCCTGCCGCGCGAGCGCGTCGCCCAGTTGCTCGATGCGGTGCCGGCTGGCGCGCCGGTCGCGGCCGAGGTGGAGGCCGCGCTGGAGCGCGAGCTGGCGGCGGTGCTGGGCTCGGCTTCGGCGCGGGTATTGCTGGATGCGGCGCGACGCGAGACCGGGCGCGACCTGGACACGGTCGCGGCGATCGTCGGCGAAGCCTCGGCCGACCTGCGCTTCAACCAGCGCGTGCTCGAGGCCGCGCTGCAGAACATGAGCCAGGGCATCAGCGTGGTCGACGCGCAACTGCGCCTGGTGGCGTGGAACCGTCGCTATGCCGAGTTCTTCGCTTATCCGCCCGAACTGCTGCAGGTCGGCCGGCCGATCGCCGACCTGGCGCGCTGGGCGATGCAGCGCCTGCCGATGCAGGGCGACCTGGAGCGCGCGCTGCAGCGGCGCCTGGCCTTCATGCGCGCCGGCACCCCGCACCTGTCCGAGCGCGTGCTGGCCGACGGCAGCATCGTAGAAATCCGCGGCAATCCGATGCCCGGCGGCGGCTTCGTCGCCACCTTCACCGACGTCACCGCCTTCCGCCGCGCCGAAGCCGGGCTGATCCAGGCCAACGAGACCCTCGAGCAGCGCGTGGCCGAGCGTACCGCCGACCTGGAAGTGGCCAAGCGCGAGGCCGAACGCGCCAACGAAGCCAAGAGCCGCTTCCTGGCTGCGGTCGGCCACGACTTGATGCAGCCCCTGCACGCCGCGCAGTTGTTCACCGACGCATTGGCCCAGCAGCTGACCGCGCCGGCGCAGCGCGAGACCGTGGCCCAGATCGGCGGCGCGCTGGATTCCACCGGCGACCTGCTGACCGGCCTGCTCGACATGTCGCGCCTGCAGGCCGGCGGCTTGGTGCCGCAGCCGCGCGAGTTCCCGCTCGCCGAAGTGCTGGAGCCGTTGGCCTCGGAATTCGGCGCGATCGCGGCCGCGCGCGGGCTGCGTTTCCGCTACGTCGCCAGCCGCGCCTGGACCCGCAGCGATCCGCAGCTGTTGCGCCGGGTGCTGCAGAACTTTCTCGCCAACGCGGTGCGCTACACCGAGCGCGGCGGCGTGCTGCTCGGCGTGCGCCGGCGCGGCGGCGCGCTGGCGGTGGAGGTGCTGGATAGCGGGCCGGGCATCCCGGAGGCGCAGCGCGCGGCGATCTTCGAGGAGTTCCGCCGCGGCGAGGACGCGCCGGGGCAGGGCCTGGGCTTGGGCCTGTCGATCGCCGACCGCATCGCCGAATTGCTGCGCGCGCCGTTGAGCCTGCGCAGTACGCCCGGGCGCGGCACCGCGTTCGCGGTGCGCGTGCCGCATGCGCCGGCGCCGCAGACCGCGCTGCCGGCCGGCGCGCAGCGCAGCGTCGCCGGCCTGCGCGTGCTGGCGGTGGACAACGATCCGCAGGCGCTGGCGGCGCTGGACGAGGTGTTGCGTCGCTGGGGCTGCGAGGTGAGCACCGCCAGCGGCGATGCGGGCGCGCGCCAGGCCTTGCGCGAGCGGCCGGCGGCGTTGTGGCTGTTCGACTTCCACCTCGACCACGACGACACCGGCCTGGCCCTGGCGCGGCGTCTGAGCGCCGAGTTCGGCGCGCGGCCTTGCCTGTTGCTCAGCGCCGACACCGGTGCTGCGGTGCGGCAAGCGGTGCACGAGGCCGGCGTCGCCCTGCTCGCCAAGCCGGTCAAGCCGCTGGCGCTGAAGTCGGTTCTGGATCGTCTGTTGGCGGCCGGCGGGGTCGGCGCCTGAATGCGCGGCGCAAGGCGGCGGGTGAAGAAAACGCGAAGGTGAGATCGCGTGAGCGATGTCAAGGATTTTCGCTGGTCATTTTCTCGCCAACCCTATTGCAATGCTTATGCCACAAAGGATTCGGCATGCTCTTCACCTTTCTGTCCGCAGGTTTGTCCACAGGCTGTGTGGACAAACGCGGCGGTCGCCGGTGAGGCAGGGTGAGCGGGCGCGAACGAGCGAGAGACCTGCGTGTGACTGCGCGCTCAGTCCTCGATCCGGCGCGCCGGATCGGACAATTCCAGCTCGCGCAGCACCACTCCGGCCTGGGTCCGGTTGCGCACGCCGAGGCGGTCGAAGATCGCCGACAGATGCGCCTTGACCGTGCGTTCCTGCACGTCCAGGCGATCGGCGATCTGCTTGTTGAGCAGGCCTTGCGCGACCAGGGTCAGGACCCGGAACTGTTGCGGCGACAGGCTGGCCAGGCGCGAGGCCAGGTCGGCGTCGCCGCGTTCGCTGTGGGTGCGCGCGACCGCCGCGCGCAGCGGCGCCGGCAGCCATTGCTCGCAGGCCAGCACGGCGCGGATCGCATCGCGCAGTTCGTCCAGGCCGGCGCTCTTGGGCAGGTAGCCGGCGGCGCCGTGATCGAGCGCGCGCCGCACCACCCGCGGGTCGTCGTTGGCCGACACCACCGCCACCGCGGTGCCGGGGTATTGGGCGCGGATCGCCGCCAGTCCGGCCAGGCCGTGATTGCCGGGCATGTGCAGGTCGAGCAGGACCAGGTCGATCCCGGGCTCGGCCTCGAGCGCGGCCAGCGCGTCGTCGAGCGTGCCGGCTTCGCGCACCAGGGTGTCGGGCACCGCGTCGGCGGCGGCCTGGCGCAGCGCGGCGCGGAACAGCGGATGGTCGTCGGCGATCAGCAGGGTCGGCATCGCCGTTAGCCTAGCAGGCCGCGCCGAGGCTGCCGCGCGCGGACGGCCGGGCTGTACCAAAGTACGATGGGCCGGCGCGCACGGCTTGCTAGCCTGCGCCGATGAACGCCTTCCATTCCCGTGTTGCCGCGGCCTGCGCCGCGTTCGCCCTGATCGGCGCCGCCGCGGCGGCGCCGACCGCCGTCGCCGCGCCGCGCGCGAAGCCGGCCCAGCCCGCCAAGGACGCCTCGCCGATGTTCAGCGCCCAACGCCAGACCGAGCACCGCGGCGAGCACGACGATCTGCTCAGCGCTGGACTCGGCCTGGACGGCCTGCGCGCGGCGGCGCCGCCGGCGTTCGCCGATCCGGCCCATCCGACCGCGGCGGAACTGCGCCGGCGCGCGCTGTGGGCGAACTGGCGCGGCATCGCCGACCTCGCTGCGGGCGGCGGCTACGGCGAGGTCTACGGCAGCGTGCAGCGGGTCGAGGGACGCGAGTACAGCGCCTATGCCCGTCTGCACGGCGCGCACCAGCCGCATCGCGTGCTGGTTCAGGTGCCGGATGCCTTCGATGCCGGCAAGCGCTGCCTGGTGGTGGCGGCCTCGTCGGGCTCGCGCGGGATCTACGGCGCGATCGCGGTCGCCGGCGCCTGGGGCCTGCCCAAGGGCTGCGCGGTGGCCTACACCGACAAGGGCGCGGGCACCGACTATTTCGATCTCGACGCCGGTCTGGGCGTGCGCGCGGACGGCAGCGTCGGCAAACCCGAGGACGGCGATCTGGCTTTCGTGCCGAGCGCGGCCGAACGCGCGGCCGCCGGCGGCGTCGCGTTCAAGCACGCGCACTCGGGAGACAACCCGGAAGCCGATTGGGGCCGGCACGTGCGCCAGGCCGCGCAGTTCGCCCTCACCGCGCTGGATCGCGCCTATCCGCAGCAGGCGCCGTTCACCTGGGCCAATACCCGGGTCATCGCGGTCGGCATTTCCAACGGCGGCGGCGCGGTGCTGCGCGCGGCCGAACTCGACGACGAGCCCTGGCTCGATGCGGTGGTGGCCGGCGAACCCAACGTCCATGTCGACGGCGCGCGCGCCCTGTACGACTACACCACCGAAGCCGCGCTGCTGATGCCGTGCGCGCTGCAGCACAAACCGTTGGCGGCGATGCCGGCGGCGCCGGCCGGGGCCACGGCGGAGGCTTACTGCGCTTATGCCGCGGCGCACGGCTGGCTCGGCGGCGGTGCGGCCGATGCGTCCAACGAGGCGCGCGCCGAGGCCGCTTACCGGCGCCTGCGCGACAACGGCTGGAGCGATGCCGCGCTGCGCGCCGGCGCGCTGTCGGTCAGCTTCGACCTATGGCGCGCGGTCGCGGCGACCTATGCCTCGGCTTACGGCCGCTATGCGCCGGCGGCCAGGCCGGGCGCCGGCGGATCCAAGTACGACCAGCCCTGGCTGCCGTTCGCTTACGCCGCCGCCGATGCGGCGGCCCAGCCGCCGCGCGCGCGCGCGGCCGGCGCCAACGAGCGCGCCGCGTGGTGGTCCGACGCCAGCGGCATTCCGCCCGGTGCCGGCGTGCAGTTGTTCGCGCCGTCCGGCGGCGACCCCGCGCAGGCGCTGGCGCCGCTGGCCGGACTGCGCGCGCTGTGGACCGGCAAGAGCGTCGACGCCCACCGCGCGCCCGGGCTCGCCGCCGCCCACCGGCGAGTGCGCGAGGGCATCGCCGCGACGCGCGCTTCGGCGCCGCGCAAGGGGCTGCCGATCGTGGTCGTGCACGGTCTCGACGACGGCCTGATTCCACCGGCGTTCAGCAGCGAGCCGTATGTGGCGATGGCGCGCCGCGCCGGCGCCCAGGTCGCTTACTGGCAGGTACGCAACGTCCAGCATTTCGACGCCTTCCTCGGCCTGCCGGCGCTGGCGACCCGCTATCAGCCCTTGCTGCCCTACGTGTACGCGGCGCTGGACCGGGTCGAGGCGCACTTGGCCGACGGTGCGCCGCTGCCGGCCGACGCCACCGTCGACACCGGCCTGCGCGAGGCGGGGCAGGCCTTGCAGGCGTCGCAGTTGGCGATTCCGCGCTGATCGCGCTCGCCCGCCGCCGGCGAGGCGGCGGATGCGCGACCTTGGCCTCTTGCGGCCGGCGCTCCGGCTTTGGCAGGCTGGACGCCCCCTCGGGACGGCCGTCGCCGTCCGTCACGGAGCAGCACCGCATGGCGCGTCATTTCTCGATGCTTCGCGAATTCCACCTCGCGGACTGGTTCACCCTCGCCAACGCCTTCTGCGGCACCGGCGCGATCTTCGCTGCGATGCGCTTCCTGCAGGAAGGCGGCGTGCGCGATCTGATGATCGGCATGGCCCTGATTCCGTTGGCGTTCGTTTTCGACGCACTGGACGGCAAGGTCGCGCGCTGGCGCAAGTCCTCGTCCACGCTCGGGCGCGAGCTCGATTCGCTGGCCGACGTGATCTCCTTCGGCGTCGCGCCGGCGGCGCTGGCCTACGCCTGCGGCCTGCAGGGCGGCTGGGACTGGGTGGTGCTTAGCTACTTCGTCGGCTGCGGCGTCAGCCGTCTGGCGCGCTACAACGTCACCGCCGAGGCCTTGGCCGGCGACGAAGGCAAGGTCAAGTACTTCGAGGGCACACCGATTCCGACCAGCCTGATCCTGGTGATCGTGCTGGCGGTCGCCGCCTGGCAGGGCGCGATCGGCCCGGACCTGTGGTTCGGCGGCATCCGCGTCGGTCCCTGGCTGTTCCACCCGCTGGTGCTGATGTTCGCGCTGTCGGGCTCGCTGATGATCAGCAAGACGCTGCGCATTCCCAAGCCCTGAGCTGCCGGCGGCTAGGGTCGCACTCGGCGCGGGTTGGCGCGGTCCCCGTCGAAAGTCGCTGTTGCTCCAGCGCGCGCAGCAAAGCAAAAGCAAATCCGCCGCGTCCGCTGCCCCTTTTCCAAGGGGGCACGGTTGCACAGGGGGCAACGGCACCGGCGCTGCTGGCGCAATCCCGAAGACTCTGCGGCTTGTGCTGTTCCCCACTTTGAAAAAGGGGGCAGGGGGATTTGCTTCTGCCTTGGCTGCTGCGCGCGGCAGACCAAGCAGTCCCTCGCGTCCGTGTCGCCCCTTTCCGAAGGCACCGCCAGCTACGGTCGGCCACGCCTTCACCCGGGCAATGGCCGGGTTCACGTTCCTCGCGTGCCATCCGGCACGACCACCGCCCGGCAACACGCGGTTGCTATGATCGGGACAAATCCTGGAGGCGGCGATGGCGAATTTCGGTTTCGGCTCGAACAATCCCGGCGGCTTCGGCGCCGTCGGTTCGGATGGATTCGAGCAACTGGCGCGACAATACTGGAGCGCATGGGGCGAGATGATGCGCGGCGCCGCGCCGCAGCCGGCGCAGCCCGCGATGCCGGGATGGAACGAGGCCGTGCAATGGTGGTCGCAACTGGCCAAGGGCAGCAGCCCGCAGGCCGACGATACCCTGGACCGCTTCAACAGCCAGGCGCGCGCCTGGTTCGGCGAAATCCAGAAACTGGCCGCGCAGTTCGCCGGCCGCGACGCGTCCGCGGCGGACATCGCCGGCGCCTGGAAGCAGGCGATGGGCGGGCAGGGAGGCAATCCCTTCGCCGATGTGTTCGGTGCGATGCGCGGTCCCGGCCAGCAGGATTTCTCGCGTTGGGTCGAGCAGATCGCGCCGTATCTGCAGAGCCTGCACAGCGAAGGCCGCGCCTGGCTCGGCGTGCCGGCGTTCGGTTTCTCGCGCGAACACCAGGAGCGCGTGCAACACCTGGGTCAGGCCTATCTGGATTATCAGCAGCGCAGCCAGGCCTATAACGCGCTGATGGCCGAGGCCGCGCAGGACGCGTTCGCGCGCTTCGAAAACAAGCTGGCCGAACGCAGCGAGCCGGGCCGGCAGATCGGTACCGCACGCGCCCTGTTCGACCTGTGGATCGACGCGGCCGAAGAGGCCTATGCCGAGATCGCGCTGTCGCCGCGTTTCCGCGGCGCCTACGCCGACCTGGTCAATTCGCAGATGCGCCTGCGCGCCGGCGTGCAGAAGGAGATCGAGCAGACCAGCAGCAGCCTGGGCATGCCGACCCGCACCGAGATCGACGCCGCGCACCGCAAGATCGTCCAGCTCGAACGCGAACTGCGCCGGCTGCGCGACGAACTGCAGTCGCGCTCGGCTCCGGCCGGCGCGCCGGCCGAGCCGCCGCGCAAGCCGGCCGCTACTAGCAAGTCCGCCGCCGCCAAGCCGGCGCCGAGCAAGCCTGCCGCAAGCAAGTCCGCCGCAAGCAAGCCCAAGGCGGCCAAGCCGCGCGCGGCGCAAGCGGTCGCCGCCGCGCCGAGCGTCAGCGCGGCGAAGCCGGCCGCCGCGCCGCCGCGCAAGACCGCGATCGCCCGCCCGCAACCGCCGGCGCGCCCCGCCGCCGTCGGCAAGTCCGCGGCGGTGAGCAAGTCCGCTGCCAAGCCGGCCAAGAAGGGAGCCCGCTGAGATGACCGCACCGATCAATTTCAGCGCCGAATCCCTGGCCCAGGAAGCGATGCAGGCGCAGCAGAAACTGCGCGCCGGCCTGGAATCGCTGCGCCAGGTCGAGAACATCGACTACGGCGCGACCGAGCGCGAGGAAGTCTGGCGCGACGGCAAGGTGGTGCTGTACCGCTTCCGCGGCGACCAGGCGCCGACCGCCAAGGTGCCGCTGCTGATCGCTTACGCCTTGGTCAACCGCCCGTACATGGTCGACCTGCAGGCCGACAAATCGATCGTGCGCGGCCTGCTCGAACGCGGCGAGGACGTGTACATCCTCGACTGGGGCTATCCGGACCGCTCCGATCGCTATCTGGAGCTGGAAGACTATATCCAGCGCTTCCTCGGCGGCGCCGTCGACCACCTGCGCCGCGAGTACCGCCAGGACGCGATCAACCTGCTCGGCATCTGCCAGGGCGGGGCGTTCTCGCTGTGCTACGCGGCCTTGAATCCGCGCAAGGTGCGCAATCTGATCACCATGGTGACGCCGGTGGATTTCCACACCGACGACAACATGCTGTCGAACTGGACCCGCGGCCTGGACATCGACCAGTTCGTCGACACCCTCGGCAACGTGCCGGCCGACGTCATGAACTGGTGCTACCTGACCCTCAAGCCGTGGCGCTTGTTCGTGCAGAAGTACGTCGGCCTGATCGACATCCTCGACGACAAGCGCGCGCTGGAAGACTTCCTGCGCATGGAAAAGTGGATCTTCGACTCGCCCGACCAGGCCGGCGAAGCCTTCCGCCAGTTCATCAAGCAGTTCTACCAGGGCAACGGCTTCGTCGAGGGCGGGATCGACATCGGCGGCCGTGCGGTCGACCTGGGCTATGTCGACATGCCGGTGCTGAACATCTACGCCGAGCAGGACCACCTGGTGCCGCCGGCGGCGTCGAAGGCGCTCAAGGGCCTGGTCGGCAGCGAGGACTACAGCGAGCTGTCGTTCAAGGGCGGCCATATCGGCATCTACGTGTCCGGCCGCGCCCAGCGCGAAGTGCCCGGCGCGATCCACGACTGGCTGGCGCAGCGCTCGCGGTGAACGCGATGCGCCGCCGCGGTTGGCGCGGCGGCGACTACATCGCGCGCTGGCGCCGCCGCGTCGGCCGCGCTGCGGCGTTCCGGGTTAGGCTGTCGCTTCCTCTTCCGACCGGAACGCCGCATGCGCCTTGGCCTGTTCGTCTGTTTCGTCCTCGCGTTGAGCGCCTGCGCCGGCGCCCCGCCGCGTCCCGCCGACGCCGCGGTCGAATCCGCGCCGGCCGCGGCCGTCGCCGAAGGCGCTGCGCCGCTCGATCCGGAAAAATGGGAAGCCGACATCCGCGCTTTCGAAGCGCAGGACGCGCGGGTCCGGCGCCGGCCGGGCGGGGTGGTGTTCGTCGGCAGTTCGTCGATACGCTACTGGACCACCCTGGACCGGGATTTCCCCGGCGTCGCCAGCATCAACCGCGGCTTCGGCGGCTCGCGGGTCTACGACTCGTTGCGCTATGTCGAGCGCATCGTGCTGCCGTATCGGCCGCGCGCGGTGGTGTTCTACGCCGGCGACAACGATCTGGCCGAAGGCCGCTCGCCGCAACAGGTGCGCGACGACTTCGCCGCCTTCGCCCAGCGCGTGCGCCAGGCCGAACCGCAGGCGCGGATCGGCTTCGTTTCGATCAAGCCCAGCCCCGCGCGCGCGGCCCTGCTGCCGCAGGTGCGCGCGGCCAATGCGCTGATCCGCGATTACGCCGAGCGTGCGGACGGCGTGGACTACCTGGACGTGTTTACGCCGATGCTCGACGGCGAAGGCGCGCCGCGCGAGGCGCTGTTCCTGCAGGACCGGCTGCACATGAACGGCGATGGCTACGCGATCTGGAAGCAGGTGGTCGGGGCCTGGCTGGGTGCGCTTTAATCGCGCTATGAAAGACGCTGCCATGGACGACTCCGCCATCAACGACTCCACCACCAACAATGGCAGGGACTTGCGAGCTTCGATGGACGAACCGATGCAGCGCCGCACCGCGGCGCCCCGCCGCCTGCGCCGCGCCGGCTGGCTGTTGGCCGGCCTGTTGGCCGGCTTCGGCGCCCAGGCCGCGCCCAGCGCCCAGGCCGAACGCGAAATCGAGCAGTTGATCCAGACGCTGGCTCGTTCCGGCTGCCAGTTCGAGCGCAACGGCAGCTGGCACGACGCCGGCCAGGCCCAGGCGCATCTGCGCAAGAAGCTGGCCTATCTGCGCAAGCGCGGTCTGGCCGACACCGCGGAACTGTTCATCGAGCGCGCGGCCACCCGCAGCAGCCTCAGCGGCCAGCCCTACCGGATGCGCTGCGGCCAGGCCACGCCGATCGGCTCGGCGGCCTGGCTGCAGGCCCAGCTCGTTCAGCTACGCAAGGCCGGCGCCTCGACATCGCCGTCGCGGTGACGCGCTAGACTGATTCCGGACCCGCCAGCACTCGGAGACCTGGGCCGGATGAGCAGTTCCGCGCGACCGCTGCGCCGCTCGCGGCACGACCGCATGATCGCCGGCGTCGCCGGCGGCATCGCCCAGCGCCTGCGCTGGAACCCGGTGTTGGTGCGGGCCGCGTTCGTGGTGCTCGCCCTGGCCAGCTTCGGCCTGCCGATGGTGCTGCTGTATCTGATCCTGTGGCTGGTCATGCCCGAAGAGGGGTGCTGACTGAGCGCTTGGCTGCGAATCGCCGGCGGCGCGCTCGGCGCGGTGTGGACCTCGCCGGTGACCGTGCTTGGCCTGCTCGCCGGCTTGCTGGCGATGCCGTTCGGCGCGCGCGCGCGCTGGCGCGGCGAAGACCTGGCGCTGGTGTTCCACCACTGGCCGTGGGGGCCGGGCGGGGCGATCACCCTCGGCAACGTGATCCTGCACACCGGCGCCGACCTGGATTCGCCGTGCTTCACTTACGCCCACGATGCCGGTCACTGCGTCGAGGCGCCGATCCGGCTGTCCGACCACGAACGCGCCCACGTCTACCAGTACATGGTGCTGGGGCCGCTGTTCCTGCCCTTGTACCTGCTCTGCGGCGGGATCAGCGTGCGCAACCGCTTCGAGCGCGCCGCCGACCGTTACGCCCAGACCGGGCGGGGCTGGTGGCCGTGGTCGCGGCTGCCGGCCGAGCAGAGCGCCGGATCGGCGACGGTGGCGCGCATTTATTCCGGCGACGCGAATGAACAGGCGCCATGTGAACGCGAGCGCCGGAGCGATCACGAAAATTTGATCGGCCGATAACGCGGCCGGACGTACTCTGCGCACGTCGGAGAACAAGCAACGGACGCGAGTCCGACGCAATCGCTCCGACAACGGAAGGCCCGGACACCCGAGGAAATCTCGAGGCCTGGGCCTTCTCATTTGCGGGCTTCGATTCCTCGCCTCGATCCGATTCGGGTTAGGTCTTGCGCGCGGCTCCGGCGCGGCGCGCCCGCTTCGACTCCAGCGCGCCACTCGCGCGCGGATTGTTACGCGGCGCGATCGGCGCTGAACGGCAAGCGCACGGCGCTGTCGCCGGTCACCACGCCGTTGGGCCCGAAACGGCGTTCGACGAACACCACCGATTCGTCTTCGACCAGCACCACGGTGCTGCAGCGGGTGCCGTAGCCCTCGCCGAGCACGAACGGAGGCGACAGCATCCGCTCCAGCTCCAGGCCGACGCCGGTGTCGGGCAGGGCCGCGTCGGGCGCCGGCGCGGTGTCGGCCAGCGCGGCCAGCAGTTCGGCGACGCCGGCGCTGTCGGCGGCGCGGGCCTGCGAGGCGGGCGAGACCAGCCAGGCCGACAAGGCGCGGGTGGCATGGCCGCTCTTCGGCCAGGGCGCATCGAAGGCGCCGTTGGACATGGCGTGCACCCCGGGCGCGACCGGCGCGGTCTGGAATTCGGGGTGATTGCTGGCGAAGCGCAGCTGCGTGCCGTCCCATAGCAGCAGATTGAAGCGGCCGTAATCGGCCGCCTGCGGCGCCAGCGTGGCGAGGTAGGACTCGGCATCGGCCTCGCCGCGCACGAACCCGCTGACCAGGGCGCCGCGCGAGCGCGGCCGCGCTTCGGGATTGCGCCCGGCGCGGACGTTGGTGACCGCGGCGAAGCGTCCGCGCGCGGAGACTTGCAGCCAACTGCCGCCCTGGACCAGGTCGCGGCCGCCGTAAACCTCGGGCGCTTCCGGATCGGGTCCGGCGGCGGCGCTGGGGCGGGCATGGGCCTCGTCGCGATTGGCGATCAGGGCCAGGCGATAGCGCGGGTGGTGGTCCCAGGCGAGGGCGATCAGGCACATCTGCCCATTCTAGCCTCGCGCTTGCGCCAGAGTGCTCACAGCGTCGGTGCGGGCGCAAGCGGCATCGGTCGCGCGTTTCACACGACGAATGGCAGAGGCAGCACATCGTGCCTGGCACTATTCTGGCCATCGTCTCAGCAGTTGAGACCGTCCCACGTTCTGCTAGCCGGCGCAGACGGGGAGACGCATTCATGAATCGTGGTGCCAGGATGTTGCTGCAGTTGTTCGCACCGCCCGTGGTGGTCGCCGCCGGCGGCGTCGCCAGCGGCGCGCTCCTGCTGCAGGCCGCGGCCGCGCCCGAGGCCGCCGCATTCGCGCCGATCGCGCGCGGCCTGCAAGCGGCGGCGTTGGCGGCCGGCGCGGCGATGGCGCTGCACTCGCTCTGGCGCGTGTGGCGCTGGGAGCGCGGCCTGGAGCCGCAATGTCCGTGCGGCGGCCTGTTGTCGCGGCCGTGGTCCCTGCAACGCGGCCGCGTCCGCCACTGCCTGGGCTGCCGTCGCCGCCAGCCGCTCGCTCAGATCCGCAACGCCGATCCGCCCGTTGGTTCCGCCGATCCCGATCCGCCGATCCGCCCGTCCCAGGCTCCCATCATCGGTCTTGATCCCATGCTCACTGCCGCCGCCATCCACTGCACCGTGACCCCTCCGCCCGAAGCGGCCCCGCTGCGGCCCCAGCGGCCGTCGGCGCTGGCCGAGAAGGTACTGCGCAAGGCCGGGTCCGGGGCGGCCCGCACCCGGACCGTCCGGGCCGCCGACGAAGCCGAGGCCTTCGACGAGCCGGCCTACGCGGTCGCGGCCGAGCCGCACTGAGCCGCCGCTTCCGGCCGGCCGGTCGCGCTGCAGGCTCCGGCGCCCGAGGCCGCCGCAGGGGGCAGACTCCACGCGCAAGCCCCGCTATACTGCGCAGCCGCTGCCGGAGTGGCGGAATCGGTAGACGCAGCGGACTCAAAATCCGCCGCCCTTAAAAGCGTGTGGGTTCGAGTCCCACCTCCGGCACCAAGGAAAATCAAAAGCCCGCGAGCGATCGCGGGCTTTTTTGTGCTGGTTCGTCCGCCCCGCAATGACCTCGCACTCAGCCCGCCGTCCCCTCGACCGGCGACTCCGCCTTGCTCGGGTAGGTGAGCAGATACAGCAGCACCAGGATGCCGCCGACCGGCGCCAGGCCGATCAGCTGCCACCAAGGGTTGAAGCCGGCGTCGCGCAGGCGCCGGGTGCTTGCCGCGATCCACGGCAACAGCACGAGCAACGAGGCGATCTGCATCGGCAGCGGGCCCACGGCCTCGGCGAGCAGTTGGGCGAAGGCCAGCAGCATGGCCACGGCGAGCGCGAACCACCAGAAATCCGCGCGTGCGGTGACGCCGGTGAATTCCAGGCCGCGCAGCACGCCTTCGCGCATCGCCTTGAGGGCCGGCTGGCTGGGCGCCGGGTCGCCCACCAGCAGGCTTTCGGCCGGCACCTCGAACACGGCGGCCAGCGCCCGCAAGGATTCCGTCGAGATCTTCGCGCCCGATTCCAGGCGCTGGATGGTGCGCAGGTTCAAGCCGCTCAGCTGGGCCAATTGCTCCTGCGACCATTGGCGGGCGGTGCGCAGCTCTCGGAGGCGGACGCTGTTGATGTGCATGGATGCTCCTCGGCATCGGCGGCTCGGGTTCCCGTCATCATCCTGCCGCAGGCCGGCCCTGCGTGACGACAGCAACCCGACATGGGGACGACACGAGTCCGCCTGCGCGCGGTCGGGCCGCAAGGCGGATCTCGTTTCAGCCTGGGCAGGCGGCCGGGCAAGGGCGCCGACTAGGTTCCATCGAGCCGGCGCCCGTGCGTCCTAGGCAGGGCTAGCGGGGCTTACTGCGCCTTCGCCTTAGCCTTCCCGCTCCAAGACTTGCTGACGATCATCCACTTGCCGTCGATCTTCGACAGCGCCAGGTAGTCCACCCCGTCCCACGCCGGATAGTCCAGCTTCACCTTGACCACCGCAGCGTTCTCGGTGACGTCGAGGATTTCGTAGCTGCGGTGGCGCTGGTCTTCGTCGTCGGCGGGTTTGCCGGGGAAGCCCTTGGCCCATTCTTCCGTGGTCTGCACGACCACCCGGCCCCTGGAGGCGGAGTAGCCGAGCACCGCGCCGTCGCGGCGCAGCACTTCGTAGGCGATGTCGGCGTCGCCGGCTTCGAAGGCCTGCATCATTCTTTGCATGGCGCGGTCCACCCCGGCGCGGTCGCTGCCTTGCGCCAGGGCGGAGGCGGGGAGGAGCAGGGCGGCGGCGAGAACGGCGGATCGGATCGATAGTTTCATGGTGGTTCCTGCGGTTGTTGGGACGTAGCTGAGGGCCGGCGTCGGCCGGCGAGGGATGGAGTTGCGGGGTTCAGGCTTTCTTGGCGCCGCGGACCGGCGGTCGGGCGGCTTGGCGGCGCAGGATCTCGACCACGGCTTGCGCGACTTGGGTGGCGGAGGCGTAGTTCTGGCCGGTCACCAGCCTGCCGTCGACTTCGATGTAGGGCTGGTCGCCGTCCAGGGCATGGAACAGGCCGCCGCGGGATTCGACCGTCTTGCGCATCAGGAACGGGAACTGCTTGAAGTAGGCCTCGTTCTGGCGCTCGTGCTCTTCGGGATAGCCGGTGACGCGCTTGCCCGCCAGCAGGTACCGGCCGTCGGCGAGCTTGAGGTTCACCAGGCCGGCGGTACCGTGGCAGACGGCCGAGACGACGCCGCCGTTGCGCTCGTAGACCTGCACGGCGATGCGCTGCAGCACGGGGTGCTCCGGCACGCCGTAGATGGCGTTGCTGCCGCCGACGTAGTAGACGGCGCGGTAGCGGGTCGGGTCGATCTGGGCCGGGCGGGCGGTGTTGCGCAGGCCGCTCATGATCCGCTCGTCCTTCAGGCGCGGCTCCATGTCCTTGCCGACGTAGCGGTCGAGGATCGGCACGTCGCCGCCGTCGGGGGAGACGAAGTCGACCGCGTAGCCCGCGGCCCGGAACGTGTCCCACGCATGCACGACTTCGCCGAAGCTGATGCTGGCCGGCAGGGTCGAGCTGCCGTGGACCTTGCTGCTGGCGACGACGAACAGGATCCGTCCCTGGCCGCCGCGGACGGGCTGGCTGAGATCGGCGTGCGCGGCCGCGGGCAGCGGGGCGGCGCGTGAGGCGGAGGTGTCGCTCAGCGCGTCGACGACGACCGGCCCGGCGATGCCCGGGGCCGCGTGGGCATCGGGAACGCAGCCCAGGCAGGCCGACAGGACGAGCAGCGGGATCGATCGGAGGAAGCGGGATAGGGGCATGGGCACGGGCTCGTGGGAAGGAGCCCGTAACCTATGCGTTTCCTTTCAAATCAAGCTGTTGCCGTATCTTCCAGGAGTGCTGGAATGGCTTTCAGGAGTCGCTGGGGGCGCCCCGGAACGCGGCGGGCGTGATCCCGGCCAGCTTTTTGAAGGTGCTGTGGAAGGTCGACATCGACTGGAAGCCCGCTTCGGCGGCCACGACGTCGAGCGGCTTGGGCGGCGTCTGGCGCAGCAGCGCCTTGGCCTCGGTCACGCGCAGTTGCGCCAGGTACTGCTTGAACGAGGTCTGGTTGTTGTCGTTCAACAACTGCGACAGCCGGGTCTGCGGCAGGCCGAGACGGCGCGCGAGACGGGGCAGAGTCAGTCCGGGGTCCAGATGCAGGCGCTCGCGCGCCATCAACTCGGCCAGGGACTGCAACTGCACGGCCGCCTCGGGCTCGGGGATGCGACGGTCCTGGTAGGGCTCGATCGGGGCCTGGCCGGAGCGCAGGCGCAGGTAGACCAGCACGCTGAACGCCAGGACGAAGGTGAAGGACAGCGCGCCGACGATGTAGGAGGTGTAGCCGGAGGTGTAGTAGGCGATCCAGATGATCCAGATGGCCGCCACGGTGCCCAGCAACAGCGGGCCGGCCGGCGTGCCCGAGAGCCGCGCGCGGTGCAGGTACAACTGCGCGGTGGCGAGCAGGAGATAGCCCAGCCAGGAGTAGATGATCCCCGGGATGACGAGTTGCCGCCACAGCTCGACGTGGCCGTCGTAGGGCAGGAACAGGTTGACCGCGGCGGCGAGGGTGAGCAGGCCGGCGATGTGCCAGCGGTCCGCCCGCCCGGGGCTGGGGGTATCGCCCTGGCTGGAGCGCAGCAGGAAGAACAGGCACGGCCCGATCATGAAGCAGGCGGTCAGGCCGATCTGCAGCACGATCCGCGGGATGTCCGGCCAGAAATAGAAGGCCACGGATTTCCCGGCGCGCACGCTCACCGCCAGGATCAGCAGCGACAGCCAGCGCTGGGTGGGGGCGCCCTTGGCCCGCCACCACAGGAACGACGCCGCGACCAGGCCGTTGAAGGCGCCGAGCATGGAGAAGAAGAACAGGAAGTGTTGGCTCAGCATGATCGGTCCATCGAAACGATCGGTCTTTCGCCCACGGGCGACCTGCGGGGCGAGAGGGCGAGCGCGTTTGCGGCGAACGGCGGTGGAGCAATTCGGGCCCGCGCCGATCCGGTCGCGGCATCGCGGCCGGACGAGCGCGCGCAATCATACACGTTGAGGCGAAACCGGCGATTCGGCCGCGCGCCCGGGTGTTTCGGCCCGGTTCGGGCGGGACGGACGGCCGATGCGAGGCATCGCCCGCAGCGGCGCAGCCGACGCGAGCGCGATGGTTTCGCCGCGCGCCGCCTGGGTTCGCGCCCTGGGCGGCCGGCTTCGTCGTAATGGGGCTGTCGCCCGGCGAAGGCCGGCTCGATGCTGCGCCGAAGAGCGATCCGGTCGGTCACGGCCGATCGCATTCGTCGCTTATCCGTCTGTTTCGCATCGGAGGTCGCCATGCGTGCGCTGTGGCTGTCGTGCTGTTCGTTCCTGATCCTGGCGGCGTCGAACGCCGGGGCCGAATCCCTGACCGTGTCCTTGCGCAACGACACCGCGCAGAGCGTGCGCGAGGTGTGGATCGCGCCGGCGGGCAGCGAGGAATGGCGCAAGATCGCGCTGCCCGTGCGCGGTCTGGGAGCCGGCGCCGAGCAGACGCTGCGCCTGCAGGCGCCGCCCGGAGGCTGCGCCTACGACCTGCGTTTCGATCTGCGACGGGGCTGGAATTTTCTCCATCGCGGCGCGGATTTCTGCCGTTTCGACAGTTATCGCCTGGGCCGTTACCTGCGCAGCGTGAGCCCGCGGTGGCCGGTGGCCTTGCGCGACGAGCGCCCGCGGATGCGGGCCGGCGCCGCATCCCAGCCGGGAGATTGAGGGGCGTGCGGCTTGTGTAGGAGCGGCGTAAGCGCGACAGCCGAAGCGGTTTGCGGCCGCGGCGCTTGCAAACGCGGGGATCTGCACGATCCGACGCGAGGACATGCGCCGGCTATCCGGTCTTCGGGTGGTGCGCTTTCGTCCATCGCTGCGGTGGGTCGCGGCTTACGCCGCTCCTACAAGGGACGGTTCGCGCGGCGGGGCGGCTCAGAAGCCGCCGTAGCGCGCCATCGCCGCGGCGAGCACGAACACCGCGCCGAGCAGGACCAGTTCGAAGCGCACGATGGCGCGCATCCGGGCCACGTCGGCGGCGTCGGGCAGGAAGGCCGGGTTGGCGGCCAGGGCCTTGCGCCAGCGCAGGAAGCGCACGGTCGGCAGGATCGACAGCAGGCCGACCAGGACGAAGGCGCCGAGCTTGGCGTGGAACCAGGGGTTGTGCAGGTAGAAGTCTAGGCCTTTGACCCCGAACCACAGCCGGCCCAGGCCGATCGCCAGCAACAGTCCGGCGCAGCCGCCGTAGCCGCCGTCGAGCTTGGCCAGGCGCTGCAGGGCGGAGGCGTCGATCGGGCCGCGCAACAGCATCGATTCGGCGACCAGCATCGCGACCAGGGCGAACACCAGCAGGTGATGGGCGGCGGCGAGCAGCAGGTCGTTGAGCATGATGGGGCCTTAGTGGCTGAGGCGGGCCGCCGCCGCGCCTGCGGCCGGCGAACCGGCCGTTGCGCGATCGCGCCGCCCGGGCGGGCGAAAACGGAGCCGCAGTGCGCGCGCGCTGCGCGCGGAAAATCCGGGAACCGCGGTGGATCGTTCGAAAACCGGGCGTCCGAAGACTCGGCCGTCTGCGCTCAGGCCGCTTCGTCGGTGGCCAGGGCGCGGTCGACGCGGCGGAACCATTCGCCTTCGCGCGGCACGAACATCGAACAGCACTCCATCGGCGCCTTGTAGATGTGCAGCGACACGGCGACCGAGTCGTTGCTGGCGTTGCGGATGGTGTGGTACTCGTGCGGCGGGATCAGGCTGCCGGCGCTGCCGGGGCCGGCGTGCATGCCGCCGGCGGCGCGGAAACGGAAGTTCTCGCCGTTGCGCTCGAGCAGTTCGTACTGGGTGATTTCCAGCTCGCCGTCCCAGACGCCTTCCACGCACCACAGGCCGCTGTGGTCGTGCATCGGCGTGCCCTGGCCGGGCCCCCAGGTCATCGCGACCACGCTGTAGCCCAGCTCGCGGCTGCGGTAGATCTCGCGCCGCGCGTAGTGGTCGTCGATCGGGTCGAACACGCATTCGGGCAGGTGCACGTCGCGGTCGCGGATCATCTTGCACAAGGTGTTGCGCAGCGCGGCGGTGACCGCGTGCTCGTCGCCGGCGGCGACGGCGGCGTCGATCGCGGCGACCAGCTTGTCGTGGCCGGGGAAGTCGAGGTCGGGCAGGGCGTCGGTGGCGTTCATGCCGGCGATTCTACGCCGGTCCGCAACTCGGCGAGAAATCCGCCGACCGCCGGTCCGAATCGGCCGATGTCGACCAGGAAGGCATCGTGGCCCTGCGGCGACTCCAGCGGCAGGAAGCGCGCGTCGGCGCCGCCGGCGCGCAGGCCGTCGGCGATTTCCTGCTGCTGCTGCAGCGGGAACAGGATGTCGGTGTGAACGCCGATCGCCAGGGCCTTTTCGATCCGGATCGCGGCCAGGCCGCGGCGCACCCGTTCATCGTTGTCGAGGCCGTCGCCGTCGCAGTAGTCGCCCAGGTCGAACCAGTCCATCGAGCGGCTCAGGTACAGGTAGCAATTGGGGTCGAAACGGCGCACGAAGCGTCGCGCATGGCCTTCCAGGTAGCTCTCGACCTCGAATTCCAGGCCGAAGGGCTCGTCCTCGACCCGGTCGGAATCCAGCCGCACCCGGCCGAAGCGGCCGTCCCACTCCAGCGCCGAGCGGTAGGTGATGACGCCGAGCTTGCGCGCCATGCGCATGCCGGACTCGGGGTAGTGGGCGTCGTCGTAGCGGCCCTGGTTCCATTGCGGATCCAGCCGGATCGCTTCGCGCTGCAGCGAGCGGATCGCGATCGAGAACGGCAGCGCGCGCGCGGCGCCGGAGATGTTGATGTGGGCGCGGGCCAGGCCGGGATGGCGGATCAGCAGGGCCAGCGCGGTCATCCCGCCCATCGAGTTGCCGATCACGCAGGCCAGCCGCTCGATGCCGAGCGCGCGCACCACGTGCGCGGCGGCGTCGGCGCCGTCCTCCACCGACAACTCGGGAAAACGCAGGCGGTAGGTGTCGCCGGTGGCGGCTTCGATCGAGGCCGGGCCGGTCGAACCCTTGCAACTGCCGAGCGAGTTCACGCAGATCACGAACCAGCGCGCGCTGTCGATCGGCTTGCCCGGGCCGAGCATCGCTTCCCACCAGCCCGGTTCCGGGTTGCCGGCGTTGGCGGCGGCGTGGGCGTCGGGCGACAGGCCGGTCACGATCAGGATCGCGTTGTCGCGCTCGGCATTGAGTTCGCCCCAGGTCTCATAAGCGATGCGCGCGCCGTGCAGGGCGCCGCCGCGCTTCATCGCGAACGGCGAGGGCAGGTCGATGTGGCGGGTGCCGGGGGGAATGAATTCGGTCATGCCTGAAACTCGTCTGGCCGGCGGAGCCGGTGTCCTTGGAGGGCGTCGGCGGGCCTCGGCGAGTGCGCGCTCGAGTGCGCGCTCCGGCCCGCGAAGCAGGGTAAACCATCGTCGCCGGACGCGCGCTGCGCACCGGCGCGATTCTGTGCCCGGCGCAGCACTGACGCTGCGTCCGGCGTCGTGCCGTCGGTTTCACTCGACGGCGCGGTCGATGCGCAACACGATCTCGTCGGCGTTGCCGCGCACCTTGACCGCGACCGGCGGCGAAGCCAGGTCGCCGGCCTGCGGCATGGCGTTGCCGGTGGCGGAGATCCGCGCCAGCACCTGCACCTGCTCGAGCTGGGAAAGCTTGGCGGTCGGCATCGGGCTGTCGCCGTCGTCGAGCACGACCTGCACCGGGAACCGGGTGGCGGCCAGCTTTTCCACCGCGACCGGCATCGGCCGGCCGTCGGCCTGGCGCGCGATCACGAACAGGCTGGCGCCGGCCGGCACGCGCGCGGCCAGGGCCGGCGCCAGTTCGACCTTGATCTTCAGCCCTGCGTTGGCCGCCGCCGCGACCGGCGCCGGCAGCGGTTCCAAGCCGGCTTCCTGGCGCGCGCCGTTGATCTGCTCCCGCAGGCTGGCGGCGGTGCCGGCGTCGACCACGCCGAGCAACGGCTCCCAGGTTTGCGCCGCTTCGGCCGGGCGTTCGGCCTGGCGATGGGCGATGCCGAGGAACCAGCGCGCGCGCTGATGCATCGGCTGCTGCTTGAGCGCGTGCTGCAGCATGCTCACCGCTTGCTGGTCGAAGCGCCGGTCGCGGGTCGCCAGGGCGCGCGCTTCGGCGGCTTCGGCCAGCAGATCGGGATTGTCCGGCGCCAGCGCGACCGCGCGCGCGTAGGCGTCGCGCGCCTTGGCGCTCTGGCCTTCGGCGGTATAGGCGCTGCCGAGCAGGCGCCAGCCTTCGATCTGGCGCGGATCGCGTTGCAGTTCGGCTTCGAGCTGGACGATGGCGTCGGCCAGGTTCTGCGGCGCCTTGCTCTGCTGCGGGTCCAACGCGCGCGGAGTGCCGATCGCCAAATAGATGGCCAGCGTCGCCAGGCCCAGCGCCAGGCCGAGGCCGGCGCCGAGCAGCGGCCGCGCGCGCCACAGCGGATACAGGGTGACGCCCAGGCCGAGCACCACCAACAGCGCCGCGGCGGCGACGAACATCGACATCGACGCGCTCCCCATGGCCACCGCGCTCACCATTCCCGCGCTTACCATTCCTGTTCCTCATCGCTGGGTGCATCGGCGGGCGCGCGGTCGCCCGGGGCGCGGCGGCCCCGCGCCAGGCGCGCGACCGCGAAGCCGCCGGCCAGCAGCACCAGCGCCGGACCGAACCACAGCAGCCAGGTCTTGGATTCGACCTGCGGCCGGTACAGCACGAACTCGCCGTAGCGCGCGACCAGGAACTGCTTGATCTGGGCGTCGTCCTGGCCTTTCCGCATCAGCTCCAGCACCTCGCGACGCAGGTCGTGGGCGATCTGCGCATTGGAATCGGCCAGCGACTGGTTCTGGCACATCACGCAGCGCAGTTCGGCGACCAGGGCGTGGAAGCGGCGTTCTTCGGCGTCGCTGTGGAAGCTCAGCGGCGCCGGGTCGTTGGCGGGCTGGGCGAACAGCGGTGCGCTCACGGCGAGGCCCAGGGCGAGGGCGACGGTCGCCAGAAGCCGGCGCGGGCGGGACGAGGCAACAGCAACAGCAGCAAATCCCCCCTGTCCCGCCTTTTTCAAAGGGGGGAAGCCGACAGGAGAGAACGACGCTGCCTGCAGGCGCACCGCCACGCTTCTCCCCCCTTTGAAAATGGGGGGCAGGGGGGATTTGCTCTGGATCGCCGTCGCCGCCCTCATCGCGTCTTCTCGACCTCGTCCAGCATCGGCAGCAACTGCTCGGCGACGACCTTGTCGCTCAACGGGCCGACGTACTTCCAGCGCACGATGCCGCGCGCATCGACCAGGAAGGTCTCCGGCGCGCCGTAGATGCCCCAGTCGATCGCCGACTTGCCGTCGTAGTCGGCGACCACGACCCAGTACGGATTGCCGTACTGCTCCAGCCAGCGCAGCGCGTCGGCGTGTTCGTCCTTCCAGTTGAAACCTAGCACGCGCACGCGCTTGGTTTCGGCGAAACGGGTCAGCACCGGATGCTCGTCGCGGCAGGCCGGGCACCAACTGCCCCAGACGTTGAGCAGGTAGGGCGCGCCGCGCAATTCCTCGGACGACAGCAGGCGCCCGGCTTCGTGCAGCACCGGCAACGAAAACGCCGGCGCCGGCTTGCCGATCAGCGGCGAAGGCAGGGCCTCGCGGTTGGGGTTGCGGCTCAGCCATACGCCCGCGGCGAGCAGCACGGCGAGGGCGGCGAAGACGGCCAGCGGCAGCCAGCGGCTCTTGTTCATCGGTCAATCTCCATCGTCCGCCGCGTGCGCGTTCGGCCTGTCGTCGTTGCGGCGGTCACGCCCGTGTTCGAAATACCCTTGCGGGCCGTCGGCCATGGCCAAACCGGCCGGCTCGGCGCGGGCCGGCTGCGCCGCTTGCGCCAGCGCGGGCCGGAAGCGGCGGTCGGCGGCGGCGACGAAGCCGCCGAGCATCATCAGCAAGGCGCCGGCCCACACCCAGCGCACGAACGGCTTGACGTGCACGCGCAGCGCCCAGGCGCCGTCGCCGAGCGACTCGCCCAGGGCGACGTACAGGTCGCGGCTCAGGCCGCGCTCGATCGCGGCCTCGGTCATGACCTGGCCGCCGCTGGCGTAGGCGCGTTTCTCCGGGTGCAGCACGGTCAGCTCGCGGCCGCGGTCGAACACGGTGACCGTGCCGTAATCGGCCTCGTAGTTCGGCCCGACCCGGTGCGCGACCCGGTCGAAGCGGAACGCGTAGCGGCCCAGGTCGACGCTCTGGCCCGGCGCCAGCGCGACTTCGCGCTGCACGCTCAGGCCCTCGACCAGCAGCGCGCCGACCAGGAACACGGCGACGCCGAGGTGGGCCAGGGTCATGCCGAGCATTTCCGCGGTATAGCGCGTGCCGTCGCCGCGCAGGCGGGTCCAGACGAAGCGCAGGGTGCCGGCGCCGACCCAGACCGCGCCGCCGACGCCGGCGGCGACCTTCCACGGCCCCTGCGGAGCGAGGAAGAAGGCGCCGATCGCCGCGCCCAGGGCCAGGCCCAGCCAGGGCAGCAGCATCGCCAGCGGCCGCGCCGGCTGTTCGCGCTGCCAGCGGAACAACGGCCCGAACGGCAGCAGCAGCACCAGCGGCGTCATCAGCAGCACGAACATCAGCGCGAAGTACGGCGGGCCGACCGAGATCTTGCCCAGCTCCAGCGCATCGGCCAGCAGCGGGTACAAGGTGCCGAGCAGGACCATCGCGCAGGCTGTGGCGAGCAACAGGTTGTTGATCAGCAGCAGGGTCTCGCGCGACGCCGGCTCGAACGGCTTGCCGGGGTCGTCCGCGGACGAGGGCGCGCGCAGCGCGTACAGCAACAGCGAGCCGCCGATCACCAGGCCGAGGAACACCAGCACGAACAAGCCGCGCGAGGGATCGGCGGCGAAGGCGTGCACGCTGGTCAGCACGCCGGAGCGGACCAGGAAGGTGCCGAGCAGGGACAGCGAGAACGCGGCGATCGCCAGCAGCAGGGTCCAGCCGCGGAAGCTGCCGCGCTTTTCGGTCACCGCCTGCGAATGCAGCAGCGCCGCGCCGGCCAGCCAGGGCATGAAGCTGGCGTTTTCGACCGGGTCCCAGAACCACCAGCCGCCCCAGCCCAGTTCGTAATAGGCCCACCACGAGCCCAGGGCGATGCCCAGGGTCAAAAAGGCCCAGGCGATGTTGGTCCAGGGCCGGGTCCAGCGCAGCCAGCGCGCGTCGACCTTGCCGTCGAGCAAGGCCGCGATCGCGAACGCGAACGGCACCGCGAAGCCGACGTAGCCGATGTAGAGCATCGGCGGGTGGATGATCAGGCCCGGATCCTGCAGCAAAGGATTGAGGTCGCGGCCTTCGGCCACCGCCGGCAGCAGGCGGGCGAAGGGATTGCTGGTGAAGATCAGGAAGGCCAGGAAGCCGACGCTGACCACGCCCATCACCGCCAGCACGCGCGCGATCACCGGCGCCGGCAGCGCGCGCGAGAACCGCGCCACCGCGCCGGTCCACGCCGCCAGCACCAGCGCCCACAGCAGCAGCGAGCCCTCGTGCGCGCCCCATACCGCCGAGTAGCGATAGCCCATCGGCAGCAGGCTGTTACTGTTCTCGGCGACGTAGCGCAGGGAGAAGTCCTGGACCACGAAGGCGTGGGTCAGGATGAGGAAGGCCAGGCCGACCAGCAGCAACTGGGCGTAAGCGGCCGGACGCGCGATCGCCATCCACGGGCCGATGCCGCGCTGGGCGCCGAGCATCGGCAGCACCGCCTGCACCAGCGACACCAACAAGGCGAGAATCAGGGCGATCTGGCCGAGTTCAGGCAACATGGCGCGGCTCGCTGGAAGGCTTGGCGACTACGGCAACGGCCACAGCCAATCCCTCCCCGTCCCCCTTTTTCGAAGGGGGGAGGCTGTCGGGAGCGCGCGTAGGAGCCGTCCAGCCTCGGCTGTTGCCGCCATTGGACCGGGCGCTGCTGTTCCCCCCTTTGAAAAAGGGGGGCGAGGGGGATTTGCGCTTGCCCGCAACGACCACGGCGATCAACGCGCCGTCTCCTTGCCGCCCGGCGCCGCGACGTCGTGCTTCTGGTGCGCCTTGCCCATCTTGTCGGCGACTTCCTTCGGCATGTAGGTCTCGTCGTGCTTGGCCAGGATTTCCTCGGCGACGAAGGTGTCGCCCTGCATGCGGCCGGTCGCGACCACCGCCTGCTTCTCGCGGAACAGGTCCGGCAGGATGCCGCTGTAGCGCACCGCCAGTTCGGCGTCGCCGTCGGTGACGCGGAATTGCGACTCCAGCGAGCCGCGGGTGCGCTGGAAGGACCCGGCGGCGACCATGCCGCCGAGGCGGAAGCGGGCGCTGTCGCCGGCTTCGCCGCGCAGCACTTCGCTGGGCGTGTACAGATAGGCGATGTTGCGTTGCAGGGCGGTGGCGACCAGGGCGGTGGCGACGCCGGCGGCGGCGACCAGGCCCAGCACCCACAGCAGGCGACGGCGACGGGTAGGGTTCATCGGCTCAGTTCTCCGCTGCGAGGCCGGGCCGCCGCAGCCGCGGCGCGCGCGGCGCGGGCGCGGGCCTGGCGCAGCTCGCGCCGCACCTGCCAGTGGCCGGCGACGAAGTCCCAGCCCAGCACGACGACGAACACCGCATAGGCGGCGACGATATAGGACAGGTATTCCATCAGCGCGCTCCCTCGCCGGCGCCGGCCAGTTCGGCGACCCAGGCCTTGCCGCGCTCGCGGCGCAGATTGTCGGCGCGGGCGCGGGTCAGCAACGCGCCGAGGAACCACAGCTTGGTGCCGATCAGCATCAGCACCAGCGGCATCATCATGCTCGGGTCCATGCTCGATTTGCCGAGCAGGCGGATGGTCTGGCCCTGGTGCAGCGAATTCCACCATTCCACCGAGTAGCGGATCACCGGCAGCAGGGCGACGCCGACGATCGCCAGCAGGCCGGCGGCGCGCGCGGCGGCGCGGCGGTCGTCGATGGCCTGGTACAGGCCGATCACGCCCAGGTACAGGAACAGCAGGATCAGTTCGCTGGTCAGGCGCGGGTCCCAGTCCCACCAGGTGCCCCACATCGGCCGGCCCCAGATCGAGCCGGTGGCCAGGGTGATGACGGTGAAGCCGGCGCCGATCGGCGCGCAGGCCATGGCCAGGATCTCGCACAGCTTGATCCGCCAGACCAGGGCGATGCCGGCGTACAGCGCCATCAGCGCGAACACCGCCATGCTCATCCAGGCGCTGGGCACGTGGATATAAAGAATCCGGAAGCTGTCCTTCTGCTGATAGTCGGCCGGGACCTGGAACAGCGCGCCGTACAGGCCCCAGGCCATGACCAGCAGGCCCAGGCCGTAGGCCCACGGCGCCCAGCGCGCGGCGAAGCGGTCGAAGTAAGGCGGCGAACCGAGTTGGTGGAACCAGCGGACGATGGGATTCATTCAGCGGCTTCGACGTCCGGGCCCGCCCTTGCGGGCCGGACGGTTGGGGCGCGGCGGCCGGGCCGTCGCGCGGGATCGGGGGGCATCAGCTCAGCGCGATGCGGATCGCGGCCGCCGCGGCCAGCGGCGCCAACAGCAGCGCCACCGCCAGGCCGGCGGCCAGGATCAGCAAGGCGCCGACCGGGTCCAATCCCTGGGCCGAGGCGGCCACGCTGCCGGCGCCGAACACCAGCACGGGAACGTACAACGGCAACGCCAGCAAGGCCAGGAGGATACCAGAGCGGCGCATGCCGACCGTCAGCGCCGCGACCACCGCGCCGAGCAGGCTCAGCAAGGGCGTGCCCAGCGCCAGCGAGGCCATCAGCACCGGCAGTTGCTCCGGCGGCAGGTACAGCAACTGGGCCAGCAGCGGGGTCGCCAGCAGCAGCGGCAGGGCGGTGGTGGCCCAATGCATGAAGGTGCGCACCGCGACCAGCCAGCCCAGCGGCACCGGCGCCAGCATCCATTGTTCCAGCGAGCCGTCCTCGGCGTCGCCGCGGAACAGCGTGTCCAGCGACAGCAGGCCGGCCAGCAGCACCGCCAGCCACAGCACCGCCGCGGCGACCCGCGCCAGGGCCTGCTTTTCGCCGCCCAGGGCCAGGGCGAACAGGGTCACTACCAACAACGCCAGCAGCGCCGGTTGCGCCGCGTCGCCGCGGCGCCGCCAGAGCAGGCGCAGATCGCGCGCCAGCAAGGCGCGCGCCGCGCCGGCCAGGCCGGGCAGGGCGCCATCGTGCGAGGGCGGCACGTGTTCGGATGGCATGTGTTCGGATGGAGCCGGGGCGCTCATGCGGCCTTCTCCAGCAGCAGCATCCGGGTCCGCACCGGCGGCGCGGCGTAGGCGCCGTGGGTGGTCACCAGGGCTGCGCCGCCTTCGCCCAGGTGCGCCTGGACCATCCGGTTGACCAGTTCGATCCCGTCCAGGTCGAGGTTGGCATAGGGTTCATCGAGCAGCCACAACGGCGCCGGCGACAGCCACAGCCGGGCCAGCGATAGGCGCTTCTTTTGCCCGGCCGAGAGCTGGCGCGCCGGCGCGTCCTCGTAGCCGGCCAAGCCGACGATGGCCAGCGCGTGCTCCAGCGACTGGCCGGGGCGGCGGCCCTGCAGGCCGCACAGGAAGCTCAGGTTCTCCAGTGCGCTGAGATCGGCCTTGAAGCCCGGCAGATGGCCGAGATAGGCGATGGCGCGGGCGCGGTGAGCGGCGTCGGCCAGGCGGCCGTCGAGTTCGATCTCGCCGGCGTCGGCGCGCAGCAGCCCGGCCAGCACCCGCAGCAGGGTGGTCTTGCCGGCGCCGTTGTCGCCCTGCACCAGCAGGGCCTCGCCGGCGGCGACCGAAAAATCCAGCGGGCCGAACACGGGTTCGTCGTTGCGCGTGAAGCGCAGGGCGCGGGATTGCAGCAGCGGCGGGGCGGAAGCGGGCGTGGGCGTCATCGGCGGCGAGCGGGCGGCCGGCGCGGCCACGGATCGCGCAGTTTATGCGAGTCGGCGCCCCGGTCCGCAGGCGGCGGCGCCGAATCGCTCAGTCGCCGATCCAGTCGGTGTAGTCGGCGCCCTCGGCATCGGTCGGCCGGGCGATCAGCATCCGCAGCCGGACCGGTTCGCCGCGGCGCCAGGCCAGCACGCCGGCTTGGCCGAAGTCGCGCGCCAGGGCATTGGCGGCAAGGTCGTCCAGATCGGCCAACAACCAGCCCGGTTCGCGCCATTCGCCGGCGCTGTCCTGGGCCCAGGCGGCGTGGCGCGGGATGCCGGCGGCTTCCAGGCGGGCGATCAGGCGTTCGTCGGCGGCGCGGTTGGCGCTCTCGGAATGCGGCTCGGAGGCCGGGTTCCAGGCGCTGACGAACAGGTAGCGCGACGCCGGCCAATACGCCTCCAGGTCGGCCGCCGGGCGTCCCACCCGCAGCGGCAGGGCGTCGCCGTCCAAGGCCACCGCGTACTCGGCGGCGGCGTAGGCGAGCGCCAGTTCGGCGGCGTTGACGACCTGCAGTTCGCGCATGGCGCCAGTGTCGGCCGGCGTGGCGCGGGGCGCAAATCCGGCCGACGGGCGGCGCGCGCCGGCCTGGTCCGGTCGGTCCAGGCCATGCTCGTCCAGTCCATGGCTCGTCCAGTCCGTGCCGGTCCATTCCGTGCTTGTCCAGTCCGTGCTTGTCCAGGGCGGCTGCGGCATAACGATATGAGGGTGCGCAATCGCTGCCGCCCGCGGCGGTCTCACGTCGTGCAATCCCGATTCCGTACACTTGAGGTTTCCTCGCGCGATCCCAGCCAGGCCCATGACGCCCGAAACCAAGCTGCCCAAGGTCGGTACCACCATCTTCACCGTGATGTCGCAGCTCGCCCTCGAGCACCAGGCGGTCAATCTCGGCCAGGGCTTCCCGGACTTCGACGTGCCCGCGCGCCTGGTGGACGCGCTCGCACGGGCGATGGCCGAGGGCAAGAACCAGTACGCGCCGATGACCGGCATCCCGGCGTTGCGCCAGGCCATCGCGGCGAAGACCGAGCGTTGCTACGGCCACCGGCCCGACGCCGACGCCGAGATCACCGTGGTCTCCGGCGCCAGCGAGGCGATCTTCGACGCGGTGCAGGCGGTGGTGCGGCCGGGCGAGGAGGTGATCGTGCTCGATCCCTGCTACGACAGCTACGAGCCGGCGATCGACCTGGCCGGCGGCCGCGCCGTGCACGTGCCGCTGGACCCGCAGACCTTCGCGGTCGACTGGGACCGGGTGCGCGCCGCGGTCACGCCCAAGACCCGCCTGCTGATGATCAACTCGCCGCATAACCCTTCCGGGGCCATGTTCGACGAAGCCGACATCGCCCGGCTGAGCGAACTGCTGCGCGACACCGGCATCTATCTGCTCTCCGACGAGGTCTACGAGCACATCGTGTTCGACGGCCGCCGCCACGAGTCGGTGCTGCGCTACCCCGAGCTGCGCGAGCGCGCCTTCGTGGTGTCCAGCTTCGGCAAGACCTACCACTGCACCGGCTGGAAGATCGGCTACTGCATCGCGCCGCCGGCGCTATCGGCCGAGCTGCGCAAGGTCCATCAGTACAACAGCTTCTGCAGCTTCGCCCCGGCGCAGTGGGCGTTCGCCGAAATGATCCAGGCCGAGCCGGAGCACTACGAACAGCTCGGCGCCTTCTACCAGGCCAAGCGCGACGCCTTCCGCGATCAGCTGCTGGGCACGCGGCTGCGGCCTTTGCCGGTGCCGGGCGGCTACTTCCAACTGGTCGACTACTCGCAGGTCAGCGATCTGGACGACGTCGCGTTCTGCCGCTGGCTGACGATCGAGAAGGGCGTCGCGGCGATTCCGCTGTCGCCGTTCTACGAAAGCGCGCCGGCCGGACAGCGCCTGGCGCGGCTGTGTTTCGCCAAGAATCCGGCCACCCTGGATGCGGCGATCGAGCGCCTGGCCCGACTTTGAGTCGCAACTCTAGATTGCACAAAATCAACGTGACCACTTGCACACTGCTTTGACTTCGGTCTAACCTTCGCTTACGAGTGTCGGCAGACGCTCGAACGACGGCGTGGCCGTCTAGCAAGGGGGAGTTCATGGACAGAACGATCGTCATCCGCTGCGCGTCGCGCGCAGCCCGTATTTTCCGAACCGAGCCATCCGCGGCCGACGCCGTTCGCGTCGCCGCGAAAAACGTGTTCTCGGTCGCAATTCCGTCCGCATCTGTCCGGACAACCCAACTCCAACAATGACCGCGGCGACGCCGTCGCCAAGCCTGGATCGGCCAGGCGCGGCCGGCGCCACCGCGGACTAACTCGTGCGTCAGCTCATTACCTAGCCGGGGAAAGCGTGAGACATACAACTGCAACCAGCCCTCGTTTGTGGACCGCGATTCTGCTGGCGACCGCGCTGGCCGGGTGCGCCACAAGGCCCGCGCCGGATTTCGGCGGTCGCTGGAAGCCGGTCAACCGGTATTCCGAGGCTCCGAGCGAAATTCCGCTGCACCAGTCCTACGTGTTCTATCCCTCTCCGATGGACGGGACGCTCAAGACCATGCTCACCCGCTGGGCCCAGGACACGAGCATGCAGCTGGACTACCAGCACTACTCCGATTTCACCCTGCACCAGGGCGTGTCGACGATCAACAGCACCAGCCTGCCGGACGCGATCGGCCAGTTGAACGCGGCCTACGCGGCGCAGGGCGTGGTGATCGCGCGCGAAGGCGACCGCATCGTGGTGCGTACGGCGCCTTCCGCGCCGGCGGCCTCCGGCGGCGGCGAGGCGGCCGGTCCGACGCCCTGATCCAGCGACGGGCCCCTAGGCCCCAGGGTCCGGCGGCGGAACGGTTCGGATGCCGTTCCGCCTCGCCGGCGACGATCGCATAGTGATGGATGCAGCCCAGATGTTCGGAAAAAAGCCCGTAACCCCGCAAATCGAAAACGCGGTCGCCAAGGCGGCCAACTACGAAGTCACCGTCGCCGACATCGCCCGCAAGAGCGAGCGTCGCGCCTGGATCGTCGCCTGGTGCTCGATCGTCATGGCGCTGATCCTGGCCGGCGGCTACTTCTTCTTCCTGCCGCTGAAGGAGAAGGTGCCGTATCTGGTGATGGCGGACGCCTACAACGGCACCGCGACCGTGGCCCGCCTGGCCAACGACTTCACCAACCCGACCATCGCCACCAGCGAGGCGATCAACAAGGCCAACATTTCCCAGTTCGTCCTGGCCCGCGAGTCGTACGACTACTCGCAGATCGGCCAGCGCGACTGGGGCACGGTGTTCGCGATGGCCACCCCGCAGGTGACCAGCGGCTACTCGGCGGTGTTCAAGACCGAGAACCCGGCCAACCCGATCACCGTCTACGGCAAGGACAAGACCCTGCGGGTCAAGATCCTCAGCATCCAGCTGCAGAGCGAGAAGAACGTCGACTCGCGGCCGAAGGTGGCGACGGTGCGCTTCCAGCGCAGCGTCTACAACAAGACCTCCGGCGGCTCGACCCCGCTCGACAGCAAGATCGCGACGATCGAGTTCCTGTACAAGTCGAACCTGAAGATGGACGAGCTCAACCGCTTGGCCAATCCGCTCGGCTTCCAGGTCACCGGCTACCGCGTCGACAACGACTACGCCGCCTCGCCGCCGATCGCCACCGAGTACCAGGATCCCAGCGCCGCGGCGCAGCAGCCGGGCGTCGTGCAGGGCGCGCCGCAGCAGGCTTATCCGCAGGGCTATCCGCCGCAGCCGGGCGTTCCGGGCCAACCGGGCCAACCGGGCGTTCCGGGCCAGCCGGGCGCCGCGCCCGCCCAGCCCGGCGCCGCGCCGGCGGCTTATCCGCCGGGCACGATGCCGCCCCAGCCGGGCGCCCAGCTTCCCACCAACCCCGCCGCCAATCCGGCAATGACGCCGGCGGCCGCCCAAGCTGCACCGACTGGCAATGCGAATGGAGTCAGCACCCGATGAACTGCCTGCGTAAACATCGCCTGGCCGCCCTGATGTTCCTGGCGGTTTCCGGCCTCGCGCAACCCGTTTCGGCCCAGGTCATCCAGGAATACGAGTACGAGGCCAACCGGATCTACACGGTGCGCACCGGCCTGGGCATCACCACCCAGATCGAGCTCAGCCCGAGCGAGAACATCCTCGACTACAGCACCGGTTTCAGCTCCGGCTGGGACCTGAGCCGTCGCGACAACGTGTTCTACATCAAGCCCAAGAACGTCGACGTCGACACCAACATGATGATCCGTACGAGCACCCACTCGTACATCTTCGAGTTGAAGGTCGTCGCCACCGACTGGCGCGTGCTGGAACAGGCCAAGCAGGCCGGCGTGCAGTACAAGATCAAGTTCGTCTATCCGAACGACACCGAGTTCTCGAACAGCAAAGAGGCCAAGCCCGAAGAGCCGACCCCGGAGCTGAACACCACGCTCGACAAGAACCGGGTCTACAACTTCGACTACCAGTACTCGAGCCGCAAGAAGCAGTCCTGGCTGGTGCCGAGCAACGTCTACGACGACGGTCAGTTCACCTACATCAAGATCAGCGGGCTGAAGTCTCTGCCGACCGGCAATTTCCCCGCGGTGTTCGGCCGCGAACGCGAAGGCAGCGAGGATTTCGTCGTCAATACCACGGTCCAGGACAACACGATCGTGGTGCACGGGACCTATCCCTACTTGATCATCCGGCACGGCAATAACGTCGTCGGTCTGCGCAGGAAGAAGCAGAAATGAGCCAGAACATTCCGCCCAACACGCCCGGCCAGCCGGACGACAACAACGGCCAGCAGGGCGCCTACGGCTACGCCGGCGCCGGCGCCAATCCCTATTACGGCCAGCAGCAGGCGGCCGCGGCGCCGGACCTGGACGCCGGCGCGCCGATGCTCAAGTCGACCGACGTGCAGAAGCTCAACCGCAAGGCGATGCTGTTCCTCGGCGGCATCGTGCTGCTGTTGATCATCGCCGCGGTGTGGATGTTCAAGAGCGCGACCTCCGGCGAAGACGACAAGAAGCCGGTCGAGGAAGAGGTGGTCAACATCCCGGAGCTGCCGAAGGCCGCGACCGACGCCGCGCCGCCGCTGCCGCCGGTCGAGCAGGTGCAGGAAATGCCGCCGCTGCCGATGGTGCCCGAGCCTTCGCCGCAGGAACTGGCCGAGCGCGAAGCGCCGCCGCCGGAACAGCAGGGTCCGCGTCCGCCGTCGCTGCTCGAGCGCCGCATGGGCATGGTCGAAGGCGGCGGCGGTTATCCGAGCGCCGGCATGGGCGGCACCGACGGCGCCGGCAACGACCCGTACGCCGCCGCGATGGCCGCGGCCGTGCAGGCCAACATGCCCGGCGGCGGCGCCAAGCAGCGCGACGAGCGCGACATGCCGACCAGCGCCCAGCCGCTGTACAACCCGGACACCCTGCTGCTGCGCGGCACCTACATCCGCTGCGTGATGGAAACCCGCATCGTCACCGATATCGCGGGCTTCACCTCCTGCATCGTGACCGAGCCGACCTATTCGGTGAACGGGCGCCGCCTGCTGCTGCCGAAGGGGTCGAAGATCTCCGGCCGCTACCAGTCCGACAACATCAACGGACCGCGCGTGTCGGTGATCTGGGACCGCATCACCACCCCGAACGGCATCGACGTGAACATGGCCAGCCCGGGCGTGGACAACCTCGGCGGCGCCGGCCACGTCGGCGACTACAACGCGCACTGGGGCAGCCGCATCGCCTCGGCCCTGCTGATCAGCCTGATCAGCGACGCGTTCAAGTACGCCGCCGCCGAGCACGGCCCGCGCTCGACCGAAGTCACCAACAGCGGCAACCTGGTGTCCTCGCCGTACGAGAGCAACACCGCCGAGGCGATGGAGCGGCTGGCCAACCAGGCGCTGGACAAGAGCATCAACCGGCCGGCGACCGTGACCATCAACCAGGGCACGATCGTCAACGTCTACGTCGCCAAGGACGTCGACTTCTCGACGGTCATGAGGTAAGCCGGTCTCCGCGGCAGTCACGATGGACGCAGACAATTCACCGATAGCGCAGGTTTCCAACGCGTTCTTGGAGTATCAGTACCAGGTGCTCGGCATCCTGGAGTACATGAGCTCCCCGGACGTCACCGAAATCTGCATCAACCGGCCGGGCGAGCTCTATCTGGAGACTCGCTCCGGCTGGAACCGGATCGAAGTGCCGAGCCTGACGTTCGAGCGGGCCCGGCAGTTCTGCACCGCGGTGGTCAACGAGAGCAACACCGGCCAGCGCATCACCGATGCCGACCCGGTGGTCTCGCTGACCTTCCCGACCGGGCAGCGCGCCCAGTTCGTGATCCCGCCGGCCTGCGACTCGGGCAAGGTGTCGATCACGATCCGCCTGCCGTCCAAGCACAGCAAGACCCTGGCCCAGTACCAGGAAGACGGCTTCTTCAACCAGATCCTGGAGGGCGCCCACACCATCAGCGACCACGACCGGGAGCTGCTGGAGCTGCGCTCGCAGCGCAACTACGCCGATTTCTTCCGCAAGGCGGTGCAGTACAAGAAGAACATCGTGGTCGCCGGCGCCACCGGCAGCGGCAAGACCACGTTCATGAAATCGCTGGTCGGCCACATTCCGAACTACGAACGGCTGGTGACGATCGAGGACGCGCGCGAACTCTTCATCGAGCAGCCGAATGTGGTGCACTTGCTCTACTCAAAAGGTGGACAAAGCACCAGCAATGTCACGGCCAAGAGCTGCATGGAGGCCTGTCTGCGAATGAAGCCGGACCGGATCATCCTGGCCGAGCTGCGCGGCGACGAATCGTTCTACTTCATTCGTAACTGCGCCTCGGGCCACCCGGGATCGATCACCAGCTGTCACGCCGGCAGTACCGCGCAGACCTGGGATCAGCTCGCGCTGATGGTGAAGGCGTCCAACGAGGGGTCGGGGCTGGAGTTCTCGGTCATCAAGCGCCTGTTGATGATGACCATCGATATCCTGGTGCACATCAAGGCCCACGCGGGCCAGCGATACATCACCGGCATCGACTTCAATCCGGAGCGCGCCTTCGCCGAGTGAGGCGAGGGCGCTGAATAGCCTGAACTGTGACGCAGTTGTGCACGGCCATTGACATTGCTGGCTCCAGAATGAATCATTGCTGCGTCAATGCGACTTTCGATAAGTCCTTCATTTCTGGAATGTTTGCAGGGGGTCGGCGCCAAGGTCGGCACGGGGGGATCAAGGAATGTTGCCCGGAATTGAATTGACGAACTGCACGGGCCTGGCTGTCCCGAACGAAGTGATGCAACACGTCGTTCGGGTGGAGTCCTCGTTCAATCCCTACGCCATCGGCGTGGTCGGCGGCCGCCTGGTGCGCCAGCCCAAGAACCTGTCCGAGGCGGTGGCCACCGCGCGCATGCTCGAGCGCCGCGGCTACAATTTTTCGCTCGGCGTCGCCCAGGTCAATCGCTACAACCTGGAGAAGTACGGCCTGCCGTCGTACGAGAAGGCGTTCGAAGTCTGCCCGAACCTGCAGGCCGGCTCGAAGATCCTGGCCGAATGCTACGGCCGCTCCGGTTCGAACTGGGGCAAGTCCTTCAGCTGCTACTACTCCGGAAACTTCGTGACCGGTTTCCGCCACGGTTACGTGCAGAAGATCTACGCATCGATCAACAAGGCCGCCGCGGCCGAGTCCGACGGCCAGGCCATCGCCCTGGCCGGCCTCGCCGCGCCGGCCCAGCGTCGGGTCGGCAGCGCGCCGATGTCGGCGGCTGCGGCGACCGCGACCGCGCGCGGGGTCTACGCCCCCGGCCGCCAGTCCGGCCCGCAGCGCCTGGCCGCCGCGCTCGATCCGGCGCCGGCGCCGCTCGCCGCCGCGCCGGCGATGGCCGCGCCCGTCGCCCCGATGCCGTTACCTACGCCAGTGGTGGTGGGGCCGCAGCCCCTTGCCGCGGCGGTCCGACTTGCTCCGGCCGGTACGGCTGCGGCCCAGCCGCAACCGCTCCAGCCGGTCAAGGTGATGCCGATGAACGCGGCCACGGCGGCTGCGCCTGTCGCTCCTGCGCCGGCAACGGCGACTTCCCCGGGAGACCAGGCCTTCGTCTTTTGATTTGTTGTTGTCCTCCACCGACCCCGTAAAGCGATTCCGTTTTCCTCGACCACCACTGACCACTCGCTAAAAAGAAGGGATTTCTTCATGAATACCACCGTCCTCAAGAACTTCACGTCGGCCTTCGCGATGGCCGCCCTGTTCGTCGCCATGCTGGCCATGCCGGAACTGGCCTTCGCTCAGAACCCGGCCGAAGGCCGCGTCAAGGGCTTCATCACCAACCTGAACAGCCTGCTGAACATCGCTTCGGTCGCCATCGTGACCATCGCCGTGATCTTCGCCGGCTACCAGATCGCGTTCGCCCACAAGCGCATCGCCGACGTCGCTCCGGTTCTGATCGGTGGCTTCCTGATCGGCGCCGCCGCCCAGCTGGCCAAGATGGTCATCCCGGCGGACGTCGGCTCGGCGGTGAGCATGATCACCGCCGCTCTGCCCGTGTATGCATAAGAACGTGCTGTTCCGCGGCTGTACGCGCCCGCCGATGTTCCTCGGCGTGCCGTACATCCCGTTCGCCTTCGGCGCGGGCACCAGCCTGCTGCTGACGTTCTACATCGACATGTTCTGCATTCTGCTGCTGCCGATCGTGATTTTCATCATGCGGCAGATGGCCCGGCGCGACGAGATGATCTTCCGTCTGCTCGGCCTGCGGCTGCAGTTCCGCATGCGGGTCCGCAACCTGCAGAAGAACGCGAACATGTGGGTGTTCTCGCCGAACCTCTATCGCAATCCTGGCGAAAAGAGCAAGGCATAGTGCCGTAACCGGACGCCATTGCGGTCAGCCGCAATGGCGTCCGGCGCAGTAGCGCAATCAGGTTCGGAACCCGCGCGGCCTCGGCCGCGGCCGGGGCCGCCCACTTCCCACAGCAGACATCGACCGCCGCCCAATGCTGAGTCCAGACGCTCCGATCAGCGAATTCATCCCGCTGTCCACCCATGTCTCGCCCACGGTGCTCAAGACCACCGGCGGCGATTTCATGCTGGTCTGGCACTTGGGCGGCCTGCCGTTCGTCGGTCGCGAAGAGTGGGAGCTGGAGCACCGCCACAACACCTTCAACCGCATGCTGCAGACGCTGCGTGCGCCCGACTTCACCAATGTCGCGTTCTGGGTCCACGACGTGCGCCGCAAGCGCCGGATCAAGACCGACAGCAAGTTCGGCCAGACCTTCAACCAGCAGCTCTCCGACGGCTATTTCGCCTCGCTGTCCAGCCAGAAGCTGATGCAGAACGAGCTGTACCTGACGATGATTTACCGCCCGATCGTCACCGGCAAGCGGCTGGCCGAGAAATCCTCGAACGTCCAGCAGCTGCAGGAGCAGCAGGACCAGGCCATCGCCAAGGTGCTGGAGCTGGCCAGCAACGTCGAGGCGGTGCTGAAGGACTACGCGCCGTACCGCCTGGGCATGTACGAGGCCAAGAACGGAGTCGTCTTCTCCGAGGCGCTGGAGTTCTTCGGCTACGTGCTCAACCGCATCGACGAGCCGGTGCCGGTGCTGCCGGCGCCGGTCTACAACTACCTGCCGGTCAGCCGCCACACTTTCTCCAGCAAGACCGGCGACTTCGTGGTCACCACGCCGACCGGGCAGAACCATTTCGGCGCGATCCTCAACGTCAAGGAATACACCGACGCTACCTATCCGGGCATCCTCAACGGGCTGAAGTACCTGGATTTCGAGTACGTGGTAACCCATTCCTTCAGCCCGATGGGGCGCCAGGACGCGCTCAAGGTGCTCGACCGCACCAAGGGCATGATGATCTCCTCCGGCGACAAGGCGGTCAGCCAGATCGTCGAGCTCGACTACGCGATGGACCAGCTCGCCTCGGGCAACTTCGTGCTCGGCGAGTACCATTTCAGCTTCGCCGTGTATGCCGACAGCCAGGAAGCGCTGGCGCAGAACATCGCCATGACCCGCGCCGAGCTGTCCAACGCCGGCTTCGTTTCGGTCAAGGAAGATCTGGCCGTGACCGCGGCCTATTACGCCCAGTTCCCGGCCAACTGGAAGTACCGCACGCGCCTGGCCAACGTCAGTTCGTTGAACTTCCTCGGCCTGTCGCCGCTGCACAACTTCGCCACCGGCAAGAAGGAAAACAATCCCTGGGGCGAGTGCGTCACCACGCTGCAGACCACCAACGGCCAGCCGTATTTCTTCAATTTCCACGCCACCCATCCGGCCGAGAACTCGCTCGGCGAGAAGGCGATCGCCAACACCATGGTGATCGGCAAGTCCGGTACCGGCAAGACCGCGCTGATCAACTTCCTGCTCAGCCAGGTGCAGAAGCTCAAGCCGACGCCGACCATCTTCTTCTTCGATAAGGACCGCGGCGCCGAGATCTTCGTCCGCGCCTGCGGCGGCAACTACCTTGCGCTCGAGAACGGCCAGCCGACCGGCTTCAATCCGTTCCAGTGCGAGAACAACGAAACCAACGTCCAGTTCCTGTCGGACCTGATCAAGGTGCTGGCCGGCAAGTCGGTGTACTCGGCGCGCGAAGAGGAGGACATCTTCCGCGCGGTCGAGAACATCCTCGACACGCCGATGCACCTGCGCAGCATGACCAACCTGCAGAAGAGCCTGCCCAACATGGGCGACGACGGCCTCTACGCGCGCCTGCGCAAGTGGACCGCGGGCAATTCGCTGGGCTGGGTGTTCGACAATCCGGTCGACACGATCAACCTCGAGAAGGCCAGCATCATCGGTTTCGACTACACCGACGTGATCGACAACGTCGAGGTGCGCGTTCCGGTGATCAACTACCTGCTGCACCGCCTGGAAGAGCTGATTGACGGCCGCCCGCTGATCTACGTCATGGACGAGTTTTGGAAGATCCTCGACGGCGGCGGCGCGCTGAAGGAATTCGCCAAGAACAAGCAGAAGACCATCCGTAAGCAGAACGGCCTGGGCATCTTCGCCACCCAGAGCCCGGAAGACGCGCTGGCCAGCGACATCTCGGCCTCGCTGATCGAGCAGACCGCGACCCTGATCCTGCTGCCCAACCCGAACGCGAGCCGCGAAGACTACATCGAAGGCCTCAAGCTCACCGACGCCGAGTACCAGGTGGTCAAGAGCCTGGACGAGCGTTCGCGTTGCTTCCTGGTCAAGCAGGGCCATGCCGCGACCGTCTGCCAGTTGAACCTGCGCGGCATGGACGACGCGCTGGCGGTGATCTCCTCGTCGACCGACAACATCGAGATCATGCACCAGGTGGTGGAGAAAGCAGCGCACAAGGCCGGCGTGGCCGCGGACGATCTGAGTCCCGACGCCTGGCTGCAGGATTTCTACGACAACCGCAAGGGCTCGGGCAAGGGCGGCGCCAAGAGCGCCTCGCCCAACCGGTCCGCCGCTTAATCACGCAATCACCTTGAGCCGCAACGTCAAGCGCGACTTACGAGATCAGGAGAAAAGGAAGATGAAGACCATGAATGCCAAGCAGGCGATCAAGAAGAACCTGGCCGTTGCGGTCCTGACCGCGGCCTGCGTGTTCGGCGTCAGCAGCGCCCACGCCCAGTGGGTGGTGACCGACCCGGGCCACACCATCCAGAACATCGTCACCCAGATCAAGGGCTTCGCCGAGCGTTACGGCCAGCACTACAAGGAATGGACCAAGCTCAAGGAGTCGGTCGAGCACTTCCAGCAGCAGTTGGTCAAGCTGCAGAGCATGCTGAGCACGATCGGCATGCCGCCGCAGGAGAAGTGGAAGGAGCTGGACCGGGGCGCCGAAGTCGCGGCCAAGTGCGCCTCCAGCGGCGGCGGCGGCGGCGGGTTGCCGGTGATCGGCGCGCTGACCGGCGGGTTCAAGCTCGATCTGGGCGGCGACGTCGCCAAGCAGCAGCGCCAGATCTGCGTCAACATCGTCAGCGCCAAGGTCGAGAAGTACAACTACACCGTCCGTTTCGCGCGCGACACGCTGCCGGAAATGGAGCGCCAGATGAAGACCCTGGAAAAGAAGCGCAATAGCGACCTGAAGCAGGGCACGATGGAAGCCGTCGCCAACGACTCGGCGCGCCTGGCCAACGCCATGTCGGCCAAGTTCGCCAACTACCAGGGCCAGATGCAGGCTTACGACAGCTACATCATGGCGATGGAAGACAACCAGCGCCAGCTGGTGGAAACGGCGATGAACGGCCGCGCCGGCATCCTCGGCTCGGTGTTCAAGACCGTCGCGCTCGAGCGCGCGCTCAACAACTGAGCGCTGCTCCGGGCGCAGGGGACGTGCGGGACGGAGTTCCCGCGGTGAGTAAATGGATTCACTAGATCAGGGGCATGAGCCTCAGAGGGCGTGGTGGCGGTATGAGTAAGGCATTCAACCTCGTTGGCGGATCGGCGAGCGGCTTGACCGATTGGTTGAGCCCCAGCATCGACTCGGCGGGCGACTTCATCTTCTTCCGCTTGATCCTGAAGTACCTGCGCAAGGAGATCGAGAAGTTCGGCATCGAGATCCTCGGCAACGCGATGCAGTGGGCGGGCGGCATCGCCCTGACCCTGCTGACCCTGTGGATCATGATCCAGGGCTACCGCATCGCCACCGGCCAGTCGCGCGAGTCGATGATGGCCCTGGTGACCAACTCCCTGCGTGCGACCCTGATCGTCGGCCTGGCCACGACCATGGCCATGTTCGGCACCCCGATGCACCAGTTCCTGACCAAGGACGTCAAGAAGGAAATCCACTGGGTCGTCACCGGCGAGAACACCGATCCCGAGGACGAGATCGACAAGAACCTGGGCTACATGCAGCTGGCCTGGTCGAGCATCGACATGCTCGATGCGATGGATGACAACGTCCTCGACGCCAAGAAGACCCGGGCGATGTGGTTCGTCGGCGTCGGCGCCGGCGGTCCGGCGGTCACCGCCGGCATCTCGCTGCTGTTGTACGAGATCGCGATGGCTTTGTTCGTCGGGTTCGGGCCGATATTCATCTTGTGTTTGCTGTTCGACCAGACCAAACAGTTGTTCAGCAAATGGCTGTTCTACGGCATAGGCACGATGTTCTCGATGGCGGTGCTCAGCGCGATGATCTCGATCGCGCTGAAGATGGTGTCCAAGGTCGCCATCGCCTTGTGGGGCACGGCCATCCTCGGCTCGCTGACCGGCCTGGACACCAGCGACGGCATGTCCAGCCAGGCGCTGCAGCAGGGCGGCCTGGGCCTGATCCTGTCGGTGCTGATCATCAGCGCGCCGCCGATGGCCGCGGTGTTCTTCCAGGGCGTGATGGGCCAGTTCAGCAGCTACAACAACTTCGCCGGCGGTGGCCAGACCGCGTCGCCGGGTGGCGGCATTCCGCCGAGCAACCGCGGCTATGAGGGCGGCGGTGGCGGTTATGCGCCCAGCAACCCTGGCTACGACATGGGCGGTGCGGGGCGTGTGGCTCCGGGCGGCGGTCCGAATATGGGCGGTGGACCCAACATGGTGGGTAGCCGCGTCAGCGGCGGGCAGACCGTCGCCCATCAAGATACGGTTAAGACAGGATCGCGAGAATAAGCGCTATGTGCCGCCAGACCTCGAAGGGGCTGGCGGCTGTAGCTCACTCGCGGTGAAGGAGTCTACCGATGCGTGCGATGGTCGCAGTTCTGCTTCTTGGATGGATGGGAGGGGCTTACGCCCAGTGCCCGGCGGGCATGCCGAATACGCCCGGTTGCATTCCGCCCGACGGCCCGGGCTGGCGGCAGAACATGCCTGCGCCCGGCGACGAGGCCAGGCCGCGCACGCCCAAGCAGTGGCTGTCCCGTTGGGGAGCGATCGCGGTGGACGACGGCACCAACAGCGTCGGCACCTCGACCCAGTCGACAAGCAAGGAGTATGCCGAGCAGGAAGCGCTCGATCGCTGCGTGGACAACGGCGGAGGCGGCTGCCGGGTGGTGCTCGCGTACCACGACCAATGCGGCGTGCTGGCCTGGGGCTACGATTATTACGCGACCGCTCGCGGGCCTTCGGTGGACAAGGCCTCGAAGATGGCGATTTCCGAATGCAGCAAGTCCACCAAGGACTGCAAGGTCGCGTACTCGGACTGCGCCTTGCCTACGGCGGTCCACTGAAGTTTCGGTGCGCTGTTGCGATGCGCATCCCAGCGGGATTCCAGTCAGCGGCGCCTCACGGCGCCGTTGTCCGTCTTGGAGGCCGAAGTCTGATCGAGCGGCAGGTATTCGCCGGGCGCGCGCGGCTCGGGCGCCGTGGTTGCGGGATGCGGCCATTGAATCTTAGGAGTAGGTCGATGCGGGTCGTCTTGGCGGGCTTGTTGATGGGATTTGCGGGCGCGGCTTATGCGCAGTGTCCGGCGGGTATTCCGCCGTCTCCCAATTGCGCTCCTCCCGACGCTCCGGGCTGGCGGCACAACAGGCCGGCGGACGGCGATGATGCGCCGCGCCCGCCGCCGCGTTGGAAAAGCACCTGGGGCGCGATCGCCGCCGACGGCGTCAATGCCAAGCTCGGAACCGCCACGGGCATCGCGTCGAAAGAAGATGCGGAGGAGATCGCGTTGTCGCAATGCCGCGAACAGGGCGGCAAGGACTGCATCCTCGATATCTCGTATTCCGACCAGTGCGCGGTGTTGGTCACGGGCGACAAGAACTACTCGACGCAGACGGCCGCCTCGATCGAACGCGCCTCTGCGCTGGCGATGAAGCGCTGCAATTCGTCGGATACCGGTTGCCGGGTGTACTACTCCGATTGCAGTCTGCCCGTGCGCATCCAGTAAGAGCATCCGAGTCGGCGACGAAATGTCGCGAGCGCTCGTCCTCGCGCTGCAAGGTCTTTCATTCGGATTGCGCGCGCGCGGTTCCTGATTCAGTAAGCTGCGCCGGCAAGCGCGGCGCGAATCGGCTGAATCGGTTCAGTCGGCTGAACCGCCGCCGGCCGGCGCTCTAACAGTGGCGCTTTCGGCGCCGCTTTGAGGGGCGGCGTATAGTGTCCGCAGGCTCCAATGCCGAAGGAGCGGGCGATGAAACCCATCGCGCTCAGCCTCATCGCAATGCTCGGGTTCGCCGGGCCGGCCGCCGCGCACTTCCCGTTCGCGGTGCCCTCGGCCGGGCATTTCCAGTGGGTGTTGTTCAACGCCTGGGGGCGGGCGCCGCCTGCGGAAGTGATCTATCCCGAGCCGCCGCCGGTCGCTCCCCGCGACTGGCGCATGCAATGGGGGGCAATCGCGGTCGACGAAGGCAGCCGCAGCGTCGGCACCTCCACCCAGGTGGCGAGCCAGCCGGAGGCGGAACGCGAAGCGCTGCAGGACTGCGCCCGCGAGGGCGGTGGCGGATGCAAGGTCGTGCTGGTCTACCGCGATCAGTGCGGGGTGCTGGCCTGGGGCGGCGACTTCTATGCGTCGGCGCGCGGCCCCGACGTTCCGGGAGCGTCCGACCTGGCGCTGGAACAATGCGCCCGGTCCGCCGTCGACTGCAAGATCGCCTACACCGATTGCGCATACCCCGTTCCGGTCTATTGAGCCCTAGGCGGATCGGTTGCCGCTGCGCGGGACGGTAGCGGCGCCAGCGCAATGGCCGTCCGCGTTCGAGTCCACAAGTCGAGCGCCGTTCAGCCACGCGCCGATCGGCGACTGTGGTGCGGCGACGGCCTTTGCTACGATGGCCTCACGGCCTGGAACAGGGCATCGATGCGCGGCCTTCGCGCACCCCGTAGGTCATGGAGAGACGGTAACCCTATGCAAGCCATTCGTTCCTGCGGCCTGGCCGCGCTGCTGGCATTGGCGGTCGCGTGCCAGGCCCAGACGCCTGCCGCCGACACCGCACCGGCGCCCGCGCCGGCAGCCGCGCCCGCGCCCGAGGCGCCCGCACCGGGCGCCGAACCCGCGAGCGTTCCCGGCCCAGCCGATGCGGCGGCACCCGCGGCCGCGTCCGAGGGCGAACCCGCCACCGACAAGGAAGCCAGCATGTTCCGCGAGTCCTACAGCAAGTGCGCCGAAGCCACCAACGGCGTCACCTTCGAGATCCAGAACTGCATCGAGCAGGAGTTCGTCTACCAGGACGAGCGCCTCAACGCCGCCTACAAGCGTCTGCAGACGCTGCTGCCGGCGGCCGAGATGGCGGTGCTGCGCGACGCGCAGCGCAAGTGGATCGCCGAGAAAGACAAGGCCTGCGCCTGGGACGCCGAGACCGAAGGCCAGGCCCAGCGCATCGAAGCCAACAGTTGCGCGTTGAAGATGACCGCCGAGCGCGCGGTCGAATTGGAGGCGATGGTCGCGCGCCAGCGCTGATCCGCCGCCTAGGAAGCCCACGACAATCAATGGAGTGAATGCAATGGCAGACGATATCGAGAAGGCCAAACGCGCCGTCAACGGCTGGCACATCGGCCAGACCTCGGCGGGTTACGAGTCCTCGGGCAAGGGCGCCGGGACGATTTCGACCGGCGTAGGCGACGCCGGCGGCGTGTCGTACGGCGAGTACCAGTTGTCGAGCAAGAAGGGCACGGTGCAGGAGTACCTGGAACAGTCGCGCTACGGCGATCAGTTCAAGGGGCTGACCCCGGCCACGCCCGAGTTCAACGCCAAATGGAAGCAACTGGCCGCCTCCGATCCCGGCTTCGGCAAGGATCAGCACGACTTCATCGGCCGCTCGCATTTCGACAAGCAGAACGAGGCGCTGAAGGCGCGCGGGATCGATCTGTCCGACCGCGGCCGTGCGGTGCACGACGCCTTGTGGAGCACCTCGGTGCAGTTCCGCGGCCTGACCCCCGACATCTTCGACAAGGGGATGAAGGAAGCGTACGGCAAGGACTACAAACTGTCGGAACTGAGCGACAAGCAGATCGTCGAGGCGGTGCAGGACTACAAGATCGCCCACAACAACACCCTGTTCAAAAGCTCGCCGGACTGGTGGCCGGGGCTGCTCAAGCGCGCCAACAACGAGAAAGATTCGCTGGTGCAACTGGCCAATCAGGAAGAGCTGCTGAAGAAGAACGGCATCGAGGTGCCGCCGGTGTCGCTGGCGCCGGGCAGCCGTTCGCACGATGCCGCGCCGCGCCCGGCGCCGAGCCGCGACGCGATGGCCGACGGCGTGCTCAAGCTCGAAGAGCGCGGGCCGGCGGTGCGCGAGTTGCAGGAAAGCCTCAACCGCCTGGGTTTCCGCGACGCGCAGGGCAATCCGCTGTCGGCCGACGGCCACTTCGGCAAGCACACCCAGGAAGCGGTGCAAGCCTTCCAGCGCGCGCACGGCCTGAACGACGACGGCAAGGCCGGGCGCGATACCTTGAACGCGCTCAAGAACGCGGCGCCGGCGCAGAACCGCGACGACGCTCGCAGCCAGGGGCCGCTGCTGTCGGACCCGGCGCATCCGAATCACGCGTTGTACAAGCAGGCTTTCGAGGGCCTGGAGAAGCTCGGCGCGCAGGGGTATCCCAATCGCGAGGACCGCGAGCGAGCGGCGGCGACGATGGCCTACGAGGCCAAGGCCGGCGGCCTGAGCCGGATCGACCACGTCGTGGCCAACGCCAGCGGCAGCGGCGTGTTCGCGGTGCAGGGCGCGCTCAACGCCCCGGCCCACCTGCGCGCGCATGTGGACAAGGGCCAGGCGGTCAGCCAGTCGGTGCAGCAGACCAGCCAGCAGTTGCAGCAGGATGCGGCGCAGATGCAGCCGGCGCAGGCATCGCCCGAGCGGCAGGCGCCGCGGCCGGCGATGGCCTGATCCTGGCCGGCGCGGGGCAGGGCGGCGCGAACCGTCCTCGCCGCAGGCGCGGCGCGGGCGCGGAGCGTCCGAGCGTCCGCGCCCAGGCGGCCGGCGACGCGGCCGGCGACGCGGCCGGCCGGGCGCGTACCGGTGCCTGCGCCGGGCCTGCGTGCGCAGGCGGACCGGCGCCGGGCTGGCGCTGCGTCGCCGGTTCCCGCCTTTTTGCGCCGATTGGCGATCGACGGCCTGCGTCGCGCGCATGACGTACACTAGCCCCAAGACCGGTCACCATGCGATGAAACGATTTCAGTCCGTCTGTCTGTTCGTGATCTGCGGCCTGGCGGCGTGCAAAGCGCCCGACCGCGGCACGCCTGCGCCCGAGCCCGTCGCCCCTGCGGCGAAGCAAGCGGATGCCGGACAGGCGAACACAGGAGTGTCCATGCCGATCTCTGTTTCCGCCCAGCTCAGCGCCGCCGGCACCTTGCAGGCCGAGGCCGGCGACCTGAGCCTGAGCCTTACCGCGCCCGCCTGCATCGAGCAGAGCGATACCCTGAGCCTGTGCAACCGCGGAGTCGAGCTGAGCCTGAGCCGGCGCGACGGCAGCCTGCGCCAGACCCTCAAGCCCGACGCCCTGTACCTGGACAGCGTCAAGACCGTGTACCGCGGCCCGCTCGACGAACGCTTCCCGCAAGGGGTGTCGCTGGTGCTGGCCGATGTCGACGGCGACGGCCACGACGACCTGTTGCTGTGGACCGGCAAGGAGGGCGCGCACGGCGCCGCCTCCTACGATGTGTTCCTGTACGACCCGGCGCGGCGCAGCTTCGAGTTCGACCAGGAATTCTCCGACATCGGCATCGGCAGCAACGGCCTGTTCGCGGTTCGTGACGGGCGTCTGGTTTCGTCGTCCACCGATGGTTGCTGCCTGCACGTGGTCGAGACATACGCCATCGAAGGTGGGCGGCCGAAGCTGGTCGAACGTGTCACCCAGGACTCGACCGAAGGCCAGGATAAGGTTAAGGTTCGCACCGAGAAGCTCGTCGACGGCGAGATGAAGGAGGTGCTTCACCAGCCCTGATGCGAACAGGGCGCGGCTGATCTTCAGCCACACACAACGCTGGTACATGCAACGCACGGGTCCCTCGATGGATCCGGCGATACAACAAATTCCAATGACATGCACGTACAGGAGATAGCACCATGAGCAACGGCCACGGCCGGAGCACGGACGGCTTTGGGATAGACCGCAACTCGTCGGTCAACCTCATCGTCAAGACCGCGCTCGAAAACGGCGTCACCGACACGCGCCAGATCGCCTACATGCTGGCGACGGCGCAGCACGAAACCCGCAATTTCAGCGCCCCGGAAGAGGATTTCGGCCGGTCGCAGGCGCGCAAGCTGGGCTACAGCGGCGGGGAAGAATTCTATGGTCGCGGGTACGTGCACCTGACCCACGACTACAACTACAAGACTTTCGACAAGCTGCTGGGCCTCAACGGGCAGCTGGTCAAGAATCCCGACCTCGCCAAAGACCCCGAACTGGCCGCCAAGATCCTGGTGGTCGGCATGCGCGACGGTCTGTTCACCGGCAAGCGTCTGGACCGCTACATCGACGAAGACTCGCACGATCTGTACAACGCGCGTCGCACCGTCAACGGCGTCACCCCGGCCAAGGCCTGGACCGTGAAAGCGGCCAAGGACTGCGAGAACTACGCCGAGGCCTGGGAGCGCAAGCTTCCCGGGATCATCGAAGACATCAAGAAGAACGGCGTGTCGATCGGACATGCCGATACGCGGGCGCCTGCCCGCGAACCGGCCGCGGCGCGCAACGCGCTGGCCGACGGGCTGCTCAAGCAGGACGAACGCGGCCCGGCCGTGCGCGGCCTGCAGGAGTCGCTCAACAAGCTCGGTTATCACGACGCGCGCGGCCAGGCGCTGCGCGCCGACGGCGATTTCGGCGAGCGCACCAAGGAAGCGCTGCAGGCCTTCCAGCGCGCCCACGGGCTCAAGGACGACGGCATCGCCGGGCCCAAGACCCTGGAGGCGCTGAAGCAGGCCGAACGCGCGCCCTTGCTGTCGCATGCGTCCCATCCCGACCACGCGATGTTCAAGAACGCAGTCGACGGCTTGGAGAAGCTCGGCCCGCAGGCGTTCAAGAGCCACGCCGAACTCGAACGCGCCGCCGCGACCTTGACCTACGAGGCCAAGGTCAGCGGGCTCAGCCGCATCGACCACGTGGTGCCGACCGCCAACGGCGGCGGCCTGTTCGCCGTGCAGGGCGCCTTGACCGACCCCGGTCACCAGCGCGTGCACGTCGACAAGGCCCATGCGGCGCAGCAGCCGATCGAGCGATCGACCTTCCAAGCCGGGCAGGACGCGCCGCAGCTCGCAGCGCAGACGCCGGAGCAGAGGCCGAAGAGCCATACGGTCTGAGCCGACGGCGCCTCGTTCGCTTGCGCGATCGGGGTGCCCGGACTCGTCCGGTTCGAATCGGTCCGCTCCGTCGCCGCCTGCGCATCGGCGGTCGCCGCGCGCCACGACTTTCGCCCGATCCGAACCGGCGCCGTGCCCGCGCCCCGGGACGCTTGCGTCCTGCGAACGAATCCGCCGATCCCGGCGTCTTTCCGTACCTCGATCATCAAGGAACTGCCATGAAAGCTTCGAACCTGTTGGGCCTTGCGTTGTTGACCGCGCTCGCCGGCTGCAATTCGGCCAGCGCGCCGGGCGGCGAGAACGCAGCGGCGTCCGCACCGGCCGCGACCGAGGCGGCTGCGCCGGCGGGCGAACCCGCGCCGGCCGCGGCGGCTGAGCCCGCAGCCATCGAAGCGACTGCCGCGCCGGCCGGCGACGGCCGTTCGCTGTGCGCGGCCAACGAGGACATCGTGTTCGCCTGCAAGCTCGACGGCGGCCAACTGGCCTCGATCTGCGCCTCCAAGGGCGCCAGCGAACAGTCGGGCCATGTCTATTTCGCCCAGGGCGCCGGCCGCGTCGAGTACCGCTTTCCGGCCGACAACGCCGCCCCGGCGGGCCGTTTCAAGCGCACCCAACTGGGCTTCGCCGGCAACACCGGCGGCTATGCGTACTCGTTCGAGGACGCCGGCAGCAAGCGCATTTTCTATTCGATCTCCGGCGAAGCCGGACTGCAGGAGCAAGGCCTGATGACCGTCGCCGCCGGCGCGGCCAAGGCCGACAAGGTGCAGGCCTGCGAGTCGGGCAGCGTGGTCGACGACATCGACGACGCGCTGTTCAAGTTCACCCGTAGCTGGGGCCGCGACGACGCCATCGATCGCAGCGGCCTGCCGGCCAAGAGTTGATTCCACGGCCGGAACGGTCCGGCCGTCGCCACGATTTCATCAAGGAGGAGTACACCATGTCGAACCCGAGCAATCGCGATTTCCTGCTGCAACACGCCTATAACGCCGGCATCCGCGATCCGCGCGAACTGGCCGCGTTCATGGGCCAGATGCAGGTCGAGTCGGGCCGCTTCCGCAGCATGCACGAAGGCCTGGGCTACAGCGCCGAGCGCCTGCTGGAAGTGTTCCCGGGCCGCAACGGCATGGACACCCTCGCCGAGGCGCGCGCCGCCGTGAACGGCGGCCGCGAGCAGATCGCCGAGCAGATCTACGGCGGCCGCTGGGGCCGCGACAACCTCGGCAACACCGAGCCGGGCGACGGCTGGCGTTTCCACGGCCGCGGCTACGTGCAGCTGACCGGCCGCGACAACTACGAGCGCGCCGCGCGCGAACTCGGCATGGACCTGACCCGCAACCCGGACCTGGCCGCCGACCGCACCAACGCCGCCAACATCGCCGTGCACTACTGGCAGAGCCGGGTGGTGCCGCACGGCCACCAGTTCGACGTGCGCGCGGCGACCCGCGACATCAACGGCGGCAGCAACCACCTGCCCGAGCGCCGCGCCGCGGTCGCCGAGTGGGAGCGCATGCTGACCCCGGAAGTGATGCAGGGGCTGTCGCGCGGCCAGGTGAACCTGCCCGAGACGCAGGGTCGCGGCGGCCGCGATGCGATGGCCGACGGCGTGCTCAAGCTCAACGAGCGCGGCCAGGCGGTGCAGGACATGCAGGAAACGCTCAAGCGCCTGGGCTATCGCGATGCCGCCGGCGGCGAGATCAATCCGGACGGTCATTTCGGCCGCCGCACCGAGGAAGCGCTGAAGGCGTTCCAGCGCGCCAACGGCCTCACCGACGACGGCATCGCCGGCCGCGATACGCTCAACGCCCTGCGCAACGCGCAGCCGCAGCGCGATCAGCAGCCGGCCCAGGCCGAGCCGGCCCGCACCGGTTCGCTGGCCGATCCGGCCAACCGCGACAATCCGATGTACCGCCAGGCCGTGGAAGGCTTGGAGCGATTGGGCCCGAACGGCGGCTTCCGCAACCGCGAGGACATGGAGCGCGCCGCCGCCACCCTGACCTACGAAGCGCGCGTCAGCGGTCTGAACAAGATCGACCACGTGGTGCCCAACGCCAGCGGCACCGGCCTGTTCGCGGTGCAGGGCGAGGTCAACGACCCGGCGCACCATCGGGTTCACGTCGACCGCGGCCAGGCCGTCGCGCAGACCGTGCAGCAGACCAGCCAGCAGTTGCAGCAGGACGTGCCGCAGCAGGCTCAGCAGCAGCAACAGCAGCAGGAGCGCCAGCAGCGGCCGCTGATGGCCTGACCGCCGCGCGCCGGCGGCGATGCCGGCGCACCGGGTTTGTTGGTCAGGGACGACGGCCACGGATGGATGGTCAGGGACGACCAGGGGTAGCCGGTCGCTCACGCGGGGAGGCGGGAGCGGTCGGTGCGGTCCGGTCTGGCGCGTTCGCCGCCGATACGGCGGACGCGCCATTCCGGCTCGCAGAATCGATGCGGGTGCGCATGCGAGCGCGGTTTGGCTAGTCACAGTCACAGGATGGCAAGGCAATGAAGATCGATGCACTGGTTCCGCCGCTGGCGCTGGCTGCCCTGGGGTGGGCGCTGACGGCCTGCGCGGCGGAATCCGCCGGCGAGCGCGTGGCCGCCGTGTCCGCAGCGAGCCAGGCAGCGCAGTCCCCCGACGCTGCCGCCGCGCGGACCCGGCCCGCGCCGGCGCAGATTCCGGCGGGTTTTTCGTCCTACGCCAGCGCATCGATCGGCGGCCATCGGCAGTGCATGGTGGGTGCGGCGACCGACGAGGACGGCATGAACCAGCGGCCGGTGGTCTACCTGGCCGAAGCCTCGGGCCGGCCGGTCTGGGTGCGCAGCCTGGCGTTGCCGGCGGACATGCATCAGGGCCGCGCTACCCATTGCCTGGGCCAGGGCGGGGCGTTGTACGTATTGCTGCAGACCGACACCCAGTCGCAACAGAGCCTGTCGCAGACCGTGCTGCACGCGCTGAAGCTGGACCCGCGCGACGGCGCGACCGTGGCCCAGTCGCAACTGCGCGTGCCCGGCGCGAGCGGGGCGGCGTCGGCCTGGGTCGGGGAGGACCCGGCCGGCTTCGCCTGGCGCGACGGCGGACTGGAGGTCGGCGGGCAGTTCGCCGATGGCGGCGACCGCGACCGTCCGCAGCCGTTCCGGCTGCGCTTGAACGGGGATCTGCAACCGTGATCGCAACCCGGCAAGCGTGAAGCGGTGCCGCGAGCCGGCCGCCGGCGACGGTTAAGCTCGTCGCCGCAGGCGGCGGAGTCGAAGCTCCGCCGCGATCGTCCGCAGTATTCGGAGAGTCGAGCGATGAAACGCATCCAGTCCGTGTTGTTGTTGTCCGCGCTGTTCGCCCTGGGCGGCTGCGAGGTCGAGTCCAAGAGCCAGCCGGCGGCGGTCAAGCCGGCACTCGCCCAGGGCGCCGGCGTCGCTTGCCCGTCGCAGGATTTCGACGCCTTCCTGGTCGCGTTCATGGACGACCCGGCGGTGCAGAAGGCGTTCACCAAGCGCCCGCTGCAGAGCGAAACCGTGGATGCCGACGCGATGCCGGAGCCCAAGCCGGTGACGGCGCTGCTCGACGGCGAAAAATTGCAGTTTCCGCTGATGCCGAGCGCGGCCAGGCAAAAGCAGGACGGACTGGCATTGAGCCAGAGCGAGTCGAACGGCGACAAGGAAGTGATGCTGGCCAAGCCCGACACCGACTACCAGCTGTCGTACTTCTTCCGTAAGGGCGATTGCTGGACCTTGTACCGCATGCGCGACGACTCGCTGTGACCGGCGCCAACGAACCTGCCCCGAGGACTTCCATGTCTTACCAAGACGCCATGAACACGATCCTGCCGCCGCAGCAGGGCCGTTCGCCGCACATCACCGGCCACTACGGCGAGCACCGCGACGGCGGCCCGCACGGCGGCTCCGACTTCAATTACGTCGGCGGCCAGAGCGGGGTGAACCTGACCCATCCGCGGATCCACTCGCCGGTCGCCGGCACGGTCGAGTTCGTCGGCGGCCGCTTCGGCACGATCGGCATCCGCGACGGCGAGGGCAACCTGCACCAGTTGCTGCACACCGACCGCCAGTCGGTGGTGGTCGGCCAGCACGTCGAGCCCGGCACCGAGATCGGCACCATGGGCGGGCGCGGCCCGCGCGGCGCCGATCAGTACGCCCAGCACGTGCACTACCAGATGAAGGACGCGCAGGGGCGCAACATCAACCCCGAAGATTTCTGGAACCGGCGCCAGAGCGTCGGCGCGCGCGATCACGGCCACGACGGCCACGATCACGACCGCGGCCACGCCCGCAGCGCGCAGCGCGACGACGGCGTGCTGCACCGCGGCGAGCGCGGCGAACAGGTGCTGGCGCTGCAGGAGAACCTCAACCGGCTCGGTTTCCGCGACGACCAGGGTCGGCCTTTGCAGGCCGACGGCGAGTTCGGCGACCGCACCCGTCAGGCCTTGTTGGCGTTCCAGCGCGCGCATGGGCTCGAGGCCGACGGCATCGCCGGACGCAACACCCTGGCCCAGCTCGGCCGCGCCGAGTCGGCGCCGCTGCTGTCGAATCCGGCGCATCCGAATTACGCCATGTACCGCCAGGCGGTCGACGGCCTGGAGCGGCTCGGTCCGCAGGCCGGGCTGCGCAACCGCGAAGAGCTCGAGCGCGCCGCCGGCACGCTCACCTACGAGGCGCGCGTGGCCGGCATGAACCGGATCGACCACGTGGTGCCGAACCTCAACGGCAGCGGCCTGTTCGCGGTCCAGGGCGGGCTGCAGGACCCGGCCCACCACCGCGTCTTCGCCGACCGCGGCCAGGCCGTGGCGCAGAGCGTCGAACAGTCCAGCCAGCGCCTGCAGCAGGACGCGCCGGCCCAGGCCCAGGCGCAGGTCCAGGCCGATCCGCAGCAGAGCCTGGAAGCGCGCCAGCACAGCGGGCCGCGGATGGTGATCGCATGAGATGAGGCCGGCGCCCGCGGCACGGGGCGCCGGCGCAGGATCCGATCGCGGCGGCGCATCGCCGCGATCGCCCAGGCTCGGTTCGGCCGCAGGCCCGTGATCCCGGTGGAGGGCGGGCGTGCGGCCGGTTCGGGACAGGCATCGCAGGCGCAAGGGAATGCGTCGACCAAGGAAGCGATGTCCGCGACAGGGAGGTCGACTCCGCCAGGGAGGGCGGAGGCGGCAGGGCAGGTCCGACCGCTAGGGAGGTCGGGCCTGTCGCTGCCACGTTCCGCCGCGCGCCGGCTCCGGCCGTCGCGCGGCGCGGGCGGCTTGAACCCCCGCGGCGCTTGCGCGAGCATCGGCCTGCGGGGATACCCCTCACCGACCGCGTCCGCCATGGCGGGCGCGGGCGCCAGCCAGCGGAGGTTCGGCGATGAACGCGAACGCCCAGGAACCGCGCTTGGCCGTGCCGGAAGGCGCGGGCACGCAAACCCTCGACGATCTGCGCCGGGCCGAGCAGCGCAACCTGCTCAGCAGCCCCAGCCACCCGCACCACGATTTCTTCGCCCAGGTCCGGGTTTGCCTGGACAAACAGGACGCGCTGCGCAACTACCCGACCGAGCAGCGCGACAACCTGGCCGCCGCGCTGGCCCTGGAAGCGCGCGCCGGCGGTCTGCGCAGCGTCGACCACGTGGCCATGAGCCGCGACGGCGCGCGCAGCTTCGCCATCGAGGGCGAGCCGGATGCGCCGGGGCGGCGGATCGCCCACGTCGACACCGCCCAGGCCGCGGCCCAGTCGATGGAACGCACCACCCAGCAGTTCGTGCAGTTGGAGCGCGAGCGCCAGTTGCAGGAGCTGCAGCGCGACGCGCAGCGCCAGCCCGGCGACCGCGACCCGCGCCAGGACGAGAACCGCGAGGAGCGCCGCGAGCCCTCGCCGATGCGCAGTCTGTTCAAGGACCGCGACTGACACCGCGCCGGACGCGCCCCGCGGCGCGCAGGCCAGGAGGCCGAATGAACGAGTACCGACACCACATCCAGACCCGCGGCCACTACCAGATCGTGGCCCTGACCCGCGACGCCGACTACGAGGAGGACGATATCTACGCCTATGCGGTGCTGTCCTCGTCCGGGCTCAAACTGCGTCAGGAACTGACCCTCAGCGACGCCCGGCTGTGGCTGGAGCAATGGGAGCGCGAACTGGCCTCCAGCGGAGCCCCGGCGCCGGATATCATGGCCGCATCGCGCCCGCCGGCGCCGCCCAGCGCGCGGCCCGGACGGAGGCGACGCTGACCGACAGCGGGTTCGGGGATTCCAAGCAGGAAACATTACGTGAAAGGGAAGCTTATTTTCGCCCTGGCGATACTGGTACTCGTACTGGCCGCGGGGACGTATCTGTCGGGATACGTGACGCTGATGTTGATGAAGATCGATACCGCGGCGCTCAAGTGGAGCACCTATATCGATTACCTCAAGGTCCTGGACCTGCCGCAGTACAAGCCTTACGCGGGCAAGATCAAAGCCGGCGGCTTCATCGGCTACGGCGCACCGCTGATCGGCTACCTGGTGCTGGTCGCGCTGATGCTCAAGCCGCAGAAGAAGTCGATGCACGGCGACGCGCGCTTCGCCAAGGCCGGCGACCTGGCGGCCAAGGGCATGTTCAAGCCGAGCCCGACCAGCATCGTGGTCGGCAAGTTCAACGGCCAGCTGGTCCAGCTCAGCGGCCAGCAGTTCGTGATCCTGGCCGCGCCGACCCGCTCGGGCAAGGGCGTGGGCATCGTCATTCCGAACCTGCTGAACTACCAGGGTTCGATGGTGGTGCTGGACATCAAGCAGGAAAACTTCGACCTGACCAGCGGCTGGCGTTCGCAGCAGGGCCAGGAGATCTTCCTGTTCAACCCCTTCGCCGAAGACCGCCGCACCCATCGCTGGAACCCGCTGACCTACGTCTCCAACGATCCGGCGTTCCGCGTCTCCGACCTGATGAGCATCGCCGCGATGCTGTATCCGGACGGCTCGGACGACCAGAAGTTCTGGGTCAGCCAGGCGCGCAACGCCTTCATGGCCTTTACCTTGTACCTGTTCGAGGCCTACGACGACGCGCAGAAGGTGGGCTTCCCGTTCGCCACCGCGCCGACCCTGGGCGCGGTCTACCGGCTGTCCTCCGGCGACGGCAAGAGCGAGCTCAAGCCGTTCCTGAAGGGCCTGTCGGAGCGGCCGTTCCTGAGCAGCAACGCCAAATCGGCGTTCGCCAACATGCTGTCGCAGGCCGACGAGACCTTCGCGTCGATCCTGGGCACGTTCAAGGAACCGCTGAACCCCTGGATCAACCCGGTCCTGGACGCGGCCACCGCGACCGACGACTTCCTGCTGACCGACCTGCGCAAGAAGAAGATGACGATCTACGTCGGCATCCAGCCGAACAAGCTGGCCGAGAGCCGCTTGATCGTCAACCTGTTCTTCAGCCAGATCATCAACCTCAACACCCGCGAGCTGCCGCAGAACAACCCCGAACTCAAGCATCAGTGCCTGCTGCTGATGGACGAGTTCACCTCGATCGGCAAGGTCGACATCATCGCCTCGGCGGTGTCGTACATGGCCGGCTACAACATCCGCCTTTTGCCGATCATCCAGAGCATGTCGCAGCTGGACGCGACCTACGGCAAGGACGTCTCGCGCACCATCATCACCAACCACGCGCTGCAGATCATCTATGCGCCGCGCGAGCAGCAGGACGCCAACGACTACTCCGAGATGCTCGGCTACACCACCGTGCGCAAGACCAACGTCACCCGCGGCAAGGAAGTCTCGCGCAGCGAGTCGGAAGAGCGGCGCGCGCTGATGCTGCCCCAGGAGCTCAAGGCGATGGGCTTCGATTCCGAGGTGTTCCTGTACGAGGGCATCCCGCACCCGGTGAAGTGCGACAAGATCAAGTACTACCAAGACAAGCTGTTCACCCAGCGCCTGCTGCCCAAGGTCACCGTGCCGGTGCTCGACATCAAGGTCGGTTGAGCCGGCCGGCATCGCCGGACGCGATCGGACGTCGCCGGGAGACCGGCGGCGTTTTCGTTTCCATCCTGGCGATACCCGAAGCGTAGGAGCGGCGTCCCACCGGGATTTCCCCCGGTCATGAGCCGCGACAACCGAAGCGGCGCAAGACCGCGACCGCGTCCGAAGCTCCGAATCGTCCCGGTTGGCCAAGCAGCTTTCGTTTTTCGGCGGGCATCGGCCGGGAGGCTTGCGGCGTCGCTCAGATGGGGCGCGGTCTACGCCGCTCCTGCATGGGGCGTACGCCATCGGGCGCCCTCCCGGGCCATAATGGGGCCATCCCCACACGGCGTTCGCTTCCGCATGAACGATCTGCGCGTATCCCTGGTGCAAGGCGCCACCCGTTGGCACGACCCGGCCGGCAACCGCGAGTACTACGGCCATCTGATCGGTTCGCTGCGCGGCCTCAGCGATCTGGTGGTGTTGCCGGAGACCTTCACCAGCGGTTTCAGCAACGACGCCATCGGCAACGCCGAGACCATGGACGGACCGACCGTGAGCTGGATCCGCGAGCAGGCGGCCCGGCTCGATGCGGCAGTCACCGGCAGCGTGCAGTTGCGTACCGACGCGGGCGTGTTCAACCGCCTGCTGTTCGCGACCCCGGACGGAGCCGTGTCGACCTACGACAAGCGTCACCTATTCCGCTACGCCAAGGAGCACGAGCGCTACGCCGCCGGCCGCGAACGCCTGAGCGTGGAGTGGAGGGGCTGGCGGATCTGCCCGATGGTCTGCTACGACCTGCGCTTCCCGGTGTTCTCGCGCAACCGCTACGACGTCGAGCGTCCCGGCGCGCTGGACTACGACCTGCTGCTGTACGTCGCCAACTGGCCGTCGGCGCGGGCTTATCCGTGGAAGACCCTGTTGCGCGCGCGGGCGATCGAGAACCTGTGCTACGTCGCCGGCCTGAACCGGGTCGGCACCGATGGCAACGGCCTGCATTATTCCGGCGACAGCGCGGTGATCGATTTCCTCGGCCATCCGGTCAGCGAATGCACCGACGAGGAAGTGGTGGTCACGACCACGCTGCAGGCGGCGGAGCTGGCCGCGCACCGCGAGCGCTTTCCGGCGATGCTGGACGGGGACCGCTTCGAGCTGGCCTGACGCCGAAGCGGCGTCGGTTTCTGCGCGTCCCTGTCGGGACTGATGACCGGAGGAAATCCCTGTGGGACGCCGCTCCTGCAAGGACCTACCTCGCGCTTTGGGGTAGGAGCGACGCAAGTCGCGACATCGAACCCGCAGGCGGCCGCGCAGCGATCGGCAATCCCGCGGTCGCGACTTGCGTCGCTCCTACCCCGCTGGGGTGGGCGGGTTCGATGGGTAGCGCCGTAGCTGCGGTTTCTGCGCGTCCCATGGTCGCGGCTTACGCCGCTCCTACCAGAACAGCAGCCCCTGTAGGAGCGGCGTGAGCCGCGACCCGGAATCGCGCCGCACCCGCAACCCCGGCCTCGGCAGGGGCCGTTCGATCGCGACGCTCAGCCGCCGCGCGGCCAACTGCGGTCCAATTCGCCGTTGCTGTCTGGCGCGTCTGCGCCGCGCAGCCCGCGCTTGTGGAAATACACCTGCTCGGCGGCCCAGCGCAGCGGCGCGGAGTGCAGCAACAGATCGAACGGCCAGTCGAACTGGAAATGGTCGAAGGCCCAGCGCAGCGCGCGCTTGCGGCGGAAGCGCGGGGCGGCGTCGCGGGCGATGGTCTCCGGCGCCGGGCCCTGGCCCAACGCGTGCAGGGCAATGGCCTGGCCGAGGGTTTCGCCGTGCGCCCAGGCCGAATGGATGCCGCCGGCGGTGACCGGCGAGACGATGCCGGCGGCGTCGCCGGTCAGCATCACCCCGTCGCGCGCCAGCGGAAACACCGGGCCGCCGCAGGGGATCAGGCCGGCGCGGGTCGCGGTCGGCGCGATCGCCGGATCGAGTCCGACCACGTCGCGCACCCGCTGCAGAAAACCGTCGATGTCCGGCACCCGCGCATGCTCGGGGTCGTGGCGCAGCGCCAGGCCGGCCTGCACGCCGGTCGGGTTCTGCGCGACCCAGCCGATGTAGCCCGGCGCATAGCGCTTGCTGACGAAGCAGTGCAGGGCGCCGGATTCGGGCAGGCTGGCGCCGGGGAACTCGTATTCGATCCCGTACAGGAACTCGTGGGTGCGGCCCAGGCCGGTGCGTTCGGCGACGCGCGACTTGGCGCCGTCGGCGCCGACCAGGAAGCGGGCGCGGCCCACGCCCTCGATCAGCCAGCCCTCGCCGTCGCGCTCGGCTTGGGTGAAGGAGGCGCCCAGGCGCAGATCGACGCCGTGCCGGACCAGGTCCTGGGCCAGCCAGCGCATCAGCCGCGGCGTGTCGGTGGTGAGGAAGTAATAGCCGGGCGCGCTCAGCGCCATGCTGCGCAGCTTGGGCGAATACAGGCGCACCCGTTCTACCCGGTGCAGACAGCCGGCCGGGGCGCGGCTGAGCCAGGTCTGTTCCGCGGCTTCCTTGACCACGATGCCGGTGGTGCGCAATTTTTCTCCCGGGTCGCGCTTGCGTTCGAGCACGACCACGCGCAGGCCGGCGCGCGCGGCGGCGAGGGCGCAGGCGGCGCCGGCGAAGCTGGCGCCGACCACGACCAGCTCGCAATCGTAGGAACGGGAATCGTGATTCATGACCGGGTCTCGCAGGGGGAGTGCGGGACCAGTCTGGACCGTGCCGGCGAAGACTCGATGGCGTCAGTGTGAAGTCGCCGACCCCGCCGTTCAGGGCTGTGACGGGCTAAGCGCTCGAACCGAGAACGCCAGCGCGTCCAAAGCGGGCACTGGATCAGGCCCGCTGGCCGCGCGCACGATCGCGCCGTCGACCGCCTGAGCCAGGGCGCGTGCGCGCAGCTCGCGCTGCGGCGAGTCCGCCGGCAGCAAGGCGGCGATGCGTTCGACCACGGCCTGCTTGTGCTGTTGCGCGCAGCCCACGGCCTCGGGCAGGGCCGGGCCGATTTCGGCCACCGCGTTGATGAAGGCGCAACCGCGGTAATGCGGATGGACGAACCATTCGGCCAAGGCCGGCACCAGCGCCTGCGCGCCGGGATGGGCCTGGCCGTGGCGCTGCAACGCGGCGTCGAACCAGCTCATCCAGCGTTCGTGCCGATAGTTCAGGAACGCCAGGATCAGTTCGTTCTTGCTCGGAAAATGCCGGTACAGGGTGACCTTGGTGACGCCGGATTCGGCGATCACCCGGTCGATGCCGGTGGCGCGGATGCCTTCCAGGTAGAACAGATCGTGGGCGGTGCGCAGGATGCGCTCGCGTGCCGGCAGGGTGGCGGTGTCGGGGGCGGAAGCACGGCTCATAGGCGCATGGTAGACCGACCGGTCCACGTTGCGCCAGCTGATGTAGACAGATCGTCCTACATGATCTAGATTGGTTATGTAGACAATTCTGTCTACATGCCTGGAGCTTGCTGTGAACACCCGTCCCCCCTTGCCGCCGTTCACCCGCGAAAGCGCGATCGAAAAAGTCCGCCTGGCCGAGGATGCCTGGAACTCCCGCGATCCCGAGCGGATCGGCCAGGCCTACAGCGTCGATACGCGTTGGCGCAATCGCGCCGAGTTCCTGCAGGGGCGCGAGGCCGCGGTGGCTTTCCTGCGCCGCAAGTGGGACCGCGAACTGGAGTACCGGCTGATCAAGGAGTTGTGGGCATTCGAGGGCCATCGCATCGCGGTGCGTTTCGCCTACGAATGGCGCGACGATGCGGGGCAGTGGTATCGCAGCTACGGCAACGAGAACTGGGAGTTCGGCGACGACGGATTGATGGCGGTGCGGGTGGCCAGCATCAACGACCGTCCGATCGCCGCCGGCGAACGCCTGTTCGATTGGCCGCAGGGCCGCCGGCCGGACACGCACCCGGGACTCAGCGAACTGGGCCTGTAAGCGGACGCGAGCCGACGTCGCGCCGCGGCTCGGCTTTCGAGCCGATCTCCCGAACCGGCCTCCCGAACGGCCTCCGACGCCGCCGCGACGAATCGCGGCGGCCCGTCCCGGAGACGAAACGGCGAAGCGATGCAGCGCCGCGAAGGCGCTGCATCCAGGGACTCAGGGGTTGAGCTTCCAGCGCTGGTAGCCGTTGCCCAGGCAGTCGTACACGCGCAGGTAAGCGCCCTGGGCGGCATTGTCGAGCGGGTCCAGGCAGGCGCCGCTGCCGACGTTGTACAAGCCGTCGCTGCCCGGCATCGGCATCCAACGCTGCGCGGAAGTGTTGTCGCAGGCGGCCAGGCCGACTTCGCCGTTGCCGGCGGCCTGCAGGCACTGGCTGCGGTTGCGCATCAACAGGCGGAAGCCGTCGTCGCGTTCCATCGACTGGTTGGCGTTGTTGCTGGCGCAGCTCCACAGGCCGGCGCGGTTGCCGCCGGCGAGAGTATCCAGGCACAGGCCGCTATAGGTGTTGAGCAGCACCTTGGGCGAGCCGAGCGTGCCGAACTTGTTGTCGGCGGCGATGCAGTCCTGCTGATCGGTGCAGGCCGAGCGTGCGATCGCGGCGCAGTTGCCGTAGTTCTTCGACGCGCTGGAGGTGGGTGCGACGCTGCCGTTGGCCGAGGCCGGACGGAAGAACACCGCGCTGGTCGCCGGCACCTGGGCGCAACTAGCGTATTGATCGCTGCCCTGGGCGTAGTTCTCCAAGAATTCGACCGTGGTTTCGTTGAGCCCGCCCCAGGCGGCAGGCACCTGGATGGTCGCGACCTTGCGGCTGGCGCCGCTTGCGGTGTCGGTGACGTAGGCCGCCCAGCGCGCCTGCGATTCGTTGACCAGGCGCAGCTTGTACTTGCGGCCCTGGGCCCAGGCGTAGGGGATCCAGCATTGCACGCCGCTGCCTTCGTGATCGAAATAGCCGCATTGCGCATCGGGCTCGGCGGTCCAGCCGGTGGCCTTCCAGATCGAGAAATTCAGCGCTTTCTCGCTGCCGGCGCGCTGCTGCAGGCCGATGTAGCCGCCGTCGCCGTTCTTGAAGTAGAACTGGTGCGCCCAGTAAGTGTAGCCGCTGTTGCCGGGCTCCTGGGTGACCGCAAGATAGATGTCGCGATCGGCATAGCCCGACGCGGTCGCCGGCCAGGTGCGGTCGATCGCGACCATGCCGCCGGCGACGATCGCGCCGGCGGTCGAGTGCGATCCCAGGCAGAACAGCAGCAACAGCCATTTTGCGATGCGCATGGATTCCTCCGGTCGGTGCGGGTCGGGTGCGCGGTCCGCGGCGGCGACATCGTTGTTGCCGCCCGCGGCGACGCGCGCCGATTACGCGCAGGCCGATCCGGCGGACGTCAATGTGTGCTCAGGCATGAAAATCGCGCGTCGAGCAACGACGGGGCCTGCGGCACCGCGCAAGCCGCGGGTGAAAGTTTCGCCGCGTCGGTTTGCCGCGATGCCGCACGCCGAACTGCGCGAAACGCCGCCCCTGTAGGAGCGGCGTGAGCCGCCACCAACCGAAGCGACGTTCGAAATCGCAGCCTCCGAAGTCCGGGCTTCGAGTCGAAAACGAAAGCGCTGAGGGCATTCGCTTTCGGATCGGTTCGCTTTCGCAGCGATTCTGCGCAGCAGTTCGATTTCCGGGTAGGGCGCTCGCGTACGCCGCTGTAGCTGTCGCGCTTGACGCTGCTTGTGCAATGCAGGGCGCAAGGCAGGCGCAGAAACGACACGGGGCGCCTTAGCGCCCCGTGTCTCGATCGACCGCTACCGACTCAGCCGCGCGGGCCGCGTCCGCCGCCGGGACGGCCGCCGCCGCGCGGGCCGCCGGGCCGCGGGCCCTGCGGACGTGCGGCATTGCCGGGACGTCCGGTGCCGCCGGGGCGCCCGCCCGGCTTGCCGCCGCCCGGACGCGCGTTGCCGCGCGGGCGTTCGCCGTAAGGGTTGAAACCGCCCGGGTTGGCGTGGTCGGAGGGGAAGGAGGTCGAGGCGTTGCCGGGGTGACCGTAGGGACGCGCGCTGCGCTGGGACTGGCCCGCGCCACCGCCGCCGCTGCGGCGTTCGCCGCCGAAACCACCGCCGCCGCCAGCGCCGCCACCGCGACGTTCGCCGCCGGCACCGCCACCGCCGCCACGGCGTTCGCCGTAGGGACCGCCGCTGCGCTCGCCGCCGAAGCCGCCCGCGCCGCCGGCCGAGCGGCCGCGACCACCGCCGCCACCGCCGCCGGCCTTGGTGCCGTAAGGCTTCTTGCCGCGGCCGTCGGGATTACGGTGACCGCTGGGGCCGGTTTCCACGCCTTCCGGTACGTACCAGGTGCGGAACGCGGCGGGGTTGCCGTCCGGCAGCGGCTTGGGACCCTTTTCCTTGCGCTGCTTGAACGGCTTGTGCGACTGCTTGGCCGCGGCTTCGCCGCTGACCGTGAGGCCGCCGTGCTTGCGCGGGCCGCCGCGGCCGTTGCGGTCTTCGCGCACGTGGTCGAAGCGGCGCAGTTCGCGGCCTTCGTCGGCGGTGTTGTGGCCGCCGACGTAACCGTGCGAGCGCTCGCCGCCGGACAGGTGCACGGTCGACTTGGTCGCCTTGCGCTGGCCGATCACCGGTTGCAGGGTCAGCGCCGACGGGGCGCCGTCTTCCAGGCCGAGCTGGGTGCGCAGGGCTTCGACCTTGTCGGCCGCCAGTTCCTGCGAGTGGCCGCGCAGCAGTTCGCGCGGCAGCGCGACCTTGCCGTAGCGGATGCGCTTGAGGCGGCTGACCTGGCAGCCCTGCGACTCCCACAGCCGGCGCACTTCGCGGTTGCGGCCTTCCTTGACCACGACCCGGAACCAGTCGTGCGAATCGCTGCCGCCGATGCGCTCGATTTCGTCGAACTTGGCCGGGCCGTCGTCGAGGGCGACGCCTCGGGCGAGGCGGTCGACCAGGTTGTCCGGCACCGTTTCCTGGCCTTCCGGCGCGCGCACCCGGCAGACGTACTCGCGCTCGACCTCGAAGGAGGGATGCATCAGCGCATTGGCGAGTTCGCCGTCGGTGGTCAGCAGCAGCAGGCCGGTGGTATTGATGTCGAGGCGGCCGATCGCGATCCAGCGCGCGCCCTTGAGCGCGGGCAGCGAATCGAAGATGGTCGGCCGGCCTTCGGGATCTTCGCGGGTGGTGACTTCGCCTTCGGGCTTGTTGTACATCAGCACGCGCGAGGCCTCGGTCAGCGCGCTGGCGACGAAGCCGCGGCCGTCCAGCTCGACCTTGTCGCCGCTCTTGATGCTGACGCCGATCTGGGCGACTTCGCCGTTGACCTTGACCAGGCCGTCGGCGATGCGCTGCTCGAGCGCGCGGCGCGAGCCCAGGCCCGCTTGCGCCAGCACCTTGTGCAGGCGTTCTTCCAGTCGCGGCGCTTCGCTGGCGACGGTGTCGGTGCCGCGCTTGAGGGACAGCTTGCGGCGGGTTTCTTCAGTCATTTCTCTTGCTCCGGCCGGTCGTCTTCGGACTCGGCCTCAAGTTCCGGAACGGTCGTCGTCTCGACGGCGTGTTGGTCTTGCTCGTGATCGTTCGCGTCCGCCGCGCGCTCGCCCGGCGCGGCTTCGGGGTCGTCCGACAGGACGTTGTGTTCGGGGTCTTGCGTGGCCTCGGCGGAGTCGCCTTCGGCTTCGTGCTCGGGTTCTGCGCCGGTTTCGCCGGTTTCGGCCGCGGGCGCCGCTTCGGCGCCGTCTTCGGCGGCCGCGTCGTCGTCGCTGTCGGCCTGGTCCTGGTTGGCGGCCTCGCCGACGCCGGGGGCGCCTTCAGCGCCGGCTTCGCCGTCGCCCGTGGCGATGCCGCCGGCGGCGATCGGCGCGCCGTCGAGCGGCAGCTGCGGTTCGAGCTCGCCGATGTCCTTGAGTTCGGACAGCGGCGGCAGGTCGTCCAGGCGCTTGAGGCCGAAATAGTCGAGGAAGGCCTTGGTGGTGCCGAACAGGGCCGGCTTGCCGGGCACGTCGCGGTGGCCGACGACGCGGATCCACTCGCGCTCTTCCAGCGCCTTGATGATGTTGCTGCTGACCGCGACCCCGCGCACCTGTTCGATCTCGCCGCGGGTGATCGGCTGGCGGTAGGCGATCAGGGCCAGGGTTTCCAGGGTGGCGCGGGTGTAGCGGGTCTGGCGTTCGGTCCACAGCCGGGCGACCCAGGCGTGCACGTCGGCCTGGACCTGGAAGCGGAAGCCGGAGGCGACCTCGACCAGTTCCACGCCGCGTTCGGCGCAGCCTTCGCGCAGGGTCTGCAGCGCGGTCTCGACGCTGTCCGGCGGCGGCGGCTGATCTTCCGGAAACAGCGCATGCAGTTGCGCCAGCGTCAACGGCTGGTTGGCCGCGAGCAGGGCGGCTTCGACGATGCGGGTGACTAGAAGTTGGTCCATGCGGGCCGGGGAAGTCGGGAATGGGGAATCGGGAATCGGGAATCGGGAAGCGATAAAGCCTTAAGTCGAAGCCGAGGGCGTCGGTGCGGACGCGGTCATGGCGCCTGTTCGTCGTTGGCAGCGTCGTCGAACTCGCTGCTGAGTTCGATTTCCGCCGGGTCGGTCATCAGCGCCAGCGACTTGACGTAGATCGGCGCCAGCGGCCCGTCCTGGACGATCTCGATCAATTGTTCCTTGGCCAGGGTCAGCAGGCCGAGGAAGGTGACCACCACCCCGAGCCGGCCCTCTTCGGCCGTGAACAAGGTCTCGAAGCGATGGAACACGCCGTCGGACATGCGGGTGAGCAGCTCGCCCATGCGCTGGCGCACGCTCAACGCGTCGCGCTTGATCGCGTGCTGGGTGTACAGCTCGGCACGCTTGAATACGTCGTGCAGGGCCAGCAGCATCTCGCGCAGCTCCACCGGCGGCGGCAGCTTGACCGCGGCCCGGTCCGGCACGAAGGCCTGCACCGGCGTGGTGTCGCGGTCCTGGCGGGGCAGGGTGTCGATGTCCTCGGCCGCCTTCTTGAACCGCTCGTACTCCTGCAGGCGGCGCACCAGTTCGGCGCGCGGGTCCTCCTCCAGGCCTTCCTCGTTGGGCGCGCGCGGCAGCAGCATGCGCGACTTGATCTCGGCCAGCATCGCGGCCATGACCAGATAGTCGGCGGCCAGCTCGAAGCGCATCTCGTGCATGGCCTGGATGTAGTCGACGTACTGGCGGGTGATGTCCGCCACCGGAATGTCGAGGATGTCCAGGTTCTGCCGGCGGATCAGGTACAGCAACAAGTCGAGCGGGCCCTCGAAGGCCTCCAGGATCACCTCCAGCGCGTCCGGCGGGATGTACAGATCCTGCGGGATCTGCAGAACCGGCTGGCCGTGGACCACCGCCAGCGGCATTTCCTGCTGCTGCGGCGGCGTCGGCGCTGGCGTGGGTTCGGTCGCGGCGGGCGCGGAATCGTTGGTCATTCGAGGCCGGCCCCTCCGGGCCGTGGGCACTGCAGTTGCGACGAGGCTTGCGGCACAGGGCCGCATCGGGACGCCGCCCGGGGTCGTGCGAAGACCGGATCGGGTTCCCTACGGGTGCTACGGGCCACTCAAAAGTCGTGTGCTTTGGCCCGAACGGTCCCGGCCTGCCGGCGCGCGGGGCGACGGTCTCAGGCGGAGGAGGTTGCGGGCGCCGGCCGGTGCACTGCAGCTTGGCACGGCGTACCGGCGCACCGATGGTGTGCGTGGGAGTACGGGTGCTGAACGTGGCGACGGGGTGGGGCCGGTCGCGACGGGCCGCTGCGGCTGGCCTGGGGCATTGACAGTTAGGGTAAGGGCTGGGGCCGGCACTGTCCAGCGTCCGGCCTGAACGCCGCCGCCACGGACCGGCGGCCCCGGCCCAGGCGGGCCGGGGTTTCCCGCGCATGCCGCACTGCGATTAGACTGTGCCACGGGGAACAACCTACGGATTGGTATTGAGATGAAGGAAGCCACCACGCTCGCCCTGGCGCTGGCCGCGGCGTTGAGCCTGGCCGCCTGCGATCGGGCCGCGGCCCCGCAAGCCTCCGCGCCCGCGACGGCCGCCGCCGCACCCGCGGCGGACACCACTGCGGCCGCTCCGGCGACCGCCCCGGCCGCGGCGCCCGCCGCGCGTCCTGCGCTGCCGGCCGAAGCCTGCCAGCGCAGCGAGGACGGCTTCGGCGCCTTCTTCGAACGCTACGTCCAGGATCCGGCGGTGCGCGCCGGCTATACCGCCGCCCAGCTCGAGATCCGCGACCTGCGCGATCCGGCCAAGCCCGGCCGCAGCGTGCCGCGCGAACAGGCCGACCCGTTCCGGATCGCCCTGGTCGACAGCCAGTGGGTCTACGACGAGCCGGGCAAAGACCCCGGCCAGCTCGAACGCATCGACAGCCGGCGCAAGCTCGACGGCGATCGCATGCGGGTCGATTTCGTCCGCGCCGAATTCACCCCCGACGACGACGTCGCCAGCACCAAGGGGGCGCCGGAAGCCTATGTATTCACGTTCGAACAAGGGTGCTGGCAGCTGAGCCAACAGCTGCGCTGACGCCTGCCGCCGCTGTCGCCGGCAACGGCAGCGGAAGCCCGGAACCACCAACGACAAGGAGAAGTTACGATGCCCAAATATTCGATCGTCGAATCGGTCGGCCGTAATGTGGAACACGTCCACGATTACCAAGACCTCGAGCGCCATCACCCCAGCCGCGGCAACGAACGCGGCCGCGTCTACGGCACGGTCAACGGCGAGCGCGAAGAGCTGCTCGGCAACTACCGCGGCACGCCGACCGTCTCGCGCGACGGCGACTACTACGTGTCCAAGGACTTCGTCCTGCAGGCCGGCGGTTCCAGTTCGGTGGCCGTGCCCGCGGTCGCCAGCGGCTACATCGGCCGGGTCGATCCCAGCGACGGCATCGTCCAGATCTACGACCGACCGGCCAGCGATCCGAACCGCGAGATGATCGCCCAGTACCGTCACCTGGACCTGCGCAACACCCACCTGCAGGCCGGCGACCGGATCGAGTACGGCCAGTCGGTCGGCATCCAGGGCGGCTTCAACAACGGCAATCCCAGCGCGTTCGGCAAGCACGTCCACATCGACATCAACACCAGCTACCTGCCGCAGATGGAGCGCTACGTGCGCGACCTCGACAGCGGCGCGATCACCACCGACCGGCGCCCGCCGGCGCAGGACAACCTGACCGGCCCGGCCCGGGTCAGCGACGTGTCCGGCAACGGCCGCAGCGTGCACAACCCCGGCGGCAACGGCTCGCAGCCGCGCCCGGAGGCGATGGCCGACGGCGTGCTGCGCAAGGACGAACGCGGCCCGGACGTGCAGAACCTGCAGGACCGCCTCAACCAGCTCGGCTTCCGCGATGCGGCCGGCCACGCCCTGACCGCCGACGGCAAGTTCGGCCAGCGCACCAAGGAGGCCGTGCAGGCCTTCCAGCGCGCGCACGGCCTGGAAGACGACGGCATCGTCGGCCGCGACACCTTCAACGCGTTGCGCAACGCCCAGCGCGCCGATGCGCCGGCGCGTTCGGCCGATCCGGCGCGCTCGCCGCTGCTGTCGGACGCCAACCACCCCGACAACGCCATGTACCGGCAAGCGGTGACCGGCCTGGAGAAGCTCGGCGGGTTCCGCAATCACCAGGACCTGGAGCGCGCGGCGGCCACGCTGACCTACGACGCGCGGGTCAGCGGCATGAACCGGATCGACCACGTGGTGCCCAACGCCAGCGGCACCGGCCTGTTCGCGGTCCAGGGCGAGCCGACCGACCCCGGCCACCGGCGCGCCTTCGCCGACCGCGATCAGGCGGTGCAGCAGAGCGTCGAGCAGTCGACCCAGAAGCTGCAGCAGGACGTGCCGGCGATGGCGCCGCAGGTCGCCCAGCCGAGCCAGGCGCAGGCGCAGCGGCCGATGACCGCCTGAGTTGGTCGCACCCGGCGTGAAGCGCGGCCCGCATCGGCGACGGTGCGGGCCGTGTCGTTTGGGGGCGGGAGAAGGGCGGCGAGACGGCGGCATGCGAAGCGCGGGATCGCCCGCAGCCTTCACCCCAGCCCCATCCCGGCCCGAACGCACGGCGTTGGGGCGTTCGGTGCCGCGCGAGCCGGTGGCTCGCAAGCGCAGCCCCTCACCCCGCAAGCGGGAAAGGGGCTGATACGAGGTTGCGGTCTTTTCGCGCGAGCGGGAGAGGGTGCCCCGCAGGAGCGGACGAGGGCAGGGCGTCGACGCGCCGCATCCGGCAGCGCCGGTCGCGCGCGCGACGCCGTTAGAATGCGGGCCTTGCCCGCTTACGAGGTCGCTGGTCGCCATGTGGTATCTGATCGAGGGTTACGACGTCGCCGATGCGCTGCCCAGGCGCGGTCCCGCGCGCCCCGCGCATCTGGCGCGGCTGGAAGCGCTGCGCGACCAGGGCCGCCTGCTGCTGGCCGGGCCGTGCCCGGCGATCGACGCCGAAGATCCGGGCCCGGCCGGTTTCAGCGGCAGCCTGATCGTGGCCGAGTTCGAATCGCTGCAGGCCGCGCGCGCCTGGGCCGACGCGGATCCGTACGTGGAGGCCGGCGTCTACGCGCGGGTCGAGGTGCGGCCGTTCCGCAAGGTGCTGCCGTGAGCGCCGGGCCGTTGCCGCGCGAGCGGCGCGTCGCCGCGATCCGCGCCGCGATCGAGGCCGCGCTGGCGCCGCAGGCGCTGGAGATCGAGGACGAAAGCCACCGCCATGCCGGCCACGCCGGCGCCCAGGACGGGCGCGGCCACTTCCGCGTCGCGGTGGTCAGCGAGGCCTTCGCCGGGCTCAGCCCGATCGCGCGCCATCGCGCGGTCTATGCCGCGGTCGGCGAGTTGATGAACACCGATATCCACGCGCTGGCGATCAGCGCGCGCACGCCCGCCGAAGCCTCGCGCTGATCGCGCCCGCCGCGCCCCTGCGACGCGCTGCGCGGTTTCGATCATCGGCCGCATCGAAGCGTCGACGGTTTTGTCGCGACGCAGCATAATGGCCCCGGAAGGGCGCGGCTAACGGGCGCTTTACACTCGTGGCTGAAAACGTTTACAGTCGGCCCACTTTCCCACCGCGAGAGGGGCGGTCCAGGAACGTGGTGAGCGTGACGATCAAAGACGTCGCCCGCGCGGCGCAGGTGTCGGTGGCGACCGTGTCGCGAACCTTGAACGGCCACGGCAACGTCGCCGAAGAGGTGCGCCGGCGCGTGCTCGCCGTGGCCCGCGACCTGCGCTATACGCCGCACGCCGCGGCGCGCAGCCTCAGCAGCCGGCGCACCCAGACCCTGGGCGTGGTCCTGCCGGACCTGCATGGCGAATTCTTCTCCGAACTGGTGCGCGGCGTCGACCAGATCGCGCGCGAACACCGCCTGCACCTGCTGGTGTCCAGCTACCACGGCTGCCCGGAAGAGCAGGTCGCCGCCTTGCGCGCGATGCGCGGACGGGTCGACGGCCTGCTGGTGATGTCGCCGTACGCGCAGGCGCAGACCACCGTCGCCGAAGAACTCGACAGCGCGCTGCCGGTGGTGCTGATCAATTCGCAGGATGCCGTGCCGGGGCCGATGTCGCTGAGCATCGACAACTACGGCGGCGCCCAGGCGATGGTCGACTATCTGATCGACTGCGGCCACCGCCGGATCGCTTTCATCGCCGGCCCCGAAGCCAACTACGACGCCCACGAGCGACTGCGCGGTTATCGCGAAGCGCTGGCGCGGCGCCTGCCCGAGGCCGCCGAATGGGTGCTGCCGGGCGAGTTCGACGAAGCCTCCGGCCATCGCGCCGGACAGGCGCTGCTGGCGGCGCCGCAACGCCCCGATGCGGTGTTCGCGGCCAACGACATGATGGCCCTGGGTTGCTTGTTCGCGTTCGCCCAGGCCGGACTGAAGGTGCCCGACGACGTCGCCGTGGCCGGTTTCGACGACATTCCCTTGGCCCGCTACGTGCACCCGACGCTCACGACCATGCGGGTCAATATCGCCGAATTGGGCGCGCGGGCGGCGCGCCTGTTGTTGAGCAAGCTCACCGCCGACCCGGCGCCGCAGGACGCGGCGCCAACCACCGACGAACCGCGGCAAACGCAACTGCTGCAGCCGGAACTGATCGTTCGCGAATCGGGCATGCGTCGAGGGGGCGACGGCTGATCCGCGCGGAAAAAAATTTGGCTGCGGCTGTAAGCGATTACACAAACGCCGCTCCACCGCAACGACTTGCTGTACGTGCTCCTTGGAGGGAGGAAAGCATATGAACCCAACGACCCCGCGCAACCCGATGCAAAGACCCGGCCGCAGCCTGCTGGCCTGCGCCCTGGCCGGCTGCCTGGCGATGGCCGCGCCGGCCGCGCTGGCGCAAAGCACCGCCGCGACCATCCGCGGCGTGGTCAGCGGCGACGCCGGCCCGGCCGCCAACGCCAACGTCACCGCGACCAACCTGGCCAGCGGCCTCAGCCGCAAGGTGCAGACCAGCGCCGACGGCAACTACACCCTGGCCGGTCTGCCGCCGGGCACCTATCGCATCGACGTGGACGCGGGAGGCAAGACCAATTCGCGCAACGTCACCGTCGCGGTCGGCCAGTCGGCCACGCTCAACGTTTCCACCGGCGGCCTCGCCGAGACCGCGCCGGCGGGCGAAGCGACCGAGCTGGACAAGGTCACGGTGACCAGCGAAGCGCTGGCCGAGGTGCGCACCTCGGAGAACGCGACCTACATCAGCACCAAGCAGATCGAATCGCTGCCGCAGGGCACGCGCAACTTCCTCGCCTTCGCCGACACCGTGCCGGGCGTGCAGTTCGTCCAGTCCGGCAACGGCTCGACCTCGATCCGCAGCGGCGCGCAGAGCTCCAACGGGGTCAACGTCTACATCGACGGCGTCGGCCAGAAGAACTACGTCCTGCCCGGCGGCGTCGGCGGCCAGGACGACACCCGCGGCAACCCGTTCCCGCAGTCGGCGATCGGCGAATACAAGGTCATCACCTCGAACTACAAGGCCGAGTTCGACCAGCTCAGCAGCGCCGCGATCACCGCGGTGACGCGCTCGGGCGGCAACGAATTCCACGGCGACTTCTTCTGGGACTACACCGCCGAGAAGTGGCGCTCGCCGACCCCGGCCGAGGAAAAGGCCGGGCGCAAGACCGACTCCAAGGAAGAGCAGTACGGCGTTTCCTTCAGCGGCCCGATCCTGCGCGACCGCGCGCACTTCTTCGTCGCCTACGAGGCCAAGGAATACAACACGCCGTTCACGATCAAGCCCGGCGAGGGCGTGAGCGTGGCCCAGCTGCCGGCGCAGTTCCAGTCGCTGGTCGGCGGCGTCAACGCACCGTTCAAGGAAGACCTGTACTTCGCCAAGATCGACTGGCTGCTCGGCGACAACCACTATTTCGAACTGACCGGCAAGTACCGCGACGAGACCGAGATCACCGGCGTCGACGGCATCAACACCGTGCCGTTCGGCACCGCCAAGGACAATAGCGACAAGCGCCTGGATCTGCGCTACCAGTACACCGGCCAGGGCTGGATCAACGACGCCCACCTGACTTACGAGGACGCCAGCTACAACCCGCGCGCCAACGCCTTCGGCAACGGCTATGTGCTGACCCGCGCCGACATCGATTCCAACGGCGGCAAGCGCGTGCTCAACGCCGGCCCCGGCGAGAACTTCCAGAACAAGGCGCAGAAGGGCTATTCGTTCCAGGACGACCTGACCCTGACCGACCTGCAGTGGCACGGCTACCACACGGTCAAGATGGGGCTGAAGTACAAGCGCATCGACATCAGCGCCGCCGAGCAGATCCCCTACAACCCGCAGTTCTTCTACGACATCGACCGCGACCTGGGCGCGCCCTACCTGGTCCGATTCGGCGCCGGCCTGCCGGGCATCGCCGACGGCAGCGTCGAGTCGCGCAACAAGCAGTTCGGCATCTACATCCAGGACGACTGGGAGGTCAACGACAAGCTGACCCTGAACCTCGGCATCCGCTGGGATTACGAGACCAGCGACGTCTACACCGACTACCGCACCCCGGCCGACGTGGTCGCCGCGCTCAACAGCCAGGACCCGCGCGCGCCGGCCGGGCAGAGCTATCGCCAGACCCTCGCCCTGGGCGGCATCGATCTCAACGACTACATCAGCACCGGCCGCGAGCGCAGCAACTTCAAGGACGCGTTCCAGCCGCGCCTGGGCTTCTCCTACGATCTCAACGCCGACCAGCGCCACGTGATCTACGGCGGCGCCGGCCGCGCCTACGACCGCAACATCTTCAACAACCTGCAGCTGGAAACCACCAAGGGCACCTTCCCGACCTATTCGTTCCGCTTCAACCAACCCGGCCATGCCTGCACCCCGGGCGTCCGCGACTGCCTGGCCTTCGATCCGCGCTACTTCGACCGCGCGGCGCTGGAAGCCCTGGTCGCGGCGAATCCGAACAACGGCCGCGAGGTGTTCCTGCTCAACAACGATCTGAAGACCCCGTACTCGGATCAGTTCAGCATCGGCATGCGCAACGCGCTGACCATCGGCGAGACCGAATGGCAGACCGACGTCGGCCTGTCGCGCATCGTCAGCAAGGACGGCTTCGCCTTCCTGCTCGGCAACCGCCGTCCCGACGGTTCGTTCTATCCGCCGGGCGCGCAGTGGGGCGCGCCGTTCGGCAACGGCATCCCGGGCTTCGGCCGCGCGCTGATCCTCGGCGTCAACGGCATCGAGACCCGCGCCAATTCGCTGCTGGTCAAGATCGACAAGCCCTATACCCGCGAGTCGGGCTGGGGCGTGACCGTGGCCTATACGCTGACCGACGCCGAGGAGAATCGCGAGAACGGCGAGTCGTTCTCGCTCGACCATCCCAGCCTGGCCGGCTTCGGCTGGCACGACGCCAAGGGCGTGCCGCGCCATCGCCTGGTCGCCACCGGCATTTACGATGGTCCGTGGGGGCTGACGTTCTCGGGCAAGCTGACCGTGGCCAGCCCGACCGGCTACTACTTCGTCAATTGCTCGCAGGCGCCGGCCGGCAACGACGGCCAGTGCTTCACCGACCAGTTCAAGCCCGACGACACGATCGGCTTCAAGCAACTCGACCTGGCGGTGAGCAAGGAGTTCGATACCGGCGCCGGGATCAAGTTCCGCATCCGCGGCGACCTGCTCAACGTCACCAACGAGCGCAACTACAACCAGTACGAAACCTATGCCGGGCGCCTGGGCGCGCCGAACGCCAAGTTCGGCGAGCACCAGGACGGCATCATCCTGCCGACGCGCATGTTCAAGCTGTCGATGGGCTTCAGCTGGTGATGCCGCGCGCGTCGGCCGCGATCGCGGCCGGCGCCGCTTCCTAGAGTTCGATTCAATCAAAGACAGGGGTCTTGGGTTTTTCATGCGACGCGTCAAGCCGGCAACACGAGCAGTTTCCTTCGCGGTCCTGGGCGCGCTGTTGCTGGCGCTGTCGGCCTGCAAGAAGCCCGAGACGCAATCGCAGACCCAGCCGATCGTGACGCCGGAACCGGTGACGGTGGAGCCGTTGAAGCAAGAGCGGCTGGAGCTGCCGCCGCTGTTCCGCGACATCGAAAAGCGCACCTTCCAGTTCTTCTGGGACACCAGCAACGAGCAGAACGGGCTGACCCCCGACCGCTATCCGTCGCGGCCGTTCGCCAGCATCGCCTCGGTCGGCTTCGCCCTGACCGCGTACCCGATCGGGATCGAGCGCGGCTGGGTCAGCCGCACCCAGGCGGTCGACCGCACCCTGACCACGCTGAAGTTCCTGCGCGACCTGCCCAGCGGCCCGCAGGCCAGCGGCAAGGGCAGCTACAAGGGCTTCTACTATCACTTCCTCGACATGCAGAAGGGCCAGCGCTACGACAGCTGGGTCGAGCTGTCGAGCGTGGACACCGGCCTGCTGATGATGGGCGTGCTGTTCGCCCAGTCCTACTACGATCGCGACGACGCTCGCGAGAAGGAAATCCGGGCGATCGCCGACACCCTGTACAAGCGGGTGGACTGGCAGTGGCTGCAGCAGAACAAGCCGCTGATCTCGATGGGCTGGTTCCCCGAGTCGGGCTTCATCAAGCACGATTGGATGGGCTACAACGAGGCCATGCTGCTGTACGTGCTGGCGCTGGGCTCGCCGACCCATCCGGTCGAGCCGGAAGCCTGGACGGTGTGGACGCGCACCTACAACGACGTCTGGGGCGTGTACCAGGGCGAGGAGTTCCTGGCCTTCGGCCCGCTGTTCGGCCACCAGTACAGCCACGTCTGGATCGATTTCCGCGGCATCCAGGACGATTACATGCGCGAGCGCGGGATCGACTACTTCGAGAACAGCCGCCGCGCCGCCTACGCCCAGCGCGCTTATGCGATCGCCAATCCGATGAAGTGGGAGGACTACGGCCCCGAGCTGTGGGGCCTGACCGCCAGCGACGGCCCGCAGCAGACCCTGCAGGAGTATCGCGGCGAGCAGCGCCAGTTCCGCCATTACTCGGCGCGCGGCGCCGGCCTGCGCGAGAACTTCGACGACGGCACCATCGCCCCGACCGCGGCGATCGCCTCGCTGCCGTTCGCGCCGGAGATCGTGATCCCGACCACGGTGTCGATGCACGAGCGCTACGGCGAGTTCATCTACTCCAGCTACGGTTTCCTGGATTCGTTCAATCCCAGCTTCAAGTACGACATCCCGCTCAAGACCGGACGGCTGGTGCCGGACCAGGGCTGGGTGGCCAGCGATTACATCGGCATCGACCAGGGACCGATCCTGACCATGATCACGAACTACCGCAACGAGTTCGTGTGGAACGTGATGAAGCGCAATCCCTACATCCGCGAGGGCCTGCAGCGCGCCGGGTTCAAGGGCGGCTGGCTGACGCCGAAGGACGCCGCGTCGGGCAAGGACGGGGCCAAGCCGGGCGAAGCCGAGGCCGCGCCGGCGGCCAAGCCGTCCGGCACCATCGACCCGGCCACGGCGCGCGCGCTGGGCGAGGCGGAATCGCGCGCCAACCGCGGCAACGCGCCGGCCAAGCACAATGCGCCGAAGCCGGAATGAGGGCGTGAGAACGGGGGCGCCAGGCATCAGGCGTATCGACGGCGCTGGCGTTGCGTCGCCGATGCGGCTGCGTGATGCGTCACGCAAAGGCGAATCGCCCCTAGCCCGTCCGGCCAGCAGGCACAGCCTGCTGGCGTTCGATCATGCGCGAACCTTCGGTTCGCTGACGCACGCTCTCACCCTTTTCCGAAGGGGGGAACGAAGTGAGCGATGCGGGGAGGGGGCGCGGGTGTGGCGGACGATCGCGGCGGCACTGCTGGCGTTGCTGCTGGGCAGTTGCTCGGATACCGGCGACCGGCGCACAGTGGTTAAGTTCTGGGCGATGGGCTTCGAAGGCGAAGTCGTGCAGCGCCTGATTCCCGAGTTCGAACGGCGCAATCCGCAGCTGCGGGTCGAAGTGCAGCAACTGCCGATCACCGCCGCGCACGAGAAGCTGCTGACCGCGTTCGCCGGCGATTCGCTGCCGGACGTCGGCGCGATCGGCAACACCTGGATTTCCGAGTTCGCCTTGCTCGACGCGCTGGAGCCGCTGGACCGGCGCCTGGCCGGCAGCTCGGGCCCGCGCGGCGCCGACTACTTCGCCGGCGCCTGGGACACCGGCGTGATCGACGGCCGCACCTACGCGGTGCCGTGGTACGTCGAGACCCGCCTGCCGTACTACCGCAAGGACCTGCTCGCTCAGGCCGGGGTCGAGCGGCCGCCGGCGACCTGGGCCGAGTGGCGGCAGGCGATGGCCGCGATCAAGCGCAAGGTCGGGCCGGACCGTTACGCGGTGCTGTTTCCGCTCAACGAGCCCGAACCGCTGCTCAATCTGGGCATCCAGTCGCCCGATCCGCTGCTGCGCGACAACGGCCGCTACGGCAATTTCCGCAGCCCCGGCTTCAAGCGCGCGCTGGCGTTCTACCGCGAGGCCTTCGATCGCAAGTGGGCGCCGCTGGCCAGCAACACCCAGATCGCCAATGTCTGGAACGAGTTCGGCCGCGGCTATTTCAGCTTCTACGTCAACGGCCCCTGGAACATCGCCGAGTTCAAGAAACGCCTGCCGGCGAACCTGCAGGACCGCTGGACGACCATGCCCTTGCCCGGCGAGCACGGCCCGGGCGCGTCGGTGGCCGGCGGCGCCAGCTTCGTGCTGTTCCGCGGCTCGCCGCAGGCGGATGCAGCCTGGAAACTGATCGCGTATCTGTCCGAGCCCGAGGTGCAAGTGCGCTTTCACGGCCTGAGCGGCAACCTGCCGCCGCGGCGCGCCTCGTGGAATGCGCCGGCGCTGGTCGCCGACCCGTATGCGCGCGCGTTCCGCGACCAGCTCGAACGCGCGCGGCCGACGCCGAAGGTGCCGGAATGGGAGCGCATCGCGATGGAGATCAAGCTGGTCGGCGAGCAACTGGCCAACGGCCGGCTCAGCGTCGACGAGGCCGCGGCCGAGCTCGACCGCCGCGCCGACCGGATCTTGGAGAAGCGGCGCTGGATGCTCGACCATCGCAGCATCGGCGCCGCGGCCGACGCGGCCGACGCGGCCGACGCGGCCGGGGAGGGCGGATGAAGCCGTCCACCGCCGGCTGGGTGTTCGCCGCCCCCGCCTTGAGCGTGATCGGGGTGTTTTTCGCCGTGCCGGTGCTGGCGGCGCTGGCGCTGAGCCTGACCGACTTCGACATCTACGCCCTGGCGAATAGCGAGAACCTGCGCTTCGTCGGCTTCGACAACTATCTGAACCTGCTGCGCAACCCGCTGTTCTGGAGCGCATTGGGCAACACCCTGTACTTCGTCGCGGTCGGCGTGCCGCTGTCGATCGCGGTGTCGCTGGGCGCGGCATTGCTGCTGCATTCGCGCCTGGCCTGGTTCAAGCCCTTGTTCCGCACCGCGTTCTTCGCCCCGGTGGTGACCACGGTGGTCGCGGTGGCGGTGATCTGGCGCTATCTGCTGCACACCCGCTACGGCCTGATCAACTGGGGCCTGGGCCAGTTCGGCATCGATCCGGTGGATTGGCTCGGCGATCCGGACTGGGCGATGCCGGCGATCATCCTGTTCGCGGTGTGGAAGAACTTCGGCTACAACATGATCATCTTCCTCGCCGGCCTGCAGGCGATCCCGGAGGACCTGTACGAGGCGGCGCGCATCGACGGCGCCAGCCCGGCGCGGCAGTTCCGCCACATCACCCTGCCGATCCTCGGCCCGGTGCTGCTGATGGTCAGCATCCTGACCCTGGCCGGGTATTTCCAGTTGTTCGCCGAGCCTTACGTGATCACCCAGGGCGGCCCGCTGCAGAGCACGGTCAGCGTGCTGTACCTGATGTACGAAGAAGGCTTCAAGTGGTGGAACCTGGGCAACGCTTCGGCGGTGGCCTTCCTGCTGTTCGTGCTGATGACCGCGACCACCAGCGCGCTGATGTGGATCGCGCGCCGCAAGGGGGTCGAATGAACGAGGCGGGCATGCCGGCCTGGCTGGCCCGGGCCATCGTCAACGGCCTGCTGATCGCGCTGGCGGCGCTGAGCGTGGCGCCGCTGCTGTGGATGCTGGCGGTGTCGCTGATGCAGCCGGGCGAGGCCAGCGCGTTCCCGCCGCCGCTGCTGCCGTCGGCGCCGACCCTGCACAACTACGCCGAGCTGTTCTCGCGCATGGGCATGGGCCGCTACCTGCTCAACAGCTTCCTGATCTCGACCCTGGTCACCGCGATCGCGGTGCTGCTCAACACGCTGGCCGGCTACGCCTTCGCCAAGCTCGCCTTCGCCGGGCGCGAGCGGGTGTTCCGGCTGCTGCTGGCGGCGCTGGTGATCCCGGCCCAGGTGTCGATGATGCCGCTGTTCCTGATGCTCAAGCAGATGGGCCTGATCAACAGCTACGCCGGCGCGGTGGTGCCGGGCATGGCCGGGATCTTCGGCATCTTCCTGGTGCGCCAGTACGCGCGCTCGATCCCCGACGAGCTGCTGGAGGCGCCGCGCATCGACGGCGCCGGCGAGTGGCGGATCTTCTTCCAGATCGTGCTGCCGGTGCTGCGGCCGATCCTGGTGACCCTGGCGATCTTCAGCTTCCTCGGCGCCTGGAACGATTTCATGTGGCCGCTGATCGTGCTCAGCGACGACAGCCTGCAGACCCTGCCGGTGGCGCTGGCGTCGCTGTCGCGCGAGCACGTGCAGGACAACGAAATGATGATGGCCGGTTCGGTGGTGACTGTGGTGCCGGTGCTGTTGCTGTTCCTGGCCCTGCAGCGCTACTACCTGCAGGGCCTGCTGGTGGGCAGCGTCAAGGGCTGAAGCCGACGCCGCCGCGACCGCGCCGCGTGCGCGAACAGGCCGCGCACGACGCGGCACAGAGGTGCGAATGATGGCGACACTAGGCAGCGCGGCGGTCGCCGCGCGCTCGGCGGCGGCGCGGCCGCTGCGGATCGGCGCGCTGGCGCTGCTGGCCGCGATCGGCCTGCCGGCGGCGGCGGCGCAGGGGGCGTCGCGCCTGCTCGACGGCTTCGAATCGGCGGCGCCGTGGACGGTGGTGACGTCCAACCAGGTTCGGGCGAGCCTGCGTCCGGTCGATGGCGCGCAGGGCCGCGGCCTGTGCCTGGACTACGATTTCAACGGCGTGTCCGGTTACGCCGGGCTGCAGCGCGAACTGCCGGTCGAGTACCCGGACAACTACCGTTTCGATTTCCGCCTGCGCGGCGATTCGCCCGACAACGACCTGCAATTCAAGCTGGTCGACGCCAGCGGCGACAACGTGTGGTGGGTCAACAAGCCGCGCTACGTCTACCCCAGGCAATGGACGCCGGTGGCCTACAAGCAGCGCCACATCAGCCGCGCCTGGGGGCCGGCGCCGGACCCGGCCCTGCGCCGCAGCGCCAAGCTCGAATTCACCGTCTACAACAGCGTCGGCGGCAAGGGCTCGGTGTGCTTCGACGAACTGCGTTTCCAGGCCCTGCCCAAAGACGACGACGCGCCGTTGACTGGTGCGGTCTCGGCGACGTCCAGCGCGGCGGGCAGCCGCGCGGCGTTCGCGACCGACGGCGATCCGGCCACTGCCTGGCGCGCCGGTTTCCAGGTCGCGCCCGATCCGGCGCTGACCCTGGACCTGGGCCGGGTGCGCGAATTCGGCGGCCTGGCGCTGCAATGGGCCGACGACGGGTTCGCCTCGGATTACCGGATCGAGCTGTCCGACGACGGCCGGCGCTGGCGCGAAGCCTATGCGGTCAGCGGCGGCAACGGCGGCAGCGACCTGCTGCCGCTGCCGGAGAGCGAGGCGCGGTATCTGCGCCTGCGGCCGCTGCACGGCAGCGGACCGGGCTTCGGCCTGGCCGAGATCAGCGTGCAGCCGCTGGCGTTCGCGGCGACGCCGAACGATTACGTCAGGCAACTGGCCCAGCGCGCGCCGCGCGGAAGCTATCCGCGCGGCTTCAGCGGCGAGCAACCGTACTGGACCCTGTTCGGCACCGACGGCGGCGCGGTGCAGAGCCTGATCGGCGAGGACGGCGCGATCGAGCCGAACAAGGGCGGCTTCAGCGTCGAACCGTTCCTGTTGAGCGATCGCGGCGCCGGCGCCTCGGCGCATGGCCGGCTGCTGACCTGGGCCGACGCCGAGCTCGGCCAGGGCCTGCAGGACGGTTATCTGCCGATCCCCGGCGTGTCGTGGCAGGCCGATGACCTGCGCCTGGACATCGTCGCGTTCGCGCCCGAAACCGGCGCCCCCGGCGAGGACCAACGCATCGTCGCCCGCTACCGATTGCGCAACGACGGCGCACGGGCGCGCGATGCGACCCTGGCCTTGGCGCTGCGGCCCTTGCAGGTCAATCCGCCGACCCAGTTCCTGAGCACCACCGGCGGCGTCGGCGCGATCGGCACGATCGAGCTCGATCTGGCGGCGGGCCGGGTGAGCGCGGACGGCCGGCCGGCGCTGCAGTCGCTGACCCCGGTCGCGGCGGGTTTCGCCACCGCCCTGCACAGCGGCGAGGCGGTCGAACGCCTGCGCTCGCCGGCGCCGTGGCCGGACCAGGACCGGGTCGACGATCCGACCGGGCTGGCGTCGGCGGTGCTGTTGTACCCGATGCGGCTGGCGCCCGGCGAAACCCGCGAGGTCGCGGTGGAGCTGCCCAGGCGCGGCGACGGCTTCTGGCCGCAACGCGATCCGGCGCTGGCGGAGCAATGGCAGCAACGCACGGCGGCGTTGTGGCGCGAGAAGCTCGACAAGGTCCGCTTGCGCGTTCCCAAAGCCGGTCAGCACGTGGTCGACACCTTGCGCACCGGCCTGGCGCACATGCTGATCAGCCGGGTCGGCCCGCGCCTGCAGCCGGGCACGCGCTCTTACGCGCGCGCCTGGGTGCGCGACGGCGCGATGATCGGCGAGGGCCTGCTGCGCATGGGGCGCGAGGACGTGGCCGAGGAATTCCTGCGCTGGTATGCGCCGTACCAGTTCGACAACGGCAAAGTGCCGTGCTGCGTCGACGACCGCGGCAGCGACCCGGTGCCGGAGAACGACAGCCACGGCGAGCTGATCTTCACCGTCGCCGAGGTCTATCGTTACACCCGCGACCGCGCCCTGCTCGAGGCGATGTGGCCGCACGTGGCCGGCGCGGTGCGCTACATGGACGAGTTGCGCCTGAGCGAGCGCACCGAGGCCAACCGCGCGCGCAACCCGGCCTTCTACGGGATGATGCCGGCGTCGATCAGCCACGAGGGCTATTCGGCCAAGCCGATGCATTCGTACTGGGACAATTTCTGGGCGTTGCGCGGCTACAAGGACGCGGTCGACATCGCCCGGTGGCTGGGCAAGGACGAGCAGGCGCGCGCCTTCGCCGCATCGCGCGACGAGTTCCGCGCCGACCTGTACCGCTCGCTGGAAACCGCGGCGCAGGCGCACCGGATCGATTACCTGCCGGGCGCGGCCGAGCTCGGCGATTTCGACGCGACCTCCACCACCATCGCCCTGGCGCCGGGCGGCGAGCAAGGGCTGTTGCCCGAGCGCTTGCTGCGCAACACTTTCGAACGTTACTGGAAGGAGTTCGTCGAACGCCGCGACGGGCGCCGGCAGTGGAAGGACTACACCCCGTACGAGCTGCGCACCGTCGGCAGTTTCGTCCGCCTGGGCTGGCGCGAGCGCGCGCACGAAGCGCTGGCGTTCTTCTTCAAGGACCAGCAGCCGCGGGCCTGGAACCAGTGGGCGGAAGTGGTGTCGCGCACCCCGCGCGCGCCGTTTTTCGTCGGCGATCTGCCGCACGCCTGGGTCGAATCGGATTACGTGCGTTCGGCGCTGGACTTGTTCGCGTACACGCGCGACCGCGACCGCGCGCTGGTGATCGGCGCCGGCGTGCCCGGGGAATGGCTGGCGGGCGAGGGCGTGTCGGTCGAGGGTTTGCGCACGCCTTACGGCGAGTTGGGCTATCGCTTGCGCAGCGACGGCAAACAGCTGCGGCTGAGCCTGGCGTCCGGGCTCGACTGGCCGCCGGGCGGGGTGGTGCTGAAGTGGCCGTACGCCGGCGCTCCGGGCGCGACCCGGGTGGACGGAAAGACCGCTACGTGGACCGGCGACGAATTGAAGTTAGAGCGCGCGCCGGCGGAGGCGGTGGTCGAGCTGCGTTGAGGCGTATGCGCGGATCGTACGGCAGACGACACCGCTCCCGGCTTGGCCACGGTGTCCGATGTCGATCAGTGGCGACGACGTGGGGGTTCTGCGCGTTCCTTGTCGCGGCTTACGCCGCTCCTCCACAAGCGGTGTCGCGTGGCATCGCCGTCTGCAGGAGCGGCGTAAGCCGCGCCGCGTGGCCTCCAGAGCGGTGCTTGGCTGCACGAAAGATCACGCTCAGGGGTACCAGTGCACGTCCAGCGGCACCGGGCCTTGCAGGCCGATCAGCACCGGCCAGCGTTGCGGGTCGCCGCTGGCCAGCGCATGCAGGAACGCGTCGCGCTTGCCGGCGCCGTGGATCAGCAGGTAGCGCGCCTGCGCCTGGGCCAGGCCGCGCGGGGTGAGGCTGATCCGGCGCGGCCAGTCGCGCGCGCCGGGGCAGCCTTGGGCGTCGACCGCGACATAAGCCTGGCGCGAGGCCAGGGCCCGTTCCAGGCCGGCCATGCCGGGGAACAGCGAGGCGGTGTGGCCGTCTTCGCCCATGCCCAGCACCACCGCGCCGGCCGGCTGCAGCGCATGCGCATTGGCGGCGGCGACCGCTTCTTCGATGCGTTGCCCGGACCGGGTCAGGGATTCGAAGCGCGCCGCGGCGGCGTTGTCGCGCAGCAGGTGCTGGCGCACCAGCCAGGCGTTGCTGTCGGGATCGCCGGGCTGCAGCCAGCGCTCGTCGACCAGGGCGACGTCGACCCGCGCCCAGTCCAGCGGAGCGCGCGCCAGGGCGCGATAGACCGGCGCCGGGGTGGTGCCGCCGGACAGCAGCAGCCGCGCGCGCGAGCGGCGCTGCAGTTCGCGCCGCAGTTCGGCGGCGATCGCCACCGCACAGGCCCAGGTCCAGTGATCGATGCTGCGGTGCTCGTGCCAACGGTACGGCGCGGCCGCGATCTGGGCCGGGTCGTGCGGCGCGGGCAGGGAGTCCTCGAGCATGCGCCGATCTTCGCACGACGCGCTTTAAAACGGCGTTTGCGCGGGCGCCGCCGAGCGGGCCGGGACCCGGATGCACGAACGGCCGGTCGCAAGGTCCGGCCGTTCGCGTGGGGCGCCGCGCGGCGGCGACAGCGATGATTCGCTAAGAGGCCTGGGTCGGCACGCGCTGCGCCGCCAGCGCCGCGGCGCCGAGCAGTCCCGGCTGTGGGTGGGTCACCGCCAGGGTCGGGATCCGCGCCATGGTCGGCGAGAACCGGCCCTTGTGCTCGAAGCGCTGGCGGAAGCCGGAATGGGCCAGCCACGGCATCAGCTTGGGCACCAGGCCGCCGGGCAGGAACACGCCGTCCCAGGCGCCCAGGGTCAGCACCAGGTCGCCGGCGGCGGCGCCGAACACCGCGCAGAACAGGTCGATCGCGCGCAGGCAGCGGGGGTCGCCTTCGCGCGCCATCGCGGTGATGTCGGCCGGCTGCAGCGGGCCGGGGTCTTCGCCGGCGATCTGGCTCAGCGCGCGGTGCAGGTTGACCAGGCCGCTGCCGCTGATCAGGCGCTCGTTGGAGACCCGGCCGAACTCGCCCGACAGGCGCTGCAGCACCTCGATCTCCTCCGGCGTGCCCGGGGCGAAGCTGACGTGGCCGCCTTCGGTCTGCAGCGGGTAGTAGCGGCCGTCGCGGCGCAGCAGGCCGCCGACGCCCAGGCCGGTGCCGGGGCCGATGATGGCGTAGGTGCGGTCGCGCTCGTCGTCCCAGCCGTTCCAGCGCGCGCCGCCGATCGGCACCACGTCGCTCGGTTGCAGCAACGACGCCGCCATCGCCTGCGCGGCGAAATCGTTGACCAGGTCGATCCGGTTCAGGCCCAGCGCCAGGCGGGTGCGTTCGGCCGAAATCACCCAGGGGTGGTTGGTGATCCGCGCCTCGTCGCCGTCGACCCGTCCGGCCACCGCGAACACGCCATGGGTGGGCGTGGCGCCGCTGCGCTCGAGGTAGTGGCGCGCCGCATCGGCCAGCGAAGGGAAATCGGCGACGGCGAAGACCTGCACGCTGTCCGGGCACAACTGCGGGCGTGCGCCGTCGGTCTTGGACAGGGCGAAGCGGGCGTTGGTGCCGCCGATGTCCGCGAGCAGGGCGCCGCTCATGCGCGGCCTCCGCGCTGGCCGTTGAGCGGCGGCAGGAAGGCCTCGGCTTCGGTCGGGCCCCAGGAGCCGGCGGGGTACTCCAGCACCGGCTGGCGGTTGCGGCTCCAGGCCTGTTCGATGCTGTCGATCCACTGCCAGGCCGCTTCGATTTCGTCGTCGCGCACGAACAGGGTCTGGTTGCCGCGCAGCGCGTCGACCAGCAGCCGCTCGTAGGCGATGCGCCGCTGCGGCGAGGACGACATCGACAAGTCCAGCGACATCGGCCGCAGTTCCAGCGCGCCCCATTCCGGCGCGGCCAGGCTGCCCATCAGGCCGAGCTCGATGGTCTCGTCCGGCTGCAGGCGCATGCGCAGGTGGTTGGGACGTTCGCGGCCGCGCTTGGGCCGGTCGAACAGCCAGTGCGCGACCGGGCGGAACGAGACCACCACTTCGGTCGCGCGTTCGGCCAGGCGCTTGCCGGTGACCAGCCGGAACGGCACTCCGGCCCAGCGCCAGTTGTCGATCCAGGTCCGCACCGCGACGAAGGTCTCCACCGGCTGGTCGTGGACGAAGCCCTTGACCGCGCGGCCCTCGACCACGCCGGCGCCGTAGCGGCCGCGCACGGTGTGCTCGGCCACGTCGGCCTCGCTCATCGGCCGCAAAGCGCGCAGCACCTTGCGCTTCTCGTCGCGGATGCTGTCGGCGTCCAGCGCCGACGGCGGCTCCATCGCGATCAGCGCCAGCAGCTGCAGCATGTGGTTCTGGACCATGTCGCGCAGCGCGCCGTAATGGGCGTAATAGCCTTCGCGGCCGTCGACGCCGGCGGTCTCGCCGACCAGGATGTCGACCGACTCGATCCAGCGGTGCTGCCACACCGCTTCCAGCAAGGTATTGCCGAAGCGCAGGGCGAGCAGGTTCTGCACCGCCGCCTTGCCCAGGTAATGGTCGATGCGGAAGATCCGGGTTTCGTCCAGGCAGGCCTTGAGCGCGGCGTTGATCGCGCGCGCCGAGGCCAGGTCGCGGCCGATCGGTTTTTCCAGGACCAGGCGCGATTCGCCGTCGAGCAGGCCGGCGGCCTTCAGGCCCTGGGCGCAGGGCACGAACAGGTCCGGCGGGGTGGCCAGGTAGCTGACGCTGGGGCGGTCGGCGTAGGCCGACAGCGCCTGCGCGATCGCCGCCTCGTCGCGCAGGTCGACCGAGACGTAGGCGATCCGCGCCAGCAGGTCTTCGACCACGCCGGCGTCGTCGGCGGCCTCGGCCGCCATGCGCTCGCGCAGCCAGGCGCGGAATTCTTCCTCGCTCAGTTCTTGCCGGCCGACCGCGACGATGCGGAAGCTCGGCGGCAACAGGCGGTCGCGCCACAGATGGACCAGGGACGGAAACAGGTAACGCTGGGAGAGATCGCCGGTGGCGCCGAACAACAGCAGGGTGTCGTGCATGGAACGCGCGGACCAAAGGGGGAAGGGGGGAACTCGGGCGATCGCGACCGGCTTTCGAGCCGATGCGCGCGCGGACGCCGAGGCGGGGTCAAGCATATCGCCGCGGGGGCGTCCGGCGACATAGCGGCCGGACGCGGCGAGGCCGCGCGCCGCGATGCGCGCGATGGCGGCGCGGATCGCGCATTCTTGCCGGCACGCTCGTGCGCGACGGTGGGCGCGGGCGATCCGATCGCGGCCACGGTGCCGGGCGTCGCGGGCGTGCGCGCGTCGCCGCGGCGCGGACGCCGACGATGCGCGCACGGGGACGGGCGCCGGGTTCACGGCCCACCCTGCGCGAGGGTACGGTGGAGGCGGCGGCAGCGAGTCTCGGGCAAGAGGCGGTTCCGTGTCGCGGCACACCGGAAGGGCGCGCATGTAAACGGTTACATGGCAGAATAGCCGAGGGCGGCGCCGAATGCACCGCCGCGCTCGTTTTCGTCGGAGAGTTCATGGCCAAGGTCACCCTGGATCGTCTGCGCAAGGTTTATCCGAACGGTTATGTCGGCGTGGCCGATGCCAGTTTCCAGATCGAGGACGGCGAGCTGCTGGTGCTGGTCGGGCCCTCGGGCTGCGGCAAGTCGACCCTGCTGCGCATGGTCGCCGGCCTGGAAACGATCAGCGAAGGCGAACTGCGCATCGGCGAGCGCCGGGTCAACGATGTGCCGCCGAAGGACCGCGACATCGCCATGGTGTTCCAGAGCTATGCGCTGTATCCGCATATGAGCGTGGCCGAGAACCTCGGCTTCGGGCTCAAGCTGCGCGGCGCCGGCAAGGCCGAGATCGCCGAGCGGGTCGGCGCGGCGGCGGCGATGCTGGAGCTGGAGCCGCTGCTGCAGCGCAAGCCGGCGGCGCTGTCCGGCGGCCAGCGCCAGCGCGTGGCGCTGGGCCGGGCCCTGGTCCGGCAGCCGCAGGTGTTCCTGCTCGACGAGCCGCTGTCCAACCTCGACGCCAAGCTGCGCATGGGCATGCGGGTCGAGATCGCGCGCCTGCACCGCCAGCTCGGCACGACCATGATCTACGTCACCCACGATCAGATCGAAGCGATGACCCTGGGCCATCGGATCGTGGTGATGAAGCAGGGCCACGTGCAGCAGATCGACACGCCGATGGCGCTGTACGAGCGCCCGGTGAACCTGTTCGTCGCCACCTTCCTCGGCAGCCCGAAGATGAACACCCTGAGCGGAGTGGTGGGCGAGCGCGACGACGGCCCGGTCCTGCGCGTCGCCGACGGCATCGAACTGCCGCTGCGCCCGGCGGGCAAGGCGGCCGAGGCCGTGCGCGGCTACCTCGGGCGCGAGCTGATCGTCGGCCTGCGTCCCGAACACCTGCGCCCGGCCGCGGCCGGCGCGGATACCCTGGCGACCCGGGTCGAAGTGGTCGAGCCGGTCGGCAACGAAGCCTTCCTCAACCTGCGCTGCGGCGGCGAGGAACTGGTCGTGCGCCTGCCGCCCTACGACCTGCCCAAGGTCGGCGACGAACTGCACCTGGCCTACGAGGCCGAGCGCATGCATTTCTTCGATCCCGGCAGTGAGTTGGCTTTGGGCCGGGACTAGGGATTCGGGACTCGGGACTCGGGACTCGGGATTGGATGGTTTCGGGGTTGGAGCGGCGTCCCACGGGATTTCCTTCGGTCACAAGCCGCGACCGCGCAGGTTGCGGATCGCAGCGCGGCGGTATGCAAACCCGCGTTCGCGGCTTGCGCCGCTCCTACCCCTGCCGGGAAGGCGACCCGCGCCGTGCCCGCAGGAGAGGGGAGACGGGCACGGCGCAGGCCGCGAAACCGATTCGATACGCCCCGGAACCGTCGTTCAGTAGAACCCCTTGCGCACGCTCAGTCCGACGATGCGCGGGTCGAGGGTGAACACGTTGGTGGTCAGGCCGCTGTCGTCGCTGTTGACGAAGGCGTCGGTAATCGGGGTCTTGTCGAACGCGTTCTTGACGTACAGCTGCACGCTCAGGTCCGACTGCGGGAGGTTCAGGGTCAGGGAGAAATTGGCGTTGCTCCACGAGCGCAGCCGGTCGTTGACCGTGTTGTAGACCCGCGCATAGCTCTTGCTCTGCCGGTAGTAGTCGCCGCGCAAGGTCAGGTCCCAGCTGTCGCCGAGCAGGAAGGTGTATTGCGCGCCCAGATTGAAGGTCAGCCGCGGCGCGTTCGGCAACTCGTTGCCGCCGAGGTCGGCGTAGAAGCCCTGGCCGCCGTTGGGGCCGTCGCTGCGCGGGTCGTAGCTGAAGCCCAATAGCGATTCGTAGAACCCGCCCGGCAACAGGTCGCCACCGAGGAAGAACTTGGGGCTGCAGAAGTTGTTGAGGATGGTCGGGGCGATGTTGTAGTCGCCGGCCACGGCGAGGATGCGCTCGACGTACTCCTTGGGGGCGACGCAGTTGGACGCCTGCTGCAGCCACGGCCGCACCACCACCCAGTCCGGGTCGCCCTGGGTGCGGTTCATCACGTCGATCGAGCGCTCGCCGTCGGCGATGCGGGTCTTGAGCCAGCCCAGGTTGGCGTCCAGGCGCAGCCGGTCGGTCGGCTTCCAGGCCAGTTCCAGCTCCAGGCCGTAGGAGGTCGCGTCGAAGTTCTCGTTGAACGCGCTGCGGTCGACGATCTGCGAGACCTGGTAATCGCGGTAGTCGTAATAGAACGCCGAGGCGTTGAACTGCAGCTTGCCGCCGGCGAAGCTGTTCTTGGTGCCGATCTCGAAAGCGTTGACGTATTCCGGGGCGAAGGTGGCGTCGCGCGGGATGAAGCCCAGGAACTCCGGGTCGGCGCCGATGCCCGGCGAGTTGGTGCCGCCGGCCTTGTAGCCGCGCGCCAGCGAGGCGTAGACCAGGGTGTCGTCGGTGTAGGCCAGGTCCGGTTTCCAGTCCAGCACCAGCCGGCCGGTGAACTTGCCCCAGCTCTGGCGCACGTCGGGCAGGGCCGGGTAGCCGCTGTTGACCAGGCCGCCGCCGCGCAGCCCCGGCGCCAGCAGCAGCTGGCTCGGCACCGGCGTGGTGATCTTGGTGTCGTCGGTGTAGCGCAGGCCGGCGGTCAGCTTGACCGTGTCCGACAGCTGCCAATAGCCCTCGCCGAACACCGCCCAGGAGCGGGTACGGGCGATGTTGCGGCTGCGGAAATAGTTGTGGCCCTGGCCGTCGATGCGGTCGATCGGGTTCGGGTCGATGTACACGCATTGCAGGTAGAACGGCAGGCTCGGGTCGAGATTCTGCGGGCAGTCCAGCGGCGGGTAGCCGGCGATGCCGCGCAGCGCGTCCTGGTTGTAGAAGCCCTGGGCGAGCAGGGAGAAGATGTTGTTGAAGACGTAGTAGTCCTCGTCGATCTCGAAATCCAGGTAGTTGGCGCCGACGTTGAAGTTGAAGCGGCCGTCGAAGTCCGACTGCAGGCGCAGCTCCTGCGACCACTGCTTGCTGCGCGCGCGGCTCAGGTCGACCGCCAGATAGCCGGTCGAGGGGCCGAGCTGCGGATCGGTGTAGACGCCGCCCGGGGTCAGCGCGAAGGCCGGATTGCCCTCGTCGTCGACCGCGCCGTCGGAATCGCTGAAGATCGGCACCGAAGCGAAGCGGCCGTAATCCTGGGTCGAGTAGTAATCGTCCTTGGAATACGCGCTTTGCGAGACCAGGCCAAGGCCGTTGCCGAGATCGAAATCGAAGTTGAGCTGGACCACGTCGTTCTCGGCCTTGAAGCGCGGGTCGTAGCTGGTCGCGATCTCGCGCAGGTCGCGCGACTGGCGCGCGTTGCCGAACGGGTCGATCGGCGCGGTCACGCCGCCGCGCAAGGCGTAAACGAAATCGCTGAAATCCGGCAGCCAGCCGAGCTTGACGAAACCCGGCGCGACCAGCATCTGCGGCAGGCTGGCGCCGTTGGGCGTGCCGAAAGCGCCCTCGTCGTAGAGCGAGCCGGGCAGGCAGGCCTGGCTGAGGTATTCGCGATAGAACGGCGCATCGGTCGCGCTCGCGCCGACCCGTTCCGGGCCGGGGTCGCGATGGCACAGCTGCTTGCCGGTGCGCGAGCGCCGGTCGTCCTCTTCGAAATGCTCCCAGACCAGGCTGGCGCGTACGCGCTCGTTCGGCGTCCACAGCGCCGAGCCGCGCGCCGACCACAGGTCGCGGTCGTTGACGTCGCGACGGGTGACGGTGTTGTAGTCGTAGCCGTCGCGACGGGTCCAGGCGCCGGCCAGGCGGAACGCCAGGCTGTCGCCGGCCGGCAGGTTGAGCATGCCGGCGACGCGGCGGCTGTCGTAGTTGCCGACCTCGCCCTTGAGATTGGCCTCGAAGCCGTCGAGGCTGGGCAGGCTGGGAATCATGTTGACCACGCCGCCGGTGGCGTTGCGGCCGTACAAGGTGCCCTGCGGGCCGCGCAGCACTTCGATCCGGTCGACGTCGAAATACTCCTGCTCGAACAGTCGATTTCGGATCAGCGGGGTGCTGTTGAAACTCACCGCCACGCCGGGGTCGGTGGTCACCGACAGGGCCTTGGTGCCGACGCCGCGGATCGAGAAGTTGTAGCTGGCGAAATTGCTCTTGGAGAAGCTCACGTTCGGGGTCGCCCGCAACAGCTCGGCGCCGCCTTCGATCTTGAGTTCGTCCAGGGATTGGGCGCTGAACACCGACAGCGCGATCGGCACGTCCTGGATGCGTTCGGCGCGCTTTTGCGCGGTGACGATGACCGCATCCAGGGTGGTCGCGTCGGCGGCCGCGCCCGCCGACGCGCCGTCCTGGCCGACGGCCCGCTGGGCGGTGGCCTGCTGAGCAGCGGACTGCGCCGCCAGGCCGGACAGCAAGGCCAGCAGCAAGGCGCGGCGCCGCGGCGCGGTGGGCGAACGTGGATGACTCGACGGCATCGGATATTCCCCTCGTGGAATGGCGCGCGGCGGCGTTCGCGATCGGCCGGCCTGCGCTGGATGGCTTGGCGATAGGTCAGCGGTGGGTGGGCGACGGATGCGCGGCCTGCGTTCCCCTGGTTCGCGGCCGGCGACGGCGAGCGGCTGCGCAAGGTCCGGAGCCTTGCGCAACCGCGCAGGCTTACGGCCAGACGATGCCCACCGTGGGCGAGGTGGTCAGCGTGCCGCTGACCCGGCAATTGCCCGGCAGGATGGTGTCGAAGGTGAACACGCCCCCGACCAGGGTTCCGCGCACCGTGCCCTGGCAGGCGATCAGGCCCAGCGCGACCACGCGCACGTTGCGCAGCTCGCCGGTGGTCGGCGAGGTCGGCACCAATTGCCAGGTGTTCTGGCCCTTGATCACGCTGCAGATCAGCGAGCTGCCGACGAAGGTCGAGGCCGGCCCGTTGATGGTGCCGTTGCCGAAGGCGTCGATGCTGCCGTAGAAGGTCGAGGTGCAGGGGCCGCCGACGCCGCCGGGGCCGGTGAGGTTGGTCGGGCCGCTGGCGCTGAAGCCGCTGTTGACCGGGGTCAGCGAAGCCGCCGACGCCGCACTTGCCGCGAACGCACCGACGGCGATCAGGGAAACCCACGCGAAAGTTCGGATTGCGGACATGGTCTAGTCTCCAAACAGGCTGGAAAGGGAGGTGCAATGCACCGTTGCGCCGCGGATGCTGTGCCGCGACGGGTCAGGACGGCCGCGCCGCGACGCATGCGGCGGAGGCTGGGGCGGAGCGCCGGGAGCGTCGCGATGCCCGCGTGGCATCGCCCGGTGGTCCGCACGGCGCCGGTCCTGGGCCGGCGCGATTCGCTGGTCGCTATCGCCGCGGCGGCGAGGGCGGAGCGCGGCCTGGAGGGGTCATGTCTCCACCACCTCGACCGCCCACGGCGGCAGGATTCCCGAAGGCTTGCGCGCTGCCGCCTGCGCATCGGCGGCCTGGGCCGCGGCGTCGGCGAGCAGCACCACGCGCTCGACCTTGCCGATCTGTTCGGCGTTGCCGAACGGTTCGGTCAGGGTCGGCGATATGAAGGTGATCAACCGCGCCAGCATCAGCGAGTCGCTGACTTCCTCGCCCATGCACAATGCGGCGATCAGCTCGTCCATGTTCTCGCCGGCCAGCACCCCGGCCAGCGCCTTCAGGCACAGATGCAGGCGCATGCCCAGTTCGTTGCGCGACAGATAGGGCAGGGCGCGGGCGAACGCGCCGAAGAAGCGGCCGAAGATCGGTTGGTAGTGTTCGCGCAGATAGTCGCGGATGAACGGCGAGGGGTCGCTGTAGACGCGGCCGAGCAGGCGCACGAAGGCCGGGCCGTTGGCGCGGTTGCGGCCCATGCGCAGCGCCGGCACGAACAGCGCGCTGAGCACCGCGGCGGCGTCCATGGCCTCGGTGCCGTAGCGTTGCTCGCACACGTCGAGCAGGCGCAGGCGTTCCTGGTTGAGCCGGTCGAAACGCTCCTGCAGCAGTTCCTGGATCAATGCTTCCTTGCTGCCGAAGTGGTAGTTGACCGCGGCCAGGTTGGTCACCGCGCGGCCGGTGATCTGGCGCAACGACATGGCTTCGTAGCCGTGCTCGATGAACAAGGCCTCGGCCGCCTCGAGCAGGCGGGCCTTGGTGTTGCCGGGCAGCAGCGGGCGAGTGTTCATCGGCGCTCGTGGGCGGGGCGCGACGCGGCAGTCGGTCGGACGCGCACTTGGTTCGGCATTGAACAACGGCTTGAAGCGACAGCTTGAGGCGGCAGCTTGAGACGGCAGCTTGAGACGGTACTTTCAGGCGCGGGTTTCAAGTCCGGTTTCGAGCGGCGGTTTGAGCGCTGCTTTCAAACGGCCGTTCCAACAGACGTAGGCGTATGTGGCACGGCGCCGCGCGGTGAAATCGCGGCGGCGCGCACTGTCTGGCGCGGCCGCGGCCGCCAATGTCGGAATCTGCAACGGTTGCCGCGGAATCGGCCGCGAAGCCGGTCCGTTTTTTTCTCGACACGGCCCGGTTCTTGCTGCTTCGCAACGCGCGGCCCGAGGCACGCCCGGCGCTGGCGGCTCGCGCGTGTCGATACGCCTCGCCGCCGATCCGTATAGTGGGCGGGTCGGGGCGGGGAGTGATAACGTTCAGTTTCCAGGAGGGACCGATGGATCGTCTGCCCGCGACCGGCCGCCGCCGCTGTACCGCGCCCGCCGCGCCCGCCGCGCCGACGCGCCGCGCCGCCCGAGCCGCGGCCTTGGCGCTGGTCCTATTCGCCGCCACAGGATGTCAAACCGCCATGTCCAGTTCCGCCGCCTCCAGCTCCGCCGCCTCGGCCGCCGCCGGTTCTTCGGTCGCCGGCTCCTCGAGCGAATGGCCGTTGCGCTTCCAGCGCCATCGCTTCGGCGCCTACTGCTTCGACACCTGGGGCTGCCAGATCCTCTACAACGGCTTCCCGCACGGCCGGCCCGAGCCCGAGGCGCTGAGTCCTTCGGCCGCGTCCTACGGCGCCGACCTGCGCGAGCGGATGAAGGGCGGGCACCTGGACATCCGCAACTTCCCCGGCCCGGCCGAGGTGCGCTGGCGGGCCAAGGACAAGACCGAACTGCAGGCGCAGATCGACATCGCCGAGATCTTCCGCGACCAGTTGGTGCGGCATGAGGTGCCCCGCGAGGACATCGCCGACGGCGCCAGCATCGGCGAGCCGGAGATCATCCTGGAAGTCGACGACCGCACCATCAACGTCTACAGCCGTTGCTTCATTCCGCTGAAGCGGCCGCAGGACCCGGCCAATCCGCACAGCGACTACCGCGCCGACCTGATCAAGGTGTTCAGCCGCAGCTACTGACCGCCCTTGCGGGCCGCAGGACTAAGGAGAGTTTGCGATGGGCGGTGGAAAGCATCCGGACGGGGTCAAGACTTACCCCGCCGACCGGCACGATCTGGACAGTTACCGCGAGGCCAGCGCCGAACTGGCGCGGCTGCAGTCGCCGTTGCTGCTGGATTCGAAAGACCCGCATGCGCGTTTGTTCGTGGCCGCGTTCGACGGCACCGGCAACAGCATGTACAAGGACGACCCCAAGAACCACACCAACGTCGCCAACGTGGTCCAGCAGCTCGAAGCCGGTCTGCACCGCAACGTCGGCTACGGCTACGTCGAAGGCCCCGGCACCCAGGACGGCTGGTTCAAGAGCACCCGCGACATGGCCACCGGCCATACCTTCGAGCCGCGCGTGGAGCAGATGTACCGCCAGTTCGCCGAGCAGTCCAAGCAATGGCTGCGCGAAGACCCGCAGGCGCGGATCAGCGTCGCCGGGATCGGCTTCAGCCGCGGCGCCGAGCAGGAAGCGGCGTTCGCGCGCCTGGTCCACGAGCGCGGCATCCAGGATCCGAGCGGCGCCAAGTACCGCCAGGACGGCGACGGCAACATCGTCGGCGTCGAATACACCAAGCCGGCGCTGGTGCCGCCGGGCCAGGTGGCGCAGGCGGTGGGGCTGTTCGACCCGGTCGGCACCGGCGAGCCGCGCCTGCACGATCGGCGGCTGCCGCCGTCAGTGGTGTCGGGCTTCCAGATCACCGCCGAGGACGAGCGCCGCGACCAGTTCAAGTCGACCAGCCTGCTGCGGCCAGGCTTCACCGAGGAATCGCGCTTCCTCAACGTCACCGTCGGCGGCGCGCACAGCAACATCGGCGGCAGCTACGAGCTCAACGGCTTGTCGATCCGCAGCGGCAACCTGATGACCGACTACCTCAACAGTCTCAGCGACCGGCCGTTGCTGGCCAAGCGGGCCGAGCCGGACGATCCCTCGCTCAACGTCGTCCATCGTTCGGACAAGCACCAGTTCTTCTACACCACCCGCGACTTCCGCGACGGCGAACGCGACCGGGTCGACCTGGTCGCGAGCAAGCAGCAGCACAAGGACGGCTCGGTGGCCGATCCTTACCGCAAGGAACCGATCGACCCCGAGCTGGACGCGCGTTTCGAGCGTCGCGGGGTGCCGATCGGCGCCGCGCCGGTGCGGCTGGGCGCGCTGGACGCCGGCCAGCCCATTCAAGTACAAGGCGGCCAGGCTCATGGCGGCCAGGCCGCGGGCAGCCGCGCGCAGCGCGGCGACGAGGTCGAACGCAGCTTCGAACGGATGGTCGAAGCCGCGCGCAACCGCGACAATGCCGGCTTCCGCGCCGCGACCCAGGATTACGCCCAGTCCGAATCCGGCCAGGCCTGGCTGCGGGGCGGCCGCGAGCAGTACCGGCAGCAACAGGAGCAGCAGCGCCAGCAGGATCACAACGCCCAGGCCCGTACCGCCGAACGGACGCCGGCGCCGGAGGTCCAGCCGCCGCCCGCGCCGACCCAGCAAGCCGCGCAATCGCCGGCGCCGCCCGCGCCGCGCTTGCCCGGACCGTAAGGGGGGAGGGGGCGACCCGATTCTTCGGCCGACCTTCGGCCGGCACGTTTTCAACGAACGTTTTCAGGGTCGCGTTCTCGCCGGCACGTTTTCAAGAACACGTTTTCAACATCACGCTTTTCAGCATCACGCTTTTCAAGATCGCGCATTTCAAGATCGCGCTTTTCAAGATCATGTTCTCAAAAGCACGCTTACGGAGATCCTCGTGCAGGACGCGCAAGACCTGAAACGCCTCGCCGCCGACCTGGCGATTTTCGCCCAGCATCTGCAGGAACAAAGCGAACGTGCGGTCCAGCACGTCGACCGCAGCGCCGACGAGTTGCAACGCACCGCGCAAGGCATGGGCGCCGGCGCCGAATTGCTCGGGCAGCAGATCGCCCAGGCCGTGCGCGCCCAGACCCAGGAGGCCATCGGCCGCGGCGCCGAACAGACCTTCGCCCCGATCGGCGCGCAACTGCGCGAAAGCGCCGAGACCGCCCAGCGCGCCGCGCAGGCGCTGGAAGAACAGCGCAAGTCGCTGCTGCGCTCGCAGCAGCACCTGCTGTACAAGGGCGTGGTCGCGCTGCTGGTCGGTTCGGTGCTGGCGGTCGGCGCCAGCGTCTATTTCGCCCGCAAATCCATGCGCGAGATCGAACGCGCCAAGTTCGGCGCCGATATCCTGGAAGCCTCGCGCACGGGCGCCTTGACCCGTTGCGACGGCAAGCTGTGCGCGCGGGTCGGCAAGCGCTGGGGCACCAAGGGCGACTACGTCCTGCTGGAAGAGTGAGCCCGGCCTCGCCGGGAGCCGACGCCTGCCGTCGCAGGCGGGACGGTTGGGCAGTTCACGGCGAAACCCACCTGCCGTCGTCCCCGCGAAAGCGGGGGGGGGCAGGGCTTCATCGCGACAGGATTGCGAAGTCCTCCGATGCCCGCCCCGCGCAAGCCTGACGAGCATGAGTCGGTCGGTCGCGTCCGAGAGTCGGCCGTCGTTCAAGCCGCCGCCGCGACAGCGGCGTCGGCGCGCCCGCTCTGCCGCTTGAGCAAGGCGATCGCCAACAGCAGCAGCGCCATCGGCAGCAGCGAGAGATAGAACGCGGTGCCGCCGCCGATGCGGGCGAACAATTGTCCGGTGATGAACGAGCCGGTGGTGCCGCCGAGGGCGGAGAACACCACGATCAGGCCGGTCATCGCCGCGTGCCGCGACTTGGGCAGCGAACTGAGCACCACCGAGTTGATCGCCGGATAGATCGGCGCCATGAACAGGCCGATCAGCGGGAACACATAGGCCGCCAGCGGCGCGTGCGCCCAGGTCATGGCCGGATTCGGCCGCGCGTCGCCGGCCAGCGGCAGGGCCAGCACTACCAGCGCTGCCATCGCCGCGACGCAAGTCATCAGCAGCCAGTGCCAGGGAACCCGGCGCAGGGCCAGGCCGGCGCCGAGCCGGCCCAGCGCCAGCGACACGGCGAAGATGCTCGCCGCCTGCACGCTCATGGTGGTCGGCAGGTGCAGGATTTCGCGGTTGAAGGTCGGCAGCCAGGTGCCGACGCTCTGCTCGATCAGCACGTACAGGAAGGCCGAAGCCAGGAACACCGCCACCAGCGGCTGGGCGACCAGGCGGAACATGTCGAGGAAGGAGTCGCCGGCGGCATGGCCGTCGCGCGCGGCGCGTTCGTCCAGATGCGAGCCGGCCAGCAGCAGCACGATCGCCGCGCATACCGCCGCCAGCAGCCAGTACACCCGCAGCCAGACCGGATCGCCGGGCGATTGCGGATCGATGAACCAGGCGAAGATCCAGTAGCCGGCGAGCACGCCGACCATGAACCAGCCCTCGATGGTGCTGGTCAGGCTGGCGTGCTGTTGCTTGCTCTCGGTCAGCAGGCCGATCGAGGAATACACCGAGACCTTGACCAGGGCGAAGGCCATGCCGGTGGCCGCGAACAGCAGCTTGGTCATCCAGAACGAGGCCAGCAGCGGCATCAGCGCGCAGGCCGCGCCGACCAGGGCCAGTCCGACCATCATCGCCCGGCGGTAGCCCAGCCGCGGCATCAGCGCCGCGGTCAGGAACGACACGATCGCGATCGGCAGGTCCTTGAACGCTTCCAGGATGCTGGCCTGGCCCTTGTCGATGCCGAAGCCCTGGATCGACTGCAGGATCACCGTGCCGACGCTGTTGAGCAGGATCCCGAACACCATGTAGGTGAGGATCATCGCCAGGATCATGCGGCCTCGGTTCATGCGGGCGTAGCTCCGGTGAGCGCTCCGGCGCGGGGCCGGAGCGAGCCAATAAAAGACCGTTCGCGGCGGCTTGCCAAGTGCGGACGCCGGAGAGAGGGGGAGGGCGGCAGCCACGAGCGCCGGCCGTCGCGAACGGTGAGGTAAGAGCGGTCCCGGGGCCGCGCGCGGCGGCCCGGGTAGCGCCGCGCCGCCGGGCGGCGGCGCGGACGCCGGATCACCAGCGGTAGGCGGCCGAGAACAGGTAGGAACGCCCGGCCAGCGGACGGCCCATGAACACGCCGCCGGTGGCCGCGCCGGGCACGCGCACGTTGCCCTCGGTCAGGCCCAGCTCGTTGGTGACGTTGCTGCCGGTGAAGGCGAACTCCCAGTGTTCGCCGACGTGCAGGTTGGCGCCCACGTCCAGGGTGTCGTAGGACGGCAGCTTCTGGGTGTTGGCCAGGTCGGCGTAGCGGTCGCCGATGTGCGAGTAGGTGGCGAAGATCTTCAGGTCGCCGAACGGCAGGTTCCAGAAGTAGCTGGGAGTGAAGCGGAACTGCTGCTTGGGCTGGCGCATCACCTGGTTGCCGGTGAACTCGCGGTAGTTCTCGTACTGCGCGTCCAGCCAGATCCCGGTCAGGGCCAGCTCCAGGCCGCCGATCGGCCGCACCGCGCCTTCCACTTCCACGCCGTAGGCGCGCGAGTCGCCGACGGTGGTGAAGTTGGTGCCGTCGTCGAGGAAGGCCTGGAACGGCGAGTTGGTGAACTTGTTGTAGAACGCGGTCAGGTACAGGTCGTAGACGTTGTTGCCGGACTTGAAGCCGAGCTCGTACTGGTCGATTTCCTGGATCTTGGTGTTGCCGTCGCGCAGGTTGTCGAACGCCGGCAGCTTGTAGCCCGAGTTGGCGCGGGCGAACACGCTGCTGCTGTCGTTGAGCTTGTAGTTCAGGCCCAGGGTCCAGGAGAAGTGGTGGTCGTCCTGGTCGATCCGGCGGCTGCTCGGCAGCGAGATCGAGGTGGCGTTGTCGTACAGGGTGTTCGGGTTGCCGTCCAGGTCGACCGTGGCCACGTCGTGGACGGTGCCGTCGACCTGCTGCCACTCGTAGCGCACGCCGCCGTCCAGGCGCAGGCGGTCGTTGATCTGCCATTCGTCGGCGAGGAACACCGCGGTGTTCTGGCCGTCGTAGTCGCCGCGCAGGGAGAAGAACGAGGTGCCGACGAAACCGTCGCGGGTGACCTGGCGGCCGTCGGCCAGGGTCAGATTGATCCGGCGCGCGTTGTTCTGCGCGGTCAGCAGCATGTTGTTGCCCAGGTACCAGGTGTCCTTGGAGGAGTAGCGTGCGTAGTAGACGCCGGCGGTGAAGGTGTTGCCCTCGAACAGGTCGCGGCTGAAGCGCAGGTCGTTGGTGAACGACTCGAGCTTCTTGTCGACCACCCAGAAGCCGGCGGTCAGCACCTGCTGGTTGGGGTCGACCGTGCCGCCGCCGTTGACGTAGGTGGCGGTGCCGGCGCTGTTGAAGCCGGCGATGTAGTCGGCCAAGGTCTTGGGGCTGGCGCCGGTGAACAGGCCGTTGGTCGGGGCCTGGCCGCTGACGTAGTTGACCCGGTCGCTGATGGTCCAGTCGCCGGCGTAGAAGTCCATCGAGGCGCCGAACACGTCGAGGTTGATGCCGCGGCCCTCGGCCAGGTCGCGGCGGATGCTGGTGCCGCGGCCGGTCGGGATCTCGACGTGGCGGAAGTCGTTGCCCAGCAGGGTGCCGGTCTGCGCGTCCAGGCCGGGGAAGCTCGACAGGCTGCTGCCGTTGTTGCGCGACAACAGCGGGATCGGGGTGAAGAAGGCGTTCTTGTCGTCGGTGTGGCGGGCGTAGACGGTGACCTCGCCGCTGTCCCAGCTGTGGGTCAGGGTGGCGCTGAGCTGGCCGCCCTTGTCGGCCGGGAACTGGGTGTCGCGCACGCCGTCGGTGACCCGGTAGAAGCCGCCGACGCTGTAGTACCAGCCTTCGCCGAGCTTGCCGCTGTTGAACAGGTCGACCCGGCGGAAGTTGTCGCTGCCCAGGCCGATGCGGACGCTGCCGGCGGGTTCTTCGCCGCCCTTCTTCTGGATGAAATTGACCGTCGCGCCGGGCTGGCCGTTGGAGAAGATCGGGCTCGGGCCGCCGCGCAGCACTTCCATCCGTTCGACCGTGTCGTCCATCCGGAACAGGGTCGAGTTCTCCAGGAACGACAGGGTCGGCGGCGGGTACAGCGGCGCGCCGTCCATCTGCACGGTCACGAACGGCGCATCGCCTTCCGAAGGCATGCCGCGGACGAAAATGTTGGCGCCGGTGCTGCCGCCGGCCGATTCGGCCCACACGCCGGGCACGACCTTGAGCGCGTCGGCAGTGCTCAGCGGCACCGCTTCCTGGATCTGCTCCAGCGAGGCGGTGGTGATCGAGAAGCTGGCGTCGCGCTTACGCAGGCCCTTGAAGCGCGCGGTGCCGCTGACCACGATCGCGTCGAGGGTGGTGGCCGCTTCCTTACTGTCGGACGCCGCGGCCGGCGCCGCCGGCGCGGGTTCCTGCGCGGCCGGTGCCTGGGCCAGGACGGCGCCCGGGGCCAGGGCGGCGGCGATCGCCGCGGACAGGGCGTAACGGATCAGGCGAGCTTGCTTGGACGATGCGCGTTGCATGGTGTTCTCCCCACTCATCTGAAAGTTCTCTTGCTCGGATTGCGGTTGGCGGTCGGATCTGCCGCGGCGGTGCGTGCCGCGCGCGGTCAGGGCGAAACGAAGGCGTCCAGGTCGAAGGCGGCGATCTCGCCGAGGCAGGCGTCGGCATCGCTGAGGGCGGCCGGGTCGCCGATCCCGACCGCGGTCATGCCGGCGCGCTTGATTGCGACCACGCCGGCGGCGGCGTCCTCGATGCCGATGCACTGCGCCGGCGCCACGCCGAGCGCGGCGGCGACGTCGAGGAAGATGTCGGGCTCGGGCTTGGCGCGGGCGATCCGCGCCGAGTCGGCGACGTAGTCGAAGCGCTGGGCGATACCGAGCCGTTCCAGCAGCGCGGCGGCGTTGCGGCTGGCCGAGGCCAAGCCGAGCTTGAGCCCGCGCGCGCGCGCGCGTTGCAGCAACTCGGCGACGCCGGGGAACAGGTCGGCCGGGGTCACCGAGGCGATCGCCTCGACGTAGTAGGCGTTCTTGCGTTCGGCCAGGGCGCGCTTGGCCTCGGCGCCGAGCACCCGCCCGGCATGGCGCAGGATGATCTCCAGCGACGCCATCCGGTCCACGCCCTTGAGCTGTTCGTTGACGTGCCGGTCGAACGGCAGGCCTTCCTCGTCGGCCATGCGCTTCCAGGCCCGGTAATGGGTCTGGGCGGTGTCGGTGAGGACGCCGTCGAGATCGAAGATCAGCGCCTGCGCGGGGCGCGGGAAGGTCTGCCGCACCGGGCCGCCGGGCGCGGCCAGATCGGCGCGCTGCGGTTGCTCGACGCGCAGTTCCAGGCGCTTGCCCTGGTGCTCGATGCTCAGCGGCGCACCGTCGAGCAGGCGGTATTCGACCCCGTCGCGCTCGACCCGCAGGCGTAGGCGGCGGCCGCGCCAGCGCAGGCCGAAGCCGTAGCCGCGCCAGCCGGCGGGCAGGGTGGGGGCGAAGCGCAACGTGCCCTCGTGGCTGCGCAGCCCGGCGAAACCGGCGCCCAGGCCGAGCCAGGTGCCGGCCAGCGCGGCCATGTGCACGCCGTGGTCGGTGTTGCCGTGCAGATCGTCCAGGTCGACGCGCAGGTTGTCGTTGAAGAAACGCTCGGCCTGCGCGGCATGGCCGACTTCGCTGGCGAGGATGCCGAACACCGATGCCGACAAGGTCGAGTCGTGGGTGGTAACGGCTTCGTAGTAGTCGTAGCTGCGCCGCTTGGCGTCGGCCGGGAGATCGTGGCCGGCCAGGACCAGGGCCATGACCACGTCGGCCTGCTTGCAGATCTGGTGCCGGTACAGGGTCAGCGGGTGGAAATCCAGCAACAGCGGGCGGTGCTCGCCCTCGCGGCGCGGGAACGGCCAGCGCGGCTTGCTCAGGAAGGTGTCGTCCTGGGCGTAGATGCCCAGCGCGTCGTCGTAGTGCAGGAACATCGCCTCGCCGGCGCGCTGCCACGACGCCGCCTCGTGCGGCTGCAGGCGCAGCCGCGCGGCCAGCGCCTGCGCCTGTTGCGGGCGCTGTTCCTGCAGCAGCCGCCAGACCTGCGCGGCGCGCAGCAGGTGCTGCTGGGCCATGCGGTTGGTGTAGAAATTGTTGTCGACCAGGGCGGTGTATTCGTCCGGGCCGGTGACCTCGTGGATGCAGAACGCGCCGCCGCGGCGGGCGTCGAAATGGCCGATCTGCGGCCAGATGCGCGCGGTCTCGAACAGGATCTCGGCGCCGCTTTCGAGCAGGAAGTCCAGGTCTTCGGTGGCGTCGAAGTACAGCCCGATCGCGTAGGCGACCGCGGCGTTGATGTGGTACGCGGCCGAGCCCGAGGGGTAGTGCGCCGAGCATTCGCCGCCGGTGATGGTGCGCCAAGGGAACAGCGCGCCGTGGGCGTGGTTCATCTCGCGCGCATGCCGGCGCGCCGGCTCCAGCGCCTGGTAGCGCGCGTGCAGCATGGCGCGCGCGACTTCCGGGGCGGTGTAGACCATCACCGGCAGCATGAAGGCCTCGGTGTCCCAGAAATAATGGCCTTCGTAGCCCTCGCCGGTCAGGCCCTTGGCGGCGGTGCCGTTGATGCCGTCGCGGCCGGCCGACTGCAGCAGGTGGAACAGGTTGAAGCGCAACGCCTGCTCGGCCGCCGCGTCGCCGTCGATCGACAGCTCGGCGCCGCCCCAGAACCGCGCCAGCGCCGCGGCCTGGCGCGCGGCGAGGGCGTCGAAGCCGAGCGCGGCCGCGTCCTCGAGCGCGCGCTGGGCGCGCTGCACCAGGCCGGTTTCGTCGTGATGGCTGAGGTAGGCGACGAACTTCTCCAGGCTCGCGCTCTGGCCCGGCTGCAACTGCGCCTGGTAGCGCTGCCGCACCGCGTCGCCGTCGACCTCGGCCTGGGCCGCGTCGAGTCCGGCGCCGCTGCGGTGGCCCTGGGCGCAGACCACCCGCAGGTTGCTGCGCCGGGTCGATTGCAGCACGTGCGCGCCGTGCGCATCGGCATGCGCCGAGAGCAGCTTCAGGCCTTCCGCCGAAGCCACGCCGATGCGCGGATCGTCGCCCTGTTCGGCGGCCTGGTGGCCGCATTCGATCGCCGAGACCAGGCTCAGCGGACCGGTGTAGTCGATCGATTCGACCCGGTAGCGGATCGCCAACAGGTCGACGCCCTCGTGGCCGCTGTCGAACGGCAGCACGCGCTCGGCGTGGATCTGCACGGTCTGGCCTTGCGCGGTGCGCAGGCGCAGGCGGCGCGCGCTGCGGCCGTGGCGCAGGTCGAGGCTGCGTTCGAACTCCAGCCATTGCGCACGATCCGGTTCCAGGCGCTGGGCGCCGAGCCAGACCGCGATGCGCTGGCCGTCGGCGACCGGCAGGCGGGTGTCGGTGTGGCGGGCGAAGCCGGGGAAGCGTTCGTGATAGTGGATCGGATGCTTCTCGTAGACCGAGGCCAGGAAGCTGCCGTCGCTGCCGCCGTCGGCTTCCTCGAATCCGCCGCGCACGCCCAGCGAACCGTTGGCGAGCGCGAACAGGGTCTCGTCGCGGCGGCGCCGGGCCGGATCGAACCCGCGCTGGCGCAACAGCCAGGCGTCGGCGGCGGCGTCGGGGGAGGACGGCAGGGCTTGGGGCTGGGTCACGCGGGGCGGGTCCTTGAGCGGCGTTGCGCGGACCCTAGAGAGCGCCTGTTATCGATGTCAAGTTATCGATAACAGCCTTGCGATTCAATGTGCTTTTGACCCGCGCAGCGAATCCGGCGCGGGCGCCGTCGCTGTGCATGCCGACGAATCGGATCAATCGCTTAGCGCGATGCTGCTGCGCAGCATGCGGACTGTCGCAATGCAGTGTGCACGTTGCGACGCAGCATGACCCAGCGCACGCCCTGCGCGAGACCGACGCGCATCGCGGCGCGCCGCGCCGCGGCTCAGGTGACCCGCGCGACCAGGTGGGTCGGCAGGATCTCCGACTGCGCCGGGCGGCCTTCGATCAAGGCCAGGATCTTGCGCGCCAGCAACACCCCGGCGTCGACGAAGTTCTGGTGGATCGAGGTCAACGGCGGCAGATAGGTCGCGCCCAGCGGGGTGTCGTCGTAGCCGATCACCGACACGTCCTCGGGCACGCGCCGGCCGCGCTCGATCAGGGCCCGGATCGCGCCGATCGCGAGCAGGTCGCTGGCGGCGAACAGGGCGTCGAACTGCGGCTGTTCGTCGAGCAGGCTGTGCACCGCTTGGGCCCCGGCGCTGACGGTGAAACTGGCCACTTGCGGGGTCAGCGGCACGATGCCGTGCTCGGCCAGGGTCGAGCCGAAGCCGTCCAGGCGTTCGGCGAACTCGCCGTGGGCGCTGTCGCCGAGGAACACCGGCCGGCGCCGGCCCAGGGCCAGGAAACGCTCGGCGGCGAGCTTGCCGCCGCGCAGGTTGTCGCTGCCGACCACGACCTGGGTCTCGTGGCGGCTGACCGCGCCCCACACCACCATCGGCCGGCCCCAGCGCTGGACCTCGTGCATGGCGTCCTCGTGCGCGCCCTGGCCGAGCAGGATCACCCCGTCGGCGGCTTGTACGCTGGGCAGCGAGCCGCCCTGCAGCGAGGTCAGCAGCACGCTGTAGCCGGCCGAGGTCAGCTCCTGGCTGATGCCGCCGAGCAGGTCCAGCGGATAGGAGCCGGACATCTGCCGTTCCACGGTCGGCTTCATTTCCACCACCACCGCCACGGTCATGCTGCGGCGCAGGCGCAGGTTGCGCGCGCTGATGTTGAACTGGTAGCCCTGTTGCTCGGCCAGTTGCTTGATCCGGGCGCGGGTCTCGGGATTGACCAGCGGGCTGTCGCGCAAGGCGCGCGAGACGGTGATCGCCGAGACCCCGGCCAGTTCGGCCAGATCGGCCATGGTCAGGGGGGCGTCGGCCTTGCGGGTCGGGTGGGAAGCGCGCGGGCGGCTCATGCGGGGCGGGTGGGTCCGTGCGGAGGGAGTGCGACGGCTTGGCGGGGCCGGACTGACTGTTTATCACGGCCGGGGGTCGCGCCCGCGTCGTGCCCCGCCGCCGGCCGCAGCCGCGCGCGCCCTTGGACCCGGCGGACCGCGCCCGCCGCTGTCGACGGCGGGCTCGGCCGGGGTTCGCTATACTCGCGAAGAAGCGCGGTCTTGACCGTGTGTGGCCCAGTGCATTCAATCACTTGGCTTAGCTATCTAACCTAACTTCACGGTAGCGCCCCGGCGCGCCAGAGGCCACACCGCCGCATGCGTCTGTCCACGATCAAGCTGTCCGGTTTCAAGTCCTTCGTCGATCCGACCACGCTGCACCTGCCCACCAACATGACCGGCGTGGTCGGTCCGAACGGGTGCGGCAAGTCGAACATCATCGACGCGGTGCGCTGGGTGATGGGCGAGAGCTCGGCCAGCCGCCTGCGCGGCGACTCGCTGACCGACGTGATCTTCGCCGGCTCCTCGGCGCGCAAGCCGGTTTCGCAGGCGATGGTGGAGCTGATCTTCGACAACTCCGACCACACCATCACCGGCGAATACGCCGCGTTCAACGAGATCTCGGTCAAGCGCACGGTCAGCCGCGACGGCACCAGCCAGTACTACCTCAACGGCGGCAAATGCCGCCGCCGCGACATCACCGACCTGTTCCTCGGCACCGGCCTGGGCCCGCGCAGCTACTCGATCATCGAGCAGGGCATGATCAGCCAGATCATCGAGGCTCGGCCCGAGGACCTGCGCGTCTATCTGGAAGAAGCCGCCGGCATTTCCAAGTACAAGGAACGCCGCCGCGAAACCGAAACCCGGATCCGCCACACCCGCGAGAACCTCGACCGCCTCAACGACCTGCGCGAGGAAGTCGGCAAGCAGCTCGAGCATCTGCGCCGGCAGGCGCGCCAGGCCGAGCAGTACCAGGCGATCCAGGCCGAACGCAAGGTCAAGGACGTGGAGTGGAAGGCGCTGGAATACCGCGCCCTGGACCAGAAGCTGCAGACCCAGCGCGAGAAGCTGTCGCAGCAGGAAACCCGCCTGCAGCAGTTGATCGCCGAACAGCGCGAAGCCGAGCGCGAGCTGGAAACCGGCCGGGTCCGCCGCGAGGAGGCCGCCGAGGCGCTGAACAAGGCCCAGGCCGCCAGCTACGAAGTCGGCGGCGCCCTGGCCCGGATCGAACAGCAGATCCAGCACCAGCGCGAACTGTCCAGCCGCCTGCACAAGGCGCGCGAGGAGGCGAAGGCGCAGCTGGCCGAGATCGGCGAGCACATCGGCAACGACCAGGCCCGCCTGGACGTGCTGCTGGCCGCGGTCGCCGACGCCGAGCCGCGGATCGAAGCCCTGCGCGAGGACGACGAGGCGCGCCAGGAGGCGCTGCGCGACGCCGAAGCCCGGCTCAACGACTGGCAGCAGCGCTGGGACGCGCACAGCCGCGAGCAATCCGAATCCGCGCGCGCGGCCGACGTCGAGCGCACCCGGATCGAAGGCCTGGACCGGCAGATCCTCGACGCCGACCGCCGCCGCGAGGCGCTGAGCGCCGAGCGCACCGGCCTGGACGTCGCCGCCCTGGCCGACGCGTTCGAGCAATTGCAAAGCCAGCACGAACTGCAGAAGGAGTCGTTGGACAGCCTCAGCGAGGAACTGGAAACGCGCAAGGCCGCGGTGTCCGACCTGCAGGAGCAGCAGCGCGCGACCCAGAACCAGCTCGCCGAGGTGCGCAAGCAGGCGCAGACCTCGCGCGGCCGGCTGTCCTCGCTGGAGACCCTGCAGCACGCCGCGCTCGGCCAGGAGCAGGGCGCGGCCCTGAGCTGGCTGCAGGCGCACGGGCTGGATTCGGCGCAGCGCGTCGGCGAGACCCTGGAGGTCGAAGCCGGCTGGGAAAACGCGGTCGAAAGCGCGCTCGGCCAATTGATCGAAGGCGTGCTGGTCGAGGCGCCGGAGACCCTGGTCGACGCGATCGGCGAACTCGGCGAAGGCCGCCTGACCCTGGTCTCGCCCGAACGCGACGGCACGGTCTATCCGCCGACCTCGCTGGCGGCCAAGGTCCAGGGCCCGGCGGCGATCCGGCGCCTGCTGGCGCGCCTGCACGGCGCCGACGACCTGGCCGCGGCGCGCGCGCTGCAGGCTACGCTGGGCGCCGAAGAGACCGTGATCACCCGCAACGGCGAGCGCCTCGGTGCCGGCTGGGTGCGGGTGCTGCGCTCCGGCGCGGCCAAGCAGGGCGCGCTGCTGCGCGAACGCGAGATCCAGAGCCTGCGGGTCGAGATCGAAACCCTGCAGGAGCGCGAGCGCGAACTGGAGCAGAACCAGATCCAGTTGCGCGACCGCTCGCTGGCCGCCGAGCAGCACCGCGAAGACGCCCAGCGCAGCCTGTACATGGCCCACCGCAGCGTGTCCGAACTGGCCGGCCAGCTGCAGAGCCACCAGGGCCGGCTGGACTCGGCGCGCAGCCGGATCGAGAAGATCGATGCCGACCTGGAGCAGTTGCTGATCGGGCTGGACAGCGCGCGCGAGCAATCGCGCGAGGCGCGGCTGCGCCAGGAGACCGCGGTCGAACGCATGGGCGAACTGGAAGACGCGCGCCTGCGCCTGGAATCCGAGCGCCGCAGCCTGTCGGAGGCGCGCGAGGCGGCGCGCAACGCCGCGCGCGAATCGCGCGATGCCGCGCATGCGCTGATGCTGAGCCTGGAGACCCAGCGCGCGCAGATCGCCGGCCTCAGCCAGACCCTGGAGCGGATGGGCGGCCAGCGCGGCCAGCTCGATTCGCGCCTGAGCGAACTGTCGTCCCAGCTCGACGACGGCGACGAGCCGGTGGTCGCGCTGGAGGAGCAGCGCCAGGTCGCGCTGGAACAGCGGGTGATCGCCGAGCAGGACCTGACCGGCGCGCGCACCGCGCTGGACGGCATCGACAACGACCTGCGCAAGTTCGAGCAGATCCGCCAGCAGCGCGACGAGCAGGCGCTGCAGCAGCGCGAGGCGATCGGCCAGCGCCGGCTGGAGCAGCAGGCCCTGGTGCTCAAGGCCGAGACCCTGACCACGGCGATCGCCGAGGCCGGCGCGGTGCTCGAGGACGTGGTCAACGGCCTGGACGAAAACGCCGACGCGCCGACCTGGGAGCGCACCGTCGCCGAGCTGGACAACAAGCTGCGCCGGCTCGAGCCGGTCAACCTGGCGGCGATCGCCGAACACGCCGAAGCGGCGCAGCGCAAGGACTACCTGGACGCCCAGCACGGCGACCTGACCACCGCGCTGGACACCCTGGAAGAGGCGATCCGCAAGATCGACCGCGAGACCCGCGGCCGCTTCAAGGACACCTTCGACCGGGTCAATTCCGGCGTGCAGGAGCTGTATCCGCGCCTGTTCGGCGGCGGCCACGCCTATCTGGAACTGACCGGCGAGGATCTGCTCGACACCGGCGTATCGATCATGGCGCGGCCGCCGGGCAAGCGCGTGTCCAATATCTCGCTGCTGTCCGGCGGCGAGAAGGCGATGACCGCGGTGGCGCTGGTGTTCGCGATCTTCCGCTTGAACCCGGCGCCGTTCTGTCTGCTCGACGAAGTCGACGCGCCGCTCGACGAAGCCAACGTCGGCCGATTGGCGACGATGGTCAACGAGATGAGCGAACAGGTACAGTTCCTGTTCGTCACCCACAACAAGGCGACGATGGAAGTGGCCAACCAGCTGTCCGGCGTGACCATGCGCGAACCCGGCGTTAGCCGCCTGGTCTCGGTCGACCTGGCCGAAGCGACCCGCCTGGCGGGCGCGGCCTGAGGCCGGCGGGCGTTGCGCGGCAGCGCCCGAATGGACCGACCGTCGTTGCAGCCACCTTCGTTCCAACCGAATCCACGCAGTCGCAGCGGAAACCAGGCAAGCGCGGCGCCGCCGAGGCGCCCGGCCCGAATCCCCGCCACCGACGCAAGCAGCACTAGGAGCCCCCGATGTCCGACCTGACCCTGATGCGCATCGGCATCTTCATCGCCGGCCTGATCCTGATCGGCGCGATCGTGTTCTTCGGCCGCCCGCGCAAGCCGGGGCAGGGCAAGCGCATCGCCCGCGAAGAGGACGCCCGCGCCGGCAAGTCCTCGCGCCAGGAGCCGACCCTGGGCGAACAACTCGAGAACGAGCTCGGCCAGAGCGCCGGCGTGCCCGGCGAGGCCACCACCCAGGCCGAACTGGAGCTGTTCGACCGCACCCTGGAGGGCGGCGCCAGCAGCGAACTCGGCCGCCGGGTCAGCGACGAGTTCGACAAGATCGTCACCCTGTACCTGGCCGCGCGCGCCGGACAGAAGCTGCACGGCCCCGACATCGTGGTCGCGGCGGAGAAGGCCGGCCTGGTCTACGGCCACATGGGCGTCTATCACCGCCTGGTCGAAGGCCATCCCGAGCGCGGCCCGGTGTTCAGCGTCGCCAACATCATGAAGCCCGGCAGCTTCGACATGGGCGCGATCCAGGCGCTGGAAACCCCGGCGATCGCCTTCTTCCTGACCCTGCCGGCGCCGGTGCCGGCGCTGGACGCCTGGGAAACCATGCTGCCGACCGCCCAGCGCATGGCCGAACTGCTCGACGGTGTGGTCCTGGACGAGCAACGCAACGCCCTGGGCCGCCAGCGCATCGCCCACCTGCGCGACGAATTGCGCGCCTACGACCGCCAACGCGAAGCCCCGCCGCTGAGCAAGCCCACGCGCTGGTGACAAAAGACTGCGACGGCATCGCTGAGTACAGTAACCCGCGGTACGGCCCGGCTCTGAGTTCTTTGTTTGATTCGGCCGAAGTTGTTCGCGAGACATTCTCGGCATTCTTCAAGCTCCGTTTCAGCACGCTGAGTGCTTACGACGCGCAGTTTCCTGAAGCGTTTTTGACTCAATCCTGTGTCCGTGCCGTGTGCGCCGATCTGGGGTGGATCGACCTCACCAAGCTTGAGACAGTTCGATTGGGGCACTACGAGTTCCAAGGCTCGCTGGTAGGCCTCTTGGTTGATCGAAAGCGAAGTGCGCAATCGGCTGCGACCGCATGGCAGGCAATTGGGGAGGCGCTGGAAGTCCTGTTCCCGCACCCTTTCGACCAAATTTTCGCTTACCGCCTGGATGGCGACTGGTGCGAGATGGCTCGCGAGTCACTCTGCTGTTCGTACCTGGTGGGGGAGGGCGCACGAGGATTGTGGTGGCTATTGGTGGTCGAACATTTCGATTAGGCAGTCACCCCGGGACAGGCCGTGGCAATCGCAGCGAGGCCGGCCTCAGCACTCCGGTCCAGGCCCTCGGGTTTCTTTGCGTTGCCAGAGATGCGGGGTGCGGCGTAGTACTCCGCCGCGGTGGCTGTCGCGGCTTATGACCGGAGGAAATCCTGTGGGACGCCGCTCCTACAAGAGCAGGCGCGCCGCCTCTAACCAGCAGGCTACCCCCCTTTGAAAAAGGGGGGTAGGGGGGGATTTGCTTTTGCCTCTGCCTTTGCCTTTCCCCACCGTCGCGCCCGCAGCGACGCCCATCGCCCACAATGGCGCGTTTCCCGTTCAAAATGCCACCCGCCCCGCCGCCAAGCCGTGCCAGGACGCCGACCCGTGACCCCGAACCAGACCGCGGACCAAGCCGCGCAGCGCGCCGCCGCATTGCGCGCCCAGCTCGAAGACGCCAACTACCGCTACTACGTCCTCGACGACCCGACCCTGGCCGACGCCGATTACGACCGCCTGCTGCGCGAGCTGGAGGCGCTGGAGGCCGCGCATCCCGAGCTGGCCTCGGCCGATTCGCCGACCCAACGCGTCGGCAGCTCGCCCGCCGGCCACTTCGAGGAGGTCCGCCACGCGGTGCCGATGCTGTCGCTGGGCAACGCCTTCAGCGACGAGGAAGTGGCCGACTTCGTGCGCAAGATCGTCGAGCGGCTGGACGTGGAAGCGCCCGAATTCTCGGTCGAGCCCAAGCTCGACGGCCTGGCGATCAGCCTGCGCTACGAGGGCGGCCACTTCGTCCAGGGCGCGACCCGCGGCGACGGCGCCACCGGCGAGGACGTCACCGCCAACCTGCGCACGGTCAAGGCGATCCCGATGAAGCTGCGCGGCGAAGGCTGGCCGCCGGTGCTGGAAGTCCGCGGCGAGGTCTACATGCCGTTGGCCGCGTTCAAGGCCTACAACGAAAAGGCGCTGCGCGACGGCGGCAAAGTGTTGGCCAATCCGCGCAACGGCGCCGCCGGCTCGCTGCGCCAGCTCGACCCGCGCATCACCGCGCAGCGTCCGCTGGCGTTCTACGCCTACGCCGTCGGCGTGGTCGAGGGCTACGAACTGCCGCCCAGCCATTCGGCGACCCTGCAGCAGTTGCGCGAATGGGGCTTCCCGGTCAGCGCCGAAAGCGACGTGGTCGCCGGCACCGAAGGCCTGCTCGGCTATTACCGGCGGATGGGCGCCAAGCGCGACGCGCTGCCGTTCGACATCGACGGCGTGGTCTACAAGCTGGACGACTACGCCGGCCAGCGCGAGATGGGCTTCGTCTCGCGCGCGCCGCGCTGGGCGATCGCGCACAAGTTCCCGGCCCAGGAGCAATCGACGGTGCTGGAAGGCATCGACATCCAGATCGGCCGCACCGGCGCGGCGACCCCGGTCGCGCGATTGCGCCCGGTGCAGGTCGCCGGGGTGGTGGTGACCAATGCGACCCTGCACAACGCCGACCAGATCGCCCGCCTCGACGTGCGCATCGGCGACACCGTGATCGTGCGCCGCGCCGGCGACGTGATTCCGGAAATCGTCCGGGTGGTGCCCGAATACCGCGACCCGCACGCGCCGCAATGGCGCATGCCCGAAGCCTGCCCGGTGTGCGGCTCGGAGATCGTGCGCGAAGAGGACGGAGTGGTGTGGCGCTGTTCCGGCGAGCTGACCTGCGCCGCCCAACGCAAGGAAGCGATCCGCCACTTCGCCTCGCGCCGGGCGATGGACATCGAGGGCTTGGGCGACCGCTACATCGAAGACCTGTCCGACCTGGGCTATCTGCAGTCGGTCGCCGACCTGTACAAGCTCGAACTGGCCGACCTGCTGGAAATGAAGCGCCGCGCCGACGAGCGCGACGGCACCACCCCGGAGACGGTCAAGGCCGGCAAGGTCGCGACCAAGTGGGCCGACAACCTGCTCGAGGCCATCGACCACAGCCGCAACACCACCTTGGAGCGCTTCCTGTTCGCGCTCGGCATCCAGCACGTCGGCGAGAGCACCGCCAAAGCGCTGGCGCTGTGGTTCGGCGAGCTCGAACTGGTTCGCCGTCTGCCCTGGCCGTTGTTCAAGCGGGTGCCCGACATCGGCGGCGAAGTCGCGCGTTCGCTGGGGCATTTCTTCGACCAGCCCGGCAACCAGCAGGTGATCGACGACTTGCTGCAGCGCGAGGTGAAGATCGGCGACGCCCATCCGCCGACGCCGAAGCTGCGCGAGGGCCTCAACCTGGCCACGCTGCTGGTCGACATGGAGATCCCCAAGGTCACCAGGATCCGCGCCGATCAGCTGGCCACCGCGTTCGGCGATGCGCACAAGCTGCTGGATGCGCCCGAGCACGCCTACATCACCGCCGGCCTGCCGGCCGACAGCGCCCAGGCCCTGGCCTCGTGGTTGAGCGTGGACGAGAACGCGCGGTTGCTGATCCGGGTCGGCGAGGCGCTGGCGCAGTTGGATGCCCTGACCCCGGCGGCTTCGGCGACGGCGAGCGGGCCGCTCGACGGCCAGACCGCGGTGCTGACCGGCACCCTGACCGCGCTGACCCGCGATGAGGCCAAGGCGCGGTTGGAAGCGCTGGGCGCCAAGGTCGCCGGCAGCGTGTCGAAGAAGACCGCGTTCGTGGTCGCCGGCGAGGCGGCCGGCTCCAAGCTCGACAAGGCCCAGGAGCTGGGCGTCGAGGTCTGGGACGAAGCGCGCCTGCTGGCGTTCCTGGCCGAACACGAATGAGCGCCACCGGCACCCCGGCATCGTGGCGGCCTTCGGCGTCGTTCGAGGCGCTGCGCCTGCGCGCGCGCCTCAACGCCGCGCTGCGCGCGTTCTTCGCCGAGCGCGGCGTGACCGAGGTCGAGACCCCGGTGATGTCGATGGCCGGCAACACCGATCCCAACATCGCCTCGTTCTCGCTGCAGTTCAGCGGCCGCACCGACGGCGCGCCGCGCACCCGCTGGCTGCGCACCTCGCCGGAGTTCGCGCTCAAGCGCTTGCTCGCGGCCGGTTTCGGCGACTGTTACGAACTCGGACGGGTGTTCCGCGACGGCGAAGCCGGCGGCCGCCACAACCCCGAGTTCACCATGCTGGAGTGGTACCGGCTCGGCTGGGACCATCGCCGCCTGATCGGCGAGACCGCCGAACTGGTGCGCGCCGCGCTGGCCCTGGTCGGGCGCGAGGCGAGCCTGGAAACGGTCAGCTATCGCGAGCTGTACCGCGACCGGCTCGGCCTGGATCCGTTCGTCGCCGACGAAGGGGAGTTGCGCGCCGCGTTGGGCGAGGTGGTCATCGATCCGCAGGGGCTCACTCGCGACGATTGGCTCGACTTGCTGATGACCCACCGCCTGCAACCGGGCTTCGCCGCCGACCGCCTGCTGGCGGTGTGCGACTACCCGGCCTCGCAGTGCGCGCTGGCGCGCTTGCGCGACGACGGCGACGGCCAGCCCGTGGCCGAGCGCTTCGAGCTGTACCTGGGGCCGCTGGAACTGGCCAACGGCTACCACGAACTGGCCGATGCGGCCGAGCAGGGCGCTCGTTTCGATCGCGACCGCGCCCTGCGCGGCGAACGCGGCGAGCCGGCGCCGCCGCGCGATCAGGCCTTGCTCGACGCGCTCGCGGCGGGGTTTCCCGATTGCGCCGGGGTCGCGCTCGGCGTAGACCGGCTGCTGATGGCGATGCTCGGCACCGGCCGCATCGCCGACGCGCTGGCGTTCGACTTCACGCGTGCTTGATGGCGATGAACCCCCCTGAACCGTGCAGCTTCACGTTGCGGGCCGACGCCGCGTTTTGATTGCAAGTTAATGCGACGCGGTTAGAGTGATCGCATCGGGTCTGGGGGGCCATGCATGCGTAGTTTGAAAGCCGCGATCCACCTGCTGGCGTTCGCGGGCTTGGCCTGCGCGACCGGCGTGGCGCGTGCCGAACCGGTCGGAGAGCGCTTGTACGGCGGGCGCCTGTTGCGCTGCGCCTCCAGCGGCGAGGAAGTGGTGCGTTGCCCGGCCGACACCCGCGAAGGCGTGCGCTTGGTGCGGCGTACCTCCGGCAAGCCCTGCGTCGAAGGCGCCAGTTGGGGCGCGGACCGCGGCGGGGTATGGGTGACCCAGGGCTGCGCCGCCGATTTCGTGCTCGGCAAGGGCGGCAGCGGTCGCGACAGCACCGCCGGCGCGCGGGTGATCAAATGCGAATCGCGTGGCGGGCGCTGGAACCATTGCCCGGCGCGCATCGTCGACGGCGTCGCGCTGGCCCAGCAGTTGTCCAAGCAGCCCTGCCTGCGCAACCAGACCTGGGGCGCGGACGAGCGGGGCGTGTGGGTCGCCGGCGGCTGCCGGGCGGAGTTCCGCCTGATCGGCAGCGAGCAGGCGGCCGCGCCCGCGGCCGGGCTTCCGCACAAGGCCATGCTGCGCTGCGAATCCCAGGACCGCCGCGCGCGCCGTTGCGACGGCGACACCGGTCAGGGGGTGCGCCTGGTCAAGCAGTTGTCGAATTCCGAATGCGTCGAGGGCCGCAGCTGGGGCTACGACGCCCATGGGGTCTGGGTCGAGGACGGCTGCCGCGCCGAATTCGAGCTGGATTACCGCCGCGGCGGCGGTTGATCGACGGCGCCGGTCGAGCTGGGGATCGGCCTCCGGCTCTGCGACCGACGGCGCATGGCGCAGTGCGCCATTGGCGGCACACTAGGCGGCGAGTGAACGGAGCCGCAACGTCCTGCCTGCGCGTATCGCCGGTCACGGAAATCTTGAGCTGACGTTAAGCGGCTTCGGCTAGAGTCCTCGGCACATTGACAAGGAGCACGCACATGTCCGCACGTATCGTTTCCGGATTCGGTCTGCTGGTCGGTCTGGGCCTCGGCCTGGCCGCGCCGGCCCAAGCCGCGCCGCAGTACGACGACTACTACGGCGATAACGGCACCTTCCGCTGCGAATCCGACGGCAACCGCCAGCAGCGCTGCGACGCCGACACGCGCGGCGGGGTGCAACTGGTCCGCCAGCTGTCCAAGTCGTCCTGCATCCAGGGCCGGACCTGGGGCTACGACCGCTACGGCGTGTGGGTGACCGACGGTTGCCGCGCCGAATTCGCCTCCGGGCGCGGCGGCGGCGGTTGGAATGGCGGCGGCGGCGGCTGGAACGGCGGTGGCGGCGACAACGTCGTGCGTTGCGAATCCGAAAGCGGCCGTACCCGCAGCTGCAGCATCGCCGGCAACCGCGCCCGGTTGCAGCGCCAGCTGTCGAACTCGCCGTGCATCGAAGGCCAGACCTGGGGTTCGCGCCCGGGCCAGGTCTGGGTCAGCGGCGGTTGCCGCGGCGAATTCGTCGCCGGCCGCGGTGGCGGCTGGAACGGCGGCGGCGGCGGCTGGGGCGGTGGCGGCGGCGGGTGGGGCGGCGGTCAGGAGATCAGCTGCGAGTCGAACAACAACCGCCAGAACCGCTGCAACATGACCGTGCGCCGCGACGTGCGCCTGCTGCGCCAGAACTCCGGCTCGCCGTGCATCGAAGGCCAGACCTGGGGCTGGGACCGCAGCGGCGTATGGGTATCCAACGGTTGCCGCGGCCGCTTCATGGTCAACTGAGTCGGTCACCTTCGATCGGCCCGGCGACGCCTCCGCTGCCCTGCAGCGGGGGCGTCGTCGTTTGCGGCCGGCTCGGTTTCGGCCGGCTCGGTTCCGGCTGTCCCCCACCTGCCGCCTCCCAGCCGTCCTCTCCTCGCCAAAGCCCCGCAACACGCATCGGCTAAACTAGCCGCATGAACGACGCCATCGATTTCGACCGCTACGACCGCATCCGCCCGATCCGCTGGACCGGCGAGGCCCTGGAACTGCTCGACCAGCGCAAGCTGCCGTTCGCAGTGGAATACGTGCGCTGCGAGGACAGCGACGCGGTCGCCGCGGCGATCCACGCTCTGACCGTGCGCGGCGCGCCGGCGATCGGCATCGCCGCCGCCTGGGGCACGGTGCTGGCGGCGCGCACGGTCGACGCGACCGACGGCGCCGCGGCCTTGGCCGCGATCGAACCGGCGATGCAGCGGCTCAATGCGGCGCGCCCGACCGCGGTCAATCTGGCCTGGGCGCTGGCGCGGATGCGCCGGGCGCTGGCGCCGGCCGGCGCCGACTGGCGCGACGTGTTGGAACGCGAGGCCCAGGCCATCGCCGACGAGGACCTGGCCGCGAACCGGCGCATGGGCGCGCTCGGCGCGGCGCTGATCGAGCCCGGCAGCGGCGTGCTGACCCATTGCAACACCGGCTCGCTGGCCACCGCCGGCTTCGGCACCGCGCTCGGCGTGATCCGCGCCGGCGTGGCCCAGGGCCGGATCGGGCAGGTGTTCGCCGGCGAGACCCGGCCCTGGCTGCAGGGCGCGCGGCTGACCGTGTGGGAGCTGGAGCAGGACGGCATCGCCCCGACCCTGATCGCCGACGCCGCCGCCTCGCACCTGATGAAGCGCGGCAAGGTGCGCTGGGTGATCGTCGGCGCCGACCGCATCTGCGCCAACGGCGACACCGCCAACAAGATCGGCACCTACCAGCTGGCGATCGCTGCCCGCCACCACGGGGTCAAGTTCATGGTCGCCGCGCCCTCGTCGACGGTGGACATGGACACCGCCAGCGGCGATGCGATCGAGATCGAAGAGCGCGACCCCGGCGAACTGTTCGCGGTCGGTGGCCAGCGCACCGCGGCCGAACGGGTCGGCGCCTGGAATCCGGTGTTCGACGTCACCCCGCACGAGCTGATCGACGCCATCGTCACCGAGCGCGGGGTGATCGAGCGCCCCGACGCGGCGGCGATGAAGGCGGCCTTCGGCTGAGCCGACGCGCCCGGGCTAGGCGGCAGGGAGGTTTCGCCGCGCCTCCCCAAAGCCCGTCATGCCCGCGTAGGCGGGCATCCAGAGACTTCGCAGCCGTGCCCCGATAGAGCCCTGGATCCCCGCCTTCGCGGGGATGACGGCAGGTGGGTTTCGGCGTCCGCCTTCGCAGGAGCGCAGGCGGATGGGCTTCGCGGCCGCGCGCCGCCAAGGCCTTGGGCGAGGCCGATTGACACAGCCCGCGCCGCGATGCTGCAACGCAGCTGAAAATCCCATCCAAGTGCTTGTTTCTGCGTGGAAATCGCACCCCTGTGCGACCGCGTTTCGTGCTATGATTTGCCGTCTCTTTGATGCCGCCCCGAGCGAGCTGCAGGACAGGCCCGCCGGGGTGCTGTTTTCGGCTTTCACCGCGGCGTTCCGAACGGAACGCCGCGGCCCGCGCGGGGCGGTCGAACCACCGCCCGCAACGGAACCCTGATGGCCGAACTCGCCAAGGAAATCATCCAGGTCAATCTCGAAGACGAGATGCGCCGCAGCTATCTCGATTACGCGATGAGCGTGATCGTCGGCCGCGCGCTCCCCGACGTGCGAGACGGCCTCAAGCCGGTGCATCGCCGCGTGCTGTACGCGATGAACGAACTCGGCACGCACGCCAACAAGCCGCACTTCAAGTCGGCGCGTATCGTCGGCGACGTGATCGGTAAGTACCACCCGCACGGCGACCAGTCGGTGTACGACACCCTGGTGCGCATGGCGCAGCCGTTCTCGTTGCGCTACCTGCTGGTCGACGGCCAGGGCAACTTCGGTTCGGTCGACGGCGACGACGCCGCGGCGATGCGATACACCGAGGCGCGGATGACGCGCCTGACCCACGAGTTGCTGGCCGACATCGACAAGGAAACCGTCGATTTCCAGCCCAACTACGACGAAAAGGAACTCGAGCCCACGGTCCTGCCGACCCGGGTGCCGAACCTGCTGGTCAACGGCTCGGCCGGCATCGCGGTCGGCATGGCGACCAACATCCCGCCGCATAATCTGGTCGAGGTGGTCAACGCCACCATCGCCCTGATCGACGAGCCGGAGATCGACGTCGACGGCCTGATGGCGCACATCCCGGGCCCTGACTTCCCGACCGCGGGCATCATCAACGGCACCGCCGGGATCGTCGCCGCCTACCGCACCGGCCGTGGCCGCGTGCGCATGCGCGCGCGCGCCGAGATCGAGGTCAACCAGGACACCGGCCGCGAGGCGATCGTCGTCACCGAGATCCCGTACCAGGTCAACAAAGCCCGCCTGATCGAGAAGATCGCCGAGCTGGTCAAGGAGAAGAGGCTCGAAGGCATCAGCGAGCTGCGCGACGAGTCCGACAAGGACGGCATGCGCATCTTCATCGAGGTCAAGCGCGGCGAGTCGGCCGAAGTGGTGCTCAACAACCTCTATCAGCAGACGCAGATGGAGTCGGTGTTCGGCATCAACATGGTCGCCCTGGTCGACGGCCGTCCGCAGCTGCTGACCCTGAAGCAGGTGCTGGAAGCCTTCGTCCGCCACCGCCGCGAGGTGGTGACCCGCCGCACCATCTTCGAACTGCGCAAGGCGCGCCAGCGCGCGCACATCTTGGAAGGCCTGACGGTCGCGCTCGCCAACATCGACGAGATGATCGAGCTGATCAAGACCTCGGCGAACCCGAACGAAGCGCGCGAGCGCATGCTGGCCAAGACCTGGGAACCGGGCCTGGTCGGCGCATTGCTGGCCGCCGCCGGTTCGGAGGCCTCGCGTCCGGAAGACCTGCCGCCGGGCGTCGGTTTCGCCGACGGCCGCTACCAGCTGACCGAGGTCCAGGCCAACCAGATCCTGGAAATGCGCCTGCACCGCCTGACCGGGTTGGAGCAGGAAAAGCTGACGGAGGAGTACCGCCAGCTGCTCGACGCGATCCGCGGCCTGATCGAGATCCTCGAGAATCCGGACGTGCTGCTCGACGTCATCCGCACCGAGCTGCGCAACCTCAAGGAAGAATTCGGCGACGAGCGCCGCAGCGAAATCCGCGCCAGCGAGGAAGACCTCGACATCCTCGACCTGATCGCGCCGGAAGACGTGGTGGTGACCCTGTCCCACGCCGGCTACGCCAAGCGCCAGCCGGTCAGCGCCTATCGCGCGCAGAAGCGCGGCGGCAAGGGCCGCAACGCCGCCGCGACCAAGGACGAGGATTTCATCGACAAGCTGTGGCTGGTCAACACCCACGACACGCTGCTGACCTTCACCAGCACCGGCCGGGTGTTCTGGCTGCCGGTGCACCAGTTGCCGGAAGCCGGGCCGAACGCGCGCGGCCGCCCGATCATCAACTGGCTGGCGCTGGAAGCCGGCGAGCAGGTGCAGGCGGTGCTGCCGGTGCGCAGCTACGACGAAAACCATTTCGTGTTCTTCGCCACCCGCAACGGCCGGGTCAAGAAGACCCCGCTGACCGAATTCGCGTTCAAGCTCGCCCGCGGCAAGATCGCGATCAACCTCGACGAGGGCGACGCCCTGGTCGACGTGGCCCTGACCGACGGCGCCCGCGACGTGATGCTGTTCGCCTCCAACGGCCGCGCCTCGCGCTTCGCCGAGTCGACCGTGCGGCCGATGGGCCGTACCGCCGGCGGCGTGCGCGGCATGCGCCTGCTCGCGGCCAGCGACGCCGACGCCGACGACGCGGCCGCGCCCGAGGGCGATGCCGACGCCGCCGACGCGCCGAACGACAGCGGCACGGTGGTGGTGAGCCTGGTGGTGGTCGACGGCGACGGCGACATCCTCACCGCCAGCGAGCGCGGTTACGGCAAGCGCACGGCGATCGAGGAGTACCCGCGCAAGGGCCGCGGCACCCAGGGCGTGATCGCGCTGAAGACCACCGAGCGCAACGGCGCCCTGGTCGGAGCGATCCAGCTCAGCGACCACCACGAAGTGCTGATGATCTCCGACGGCGGCACCTTGGTGCGCACCCGCGCCGCCGAGATCTCGCAGGTCGGCCGCAACACTCAGGGCGTGACCCTGATGCGCCTGTCGGAAGGCGAGAGCCTGCAGACCATCGAACGCGTCGACGCCTCGCTGGACGAGACCGAAGAGGGCGGCGAGGGCGAGCCGACGATCGCGGCGGACGAAGCCGCGGCCCATCCGGCGGCCGAATCGCCGGCGCCGGACGCCTGATGGCGTAGCGCGATCGCGAAAAACGCCGCCCTCGGGCGGCGTTTTTCGTTGCGGTCGAACTCTTGTGGGAGCGGCACCAGCCGCGCCAGCCAAGGCGGCTTACCTGAGCTTCGCTTGCGAAGCTCACGCATGCGGCGTCGATGGTCCGGGGGCATCCGGGCTTCGGATGTTGCGCCTGGGTAAAGCGCTCTGGCTGTCGGGCTTACGACCGTAGGAAGTCCCGTGGTACGCCGCTCCTACGGTGAGGGGCGATTGCCGCGGTCGCCGGCGCGGTGCTAGCGTGCTGCGACTTCCGCCACGGGACTGCCCCATGAACCAGCTCGCGCTTTGCCTTGCTACCCCGTTCGTCCTCGCCGCCGGCGCCGCGACGGCCGCGCCGACCACCTACGAGATCGAGCCCAGCCACACCTATCCGAGCTTCGAGGCCGACCACATGGGGGTGTCGGTGTGGCGCGGCAAGTTCAACAAGTCCAAGGGCAGCGTGGTGCTGGACAAGCAAGCCGGCACCGGCACGGTCGAGATCGTGGTCGACACCACCAGCATCGACTTCGGCCACGACGGCATGAACGAGCACGCCAACAAGCCGGACCTGTTCGATACCGCCAAGTTCCCGACCGCGACCTACAAGGGCAAGCTGGCCGGCTTCGAGAACGGCGCGCCGACCAAGGTGGTCGGCGAGCTGACCCTGCGCGGGGTGACCCGGCCGGTGGAACTGAAGATCAACAAGTTCAAGTGCATGCCGCATCCGATGCTCAAGCGCGAGTTCTGCGGCGCCGACGCGTACGCTCAGTTCCAGCGCGACCAGTTCGGCATGGACGCGGGCAAGGACTGGGGCTTCGACATGGGCGTGACCCTGCGCATTCAGGTCGAGGCGGTGGCCAAGGCCGATGCGAAAACCGAAGCGAAAACCAGCGAGTAGACCGCGATTCTCGCATTCAGAAAACGCCGCCTGCAGGCGGCGTTTTGCTATGCGGCGTCGGCCCTTGCAGGGCGGCGTCCCACGCAGGCAACGGCATGTCGAATTTCGCCGGCCCGGTTCGTCGTGGAGACGAGCCGCCCTTGCCGGCGCGTTGCTGTGCCGCAGTTCGCGGCCGGCACCGGCGCATGGCGCTATGGTGGCGATGCGCGGCGGCGCCGATGCGGCGGCGCCGTCCGGTTCCTGACTACGGGGGCGCCCCCGATCGGAGGAGTGATGAGCTACGTCGATGGTTATGTCCTGCCGGTGCCGAAGGCCAATGTCGCGGCCTACCGCAAGCTGGCGCGCAAGGCCGGCAAGATCTGGATGGAGCATGGCGCGTTGCAGTACGTCGAAACGATCGCCGACGACGTCAAGCCCGGGAAAACCACCTCATTTCCGCAGAGCGTGAAGCTCAAGCCCGACGAGACGGTGGCGTTCTCGTGGATCGTGTTCAAGTCGCGCAAGCATCGCGACAAGGTCAATGCGCTGGTGATGAAGGATCCGCGCCTGGACGGGATGGCGCCGGAGTCGATGCCGTTCGACATGAAGCGGATGATTTTCGGCGGGTTCAAGCCGATCGTTCGGTTCTGAGGCCCGCGCCGCGGCTGCTTGGTTCGGCGCGGCTTAAAGCCAATCCCCCTGGCCTCTCTTTTTCAAAGGGGGGGAATCGTCGGCTTGCGGAAAGCGGGAGGGCGCTTGCGGATTCGCTGCGGCTTGGAAGCCCTTCGCCGCGACCTCCATCCGGCTCCGATCCCGGTTCCGACGCCGATGCCAATCGCGATTCCCGAGGCAGGGACTAGAAACTAGGATGGAACAGGAACCAGGAACCAGGAACCCGAATCCCGAATCCCGAATCCCGAATCCCGAGTCCCGAGTCCCGAGTCCCGAGTCCCGAGCAGCCCCGGGCCGGCCGGCACAAAAGAAACCCCGGCCGAAGCCGGGGTCTCTCACGCAGCCTTAGACGTCCGCCGAGATCAGAACGTGATGCTCCACGTATCGATGCGGCCGGTGTCGAGGTTGGCGTTGTCGTTCACGCGCAGCTTCCAGGTGCCGTTGAGCGGTTCGCTGGAGAGGTTGAACGTGTAAGTGCCGGTGACGTTGTCGGCGCTGCCGCCGCTGCGGTTGGTGATGTTGTACAGCGAACCGTCCGGCGCCACCAGGTCGACCTTCAGGTCGCCGCGATAGGTGTGGATGATGTTCACCGAGACCGAGGCGTTGGTCGGGGCGTTGCCGGTGCGGCCGGAGACCGTGATCGGGCTGTCGACGGTGGCGTTGTCGTTGATCGCGTAGTCGGTGCCGTTGGTGTACGTGGTGCCCGGACCCGGGCCCGGGCCGCCGGGGCAGTCGACGCCGACGGTCAGGAACGCGTCGGAGACGTCGGCCACGGTGTAGCCCAGGTCGGTGGCCGCCTTCTCGACGCCGCAGGCGCCGTTGTTGAAGTCGGTGCTCGGGGTCCAGTAGTCCTTGTTCGCCTTGGCGAAGGCCTTGAACGCCTTCGGCGTATCCCAGCCGGCCTTCTTCGACAGCAGGTAGAACGCGCGGTTGTACACGCCGGACGAGTAGTGCACGTCCATGCCGCTGGTGTAGTTGCTGGCGTGGCCGATCGAACGGCCGTCGCGGGTCGGGTCGTCCATGTAGCGCAGCGCGCCGGTGGCCTTGAAGATCTGCGCGCCGACCAGGTAGTCGTTGCTGCCCTTCATGAAGAATTCGGCCGCTTCGCCGGCGATGTCGGAGAAGGCTTCGTTGATGCCGCCCGACTGGCCCGAATAGATCAGGCCCGACTGCTGCTCGGTGAAGCCGTGCGAGACCTCGTGCGCCGACACGTCCAGGCTGACCAGCGGGTAGAAGCGCGTGGCGCCGTCGCCGAAGGTCATCGCCGAGCCGTCCCAGAACGCGTTCTCGTAGCTGTTGCTGTAGTGCACGCGCATGGTCAGCTGGAACGTCAGCGGCGGCAGGCCGACGTAGCTGTTGTACATGTCGAACACGACCTTGCCGAAGTAATGCGCATCGTTCAGCGGCGAGTAGGCGCCGTTGATGGTCTTGACCGTGTTGCGCGGGCAGGTGTACGAGAACGCCGTGCTGCCGCTGGTGCCGTGATTGAGGTTCACGGTCTTCACGTTGGCGTTGTTCATCGTGCAGGTGCTGCCGCTCTGCGCGACGTCGTTGTAGCCGTAGTTGGTGCCGTACTCGTACTGGCCGGTCTTCTGGTTGCCGCCCGGGCCGGTGCCGATCAGGGCGTGGTTCAGGCCTTCCCACTGCTTGAGGACCTTGCCGCTGTTGGCGTCGACGATGACGAACGGACGGGTCGGCTCGCCGCCCTTGGCGGCGTCGGCGAAGTAGTTGACCACGTAGGCCATGTGGGCGCGGCCGTTGTCGTCGATGTAGATCATCTGACGGCTGCTTTCGTTGCGGGTCTGCAGCGCCGAGGCGCGCTTGCCCAGCACGGCGCTCTTGGCCACGCTCAGCGCCTGGGCCGAGCTCAGCTTCGGCGCGGCGGCCGGCAGTTCGGCGGCCAGGCCTTCGATCGAGCGGCCGAACAGGCTGCGCACGTTGCCCTGGGCGTCTTCGCTGACCACCACGTGCTCGCCGAACACCGGCACGCCGCGGAAGGTCTGCTGGTAGCGGTAGTTGCGCACGCCGTTGCCGTCCTGGCTGCTCTTGAGCTGGACCAGCGAGGAGTCGGCGTCGAGCGCGATCAGTTCGGCGTGGCGCACGTTGGCTTTGGCGGCGGCGCCGGACTTGGCGACGGCGGCACGGTACTGCTGGTTGAGCTTGGCGACGTCCTTGCTGTGCAGGTCCACGCGCTGGGCGGCGCCGGCGGCGCCGGAGACGAGCGCGAGCGACAGGGCGAAGGACAGGGCATGCAGGCTCGGCGATACGTAGCGATTCACTGGTGTAACCCCCGAAACGAGTTGGATGGAGGCCGCGGGCGCGGCCGGCTCTCATTGCTCGTGCATCCGCTCCCCCGTAGCCCGTCGCGCGACGACGCGCATGGCAGTCCCTGCCTCAGCGCCTGCGCCGGCGAACTTCGTGCGGATACCGCGCTGACGCGTCGCGCGGCGGACGGCACGCTAGGGGCGGGGCGAAAAAGCCGTCAACGGCGGCTACGGAGGTCACATAGCGAATGCGACCTGTGCGGGCTGCGCCGCAACATGATTTCGTCTGAAATCGTTCTGTCATCGGCTTTGCGCGGTTTGGCGGTTGGGTTCTGCCGCGCGAAGCCGATGTAATAATGTTTCGAGTAATATGCTGCGCCGCAGCAATGTATTGCGTCCGCTGCGCGCCCGGTTATGCAACGGATCGGATTTTCGAATGTGATCGCGAGCGGATTTGTCCGGTTTTTGCGCGGTTTTCCGCATCGAGGCACGCTTGGCCGGGGGCGCGCCGGATTCGTGCGATGTCGCAGTTTCCGAATCCGAGCGAGTTTCCAGAGGCGCTTGTGATGCGGGTCCGGGCGATTCTGCAATCGGCCTCGCAGGCCGCAATCATTATCTTTGGGCATGAGCGGGCGAATCGGCTTTCGTATTCGCTCGCGCGGCTGCGCGGACGCACCGGGCGGACGGACCGGTCGCCGGCGGACGGCGAGCCGGCTGCAGCGCGGCCCGGTTCGTGACGGCGGCGCAACCGGCATGGCCGGAGCCGGCGCCGCCCACACCCGATAGGGGGGCGCCGCATCCGCGGTCGCCGCGCAGCGTCGCCGGGCCGAGTCCGATCGGGCCGATCGCGTCGCTGCGCTCGGCCGGTGTCCGGATCGTCGAGCGGGCGTCCGGCGCGAGCGGCGACGGCCGAGGTCCACGATCGACGGGCAGGCGACTCCGGGGACGTGGGTACGACGGCTTTACCCCGCCCTGCGCAGACCGGCGCAGCGCGCTCGCCGACACCGCGGTCGATGCATCGCTCGCGCCGGCGGCCAGGGGCGCGCTGCCCGAGCGCGATCGGAGCGCGCCGAAGCGGTGGGCGCGTGCGGCCGAGTTCGGCCGGCGCGATCGATCCGGCGATGCGCGCGAACGCCGCAACCGATCGTCAGGGCGGACCGCAAACAACGGTTGTCGATCACCAAGCCCGCTCTATACTCGTCGCAGTTTCTGCAAGGACACGCACGATGCGCTCGCACGGCCAGGACGGATCCCCGATGCAACCTCACCCGCGGCCGACGCCGCCCCGCAGCGCCCGGCGCTGCGCCATCCGCGGCCTGGCCGCGCTGCTGATCGCCGCGACCGCGCTGGTCGCCGGCTGCAAGCGCGACAGCGCCGGCCAGTTGCCGGAAACCAGCGGCGAGGCGATCCAGGCCAAGCGCGAAGCGGTCAAGGGCTTCGGCTTGGTCGCCGCCTATCCGGACCAGAAGCGCGACGAACTGGCGATCGCCCTGGAATTCAGCCAGCCGCTGGTCGGCACCCAGAGCTTCGACGAGCTGATCGCGGTCGCCGACAAGAACGGCGCGGCGGTGCAGGGCAGCTGGGTGCTGGACGACGACGGCAAGATCCTGCGCTTCCCGCACGTGGAGGCGAGCAAGGACTATGCGGTCACGATCAAGGCCGGGCTGACCGCCGCGGCCGGCGACCGGATCGGCCAGGAAATCCGCAAGGAGGTCTATACCGGGCCGTTGGAGCCGGTGGTCGGTTTCGCCTCGCAGGGCAGCGTGCTGCCGGCGCGCGACAGCCGCGGCCTGCCGGTGGTGTCGATCAACGTGCCCGAGGTCGACGTCGAGTTCCTGCGGGTCAAGGAAAAGGAACTGCCGAAGTTCTTCGCCGAGTACCAGCGCGGCGGCCGCCGCGGCAGTTGGGAACTGGAGCGCGACTGGGACGACAAGAAGCCGCTGTCCAAGCTGGCCGAACCGGTCTACGTCAACCGCTTCGTGCTCGGCGGCAAGCCCAACGAGCGGGTGCTGACCTACCTGCCGCTGCAGGACATCAAGGAACTGCAGGAGCCGGGCCTGTACTTCGCTGTGATGAAGCGCGCCGGCCAGTTCAAGGACGAGTTCGAGACCGCGTTCTTCACCGTCAGCGACCTCGGCCTGCATGCCCGCGCCTACAAGGACAAGCTGTTCGTCCACGTCGCCTCGCTGGAAACCGGCAAGGCGGTCGGCGGGGTCGAACTCAAGGTGCTCAACGCCCAGGGCGAGCCGGCGCTGAAGGGCGAGACCGACCGCAACGGCAACGCCATGCTCGGCTACCGGCTCGATGCCGGCCACGTGCTGATCGCCCAGCGCGGCAGCGACGTGTCGATGCTGCCGTTCAACCAGCCGGCCTTGGACCTGTCCGAGTTCGCCGTCGCCGGCCGCGAGCAGGCCTGGTTCGACGTGTTCGCCTGGTCCGGCCGCGACCTGTACCGCCCCGGCGAGACCGTGCGCCTGTCGGCGCTGTTGCGCGACCAGGACGGAAAGCCGGTCGACACCAAGGGCAAGCCCCTGCAGCCGGTGTTCCTGCGCTACGTCCAGCCGGACGGCAAGACCTTCCTGGAAACCCGCCTGCAGCCCGACCCGCAAGGCTATGTGCGCCATGCCCAGGCGATTCCGGTCGACGCCGCCACCGGCCGCTGGCGGGTCGAGTTCCGCACCGACCCGGCGAGCAAGGAAGCGGTGCAGGGCATGACCCTGCGGATCGAGGAATTCCTGCCCGAGCGGCTCAAGCTCGACCTGAAGGCGCCGGAGGTGCTGCGCCCGGGCCAGCCGTTCAAGCTCGGCGTCGACGCGGCCTATCTGTACGGCGCGCCCGCGGCCGGTAACCGCTTCACCGCCAAGCTCGCGGTGACGGTCGAACAGCACCCGCTGGAACAACTGCCCGGCTACTTCTTCGGCGACCCGACCCTGAGCCTGCCGAAGGAGGCCAAGGACGTGGTCGACACCACCCTCGGCGCGGACGGCAAGCTCGAGCAGGACATCGCCCTGCCGGACGAGGCCAAGCCGGTCAGCACCATCGCCGCGATCGTCACCGGCAGCGTCTACGAGACCGGCGGCCGCAGCGTCAACCGCAGCCTCAAGCGGGTGCTGTGGCCGGCCGATGCGCTGGTCGGCGTGCGCCCGCTGTTCGACGACAAGGACGGCGCCGCCACCGACAGCAACGCCGGCTTCGAGATCGCCCGCGTCGGCAGCGACGGCAAGCCGCGCCCGGGCAAGGGCCTGCGCGTGACCCTGGTGCGCGAGCACCGCGACTACCACTGGAACCACGACGACGACGGCGGCTGGGACTACGACTTCACCCGCCGCTACGAGGACGTGCAGGTGCGCACCCTCGACGCCGGCGCGGCGCCGCAGAAGATCGATTTCCCGGTCGAATGGGGCGAGTACCGGCTCGACGTGTACGACCCGGCGACGCGCCTGACCACGCGCTATCCGTTCCGCGCCGGCTGGAGCTGGGACGACCAGAACCGCGGCCTCGACGCGCGCCCGGACAAGGTCAAGCTGGCCCTGGACAAGACCGGCTACCAGGCCGGCGACACCCTTCAGGTGACCCTGACCCCGCCGCACGAAGGCCCCGGCCTGCTGATGGTCGAAACCGACCGCATGCTGTACGTGCAGGAGATCCAGGCCAAGGCCGGCAGCAAGTTCGAGATTCCGGTCACCGCCGACTGGGAGCGCCACGACGTCTACGTCACCGCGCTGGTATTCCGCGGCGGCAGCGCGCCGAGCAAGATCACCCCGGCGCGCGCGGTCGGCGTCGCCCACGTGCCGATGGACCGGCGCGCGCGCAAGGTCGCGGTCGGCCTCAACGTGCCCAAGCTGATGCGTCCCGAGCAGGACCTGCCGGTCACCGTCAGCGCGCCGCAGCTGGCCGGCAAGGACGCTTACGTCACCGTGTCCGCGGTCGACCTGGGCATCCTCAATATCACCCGCTTCGCGGTGCCGGACGCGGCCGCGCACTTCTTCGCCCAGCGCCGCCTCGGCGTCGACAGCTACGACGTCTACGGCCGGGTGATCGAGAGCTACGAAGGCGACACCGCCAAGATCCGCTTCGGCGGCGACATGGCTTTGCTGGCCCTGCCGCAGGCGCGGCGGCCGACCGCGCGGGTGCAGACCGTCGACCTGTTCGCCGGGCCGGTCAAGCTCGACGCCAAGGGCAATGCGCGGGTCAAGCTGCGCGTGCCCGATTTCAACGGCACCTTGCGCGTCTCGGCCCTGGTTTATGCCGGCGGCAGCTACGGCAACCGCGACGCCGAGACCGTGGTGCGCGCGCCGGTGCTGGCCGAGGCGAGCACGCCGCGGGTGCTGGCGCCGGGCGACAAGAGCAACGTGACCCTGGACGTGCAGAACTTCACCGGCAAGCCGGGCGAGTTCTCGGTCAAGGTCGAGGGCATCGGCCCGCTGGCGCTGAGCGAGGGCGAACGCAAGCTCTCGCTCGGGGTTGAGGCCAAGAAGACCCTGACCTTCCCGGTCGTGGCGCGCGAGGGCTATACCACCGCCCAGGTGCGGGTGCGGGTCGACGGCAACGGCTACCAGGTCGACCGTCGCTACGACGTGCCGGTGCGCCCGGCCTGGCCGTCGGTGCTGCGCTCGCGCACCCGGGTGCTGGACGAACTGGGTGCGGTCCAGCTCGGCGCCGACCTGGCCGAGGGCCTCATGCCGGATTCGGTCAACGCCCGCATGGTGGTCAGCGCGCTGCCGCCGATTCCCTTCGCCAGCGCGCTGCAGGGCGCGCTGGAGTACCCCTACGGCTGCGCCGAGCAGACCACCAGCAAGGGCTACGCCGCGCTCGAACTCGACGAAGCCACGGCCAAGATGCTCGGCGCCAAGGGCCTGGACGCCAAGCAGCGGCGCGCGCGCATGGAAGGCGCGTTCGGTCGCCTGGCGGCGATGCAGATCGGCTCCGGCCACTTCTCGATGTGGGGCGACGGCGACTACGTCAATCCGGGCCTGACCCCGTACATCGTCGAGTTCCTGCTCGACGCCCGCGACGGCGGCTTCGCCGTGCCGGAGTCCATGCTGCAGAAGGCCCTCAAGGTGCTCAACGAGGACCTGCTCTCGGGCAACGCCTCGTTCTATGGCTACGATCGCCGCGAGCATCTGAAGTTCGCCTACCAGGCCCAGGCCGGTTACGTGCTGGCGCGGGTCAACCGGGCGCCGCTGGGCACCTTGCGCGCGCTGTACGACAACGACCGCAAGCACAGCCTGACCGGCCTGCCGCTGGTCCACTTGGGTCTGGCGCTGAGCCTGCAGGGCGACAAGACCCGCGGCGCCAAGGCGATCAAGGAAGGTTTCGCCCGCGACGCCAGCGATCGTCCGGAGTACCTGGGCGACTACGGCAGCCGCCTGCGCGACGACGCGCTGATGATCGCCCTGGTCCACGAGCACAAGCTGGCGCGGCCGGAGTACGACGCGCGCAGCGTGGCGATGGGACGCGAGCTCGACGCCCGCCGCAACAGCGGCTGGCTGTGGCTGAGCACTCAGGAGCAGGTCGCGCTGGCGCGCCTGGGCAAGGCCTTGATGGCCGACCAGGGCAAGCAGATCGGCGGCCGCTGGAACGTCGGCGAGGTCGGCTCCGACGCCGATCCGGGCAAGCTGATCGGGCGCCTGTTCGACTACGCCGCCCTGGCGCGCGGGGTCAGCTTCGCACCGACCGGCCAGCCGCCGCTGTACGCGAGCATGGAAGTGGCCGGCGTTCCGCGCAGTGCGCCGGCGCCCGACGCCTCGCAGATCGAGGTCGGGCGCAAGTACTACACCACCGAGGGCAAGGACTGGAGCGGCGGCAGCCTGGTCGAGGGCGAGGCCTTGATCGTCCAGGTCACGATCAAGGCCCACCGCGCCATGCCCGACGCGCTGCTGACCGACCTGCTGCCGGCGGGCCTGGAGATCGAGAACTTCAACCTCGGCGACGCCAAGCAATGGGCCGGCGTGGTCGTGGACGGGATCGAAATCTCCGAGCGCGGCAGCGCCGCCGAAGTGCGCCACGAGGAGTTCCGCGACGACCGCTACGTGGCCGCGCTGAAGCTGGAGCAGAACCAGACCGCGCGGGTGTTCTACCTGGTGCGCGCGGTGACGCCGGGCACCTACACGGTGCCGCCGTCGCTGGTCGAGGACATGTACCGTCCCGACCTGCGCGGGGTGGGCAAGGCGGTGCCGTCGGCGCTGACGGTACGCCAGCCGTGACCGCGGCGGAATCGGCGACGGGAGGCCGCGCGCTTCCCGTCGCGCCGGCCCGTCCGCGCGCGCCGCCGGCGAGCGTGGTCGCGGCCGGTGCGCTGGCCCTGCTGCTGGGATTGAGCGCCTGCGCGCGCTCCGATGCCGGCGCGCCGGACAGCGCTCCGGTGCCGGCTCCGACGCCGTCGGAGCCCGCGGCGGCGGTGGCGACCGCCGATCCGCCGCAGCCCGGACCGGCGGAGGCCGAAGCGGTCGCTCCGGCGCCGGTGCCGCCGTTGCAGGCGGCCGCCGAAGCGGTGTTGCGCCAGGACGATCCGGACTTCGACGACTACTACACCCAGTTCGCCTTCGGCGACCTGGACCGCGACGGCCGCGACGACGTCGCGGTCGAATACGGCATCGGCGAGGAGGGTGCGATGCGCCACGTCGCCAACAACGTGCGGGTGCTGCTGATGCGCGGCGCCGGCCTGGAACTGCAGCGCGACGATCCGGATTTGTTCCGCTATTGCGCGGCCGTGCGCGGCATCGAGCGCGGCCGGCTGCGGGTCGATTCGCTGGAAGCCTGCATGATTCCGTTCCCGCGCACCGACGCTCATTACGAATACGAATGGACCGGGCAGGGGCTGCGCCTGGTCGCCGAGCGCTCCAACGAGGAGCAGATCCAGGCCCAACTGGGCGAACTGGCCCAGGCGCTGCGCAGCGGCCGCAGCGCCGACGCGGCCGAGTTCCTGCGGCCGGGGCCGGTCGCGGCCGCAGACGCGCCGGGCGCGCCGGATCCGCTGTTCGACGACCCTAGGCGCCGGGCCGAGTTCATCGCCGCGGTCGAGGCGCTTTCGGACCAGAGCTTCCGGCGCTCCAGCGACAACGAGCTCGTGGCGACCCGGGCGCTGGCGTCGCCCGGCGGCGCGCGCGGCGAGCGCAAGCTGCACGTGAACCTGAAACCGGAAGGCGAACTGGCCGAACTCGGCGCCGGCGACACGGTCAACGACGCGGTCGCCACGCTGGAATGGCCGCAGGGCGACGGGGTCGGCTACTCGGTCCGGTTCCTGCTGATCCAGGGCCGGCTGTACCTGCTCGACCACAGCGGCTTCGACAGCGAAAGCCAGTAAGGATTTCTCCCGCCTCGCACGTGCCGCGGCCAGCCGCCGCGGCCCGAGCGGGCAACGAAGGCAACGAACGCAAGGAGCGAACATGCGACATTCCCCCGCGCTGATTCCGACATTGGCCCTGATCCTCGGCCTGGGCGCCTGCCAGGGCGGCGGACAGGCCGCGACCGCCGCACCGGCGCAAGCCGATGCGGCCGCCCACGCGACCGCGGCGACGGCGACCGGCGCTGCGGCCGCCGCGCCGGCGCTGAGCAAACAACAAATCGCCGAGCGCGCCTTCGCCGCGCTGCGCAAGGCCGAACCGGATTTCCAGCGCCTGGGCCATACCCATCTGCTCGGCGACCTCGACGGCGACGGCGTCGACGATGTCGTGATCGGCTATGGCGAGGGCACGCCCGACGCGACCCTGGCCGCGAACTGGCGCCTGGCGGTGGCGATGTCGCGTCCGCAGGGCGCGCAGTTGCTGCCGGCGGCGGGCCTGCCGGACTTCTGCGCGTTCGCGCGCAAGATCGAGCACGGCAAGCTCTACGTCGAAGAGCCCGACATCTGCAGCGCCGCGCGGCCCAAGACCGTCGGCTATTACGTCTATGCCTGGGACGGCAAGGGTCTGGCCCAGGCCGGCCACGAGACCGTCGAGCAGCGCGTGGTCAACCTGCTCAGGCCGCTCGGCGCGGCGTTCGCGTCCGGGGATCGCGGCGTGGTGCTGGACGCGCTGCGCTTCCCGCTCGACGTCAGCTACTGGCCGATCTACGACACCCCGCTGGAAGCGGTGGCTAAGAAGACCGGCGGCAAGATCGACCGCGCCACCGCCCAGGCCCACTTCCAGGACCTGTTCCCGAAGGACCGCGCCGACCTGTACGCCGCGGCGATCGCCGCGACCGTCGCCAAGCCGCTCAAGCGCGATTCCGCCGGCGGCCACGGGGTGGTGACGCCGGCGCCGGACGGCGAGAAGTACAGCCTGAACATCGTCTTCGACCCCGACGAGGACCGCGAAGAGGGCCATGGCGACCGGATCATCGACGCCCGCGTCGACGTGGCCCAGAGCCAGGGCGACGGCGGCCAGAACCTGGTGCTGTTGCTCAGCGAGGGCAAGCTGGACATTGTCGCGATCAATACCGCGGGCTAAGCGCCGCGGCCGGCGCAGGCGAGGCGGCAGGGCATCGCCGCCGCCAGCGCGCTTGACGCGGCCCGTGCGGCGCGCAGTCGCCGAGCGCGGCCGGCGCTGAGGCCGGGCCGGCGTCTCTGGCGTCGTTGCGCTGCGCGTTCGCCGGGCGGATGCGCCGGATCGAATCCGTCGGTCTGCCGGCGCTTCGCGCCGCGCCGTCCCGCTCGGCGCTAGGCTTCGCTTCGCGCCCTTTGTCGATCTGTCTCCCAGCCGTCCTCGCCATGCCGTCCGCGCCGTCCGCTTCCGCCGTCGACACCGCTCGCGCAGCCGCCGTGCCGCGCCGCACGCGGCTGCGCCGGCGTTTGCTGCAGGCGCTACTGCTGGCGCTGTCGCTGCTGACCGCAACGATGCTGCTCGACCTGCTGTTCCCCTTGCCGCTGCCGCAGCCGCGCGACGCCGGCGCGGTGGTGGTCGCCGCCGACGGCACGCCGTTGCGAGCGTTCGCCGACCGCGACGGCGTGTGGCGCTATCCGGTCGAGGCCTCGAAGGTGTCGCCGCTGTACCTGCAGGCGCTGCTGAACTACGAAGACCGCTGGTTCTGGCAGCACCCGGGCATCAATCCGCTGGCGATGCTGCGCGCGGCCGGACAGTGGCTGCGCAGCGGACGGGTGGTGTCGGGCGGCTCGACCCTGACCATGCAGGTCGCGCGCATTCTCGACCCGCGTCCCGGCGAGGGCCGGCGCAGCCTCGGCGCCAAGCTGCGCCAGGTGCTGCGCGCCCTGCAGTTGGAAGCGCACCTGTCCAAGCGCGAGATCCTGGCCTTGTACCTGGACCGGGCGCCGTTCGGCGGTACCGTCGAAGGAGTGGAGGCGGCGAGCTGGGCCTATCTGGGCAAGCCCTCGGCGCGCCTGTCGCACGCCGAGGCGGCGCTGCTGACCGTGCTGCCGCAGTCGCCCAGCCGGCTGCGTCCGGACCGCGAGCCCGAGCGCGCGCGGATCGCCCGCGACAAGGTGCTGGCGCGGATGGCCGCGCTGGGGGTGTGGACGCCGGCCGAGGTCGCCGATGCGCGGGTCGAGCCGGTGGTGGCGCGCTCGCTGCAGCCGCCGCGCTACGCGCCGCTGCTGGCGCAACGCTTGCGCAGCCAGGACCCGAAGACGGCGCGGATCGTCTCGACCGTCGACCTGGAATTGCAGCGCACCCTGGAGGACCGGGTGTCGGCGTACTTCTCGACCTTGCCCGAACGCACCTCGGCGGCGCTGCTGGTGGTCGACAACGCCAGCCTGGAAGCGCGCGCCTACGTCGGCTCGGTGACCTTCGGCGACGCGGCGCGGCTGGGCCACGTCGACATGGTCCAGGCCTGGCGCTCGCCGGGTTCGACCCTGAAGCCGTTCCTGTACGGATTGGCCCTGGACGACGGATTGATCCATTCCGAAAGCCTCTTCGTCGACGCGCCGCAGGCCTTCGGCGGCTATCGCCCGGGCAACTTCGACGCCGCCTTCAACGGCCCGGTCGGCGCGGCGACCGCGCTGCGCCTGTCCTTGAACGTGCCGGCGGTGGATCTGCTGGAACGGGTCGGACCGTCGCGCTTTTCCGCGCGCCTGGCCCATGCCGGCATCGACCTGCACTGGCCGCGCGGCGCCGCGCCGAACCTGGCGATGATCCTCGGCGGCACCGGCGCGCGCCTGGAAGACCTGGTCGGCGCCTATGCCGCGTTCAACCGCAACGGCGTCGCCGGGCGGGTGCGTTATCGCCGCGACGCGCCGCGCCTGGACCGGCGCCTGCTGTCGCCGGGCGCGGCCTGGATCGTGCGCGAGATACTCGAGGCCAATCCGCGCCCCGGCAGCGTCGAGCAGACCTTCGATCCGCAGGGCCGGCCGCGGGTGGCCTGGAAGACCGGCACCAGCTACGGCTTCCGCGACGCCTGGGCCCTGGGCAGCACGCGCCGCTACACGGTCGGGGTCTGGGTCGGGCGGCCGGACGGCACGCCGCTGCCGGGCCAGTACGGCGCGGTCACCGCCTTGCCGTTGCTGTTCGAAGTGGTCGACAGCCTGCCGCGCCAGCGCGGCGATGCCGCACTGCGCCCGCCGCCGCGCGGGGTCGAGCAGATCGAAGTCTGCTGGCCGCTGGGCCTGCCGCCGGACCCGCAGACGCCGGGGCTGTGCCAGCGCCGGATGCAGGCCTGGACCCTGGACGGCTCGGTGCCGCCGACCTTCGCCGAACGCGATGCGCGCTTGTGGAGCGCAGGCGTGGAGCGTTTCGAAGCCGATGCCGACAGCGGCCTGCGCCTGTCCGCCGAATGCGCGCGGCCGCACCGCCGCGAGCCGCGCGAGATCGCCCGCTGGCCGGCGCTGGCCTCGCCTTGGCTGCCGGCGCAGACCCGCCGCGCCTCGCAGTTGCCGGCGCTGGCGCCGGACTGCAGCGACGACGGCCGCGACGCGGTCGAGGAACTGCGCATCGAGGGCGTCGACGACCAGGCCACGCTGGCGCGCGCGCCCGGCAGCCAGGCGCCTTTGCGCCTGTCGGTGCGCGCGCTCGGCAGCGAGGCGCGGGTGCGCTGGCTGCTCGACGGCCGCCTGATCGGCGAATCGCAGGGCAGGGGACGACTCGAACACGACTTCGGCGAACCCGGCGAGCACGTGCTGACCGCGCTGGCCGATACCGGCGCCTGGTCTAGGGTGCGGTTCAAGGTGCTGCGCTGAGCGCGACGCCGAGATTGTTGTAGGAGCGGCGTTGCCGAGGGCGCGCGTTGGGGGCGCTCAACCCGCGCCGTGCCAGGCCGCCAGCACATCGCCGAAGGTCTGCGCGCCCGGCGCATAGGCGGCGCCCGCCGCGCCGGCGCCGGCGGCGATCGCGGCGATGATCAGGAACGGCAGGGCGGTGCGGCGCAGCGCCGTGCTCAGCCAATGCGAGGTTTCGATCCGGCGCAGGCGACGGTACAGGCCGCCGGCCAGGGCGACGTCGAGGATCAGCTCGGCCATCAGGGCCGGCGCGATCCAGATCACCCACAGCGCGGCGAGCACGGCGCACAGCGCCACGGCCAGCGCCGCCAAGACCCAGGCCGCTTCGTCGCCGGCGTCGGCCGCTGACAGATCCCAGTCGCCGGCGTCAGCGGTTTGCGTTGCCGGCCGCCCGTTGCCCGCGTCGAAACCGATCTCGGTCGGGTCGGCTTCGCTCCAGGCATCGTGGTCGCGGGTCCGCGCCCAGGTCCACAGCAGGGCGAGGAAGGCCAGGTAGGCCCCGGCGGCGGCGAGCGGATAGCGCAGCGCCATGGCGTCGACCCCGGCGGCGAGCAGGGCGTAGGAGGCCAGGAAGCCGACCGCGCCAGCACGATCAGGCTCATCTGCAGGCGCGGCCAGTGGTCGCGTTCCAGGCGTCGGCGCAGGCGGGCGATTTCGCTTTGACGGTCCATGCCGCGCAGTCTAGGCGGCCAGGGGGCCGACGCAATCGGTCGGCATCCGAGCTTGACAGGGAAATGTACCAATCGTAGCTTACTTAAGGTAAGTTACTTTTGGTAATTTCAACTCAGGGCCTGCCATGCAAGCTCTCATCGTCGTCGCCCACCCCGACCCGCAATCGCTGACCCACGCCGTCGCCGCCCGCCTCGCCGCCGGCCTGGCCGAATCGGGCCACCGCGCCGAAACCGCCGATCTGGCCGCCGAAGGCTTCGACCCGCGCTTCAACGCCGGCGACATCGAGGGCTTCTATCGGCGCGCCGACGCGCCGGCCGACGTGCGCGCCGAACAGGCGCGGATCGACCGCGCCGACGCCCTGGCGCTGGTGTTTCCGGTGTACTGGTGGTCGATGCCGGCCCTGCTCAAGGGCTGGATCGACCGCGTGTTCGCCAACGGCTGGGCCTACGACGAGACCGACGGCCGGGTAGTGAAGAAACTGCAGCGGCTGAAGGTGCACCTGATCGGCGTCGGCGGCGCCGGCCGGGGCACCTACGCCAAGCACGGCTACGAGGCGGCGATGAAGACCCAGATCGACCACGGCATCTTCGACTACTGCGGCGCGCAGGTGCGGACCTCGGAGTTGCTGCTGCACACCCGTCCGGAAGAGGCCGCCGCGCAGTTGCGGACCGCGTTCGAACTCGGTCGCGGCCTGTTCGCCGAGCAGGCTCTCGCAGGAGCGGCGTGAGCCGCGACCCGCCGTAGCGGTGTTCGACAGCGTGTCATCCGAAGCCCGGCAGCGGCAGAACTCGCCAATCGTCCGAGCTGCGGAAAGAGTGTTTGCGTACGCCGCCTCGGCAGCTCACGCCGTTCCTACAGGCGCCTACTTGCCGGTCCAGCCGTCGAGCAGGTCGGCCAGTTCGTCGGCGTGCTCCTCTTCCTGGGCCAGGATGTCTTCCATCAGCCGCTTGGTGGTGGTGTCGCGGTCGCCGACGAAGCGGATGATCTCGCGATAGCTGTCGATGGCGATGCGTTCGGCGACCAGGTCCTCCTTGACCATGTCGCGCAGGTCGCTGCCTTCGACGTACTCGGCATGGGCGTGCCTGGACAGCACGTCGGGGTTGAGGTCGGGCTCGCCGCCCAGTTGCACGATCCGCTCGGCGATGCGGTCGGCGTGGGCCTGTTCTTCGTTGGCGTGCTCGAGGAATTCGGCCTTGACCGCGTCGGCCATCAGGCCGCTGGCCATGAAGTAGTGGCGCTTGTAGCGCAGCACGCAGACGATCTCGGTCGCCAGGGCTTCGTTGAGCAGCTTGATCACCGCGGCGCGGTCGGCGGTGTAGCTGGCGGTGATCGCGCCGTCCTCGATGTGCTGGCGGGCGCGGGCGCGGATGGTCGCAAGGTCGGTGACGAACGCGGACGCATCGTTCTTGCGCATGGGCTTGGCAGGCATGGCGGCCTCCTGGCGGTGGGGAAACTGGGGCGGTGGACCTCGGCGCGCTAGGGGGAAGGAAGTACGGCGGCCGCGCGAACCGGTCGCGCGGCCGCGGACCGGGTCAGATCGATGCGAGCAGGTGCTCGGCCGAAGACACCTTGTATTCGCCGGGCGCCTCGACGTGGAGTTGCTTGACCACGCCGTCTTCGGCGTACAGGGCGAAGCGCTTGGCGCGGACGCCCATGCCGTAGGCGCTGGCGTCCAGTTCCAGGCCGAGCGCGCGGGTGAAGTCGCCGTTGCCGTCGGACAGCATCATCAGCCCGTCGGGCACGTGCTGGCTCTGGGCCCAGGCCTGCATGACGAAGGGGTCGTTGACGGCCATGCAGGCCACTTCGATGCCCTTGTCGCGGAACTGCTGGAAGTGCTCGACGAAGCCGGGCAGGTGCTTTTCCGAGCAGGTCGGGGTGAAAGCGCCGGGCACGGCGAACAGCACGGCCTTGCGGCCGTCGAACAGGGCGCGGGTATCCACGCTCTCGACGCCGTCGTTGATGCGCTTGAGTACGACTTCGGGCAGGCGTTCGCCGACCTGGATGCTCATGGGTTTCTCCTGTGATGGGGTCGAGTCTAGGCAGGCGGCGCTAATGCCGCGTCAAGGCGACTTGAAATCGCGCCCGGCGCCGCCATGCTGTCCGCTTAATGATGCGTCAACGCGGCGTGAGTTCAGTACGCCGGCGCTGGCGGTTGCGAGTCGGGAGCGAGCGATGCAGTTCAAGGATTATTACGAAACCCTCGGCCTGGAGCCGAGCGCGGGCGAGGCCGAGATCAAGACGGCCTATCGGCGCCTGGCGCGCAAGTATCACCCCGACGTCAGCAAGGAGGCCGGGGCGGAAGACAAGTTCAAGGCCGTCAACGAGGCCTACGAGGCGCTGCGCGACCCGGCCAAGCGCGCCGCCTACGATCAGTTGCGCGCGCGCGGCTACCGGCCCGGCGACGAGGTGCAGCCGCCCCCGGGCGGGTTCGGCGGCGGCTACGGCGGCGGTGGGGTCGATTTCGAGGAGATCTTCGCCGGCGGCGGCGCGGGCGGCGGTTTCAGCGACTTCTTCGAGAACCTGTTCGGCCGCGGCCGCTCGGCCGGCGGCGGTTTCGCCGGCCAGGCCGGTCGCAGCGCGCCGCCGCGCGGCGACACCCGGGCCAAGCTGGCGGTGTCGCTGGAAACCGTCTACGACGGCGGCAGCGTGCGCATTTCGATCAACAACAAGACCTTGGACGTGCGCGTGCCCAAGGGCATCCGCCCGGGCCAGCTGATCCGTCTGGCCGGGCAGGGCGCGCACGGCGACCTGCTGCTGGAAATCGAGTACGCCGCTCATCCGCAGTTCGAAGTCGACGGCCGCAACGTGATCCACGTGCTGCCGCTGGCGCCCTGGGAGGCCGCGCTCGGCGCCACGGTCAGCGTGCCGACCCTGGGCGGCGCGGTCGAGTTGAAGATTCCCGCCGCCTCCGAGGCCGGACGCAAGCTGCGCCTGCGCGGCCGCGGCCTGCCGGGCAGCCCGTCCGGCGACCAGATCGTCGAGCTGGAGGTGCTGGCGCCCAAGCCGGAAACCCAGGCCCAGCGCGAAGCCTACGAAGGCCTGGGTGCGGCGTTCGGCGAGGACTGGCGGCGCGAGTGACGACGCCGCCGCGGCCGCAGCGGCAGGCGCAGAAACGAAAATCCCGGCCTGAGCCGGGATTTTTCGTTTGCGGTCGCGCGCGGCGCGACGCCCGTTCAGGCCGCCGAGGGCAGCAACTGGCCGATGATCTCGGACAGGTCGGTCTCGCTGAACGGCTTGGTGATATAGGCCTTGGCGCCCTGGCGCATGCCCCAGACGCGGTCGGTGTCCTGGTCCTTGGTGGTGACCAGCACGATCGGGATGTGCTTGGTGGTCGGCTCGCGGCAGATCGAACGCGTGGCCTGGAACCCGTTGAGGTTGGGCATCACCACGTCCATCAGTATCAGGTCGGGCAGCTCGCGCTTGGCCGCTTCGACGCCGGCGGCGCCGTCTTCCGCGGTCAAGGCCTCGTGCCCCAGTTTTTCGACGATGCGACGGATGCCCATCAACTGGGACGGCGAGTCGTCGACGATCAGAATGCGCGCCATGTGATTCCCCCAAATATCTGCGGCCGATTGTAGCGACGCGCCGCGCCGCTGCAATGCCAACTAGATCACGACGAGGGTCCGGCCCAGCGAACCGCCCGAAAGCATGCCGGAGAAGACCTCCGCCAGCCCGCTCAAGGGCACTTCGCGGGTGCGGATCCGTTCCAGGTGGCGCGGCTTCCAGTCGCTGCCCAGGCGCTGCCAGATCTCGTCGCGGATCTCGCGCGCGGTGCCGGCCGAGGCCACCCCGAGCAGGGACACGCCGCGGATGATGAAGGGCATCACCGTGGTCGCCAACTCGTGGCTGGCGGCCAGCCCGGCGGTGGCGACGTTGCCGTAGGGCGCGGTCTGCGCCAGCAGGCTGGCCAGCATCGGCCCGCCGACGTTGTCCAGGCCGCCGCCGAAGCGCGCCGATTCCATCGGCCGCGCGGTCTGCAGGGCGTCGCGGCCGAGCACCTGGCTGGCGCCGATGCTCTTGAGGTAGTCGGCTTGATCGGCCTTGCCGCTGATCGCATGCACCTCGAAGCCGGCGCGGCTGAAGATGTCCAGCGCCAGCGAACCGACCCCGCCGCTGGCGCCGGTCACCGCCAGCGGGCCCAGTTCCGGGGTCTGGCGGTTGTCGAGCATGCGGTGCAGGGCCAGCGCGGCGGTGAAGCCGGCGGTGCCGAGGATCATGCTCTCGCGCAGGCTCAACCCGGGCGGCAGCGCGATCGTCCACTGCGCTTCCAGCCGCGCGTACTCGCTGTAGCCGCCGTCGCGGGTCTCGCTGAGGCCGCAGCCGGTGGTCAGCACCGCATCGCCTTCCTTGAAGCGCGGATCGGTCGAGGCGACCACGTGGCCGGCGACGTCGATTCCGCCGACCAGCGGAAAGCGGCGCAGGATCTTGCCTTCGCCGGTGCCGGCCAGGGCGTCCTTGTAGTTGATCGAGGAATAGGCGGCCTTGATCACCACCTCGCCGGGCGCGAGGTCGTCGATGCCGACCGCTTCGATGCCGCCGCGATAGCCGGCGGCGTCGTTATGGATGCGGAAGGCGTTGAACGAGGCGGGCAGGGGCATGGCGTCGGTCCGTCCGATGGCGCGCGGCGCGGCGGCCGCGGGCGAGAGAGAAGCGCGATGATAGCCGACCGCGCCGGCGCGATCGGGGCGGGCGTCGAGGAGCGCGCGCACCCGTTCGGTCCCGCCCGGGCCGGCAAAGCCTCGCCGTCGTGCGCGAGGGCCGGCGCAGCGGCGCAACGGCAGGCCGGCCCGGCGCTATGCGGATCGAACAGCCTGCGGATCAGAGAATCGGCGCCGCGCCGGTGCCGCGCTGGGCCGGCAGGCGGCAGCGTTGCGGCGGCGACAGGCGCGGATCGTCGCGATCGGCGGGCGGCCGGGTCTGCGCCGACCAGTAGCCGGCGCAACTGGCGTTCTCGATCAGGTCGACGGCCTCGCAGAACACGTCCGGCACGAAGCGCGAGCCGGCATGGACGGTCGTGGCGGGCAAGGCATGCGGTTCGCGGCTGTCGCGCAGGCAGGCGACGGCGTAGCGGGTCACGCGGCGCACGCCGGCGGGCGTGGACACCGCGATCGTGGTCCTGGGCCCGTCGGAGACGGCGGCCTCGTAGCGGGGCGCCAAGGCGGCGTAGGCCTGCGAGTGCAGCAGCCCGACCAGGGCGGCATGCTGGGCCTCGTCGAGTTGGTGCACGGCCGCGACTTCGCCGGTCGACTGGCGCAGCCGATGGCGACCGGTGAAATCGCGCGCGCCGAACAGGGCGATGCCGTTGCCGTCGATGCGCAGTCGATAGACCGGACTGCCGTCGCCGCCACCGTTGCGTTCGACCTCGACGACGGTGTCCTCCACCGCGCTGGCGCCGCCGCGCGATGCCGGTTGGCAGGCGCACAGCAGGGACAGGGTCAAGGCGAGCGGCGCTGCGATCGCGCGCATGGTCGGGCACTCCTGTATCCGAATGGGCCCGGGCCGGTTCGCGCGGCGGGTCCGCGCGGTTCCGGCCGGGGCGGACGCTGCAGCTTAGCGCAGCGCGTTGCGGCGCTTCTCGTCCATCCACTTGCTCGAGGACGCCGGCTGGTAGCCGCGCATCCAGTCCAGCATGGCCTCGATGTCGTCGCCGTGCCACAGGTCCTGGCGCTGTTCCGGATGCAGGAAGCGCTCGGCGACCATGCGGTCGAGCATGCCCATCAGCGGCGTATAGAAGCCGTCGATGTCGAGGAAGGCGCAGGGCTTGTTGCCGATGCCGAGCTGGCGCCAGGTCAGCATCTCGAACATCTCGTCGAGGGTGCCGAAGCCGCCGGGCAGGGCGACGAAGCCGTCGGCGAGGTCGAACATGCGCTGCTTGCGCTCGTGCATCGAGCCGACGATCTCCAACTGGCTCAGGCCGCGATGGGCCACTTCCCAGTTGACCAGTTGCTGCGGGATCACCCCGATCACCTGGCCGCCGCCTTCGAGCACGGCATCGGCGACCACGCCCATCAGGCCGACGTTGCCGCCGCCGTAGGCCAGGGCGATGCCGTCCTGGGCCAGGCGGTGGCCCAGCGCCATCGCCCGTTCGGTGTAGATCGGCTTGGAGCCGGAGTTGGAGCCGCAGTAGACGCAGATCGTTTTCATGTTCTGACTCTTGAGTTCGGTGAGGCGGGGGGCGGACTCGGGGTTCGGGGTTGGGGACTCGGGACTCGGGACTCGGGACTCGAAAAGCGGGAAGCGGGAAGCGGAAGATCTTGGGCGTAAAAAACAAAACGCCAGGCGAGCCTGGCGTCTTGCGTTCTAGGCTGGGGAGCAAATACTGCTTACCCGAGTCCCGAGTCCCGAGTCCCGAGTCCCGAGTCCCGAGTCCCGAGTCCCGCAGCCCTCAATTCGCCTTGTGGATCGCGCGCTTGTCTACCGCCATCGCCGCGTCGTGGATCGCTTCCGACAGGGTCGGGTGGGCGTGGCAGATGCGGGCGAGGTCGTCGGCGGAGCCCTTGAACTCCATGGTCAGCACGCCTTCGTGGACCAGTTCGGAGACGCCGACGCCGACCAGGTGCAGGCCGAGCACGCGGTCGGTTTCGGCATGGGCGATGACCTTGACGAAGCCGGCCGGCTCGCCCATGGCCACCGCGCGGCCGATCGCCGCGAACGGGAAGCTGCCGGTCTTGTACGGCACGCCGTCGGCCTTGAGCTGCTGCTCGGTGCGGCCGACCCAGGCGATTTCCGGCTCGGTGTAGATCACCCACGGAATGGTGTCGAAGTTGACGTGGCCCGGCAGGCCGGCGATCAGCTCGGCCACCGCGATGCCTTCCTCGAAGCCCTTGTGCGCCAGCATCGGGCCGCGCACGCAGTCGCCGATCGCCCAGACGCCGTCGACGCCGGTGTGGCAGTGCTCGTCGACTTCGATCTGGCCGCGCTCGTTGAGCTTCACGCCGGTGCCGTCGGCGAGCAGGCCCTTGGACGCGGCGCGGCGGCCGACGGCCACCAGCAGCTTGTCCACGACCAGTTGCTGGTCGGCCTTGCCGTCGTTGTAGGTCAGGTGGACTTCATCGCCCTTGACCTCGGCCTTGGAAACCTTGGCGCCGAGCTTGATCTCCAGGCCCTGCTTCTTGAATTCCTTGGCCGCGGTCTTGGCGACCTCGGCGTCGGCGACGGCGAGGAAGTCGGGCAGGGCTTCCAGGATGGTGACTTCGGCGCCCAGGCGCTTCCACACGCTGCCCAGTTCCAGGCCGATCACGCCGGCGCCGATCACGCCCAGGCGCTTGGGCACCGCGGTGAAGTCCAGCGCGCCGACGTTGTCGACGATCTTGTCGCCGTCGAACTTGGCGAACGGCAACTCGATCGAGTCCGAGCCCGCGGCGAGGATGACGTTGGCGCCCTTGAGCTCGACCTCGGAACCGTCGTGCTGCTTGACCTTGACCACGTTGCCCGGATGCAGGGTGCCGAAGCCGTAGTACGGGGTGACCTTGTTCGCCTTGAACAGCATCGCGATGCCGCCGGTGAACTGCTTCACGATCTTGTCCTTGCGACCGACCATGGTGCCGACGTCGATCTTGGCGTTGTCGGCGCTGATGCCGTGCTCGCCGAACAGGTGCTGCAGGTTCCAGAACTGGCGCGAGCTGTCGAGCAGCGCCTTGGACGGAATGCAGCCCACGCGCAGGCAGGTGCCGCCCAGGGCCGGCTTGCCGTCCTTGCCCAGCGCGGCGTCGATGCAGGCGGTCTTCAGACCGAGCTGGGCGGCGCGGATGGCGGCGTGGTAGCCGGCCGGACCGGCGCCGATGACGACTACGTCGAATTGTTCAGACATTGCGGAGTCCTTGGGAAAACGGGACTCGGGACTCGGGACTCGGGACTCGCACGGCGGAGCGTGCGAGTCCAGGTCCGATAGGGTGTTTCGCCGAGGCCCGAGTCCCGAGTCCCGAGTCCCGGCGAGGCATTACATGCCGAGCAGCATGCGATGCGGGTTTTCCAGCTGGTTCTTGATGTCGACCAGGAACAGCACCGCGTCCTTGCCGTCGATGATGCGGTGGTCGTAGGACAGCGCGATGTACATCATCGGCGCGGCGACGACCTGGCCGTTCTCGACGATGGCGCGCTCCTTGATCGCGTGCATGCCGAGGATGGCCGACTGCGGCGGGTTGACGATCGGGGTCGACATCAGCGAGCCGAAGGTGCCGCCGTTGGTGATGGTGAAGGTGCCGCCCTGCAGGTCTTCCAGCGCCAGCTTGCCGTCGCGGGCCTTCTTGGCGTAGTCGCCGATGGCCTTCTCGATGTCGGCGAAGCCCATCCGCTCGACGTTGCGCAGGACCGGGGTCACCAGGCCCTTGTCGGTCGACACGGCGATCGAGATGTCGGAGTAGCCGTGGTAGATGACGTCGTTGCCGTCGACCGAGGCGTTGACGATCGGGTGCCGCTGCAGCGCGTTCGCCGCGGCCTTGGCGAAGAAGCTCATGAAGCCCAGCTTGACGCCGTTGGCCTTCTCGAAGGTCTCGCCCAGCTCCTTGCGCATGGCCATGACCTTGCCCAGGTTGACTTCGTTGAACGAGGTCAGCATGGCGATCGAGTTCTTCGACTGCATCAGGCGCTCGGCGATGCGGGCGCGCATGCGGGTCATCGGCACGCGCTCTTCCGGACGCAGGCCGGCGGCCGCGCCGACGCCGCCGGACTTGGCATAGTTGACGATGTCTTCCTTGGTCACCGCGCCCTTGCGGCCGGTACCTTCGACCTGGGCGGCGTCGACGCCCTGGACGTTGGCGGCGAAGCGCGCGCCCGGCGGCAGCTGGTCGTTGGCCGAGGCGGCGGCCGGAGCGGCCGGCTTGGCGGCTTCGGTCTTGGCCGGGGCCGGGGCCGGGGCGGCTTCGGCCTGGGCCGGCGCGGCCGGCGCAGCGGCGGCGGCGCCGGCTTCGACGATCGCGATCAACTGCTGGCTGGTCACGGTCGCGCCTTCGGCGAACTTGATTTCCTTGAGCACGCCGTCGACCGGCGAGGGCACTTCGAGCACGACCTTGTCGGTTTCCAGATCGACCAGGTTCTCGTCGCGCTTGACCGCGTCGCCCGGCTTCTTGTGCCACGTCGCGATCGTGGCGTCGGAGACCGACTCGGGAAGGACGGGGACTTTGATCTCGGTGCTCATGGGGCAGGCATCCTGGATTGCTTGTATGTGGGTATGCGTAAGGGGTACGACTCGAAGAACCAGCGCCTTATTCGGCGCTGGACTCTCCTTGCAGCGAATTGACCAGCGCGTCGGCGACCAGCTTGGCCTGCTCGGCGACGTGGTCGGCCAGATGGCCGGCCGCCGGCGACGGCGAGCGGGCGCGGCCGGCGTAGTGCAGGGCCTGCTTCGGCGCCAGGCAGGCGCTGAGGTGGTGGCGGATCTGGTACCACGCGCCTTGGTTCTGCGGCTCTTCCTGGCACCACACCACGTCCTTGGCGGCGCTGAAGCGCTTGAGCTCGGCGGCGAGGGCTTCGCGCGGGAACGGGTAGAGCTGCTCGACGCGGACCAAGGCGACGTCGTCCAGGCCGTCCTTCTGCGCCTGTTCGAACAGGTCGTAGTAGACCTTGCCCGAGCACAGCACCACGCGCTTGACCTTCTTGGCGTTGGCCGCGTTGTCCGGGATCAGGTGCTGGAACTCGCCGTTGGCCAACTCGTCCAGGCTCGACACCGCCAGCTTGTGGCGCAGCAGCGACTTGGGCGTCATCACCACCAGCGGCTTGCGCGTGCTCATGCGCATCTGCCGGCGGATCATGTGGTAGGCCTGGGCCGGGGTGGTCGGCGCGCAGACCAGCATGTTCTCCAGCGCGCACAGCTGCAGGAAGCGCTCCAGGCGCGCCGAGCTGTGCTCGGGGCCCTGGCCTTCGTAGCCGTGCGGCAGGAACAGGGCCAGACCGCACAGGCGGCCCCACTTAGCCTCGCCCGAGGACAGGAACTGGTCGATCACCACCTGGGCGCCGTTGGCGAAGTCGCCGAACTGCGCTTCCCAGATGTCCAGGGTCATGGGATCGGCGGTCGAGTAGCCGTACTCGAACGCCATCACCGCTTCCTCGGACAGCAGCGAGTCGATGATGGTCACGTCGGTCGGGTTCTTGACCAGGCGGCGCAGCGGCATGACGTATTCGTCGGTGCTCTGCTCGTGCAGGATCGCATGGCGGTGGAAGAAGGTGCCGCGGCCGCTGTCCTGGCCGACCAGGCGCAGCTTGTAGCCTTCGCTGAGCAGGGTGGCGTAGGCCAGGTTCTCGGCGAAGCCCCAGTCGCCGGCCTGTTCGCCGGCGGCCATCTTGCGCCGGTCTTCGTAGATCTTGGCCACGCGCGGGTGCAGCTTGACGCTGTCCGGGATGGCGTTGATCTCGACCGCCAGGGCGTCGAGCTTGCTGCGCTCGAACTTGGTGTCGACCGGGTCGCTGAGCTTGCCCGACAGGTACTTGGACCAGTCGATGGTGAACTCGTCGGGCTTGACCTCGACCAGCTCGGTGGTGACCGCGCCGGCGTCGAGCTTGTCGCGGTACTGGTCGACCAGGGCCTGAGCCTCCTCGGCCTTGAGCGTGCCTTCGGCGACCAGCTGCTCGGCGTAGAGCTCGCGCGGGGTCTTGTGCTTGCGGATCACCTGGTACATCAGCGGCTGGGTCGCCGCCGGTTCGTCGGCCTCGTTGTGGCCGTGGCGGCGGTAGCAGACCAGGTCGATGACGACGTCCTTGCCGAAGCGCTGGCGGAAGTCCAGCGCCAGCTCGGCGCAGAACACCACCGCTTCGGGGTGGTCGGAGTTCACGTGCAGGATCGGCGCGCCGACCATCTTGGCCACGTCGGTGCAGTACAGGGTCGAGCGGGCGTCCTGGCGTTCGCTGGTGGTGAAGCCGACCTGGTTGTTGATCACCACGTGGACCGTGCCGCCGACCGCGAAGCCGCGCGCCTGCGACATCTGGAACAGTTCCATGCCCACGCCCTGGCCGGCGAACGCGGCGTCGCCGTGGAGCAGGATCGGCAGGACCTGGGCGCGGCCCTTGTCGCCGCGGCGGGTCTGGCGCGAACGCACGCTGCCGGCGACCACCGGGTTGACGATTTCCAGGTGCGAGGGGTTGAACGCCAGGGCCAGGTGGACCGGGCCGCCCGGGGTGGCGACGTCGGCGCTGAAGCCCATGTGGTACTTCACGTCGCCGGTATGGGCGTGCTCGTCGTGGTCGAACTTGCCTTCGAACTCGTCGAACAGCTTGCGCGGCGGCTTGCCGAGGGTGTTGACCAGGACGTTGAGGCGGCCGCGGTGGGCCATGCCGATGACCACGTCCTGCACGCCCTGTTCGCCGGCGCGGCGGATGGTCACGTCCATCAGCGGGATCAGCGCGTCGCCGCCTTCCAGCGAGAAGCGCTTCTGGCCGACGTACTTGGTGCCCAGGTAGCGCTCCAGGCCGTCGGCCGCGGTCAGCCGCTCCAGGATGCGCTTCTTGTCCTCGGCGTTGCGGCCGAACTTGCCGCCGGCGCCTTCCAGGCGCTCGTACATCCAGCGGCGCTGCTCGGCGTCGGCGATGTGCATGAACTCGGCGCCGATCGGGCCGGTGTAGGTCGCCTTGAGCAGGGCGAGCAGGTCGCCGAGCTTCATCCGTTCCTTGCCGGCGACGCCGCCGGTGGAGAACTCGCTGCCGGTGTCGCTTTCGGACAGGCGGTGGAAGCCCAGCGCCAGGTCCGGCGCGTCGGGCTTCTGCAGCAGGCCCAGCGGGTCGATGTTGGCCGCCAGGTGGCCGCGCGAGCGGTAGGCGGTGATGACCTTGCCGACCGCGCGCTCGCGCTCGTCGCTGCCGCCGCCGGCCGCGGCGGTGACCACGCCGCGCGAGGCGGCGCGGCCGGCCGCGGCGATGCTCTCGATCGCCGCCGAATGGGGGACGTCGCCGGCTTCTCGGCCCTTGAAGCCGTCGAAATAGGCTTTCCATTTGGGCCCGACGCTGTCGGGATCGACCAGGTACTGCTCGTACAGGTCTTCGATGAAGGCGGCGTTGGCGCCGAGTTGCGAGGACTGCGAAAACTGCTTCAGGAGACTGTCCACGATGGCATCGGGAAACTCAGGGGGAGGTTCGGAAGCGCCGTCGCGCGCGCGCGGGCGGCAGTCGGCGCTCATAAGAATCGGAAGTATAACGGTAGTGTTAAGGCCAGCGGCATAACTACTTACGTCTAGGCGGCCGTTTCGGGCCGATATCGGGCCCTGCGCGGGATACGGCCCGTTCCGGCAATGCGCTGGAGTTTGGGGGCCGGCGCCGGCTTTCAAGCCGGGGCGGCGCGGCGGCGCGGGCCGCTGGCCCGGTTTAGCCGGGCCTCAGATTCGCGACCGAGGCCCAGCGCGGTCAAATTCCCAGGGCGCGGAACTCGCTGCACGGGCGGGCACGCTCCCAGACCGGCAGGAAGTGCGCGCGCAGCTGGCGGGCGCGGGCGCCGCCGTCGATCCGGGCTTCGCCGTCGTAGCGGTGGCCGAGCGGGCGGAAATACCAGCCGTCGCGATCGTTGACCAGGTAGGCCGAGGCGTAGTCCAGGTCGACCGGCTCCTCGATCGCGCGGAATTCGAAGCCGCTGGGCAGGCGCTGGGCCAAGCCCAGCAACGGCGCCAGGGCGCGCTGCGGCGCCTGCGGGTCCTGCAGCAGGATCCGGCTGCGGCCGCCGGCGGTGGCCAGCCGGCGCAGCGCGGCCAGGGCTTCGGGGCGGTCGAGCAGGCCGGGGTCGAGCTCGCGGCTGTAGATCCACAGCTCGCGGCGGGCGCCGGCGGCGGCGCCGAGCAGCGCCGCCAGGGCGGACTCGGCGTCCTCGACCGGGTTGGGGCCGTCGAGCTGGCGCTGCATGTCCTGGTGTTCGATCCCGGCTTCGAAGAAGCGCGGGCCGTGCGGCAGGAAGCCCTGGCGGGCGTAGAAGCCGATCGTCGGCGCCTGCGCGTGCAGGTTCAGCCGGCGCCAGCCCAGCGCCGCGGCCTGGGCGACCAGGGCCTGCAGCAGGGCCTCGCCGACGCCGCGGCCGCGCCAGGCGGCCAGCACCGCGAGCCGGCCGATGCGCCCGTCCGGGGTCAGCCGGCCGGTGCCGATCGGGCGGTCCTGCGCGTCCAGGGCCAGCACGTGCCGGCATTGCGGGTCGCCGGCGAGGTCGTGTTCCAGTTCGGCCGGGACCTGCTGCTCCTGCACGAACACCGTCTCGCGCACCGCGCGCAGGGCCGGCAGGGCGGCGGCGTAGTCCTCGACCTCGACCACCCGGAACCCGGCGCTCATCGCTCTTCTCCGTCCCCGTCCGGGCCGGCGTCGGCCCGGTCTCGATCTTCGTCTTGGTCTTCGTCCGCGCCGAGCCGGTAATGGCCGCCGGCGATCAGCGCCAGCACGCACTCGCGCCCGGCCTCGGACAAGGCCGAGTAGGCCGCGGCGTCGAGTTCGGCCGCGCCGGCCAGGGCCTGGGCGTCGCGCGCGGGCAGGGCGAATTCCTGGCCGCTGACGTACAGCCGCGCGGCGGCGCCGCGGCGGTGAGCGCGGCGCCAGGCCATCCGCGACCAGGGGTGGCGCCATAGGCCGGCGCCGCGCTCCAGGTCCCATTCGATCTCGATCCGCGAGCGCACCGGCGCGCCGCCCGCGGAGACCTCGCCGGCGGCGCGGTAGACAGTGATGAAGCGGCCGAACCAGTCGCCGAGGCGGTCGGGATCGTTCATCCGCAGCACGTTCAACGCTTCCACCACCCGGCCCATCGCGGTGGCGTCGATCTCGTTGGGGTCGCGCGGCGGCGCCAGGTCCGGATCGGCGTAGCGCAGGCTTTCGTCGGCCTCGGCGGCGAGGGTGTCGATGTAGTCGCCCATCAGCTCGGCCGCGGACGGCGCGCGCATGCCGACCGAGAAGGTCAGGCAGGCGTCTTCGGCGACGCCGTGGTGGGGCACGCCGGGCGGCAAGTAGAGCATGTCGCCGGGACCGAGCACCCAGTCGTGGCTGGGCTCGAATTCGCGCAGCAGCTTGAGTTCGGCGTCGGGACGGAAATCCTGAGGCGCGCCGGGGCGGGCGTCGATCTGCCAGCGCCGGTGGCCCTGGGCCTGGAGCAGGAACACGTCGTACTGGTCGGTGTGGGCGCCGACCGAGCCGCCCGGCGCGGCGAAGGAGACCATGATGTCGTCGATCCGCCAGCGCGGCAGGAAATCGAACGCCGGCAACAGCGCGGCGACGTCGGCGTCCCATTTGTCGACGTCCTGCACCAGCAAGGTCCAGTCCTGGGTCGGCAGGCCGGGAAACTCGGCTTCGTCGAACGGGCCGTGGCGCAGCGAGTAGCGATCGCTGGCGCGATCGTGCTGGATCAGCCGCGCCAGCACGCCGTCTTCGCAGGCCAGGCCGGCCAGGTCTTCGGGCTGGATCGGCGAGCGGTAGCCGGGGAAGGCGTTGCGGATCAGCAGCGGGCGTTTTTGCCAGTAATCGCGCAGGAAAACCGCGGCGGACATGCCCAGCGGCGGGCGTCGCGCGGCGTCTATTTCGAGGGGGAGCGGTCGCATGGGCGCGAAGTCTACGCCAATGCCGCCGTCGCGACCGTTACCCGGGTCGGGGCCTCAGCGTTGCGGCAGGGCGTGGCCCAGCTCGCGTTCGCGGCGCTCGATCTCCTCGCCGAGGTCGCGCGCGGGCGCGGCGCCGGCGCCGCCCTGGGCGGCGCGCAGCCGGGCAAGATGCGCCGGCTCGCGCGGCAGGTGCAGCCCGCGCGCGGCGAGCAGGGCCTGGCAGCGCTGCTGCCACTGCGCCAGTTGCGGGAACTTGCCGGCGTCGACCGGCCACCAGTAGACGTTCTCGACCACCGGCTGGGCGCCGATGCGCTCCGGGTCGGCGGCCGCGTCGAGGCGGTGGCCCGGATCGGCGCCGCGTTCCAGCAGCCAGTGCGCCTTGTCGAACTGGCCGCGCGAGTAGTAGGCCAGCACGGTGTCGCCGGGGCGGCCGTGGGCGGGCGCGTCGATGTCGGCGCCGCGCTCGATCAACAGGCGCACGTTGTCCCAGCGTCCGGCCAGGGCGGCGACCCGGATCAGCGGCTGCCGGTCCAGGTCCTGCGCGTCGGCGTCGCCGCCGTGGTCGAGCAGGGCGCGCAGCAACTCGGGGCGTTCGGCCTTGGCCGCCCAGACCATGACCGTGCCGAGCGCGGGCACGGCGCGGTTGGGGTCGGCGCCGGCGTCGAGCAGGGCGGCGGCACCCTCGGCGTTGCCGTGCAGGATCGGCCAGGCCAGCAAGGGCAGGCCGCCGGGCGAGACCGCATTGGGGTCGGCGCGCTCCTCGCTCACCAGGCGCCGCACCTCGTCGCCGCGCCCGGCCGCGGCGGCCTCGGCCAGGGCCAGTTCGGGACCGCTGAAATGCTGCTCCAGGTGCGGGGTTGCGATCATCGCGGTGGGCTCGGCGGCGGAATGAGGGAGGGCGGCGGGGACCCGCTCGGCGCAGGCGCTCAGGCCCAGCCATAGCGCCGGCCATAGCCAGCGGATGCGCGCAGCGGACGAAGCGGGACGGACGGCGTGCTGGCAGTACATTCCTGCAGTATCGGCGCGAACGCGGCAAGGCGCGGTGCAGGCGGGCCCGCGGCGGCCACTACCCCAGCCGTTCGCGCAGCGCCGCCTCCTGCTCGCCGATGTGGCTGGCCATGGAATCGTCGAATACGCCGAAACTGTGCCGGTCGACCATTTCCAGCACGCTCGGGATCGTGTCCGGCTCCAGCCCGGCCTCGAGCGCGGTGGCGACGCCGGTCTCGATCGCGTCGGTCGCATCGGCGGCGAGGTCGCCGCCTTGCTCGACCAGATCGCCCAGCGATTCGATGCCGTCGCCCAGGGTCTCCACGCCGTCGCCGAACGCGCCGACGATCGCGCCGGCCGGGCCGGGCAGGCGTTCGTCGATGAATTCGGTGCCTTGGTCGATCAGGTCGCCGAAGCCGCCGACGATGTCGCCGAACAGGCCGCCGCCGTCGCCGACGGTCTCGGCCACATCGCCCAGTTCGCCGATCGGCAACTGGTCGGAGGCGGCGTTGATGCCGTCGATGGTGTCTTCCAGCGAGACGATGTCCGGGCGCGGATCGCCCTGTTCGTCGGTGGCGTCCAGGGTCACCCGGCGGCCGACCGCGTCGGGCAGGTTCAGCACGCCCTCGGCGGTGGCGTCGGTCGGCAGCCGCACCTCGTCCTGGAACCGGTTCACCGCCAGGCCGACGCCGTTGAGGATCGCGGCGAAGCCGTCGGCGTTGTCGGCCGACAGGCCGGAGGTGGCCGCCTGCAGCTCGGTCAGCAGGTCGCCGTCGACCGCGTAGGTGGTGATGTTGCCGTCGGCCTGCTCGAAGCTCAGGCCGCGCTCGGCCAGCGCGGCCTCGACCGTGGCCGGATGCACGCCGGCCGGGTTGGAGACCACACCGCGGTTGCCGGTGACCAGGGCCGCGGCGGTGGCCAGGCCGCCGCCGAGCGAGTGGCCGCTGAAGACCACGTCGTCGCCGCCGTGCTCGGCGACCGACTGGGCGATGTCGATGGCCTGGTTGTAATAGGCCTCGTCGTTGCCGATCGCCTGGGCGACGTCGGCGTTGACGTCTTCCAAGTCGCCGAAATCGGTGCCTTCGAACTGCAGCACCGGCGCCGCGTCCGGCCCGAACACCGCCGGGTCGGGAATGAACAATTCCGCGTTGAAGCCCGAGCCTTGCGGATGCAGTTGCTCGGCGCTGAGCCCGTACTGCGCCAGTTGCGCATCGCTGGCGCGCTGCCAGCCCTCCGGCACGCTGTCGTCGGCGCCCAGCGAACGGCTCAGGGTCAGCACCTCGCGGTCGTGGTACAGGGTCTGCAATTGCTCGGTCTGCTGCCACAGCGCGCCGTCGCGATCCTGCTGGGCTTGGGTGTAGCCCTGCACCAGCAGTTCGCGCTGCTGCGGGTCGGAGGTCGCCGCATCGGCGCGGGCCTGGATCTGCTCGGCGCTCAGTGCCGGCGGGGGCGGCGGCGGTTCGCGCTGCAGCGACCGCTCGACGACGCGGCTGACGGTACCGGCGATATCGCTGACGAAGGACATGGCGGCCTCGGCGAGAGGGATGAGACGGGCTGCCCGAATCTCGCCACAGCCTGCGCCGGTCCGCCATCCGGAGCGACCCGAGCTAGGGCCGACCCTAGGCGCCCGCTGCGGCCGGCGCGTCCTCGCCGGCGAGCCTTCAGCCGGAGCAGCTCGGCCAGCGCAGCTCCAGGCTGCGCAGTTTCAGCCGGCGCAGCTTCAGACGGAGCCGCTTCAGACGGAGCAGCTTCAGACGGAGCAGCTTCAGACGGAGATTTCGTCGTAGCCGCGGCCGAGGAATTGCAGCAGGCACCAGCCATGGCCGAACGGGTCGGCGATGGCGACGATCCGGCCCCAGTTCGCGCTGCGGATTTGGCCTTCCTGGCGCGCGCCGGCGGCCAGGGCGCTGGTCAGGGCGGCGTCGAGGTCGGCCACCGCCACGTCGAGATGGATCGGCGACCAATGGCGGGCATAGCGGCGGGTCTCGTCGCCGGCCGCCGGCGAGCCCTCGGGCTTGCGCAGCAGATAGATCGGCGCGGCGCCGCCGAGCAGTTCGATCGCGTCCGCGCCGAGGCGGCGGCCGATATGCAGGCCGAAGGCGCGGGTGTAGAACGCCAGCGCGGCGTCCAGGTCGGGCACATCGATATTGATCAACTGCTGCATCGGTTGGCTCCGCGGGCGTGAGGGCCGAGTGTGCGCAGTGCGGCGCTAAGGCGGCGTGGCGATGCGCGCCGCGCCGGTCCAGGCGCGGCGCGCAGGCTCGCGCTCAGGGCGCCGGGGCGGCTTCCTTGCGCAGTCGCTCCTCGAGCTTGCCGTTGCCGGACGCGGCGTAGGCCCGGCAGTCGCTGGCCGTGCCCTGCGGCATCGGGCCCGGCGCGTCCAGGCGCGCGAGCAGGTTGCTGGCGTTCGGATGCGGGGTGACCAGGATGTCGCAGGGCAGGTCGGCGACGGTCTGGATGCTGCGCCGGAACGCCGCCACCACGCCCGGATGCGCGGCCTCGTCGCTATATCTATAGACCTCGTCGGTGAGCGGGGTGAGGCTGTCGGCGTAGGCGATCGCCTTGCAGTCGCCGGCCTCGTCGCAGGCGCGCCAGCTCCAACTGGTGCCGCCGGGGGTGTGGCCGGGCGTGGCGTGCGCGGTCAGTTCGATCGGGCCCAGGCGCAGGGTGTCGCCGTCGCCGATGCGCTGCACCGCGCGCACCGGCGCGAACGGCGATACGCTGAGGAACTGCGGATCGCTGCGGTCGCCTTTGCCGCTTTGCAGCGCCGCGATCGCCGGCGCGCGCGCGACCACGGTCGCGCCGGTGACGCGCTGCAGATGGGCCAGGCCGCCGGCATGGTCGTTGTGTTCGTGCGAGTTGAGCAGGTAGCGGACCTGGCGCGGGTCGATGCCGAGCGCGCGGATGCTGGCCTCGATCAGCGGGCCGCCGCGTTCGCTGGCGCCGTCGATCAGCACGTGGCCCTGCGCGGAGATGATCAGCACCGCGCTGAGGCCGCAGGTGCCGACATACCAGGTGTTGCCGTGGATGCGGCGCGGCTGGGTCGGCTGGTTCCAGTCCGGATCGGCTGCGCAGGGCGCGAAGGCCGGGCCGGCGCTCGGGTCGGGCTTGGCCGGCGCGTGCGCGGCGCAGGCGGTCAACAGGCAGAGCAGGGAGGCGGCGGAAAAACCGGCACGCAATCGCATCGGCGGATCTCGAACGGCAGCCAAGGGCTTGCCACTATGTTCGATCGCGCCGCGCGGCGAAACCGCCGGGTTTGTTCTTTTGTAGGAGCGGCGTGAGCCGCGACGGCCGAAGCGACGAACGCGAGCGGCCCGTCTCGAAGCCGGATCGACCGGCTGCTGTTGGCTTCGGATGCCGAGGTGGTATCCGCCCTCGTCGACGGTCGCGGCTCACGCCGCTCCTACAGAAGGCGAGGCCGCGCCGCCTCCGGGTAGCAGCGACGCAAGTCGCGACCGCGCCGCTCCATGTTCGCTGCGCCGCCGTCCGCAATCCCACGGTCGCGGCTCGCGCCGCTCCTACCCCGGGGCGGCCGCTAGCAGCGGCTGCGCTCAGATCCCGCGCGAGCTGCTCGTATGTTCGATCGCGCCGCGCGGCGAAACCGCCGGGTTTGTTCTTTTGTAGGAGCGGCGTGAGCCGCGACGGCCGAAGCGACGAACGCGAGCGGCCCGTCTCGAAGCCGGATCGACCGGCTGCTGTTGGCTTCGGATGCCGAGGTGGTATCCGCCCTCGTCGACGGTCGCGGCTCACGCCGCTCCTACAGAAGGCGAGGCCGCGCCGCCTCCGGGTAGCAGCGACGCAAGTCGCGACCGCGCCGCTCCATGTTCGCTGCGCCGCCGTCCGCAATCCCACGGTCGCGGCTCACGCCGCTCCTGCCGGAAGCGTCCGCATCGCCTCAGGGCAGCGGCGGCTGCGCTCAGATCTCGCGCGCCAATTGTTCGGCCAGGCCGGTGTAGCTGCCCGGGGTCATCGCCAGCAGGCGCTGCCTGGCCTCGGCCGGCAGGTCCAGCGAAGCGATGAACTCGCGCATCGAGGCCTCGTTGATGCCCTGGCCGCGCGTCAGCGCCTTGAGCTGTTCGTAGGGGTTGGGCAAGCCGTGGCGGCGCATCACCGTCTGCACGGCTTCGGCCAGCACTTCCCAGGACGCGTCCAGGTCGGCGGCCAGGCGTTCGGGGTTGGCGCTGAGCTTGCCCAGGCCGCGCTGCAGGGCGTCCAGGCCGATCAGGGCATGGCCGAAGGCGGTGCCGAGCGCGCGCAGCACGGTCGAGTCGGTCAGGTCGCGCTGCCAGCGGCTGATCGGCAGCTTGGCGGCGAAATGCTCGAACAGCGCGTTGGCGATGCCGAAGTTGCCCTCGGCGTTCTCGAAGTCGATCGGGTTGACCTTGTGCGGCATGGTCGAGCTGCCGACTTCGCCGGCCTTGACCGCCTGCTTGAAGTAACCCAGCGAGATGTAGCCCCAGACGTCGCGGCACAGATCGATGCAGATGGTGTCGATGCGACGCTGGGCGTCGCAGAGTTCGGCGATGCCGTCGTGGGGTTCGATCTGGGTGGTGTAGGGCTGCCAGTCCAGGCCCAGCGAGGCGACGAAGCGCTGCGAGAACGCCGGCCAGTCGATGTCCGGGTAGGCCGAGAGGTGGGCGTTGTAGTTGCCGACCGCGCCGTTGATCTTGCCCGGCATCTGCGCCCCGGCCAGGGTTTCGCCCTGGCGCTGAAGGCGCGCGACCACGTTGGCGATCTCCTTGCCGACCGTGCTCGGCGAGGCGGTCTGGCCGTGGGTGCGCGAGAGCATCGGCAGCGCGGCGTACTCGTGCGCCATCGCGCGCAGCTTCTGGATCAGCTCGTCCAGGCGCGGCAGCAGCACGTGCTGGCGGGCCTGATTGAGCATCAGCGCGTAGCTGAGGTTGTTGATGTCCTCGCTGGTGCAGGCGAAATGGACGAATTCCAGGGCCGGGCCCAGTTCCGGAAAGGTATGCTCGGCGTCGTCCTTCAGCCGCTCCTTGATCAGGTACTCGACCGCCTTGACGTCGTGGTTGGTGGTGCGCTCGATCTCCTTGACCCGCGCCGCGTCCTCGATCGACAGCTCGTCGGCGAGCCGGCGCAGGCGCGCGGCCGCGGCCGCGGAGAACGGCGCCAGCTCGACGATGCCCGGTTCGTCGGCCAGCGCCAGCAGCCATTCCACCTCGACCTTGACGCGGGCCTTGATCAGGCCGAATTCAGAGAAGATCGGCCGCAACGCGTCGACCTTGCCGGCGTAGCGGCCATCGAGCGGGGACAGGGCGAGCAGGGTGGTCTTGGGATCGGCGGACATGGCACGCAGCGGGGAGGAAACAGTCCGCCATTCTACCCCCTGCGCGGCCCGCGCCGCCCGCAGCGGCCGGCGCCGGCCCCGCGGCAGGGGCGGCGAGGGGCGGCGGACGCGGCGCCGACAGGCCGAATCGGGCGTCAAGCGCGCACGCACTCGACGCCCGCCGATGTCGCGGCGATGATGGCGCCCGCCAGCGGAATCCGATGCCAGCACGACGACCTCGTTCACGACCGCCCCCTTACGGCCGGTCTTGAAGCGAGTCGATGCGATCCGATCGACACGACGCGCGGCGCAGGCGGCGCGTCTCCCCCACGACTCAATGGAGTTGGCAATGGCGAGCAAACGCAAGACCCCGGCCGCGGGCGCGGCCGGCAAGCAGGGCAAGGCGCCGGGCGCGAAAGCGGCCCGCGGCGGGAAGGCCGGCAAGACGGCCGGCAAGACGGGCCAGGCTGCGGCGGGCTTCCGCATCGAACACGACAGCATGGGCGAGCTCAGCGTCCCCGAGCAGGCCCTGTGGGGCGCGCAGACCCAGCGCGCGGTGCAGAACTTCCCGATCTCCGGCGTGCCGATGCCGCGCGAGTTCATCCGCGCCCTGGCCCTGGTCAAGGGCGCCGCGGCCGAGGTCAACGGCGGCTTCGGCCTGCTCGGCAAGGCCCAGGCCGCGGCGATCCGCGCCGCCGCCGCGCAGGTCGCCGCCGGCGAGCACGACGCGCAGTTCCCGATCGACGTGTTCCAGACCGGCTCGGGCACCTCGAGCAACATGAACGCCAACGAGGTCATCGCCACCCTGGCTTCGCGCAGCGGCCGCCAGCCGATCCACCCCAACGACCACGTCAACCTCGGCCAGAGCTCCAACGACGTCATCCCGACCGCGATCCGGGTGTCGGCGCAACTGGCGACGGTGGAGACGCTGCTGCCAGCGCTGGCGCATCTGCGCAAGACCATCGAGCGCCGCGCGCGCGAGCTGTCCAAAGTCGTCAAGACCGGCCGCACCCATCTGATGGACGCGATGCCGCTGACCTTCGGCCAGGAGTTCGGCGCCTGGGCGGCGCAGCTGGACTCGGCGCAGCAGCGCATCGAGGACAGCCTCAAGCGGCTGCGCCGGCTGCCGATCGGCGGCACCGCGATCGGCACCGGCATCAACGCCGATCCGCGCTTCGGCAAAGCCATGGCCAAGGCCTTGTCGGCGGCGACCGGCACCCGCTTCGAGTCGGCCGGCGACAAGTTCGAAGGCCTGGCGGCGCAGGACGACGCGGTCGAACTGTCCGGCCAGCTCGGCGCGCTGGCGGTGGCGCTGAGCAAGATCTCCAACGACCTGCGCTGGATGAACTCCGGTCCGCTGGCCGGCCTGGGCGAGATCGAACTGCCGGCCCTGCAGCCGGGCAGCTCGATCATGCCCGGCAAGGTCAATCCGGTGATTCCCGAAGCGCTGGCGATGGTCTGCGCCCAGGTCGTGGGCCACCACGCCGCGATTACCGTGGCCGGGCAGAGCGGCAATTTCCAGCTCAACGTGATGCTGCCGCTGATCGCCTACGACCTGCTCGATTCGATCCGCCTGCTCGGCAACGCGATGCGCCTGCTCGCCGACAGCGCGATCGCCGGGCTGCGGGTGCGCGAGGAGCGGGTGCGCGAAGCGCTGGACCGCAATCCGATCCTGGTCACCGCGCTCAATCCGATCATCGGCTACGAAAAGGCCGCGGCGATAGCCAAGCGCGCCTACAAGGAGGGCCGGCCGGTGCTGGAGGTGGCGCTGGAGGACAGCGGCCTGAGCGAGAAACGACTGCGCCGGCTGCTCGACCCGGCCGCGCTGACCCGCGGCGGCATCCAGGCCGGCGGGGGCGGCGCCGGCGGCTGAATGTGCCCAGCGGCCTTTATCGGAAAATGTTCGGAGATTTAGTTTCGCGACTCAGGTGGTATTTTCCATTACCGCCGCTTGGATATCCTCGCCGCACGCAAGGGGGGATATTCGCAGGCACCGGCGCGGATAAACTCGACCCCGGCGGCGCAGGACCGAACGCGGATGGAACCGCCTCCGGGCCGGCCGTCGTGACACACTCGCGCGTCTACGCCGGCCCCCGGCGCAGGCGCCGATCCGGCGGCGCGAGCCGCCGGGCCCGCCGCGGAAGCACGGCGTCGGCGATCGGTTATTGAGCGGTAATCGATGCGCAACGGCCGGGTTATTTTTGCGGTTTATGCTTTTCGCCCGAACGGCGCCGTACCTGCCGCGCGGGTGATTTTCCCCCGACCCCCGGACTCGATCCGGTCGCCATAACCAGGAGCTTCGCTCATGAAATCCACCCATTTGCTGCGCTACGCCGCCGTCCTGTCGCTGCTCGTCGGCACCACCGCCTGCAACCCGCAGCTCGAGCCGGAAGGCGATGAGATCCATGTCGATCTCAGCGCGCAAGCAGCGCCCGCCGCGACGCCGGCGGCCGACGACGCCCGCGCGGCGGGCTGAGCGAGCTGGGTCCGTCCGGAGGGCCTCGGCCCTCCGGACGAATCTGCGCCGCCGGCTTCGGCGGCGTTGCCGCGACGACGCGCGGCCGGCCCGGGCCGCGTCCGTCGGCTGGGGCGGCCGCCCGCGACGGCGCGCCCCGCGGAGCATGCGCCGGCGGCGACGACGATCGTCGCTTTCCCGGGTTACTCTTTGCCGCCGCAGGCGCCCTGGCGCCGGTTCGCGCCCCGCCGGTCGCGGCAGCGGACTCTGTCGCGGCGGTTGCAACGGGCACCATCGGATTACGTGCATGGATCGAGCGGCGTGGCGCATCGGCGGGGCAGGACTCGCGCTGTTGTGCCTGATTCTGGGGTGGTGCAGCCCGTTGCGGGCGAAGACCGCTTTGCCGCCGCCGCCGGCCGCCGAACTGGCGGTCGCGCGCTGGACCGGCGCCGAAGAACCCGCGCTGTGGCAGGTCCTGTCCGGCGCGGCCGCGTCGGGTTTCGCCGAGGTCGAGGACGGCCGGCTGATTCCGACCGCGCGCCGCGAAGTCGGTTGGTGGCGGCTGGTCGCGCTGCGCGACATCGCTCCGGGCAACGCGCCGCAATTGGTGCTGACCCCGCCGCACCGCAAGCGGGTCGAGCTGTGGCGACCCGGCGACAGCGAGCCCTTGGCGCGCGCGATCTACGGCGACGACGCCGACTACAGCCATTCGACCCGGTTCCTGGTGTTTCCGCTGCCGCAGGGCCTGCGCCGCGGCGACGCTTTGTACCTGCGCATGATCGCCGCCGACGTGGTGCCGTCGCAGGTCTCGATTTTGCCCGGCCAGGAGGTCTACCGCGGCGACATCGTCTATGTCGCGGTGCGCACCTTCGTGCTGACCGTGCTCGGCCTGATCGCGGCGTTGGCGTTCGGCCTGTGGATCGGCCTGCGCGAGCGCGGCTATGTGTTCCTCGGCCTGACCCTGGCCAGCCAGATGCTGGCGATGGCGATCGAGGGCGGCGAGATGCGCGCCTGGCTGGAACTGGGGCCGCTGAGCCTGGACCGGCGCATGGACATCATCCTCAACACTGCGGCGGTGATCGCTTCGCTGCGCTTCTTCAGCCTGTTCCTGCGCCTGCGCGAGCTGCAGCCGCGCGCGGCGCGGCTGCTCGACGGCTGCTGCCTGCTGCTCGGCGGCCTGATCGCGGTGACCGTGTTCAAGACCTGGCCCTTCAGCGGCAACTTCGGCAACCTGGTGCTGTTGGCGGCGATCGCGGTGGTGCTGTACGCGATCGCCAACGCGGTGTGGCGGCGCCAGCGCGAAGGCATGTTCCTGCTGGTCGCCTGGAGTCCGCTGATCGTCAGCCTGGTGGCCCTGGTCGGCGCCTACCAGCGCTGGTGGCCGATGTACCGCTGGCTGGAGTTCGCCTTTCCCTCCAGCCTGGCTTTCAGCGGCCTGGCGCTGCTGTTCGGCCTGACCTCGCGCCTGCGCCAGCTGCGTCACGACCGCGACCGCGCCCAGCACCGCGCGTCCTACGACGCGCTGACCGGGGTGCTGGCGCGCACCGCGCTGGAGGAGGCGCTGGCCTCGGCGGTGGCGCATGCGCAGCGCAGCGGCGAGGCCTTGTCGGTGCTGTTCCTGGACATCGACCATTTCAAGCGGATCAACGACGAGCACGGCCACCGAGCCGGCGACGAGGCCCTGCGCATCGTCGCCCTGCGCGCGCGCAACCGCTTGCGCCGCGGCGACCTGTGCGGCCGTTACGGCGGCGACGAAATGGTCGCGGTGCTGATCGGCGCGGACCTGGACGAGGCGCTGCGGGTGGCCGAGCACATGCGCCTGTCCTTGAACGATCACCCCTTGTCGATCGAGGGCCGGCTGATCCCGATCGCGTTGAGCCTGGGCGTGGCCGAACTGCGGCCGGGCGAGAGCGGCGAACAACTGTTGCGCCGCGCCGATGCGGCCTTGTACGCCAGCAAGAGCGCCGGCCGCGACCGGGTCAGCGCCGACCGCGGCGCAGCGGGCGCGGCCCCGGTCGCCGGCGCGGCCTGACCAAGCAGGCCTGACCGGGGCGGTTGGATGACAGAAGTCCCGGCGCGCGGCATAGTGCGCGCGCGGGCTGGGAGCGCCCGCACGACACAGACCGGTGCCCGCACCGGCCGCCGAGCGCGGCGCCGATCCGGATCCATGCCGGACACGGTGTGGGCCGCCCGGCATGGCCGCTACCCACGACAAGGACTCATCCATGAATCGCGTCATTTCCCGCAAGCCCTCCGCCGCGTTCGTCGGCGCGTCCTGGGGCGCGCTGTTGCTCGGCGCAACGGCCTTCCTGATCGGCCTGTGGAACGCCGATATGCTGCTCAACGAGAAGGGCTACTACCTGACCCTGCTGCTGTACGGCCTGTTCGCCGCGGTGTCGGTGCAAAAGAGCGTGCGCGACAGGATGGAAGGCATTCCGGTCACCGGCCTGTACTACGGTCTGGCCTGGTTCTCGATGGTCGGCGCCTTGCTGCTGTTGTTCGTCGGCCTGTGGAACGCGCAGCTGTTGCTCAGCGAGAAAGGCTTCTACGGAATGGCCTTCGCCTTGAGCCTGTTCGGCGCGATCGCGGTGCAGAAGAACACCCGCGACGCGAGCGCGCGCGACTACCAGGACTGAACCGCATCCCGGCACGGGCGCCGGTCGGCGCCCGTGTCCGCCGCCTCAACGCTTGCAGTTGTCGACCGAGTCGGCGTCGAGCACCGCGAACGGCTGGAACGCCGGCAGGGCGCCGGCGAGCTCGTCCTGGGCGGTGCGCAGCGACGCCATGCGCTCGCACAGGCGCAGCGCCTGGCGTTCGACTTCCTTGGCATCGGCCTCGACCTTGCGCTCGATCGACTCGGTATCGCCCTGGGTCAGGCCGGCGACGACGTTGCCGACCGCTTTGCCGGCCAGGGCCGCGCCGGCTTTGCCGACGGCGATGCCGTCCTGGGTCATGCCCATCGCCTGGACGTAGTAGCGCCGGCTCGCCGCCAACTGCGCCGGATCGAGCGAGACCGCCTGGCCGTCGATGCGCAACGCGCCGTCGGGGCCGATCTCGGCGCGCGCGCCGCCCTGGCCGCGGATCTGGATGCGGTCGCCGGACAGGCTGACCGGCGCGATCACGTGCACCTCGGGCGTGCCGTTCGAGCAGCCGCTGCCGGCGGCGGCAACGAGCAGGGCCAGACACAGCGCGGACACGAACGGAAGTTTCATCGCCAAGATTCCTGGGTGGGGTGCTTAGGGTAGGGACGCCGCAAGCGGCGTCAGTCGTCGCTGGGTACGTCGACCCGGCCGGCGACGCCGGCGTGCTTGACCGTGCCGCTGCCGACCGAACGCACGTGCAGGTCGCCGCGCACGTCGCGCACTTCCAGATCGCCCGAGCCGATCCGCTCCAGGCTCACCGAGCCGCCGACGCGTTCCAGGGCGACGTCGCCGGAACCGATCGAGCCGAGCTTGGCGTCGCCGCCGATGCCGCGCGCTAGCAGGTCGCCGGAACCGAGCGAAATCACCTGCAGCGAGCCGATGTCGTCCAGCTCGACGTCGCCGGAGCCGACATCGGCCACGGTCAGGCCGCGCACCTGGCGCGCCTTGATGTCGCCGGAGCCGACGTCGACGCTCAGCGCCGCGACCCGGGCCACGTCGACGTCGCCGGAGCCGGTCTTGAGCTGGACCCGGGCGCTGTCGGGCAGGCTCGCGTGCAGGACCATGTAGGCGTAGCGGTTGAACGACAGGCTGAGCTTGGACTCGTGCTCGGCGCGCACGATCAGCTTGTCGCCGGCGCGGCGCTGGCTCAGGCGCAGCCCGGCCAGGTCGGCGGCGCTGGAGGCGCAGGCCTTGCCGCGAACTTCGGCGCGGGCGCCGGGCGCGCCGACGATGTGCAGATCGTCGGAGCCGGTCTCGAACACCACCGCCTTGACCCCGGCGAGGTCGAGCTTGAGCTCGCGCGGCTGGCTGTGCTCGCAGCGACGCTCGGCCTGGGCCGCCAGCGGCAGCAGGGCCAGGGCGAGCAGGGCGGGGACGAAACGGATCGGGGCGAGGCGGGCGGCGACGGGGCGCATCGGAAGCTCCAGGGATGGGTGGAAGTTCGATGGATGCGGCGCAAGCCGCGATGGTTGCGTGGCGCAGACGCGCAGGCCGGTCGGCGGCGGCCTGCGCAAGCGACGATCTTTCCGGCCAGGCCCCGCCGCGCCGGAGGCGGGCGGGGCCGCGGGGCTCAGCCCTCGTCGCGCCAGCGGCGCAGGCGGATCGCGCCGTAGACCATGGCCGCGCCGAGGATCGCGCCGATCCACAGGTCGGCGGTGCCCAGGGCGTGCAGGCTGCTGCCCAGTTCGATCGAGCGGGCCAGCTCTTCCGGGCCGTGGATGGCCGAGTCGCGGACCTGTTCCATGCCCGGGCTCAGGTACCAGCTCGCCGGAACCATGCTCAGCAGGCCGCGGAAGGCGACGGCGTACCAGATCTTGTCGTGCGGGATCTCGATGCCCGGCAGGACGTCGAGCCAGCTGATGAAGATGCAGGCCAGCAGCGGCGCGACCACCGCCCAGACGAAGGGCACGCTGCGGGCCCAGGCCGAGCACAGCATCAGCCAGCCGATGGTCGGCAGGGCCCACAGGGCGTACACCGGCACCGCGCACAGCAACTGGAAGATCAGCCGGAACGGATGCGCTTCGGTGATCAGCGCGCTGGCGCCGGGGACGCCGTTGATCACCATCGCCAGCCACGAGATCAGCCACAGCACCGCGCCGACCACCAGACCGATCGCCATCGTCAGCAGCGGCGCCAGGAGCAGGGCCCAGGCCAGCTTGGACAGCACCGTCTGGGTGTCGGAGACCGGCAGCGACTTCCAGAACAGGATGCTGCGGTCCTTGCGCTCGTCGTAGATCGAGCCCAGGGCGTAGAAGAACACCACGAACACCAGCACGATGCTGACCATGCCGATGCCGCCGAGCAGGGCCACGTCGCCGGCGAAGCCGGCCTCGGAGCCGGCGCCTACGCCGATCCTGACGTTCTCCAGGTCGATTTCGCCTTTGCTGACGGCGCTGCGCAGCATCACGGTGCTGGCGACCACCCCGAGCAGGGTGAACACGATCGCGATCGCGCCGACGATCGACGGCGCCCACAGGAAGCCGCCGCGGTGTTCCCAGTACTCGCGCTTGAGCAGCATCTTGAAGGTCTGCAGGCTCGGCGTCGCGGCGACCGCGCGCGGCGCGGCGGGCGAGGGGGCGAGGATGTCGTCTGCGGCGTTCATGCGTAGGTTCCCTTCATGGTGGCGACGAACAGATCGGCCAGGCCCGGGGTGCGGGTTTCGCCGAGCCCGTCCAGCTGCGCGGCCGGAATGCCGTCGAACAGCATCACGGTCTTGCCGAACGGCAGCGCGCGTTCGTCGATCGGGCCGAGGTTGCGTGCGTGCACGGCCTGGTCCGGGTTGACCAGCACCTCGACGAACCGCTCGCCGAGCACTTCCATCTGGCTGTCGAGCACGACCTTGCCGTCGCGGATGAACATCACGTCGGTGAGGATGTGTTCGATCTCCTCGACCTGGTGGGTGGTGATCAGGATGGTCTTGTTCTCGTCGAAGTAGTCTTCCAGCAGGCGCTGGTAGAACTGCTTGCGGTACAGGATGTCCAGGCCCAGGGTCGGTTCGTCGAGCACCAGCAGGCGGGCGTCGATCGCCATCACCAGCGCCAGGTGCAGCTGCACGATCATGCCCTTGGACATTTCGCGCACGCGCAGGTTGGGCTTGAGCTGGGTGCCGTGGAGGAAGCGCTCGCACTTGGCGCGGTCGAAGCGCGGATGCACGCCGGCGACGAAGTCGATCGCCTCGCGCACCCGCAGCCAGCGCGGCAGCACCGCGACGTCGGCGATGAAGCACACGTCGCGCATCAGGTCGTCGCGCTGGGTGCGCGGGTCGCGGCCGAGCACCGACAGATCGCCGTCGAAGGCGATCAGGCCGAGGATGGCCTTCAGCGCGGTGGTCTTGCCGGCGCCGTTGGGACCGATCAGGCCGACGATGCGGCCGGCCGGGATGTCGAAGGCCGCGTCGTCGAGCGCCAGCTTGCTGCGGTAGCGCTTGCGCAGGTTGCGCGCGGTGACGATGTGGCCCGGGTCGATGCGGATGGCGTCGGTCATGGCGAGCCCGCCTTCTGGTCGTCGCCGCCGCCGAGCAACTCCTCGGTGCTCAGGCCCAGGCGCTGGATGCGCTCCAGGACCAGCGGCCATTCTTCTTTCAGGAAGCGTTCGCGCTCGTTGAGGAGCAGTTTCCTTGCGGCTTCTTCGGTCACGTACATGCCCAGGCCTCGGCGTTTTTCGACCAGCGCCTCGTCGGCCAATTCCTGATAGGCGCGCGAGACGGTGATGGGGTTGAGTTGGTATTCGGCGGCCACCTGCCGCACGGACGGCAGGGCATCGCCCGGCTTGAGCACACCGTCGAGCATCATCGCGACGACGCGCTCCTTGAGCTGGCGATAGATCGGAGCGCCGTCGCTCCATTGGATTGCGGTCATGGTTCAGCCCCGCGGCAGGAAGGAGAAGTAAGGCATGACGAGGTTCCGTCGGTTGCGGCGCGCGGCCTTCCCGGCCTTGCGCTTGCTTTCGGTGCTGGCCGGCTCCGCGGCAGCGGGGGATTCCAGGGTCGAGGCGATCGCGGCCAAGTCGGCGACTTCGCCGGCCATGCCGGTGGCGAAGGCCAGGGCCGCGCCGTCGCGTTCGAACTGCTCGGCGCGAGCGCCGATGCGGTCGGCGACCCGGGTCAGGTCGCCGCTGCGGGCGCGGGCGCGCTCGACATAGGCGGGGTCGAAGCGGACCCGGGCCTGGACCAGGCCCAGGTCGAGTTCGAGCGGGCGGCTGTGCGCGGCGGCGAGCTGCCCGGCCGGGGCGCTCGGCGCCGGCAGGGCGATCACCAGGCCCAGGACCAGGGCGCCGCCGGCGGCCATCAGGGCCGATATGGAGTTATGGAGCTTGCGGTTCATGCGAACGTCCTGCTCATTAGTGGGCCGGTGTTGTATGCAACTATAACACCTAAACACGTCGCGTCAATCGCCGCCGGCCCAACTAAAGTCATACTTGCCCGCACCGCCCGGCCGCGACCGGGCCTGCCCCTTGCGACGGAGCCTGTTCATGTCCCAGACCCCGCTGTTTCCCGCCGTTTCGCGGTCTCGCCCGGCGCGCCGGGCGGCCCTGGCCGCGCTGTGCCTGACCGTGCTGACGACCGCCGCCGCCGCCGCGGCCGGCGCCGGCCTGCTCGACCGCAGCTTCCGCCCGCTGGCCGGCAAGACCCCGGTCAACCTGCAGGCGCAGTACGGCGGCCAGGTGCTGTTGGTGGTCAACACCGCCAGCAAATGCGGCTTCACCCCGCAGTTCGAGGCCCTGGAAGGCCTGCAGGCCAAGTACAAGGCGCGCGGCTTCGCCGTGCTCGGCTTTCCCTCCGGCGACTTCAAGGCGCAGGAATTCGACGACGAGAAGCAGATCCAGGAGTTCTGCACTCTGACTTACGGGGTCAAGTTCCCGATGTTCGAGAAGGTGCATGTGGTCGGCGAGCAGGCCACGCCGCTGTACCGGGACCTGGCCCGCAACGCCGGCGAGGCGCCGAAGTGGAATTTCCACAAGTATCTGGTCGGCCGCGACGGCCGGCTGATCGCCAGCTACGGCAGCAAGACCGCGCCGAACGACCCGGCGCTGGTCGCGGCGATCGAGCGCGCCCTGGCCGCGCCGCGTCCGGCCGCGCCGGGCCGGCGCTGAGCCGGTCCGGCGGGATTTGCGCGCGCGGTCGGGTTTCGGCCGCGCGCGAGCCGCTAGGGTGCGGAACTTCGCAGCTTGAGCGACGTCACACTGGAACATTGCCGCCATAGCGCCGGCCCGCGACAATGACGGGCTTGCGCCGGACTGCGGCGTATCGATACACCACCAGGACTGCAACCAGGAGCAGGACCCCGATGAAGGCTTTCGTGCGCGGCGCGGCCGTGTTGATCACCACTGCGACGCTGTTCGGCGGCGTCGCCTCTGCCCAGGAAAAGACCGTGCTCGCCAACGATCGCGAAAAAGTCAGCTATGCCATCGGCCTCGACGTGGCCAGTTCGCTCAAGCCGGTCGGACCGGACCTGGACACCGCCGCGTTCGAGCGCGCGGTCAAGAACGTGTTCGACGGCGGCAAGCCGCTGATCGGCCAGGACGAGGCGCGCAGCGTCGACCAGGCCCTGCGCGCGCGCATCGCCGCCCGCGACGGCAAGCCGGTGCCGGGCCAGGCGCCGGGCGCCAAGCCGCCGGAGGTGGCCAAGGACAAGGTCGGCCTGCTGATCGGCACCTACATGGTCGGCCCCTCGCTGCAGCAGATCAAAGCCGAGATCGAACTGCCGGTGCTGGTGCAGGCCCTGCGCACTTCGCTGACCGGCGGCAAGCCGCTGCTGGCCGAGGGCGAGGCGCGCACCGTGCTGACCGGCTTCAGCGAGCGCCTGCAGGCCAAGATGAAGGCCGAGGCCGCGGTCGCCGGCGAAGCCAACCTGAAGAAGGGCAAGGAATTCCTGGAAGGCAACAAGAAGGTCAAGGGCGTGTTCGTGACCGGCTCGGGCCTGCAGTACATGGTGCTGCGCCAGGGCTCGGGCGAGCGTCCCAAGCCGACCGACAAGGTCAGCGTCAACTACAAGGGCACGCTGCTCGACGGCAGCACCTTCGACAGCTCCTACGATCGCGGCCAGCCGGCCGAATTCCCGGTCAACGGCGTGATCCAGGGCTGGCAGGAAGGCCTGGCGCTGATGCCGGTCGGCAGCAAGTTCAAGTTCTGGATCCCGGCCGAGCTGGCCTACGGCCCGTCGGGCGCGCCGCCGAAGATCGGCCCCAACGCGACCCTGGAATTCGAAGTCGAACTGCTCGATATCCTCTGACCGGTCGCCGCGCAGACTCGTTGCGTTCAGCTGCCGGCTGGCAGTTTGTGCCGCCGGGCCGGTTCCCATTCCGTTTTCGCTTTCCCGTATTCAGGAGTGCAGTTTGATGAAGCCTTTCATGCGTAACACCGCCTTCGCCGTGGCCGTGGGTTCGATGGCGCTGTTCGCCGCCGGCTGCAACCAGGCCGGCAAGCCGGGCGACAAGCCGGCCGCCGACGCCAAGGCCGCGACCGAGGCCAAGGGCGCCGAGGTCAAGGCGATCGGCGGGATGAAGACCGAGAAGGAGCAGGACAGCTACCTGATCGGCATGGACATGGGCCGTTCGCTGGAGCTGCTGAAGGACGACCTCGACCTGGCCGTGCTGCAGAAGGCCATGCAGGCCAACATCAAGGGCGACAAGCCGCTGCTGAGCGACGAGGAAGCGCGCCAGATCCGCGAGCGCCTGCAGAACAAGGTGCGCACCAAGCAGATGGAAAAGATGGTCGCGATGGCCAAGACCAACCAGGAAGAGGGCGACAAGTTCCTCGCCGCCAACGGCAAGAAGCCGGGCGTGGTGACCACCGCTTCGGGCCTGCAGTACCAGATCGTCAGCGAAGGCAAGGGCGCCAAGCCCAAGGCCAGCGATACCGTGCGCGTGCATTACAAGGGCGCGCTGCTCGACGGCAAGACCTTCGACAGCTCCTACGACCGCAACGAGCCGGCGGTGTTCCCGCTCGGCGCGGTAGTGCCGGGCTGGCAGGAAGGCATCGCGCTGATGCCGGTCGGCAGCAAGTTCAAGCTGTGGATCCCGAGCAAGCTCGGCTACGGCGAGCAGGGCACCCCGGGCGGCCCGATCGGCCCGAACGCGACCCTGGTGTTCGACGTCGAACTGCTCGACATCGTCAAGCCGAACGCGCAGGGCGCCGAGTCGGCCGCGATGGGCACCCAGCCGCCGCAGCAGAAGTGAGCCTCCGGCGCGCGCCGCGTCCGCAACCCGGACGCGGCGCGCCGCCCAGGCGCCGCAGTACCCAGCACTGAGAGCAACGAATGCGCGTCACCATCTTCGGTACCGGCTATGTGGGTCTGGTCACCGGAACCTGCCTGGCCGACGTCGGCCACGACGTGGTCTGCGTCGACATCGACCAGGCCAAGGTCGAGGGCCTCAACCGCGGCGTGATCCCGATCTACGAGCCGGGCCTGGAGCCCATGGTCAAGGCCAACCACGCCGCCGGCCGGCTGCATTTCACCACCGACGCCGCCAGCGCGATCGGCCACGGCGACCTGATCTTCATCGCCGTCGGCACGCCGCCGGACGAGGACGGCAGCGCCGACCTCAAGTACGTGCTCGCGGTCGCCGCGACCATCGGCCGCCACATCGAGCGCCCGGTGGTGGTGGTCAACAAGTCGACCGTGCCGGTCGGCACCGCGGACAAGGTCCAGGCCACCATCGCCGCACAGCTGCGCGAGCGCGGGCTGGAGATCGCCTTCGACGTCGCCTCCAACCCCGAATTCCTCAAGGAAGGCGATGCGGTCAACGACTGCATGCGCCCGGACCGTATCGTCGTGGGTTCGTCCAACCCGGCCGCGGTGGAGAAGCTCAAGCGCCTGTACGCGCCGTTCAACCGCAACCACGAGCGCATCGTGGTGATGGACGTGCGCTCGGCCGAGCTGACCAAGTACGCGGCGAACGCGATGCTGGCGACCAAGATCAGCTTCATGAACGAGATCGCCAACATCGCCGAGAAGGTCGGCGCCGACATCGAGATGGTCCGCCAGGGCATCGGCTCGGACCCGCGCATCGGCTGGCATTTCATCTACCCCGGCGCCGGCTACGGCGGCTCGTGCTTTCCCAAGGACGTGCAGGCCCTGGCCCGCACCGCTCAGCAGCACGGCTACGGCGCGCGCCTGCTGGATGCGGTCGAGGCGGTCAACGACAGCCAGAAGGGCCATCTGTTCGAACTGATCCAGCGCCATTACGGCGGCGAAGTGAAGGGCAAGACCTTCGCGGTCTGGGGCCTGGCGTTCAAGCCCAACACCGACGACATGCGCGAGGCCTCCAGCCGCACCCTGCTGGCGCAGCTGTGGGCGGCCGGCGCGCGGGTGCGCGCCTACGACCCGGAAGCCAACGAGGAAGCCGAGCGCATCTTCGGCGAGCGCGAGGACCTGGTGCTGTGCGACTCGGCCCGCGCCGCCCTGGCCGACGCCGACGCGCTGGTGGTGGTGACCGAGTGGAAGCAGTTCCGCAGCCCGGATTTCGTCCGCATCCGGCAAGCTCTGGCCGACGCGGTGATCTTCGACGGGCGCAACCTCTACCACCCCGACGAAGTCGAAGCCGCCGAGCTGGCGTATTACGGCATCGGCCGCGGCCGTTCGATCCTGGTCGACGCCGGCTGAGCCGGCCGACCGCCTTCTTCCGAGCGAGCGCAACCGTGACCAACGAACTCGACCAGCGCCTGATCGACCTGGAAACGCGGCTCGCGTTCCAGGAACACGCGCTCAACGAACTCAGCGACGCGCTGGCCGCCGCGCGCAGCGAAGAGGCGCGCAATTCGCTGCTGCTGTACCGCGCGCTCGACGAGATCAAGCACCTGCGCGCCGCCATGGCCGCGACGCCGTTGACCGGCGACGCCGCCGCCGAACCGCCTCCGCCGCATTACTGAGCGCTTTCGCTCCAGCACCGAACTTCAAGTACCGAATCATGAGCGACAGTCTCCGCGACCAATTGCTGGGCCTGGGCTTCAAGCCCGCGCCCAAGCCCGAACGCAGCGAGCGCAAGCCCGACGAACGCCGCGGCGGCAAGCCCGGCGGCGGCGCCCGCGCCGACGCCAAGCCGGGCGCGCGCCCGGGCCAGCCGCGCCACGACGCGCGCAAGCCCGGCGGCCCGCGGCCCGACGGCGCCCGCGCCGACGGCCGTCCGTCCGGCGGCCACAAGCCGGGCGGCGCCGCCAAGCCCGGCCAGGGCCGTCCGGGTCAGGGCAAGCCGCGCACGCGCGAGGACATCGACCTGGCCAAGGCCTATGCGATCCGCGCCCAGCGCGAGAAGGAAGAGCGCATCGCCGCCGAGCAGGCCAAGCAGGAAGAGGCGCGCCTGCGCCGCGAGGCGCGCGCCAAGCTCGCCGAACTGCTCAAGGACCAGGCGCTGAACGCCGCCGACGCCGAGATCGCGCGCCACTTCCCGTACGGCGGCAAGATCAAGCGCATCTACGTCACCGAGGCCCAACTCAAGCAGCTCAACGCCGGCGAACTCGGCGTGGTGCAGATGGAAGGCCGCTACGTGCTGGTGACCGCGGCGATGCTGGCCCAGGCCGAGGCGGTGTTCGCCCCGGCGGTGGCGCTGAAGGTCGACCCGAACGCGCCGGCCGACGAAGACCCGTACGCCGATCCGCAGTATCAGGTGCCCGACGACCTGGTCTGGTGAGTCCCTCGCGCCGGGTCGCCCAGGCCCGGCGCGTCGTCGGCAGTCGAACAGCGGCGCGATGCCGCTGTCTTCGTCAGCGCGACCGGAAGGCGCGAGGCGGCCGCGGCTGCGCCGCCGGCCCCCCGCATGCCGCTCGCCGATCGCGCGCGCTCAGCGCCGAGCCTGCGGCGCCAGGCTGTCGATCATCGCCTCGATCGCCTGCGCCGTGTCCAGCGGCCGTTCCATCGGGAACAGATGGCTGCCTTCCAGCCAGCGCCAGCGTTCGCCGACCAGGCGCCGGGTCGCGGCGTGGCCGGCGTGGCGCAATTCGCGCGAACGGGTGCCGGCCAGGAACCCGACCGGCACCGGCACCTGCGGCACGCAGTCGCTGAGCGCGGTGGTCGGCAGGCTGCGGTAGATGCGGTACTCGATCTCGCGTTCGAAGGCCAACTCGCGCGAGCCGTCGCCGGCGGCGCGGGTGCCGTGTTCGACGTAGGCCTCCAGCACCCGCCGGTCCCAACGCGCGAACGCCGGCTTGGCCAGGAAATGCGCGCGCACCGCGTCCGGATCGGGCCAATGCCGGCGGCGCTGCAAGGTGGCGCGGGTCGGCATGACCAGGTTGTCCAGGCCGGTGCGGCGGCCGACCTGGACCAGGCGCGCGCGCCAGCCGGCGATCAGCGGCGAATCCAGCATCACCACCCCGGCCACGCGCGCGCCGAGCGCACTGCCGGCCAGGCGCAGGGAGGCGAGCAGGCTCAGATAGCCGCCGAGCGAGTGCCCGACCAGCCAGATCCGGCCGGCGTCGCCGGCGGCGGCGCCGATGCGGGCGCTGAGCTCCTCGACCAGGTGCGGCCAGTCGCGGGTGACCGGGTAACGCGGGTCGTGGCCGATCCGCTCCGGGCGTTCGATCCGGAAGCGACCGGCCAGGGACTCCAGCATCAGGTCGTAGACCGGGGCCGGAAAGCCGTTGGCGTGGGAGAACAACAACAGATCGGTCATGGAGCGGGCGCGGGTCGCGGATGCCGGCGGAGGCGGCGCGGGGCGCCAAACATACCATTGCGTACTGTTTGGCGACAGCGCCGCGCGCCGCGGTTCGCGCGCCCGGCGCGGCCGCTCCGGGCGGCGCTCAGTCGCGGTTGCGGTAGCGCGCTGCGGCGCGGGACTGGGCGAAATTCGGCAGCATCGCCCGGCGGGCGTTTTCCAGCGCCGTCCATTGCGCCTCGTCCGGCAGCGGCGGGATCGTCACCGGCTCGCGGCGGTCGTAGCCGAGCAGGGCGGCGTCGACCAGTTCGTCGACCTCCATGACCCCTTGCAGGCTGTTGACGTCCTTGCCCGAGCGCTGCCAGATCTCGGTCCGGGTCGCCGCCGGCAACACCGCCTGCACGTACACGCCGCGCGGTCCCAGTTCGACCTGCAGGGCCTGGCTGAAATGCTGGACGAAGGCCTTGGTGGCGCCGTACACCGCCATCGCGAACTCCGGCGCCAGCCCGACCACCGAGCCGATGTTGACGATCGCGCCGCGGCCGGCCGCGGCCAGGCGCGGCGCGATCGCCGCCGCCAGCCGCGCCGGTGCGACGGCGTTGAGCGCGATCAGTTGCCCGACCCGGTCCGGGCCCTGGTCGAGGAAGCCGCCGGCGAGGCTGGCGCCGGCATTGTTGATCAGCACTTCGATCGCGGCGTCGTCGCGCAGGCGGGCTTCGACTGCGGCCAGCGCGGCCGGATCGCTGAGGTCGGCGACCAGCACGTCGGCTTGAACCCCGGCCTCGCGGCGCAGGCGTTCGGCGAGGGCGTCCAGGCGGGCGCGATCGCGCGCGACCAGGACCAGGTTGTGACCGCGCCGGGCGAAGCGGTCGGCGTAGACGGCGCCGATGCCGCTGGAGGCGCCGGTGATGAGAACGGTGGGAGTGGGCATGGATAGGGCCTGGATGGGCTAGGAGCTAGCGGTTGAAAGGCAGGAGCGGCGGGCGGGAAGGGCGAGGGATGGCGATTTATTGATGATGAGCGTAATGTTTAAGTTATCATGACGATCATCATGTAACATGTCAAGCCTGTGCCGGAGGGGTCATGAAAGTCAGTCGCGAGCAGGTCGAAGAGAACCGTCGGCGGATCCTGCAGGCCGCGGCGCGCTTGTTCCGCGAGCGCGGGTTCGAGGCGGTGACGGTGGCCGAGGTAATGAAGGCGGCAGGGCTCACCCATGGCGCCTTCTACGGTCACTTCCAGTCCAAGGACGACCTGATCGCGCAGGCCCTGGCCCATGCGCTGGCCTCGACCGAGGCGCCCGCCGAGCCGGCGGCGTTTCTCGCCGCCTACCTCTCGCCCGAGCACTGCGCCGACCTCGCCGGCGGCTGCGCGACCGCCGGCCTGGCCGCCGAGACGCTGCGCCAGTCGCCGCAGGCGCGCGCGGCGATGACCGGGTTCCTGCGCCAGGCCTTGCAGGCGATGACCGTCTCGGCGCCCGGGGCCAACTGCGCCGAGCGCCGCCGCCACGCGATCGGACGCTGGTCGGCGATGGTCGGTGCGCTGATCCTGGCCCGCGCCAGCGACGATCCCGAGCTGTCGGCCGAACTGCTGGCGCAGACCCGGGACTGGATCGAAGCCCGGCCCTGATCGCGCCGCAGCCGCAGCGCGCCGTCCCGGCGTCGCGGACCGTCGTCTCGCCGCTGCGATCTGACTCGGTGAAACGGCGCGCGCGCATACTCGGCCGGCGCGGCGTTCGTGCGTTCGCCGCGCACCGGATCGATTGCCGTCAATCGATTGCCGTCAGTCGATCGCCACCGATGGACCACCACAAAGAGAGGGATTTCATGCGCATCGTTTCCCGTGCGGGCCTCGCCCTGGCCGCCGTCTTCGCCAGCGCTTCGGCTTCGGCCTGCGATTTCGTGCTCCAGCCCGACCAACGCGACATCACCGCCCCCGGCAAGTACTGCCTGTTCGCCGATCGCGAACTGCCGATCGAGATCCGCAGCGACAACGTCGAACTCGATTGCCGCGGCCGCCTGCTCGGCAACGGCGCCGGCTCGTCCTGGGACACGGCCATTTCGGTATCGCCGCGCCGCGGCGTGACCGTGCGCAATTGCCGCATCGAGGGCTGGCCGCGCGGTGTGTACGTCGACCGCGCCAGCGATACCCAGATCGTCAACAACACCGTGCTGCGTCCGCGGTCGGCCGGCTTGCTGGTGCAGGGCAACGACTTGCCCGAAGGCGACGGCGTGCGCCTGATCGGCAACCGCATCGCCAACTACGGCAACCACGGCGCCGTGCAGCCGGTGGTGGCGATCCGGTTGCAGGGCGCCAACCATCTGCAGGCGGTCAACAACGTGATCGCCGGTTTCGGCGGCGAAGGCGTGGTCCATGTCGAACATTCGGCCGATGTGCGCCTGACCGGCAACCAGGTGCTGGATTTCGAGTCCGGCGTCGGCTCGGCGTTCTACCTGGACCGCTATTCGCCGCGCACGCGCCTGGTCCACAACACCGTGACTGCGCTGCGGCCGTACAACGTCCGCGGCATCGAAGGCGAGGGCGTGGGCAACGCCACCTGCATCGAGAACGTGTTCGTCAACACCACGCCGTCGAACCTGGCGCTGTGCGCGGCCAAGCGCAACAACCTCGAGCAGATCAGCCAACCCGTCCCTTGAATCGTCGGGTTGGTCCCCGGCCGCGGCCCCGGTCGCGTCCAGGGCGACATCGCGGGTCCATGATCGTGGTGCGGACGGGGCGCCGGGACGGCGCTCCGTGCCGCACAAGGACAACTCACGAAGAGGAACTTCATGCGACTCATCGCCATTACCGGCCTGGCTTTGTCGGGCCTGATGCTCAGCGGGTCCGCGCTGGCCTGCGAAACCGTGCTCGATCCCCAACAGGTGCAGGTGTTCCATCCCGGCAAGTACTGCCTCAGCGCCAACCGTAGCCTGCCGATCGAGATCCAGGGCAGCGATATCGAACTGGACTGCCGCAGCCGCAGCCTGATCGCGCCGCCCGGCGGCGGCGCCGGCCCTGCCGGCATCCGCGCCCACGGCGACAACCTGATCGTGCGCAACTGCCGCGTCGACGGCTTCGAGCGCGGCATCGAACTGGACGCGCGCGGCGCCTCGCAACTGGTCAACAACACGGTGCTGCGGGCCAGGCAGGCGCCGCTGCTGGTGCACGGCCGGCACGACCCCTTGGCCACGCCGATCCGGGTCACGGGCAATCGGATCTTCGGCTATTACGACACCGAACCGTCCTGGGGCTCGCATGCGGCGGTGCAGGTGATCGGCCTCAATCGCGCGATCCTCAGCAACAACGTCGTCGCCGGCTTTCGCGACGGCCGGCGCGGCCTGTGGCTGGCCGATGCGCCGGACACCCAGCTGATCGGCAACCAGTTCCTCGACTTCGCCGGCGTCGACCGGATGATCCAGTTCGATCGTTCGCCGCGGGCGCGGGTGGTGCACAACACGATCATGCAGTCCGAGCCGGGCCTGCCGCATGGCATGACCGGCGCGGTCGATGCGACCTGCGTCGAGAACGTGTTCGTCAATACCCAGCGCTCGGGCTTCTCCGAATGCGCGGTGAGCCGCCACAACGTCGAGCGTCCGTTGCCGCCGCCCGGCCCGTAAACCCCCGCGGCGAGGTTCGCTCGAACCCGCCGTCCGGCATCGCGACGCCGCCGGTCCGCCGGCGGCGTCCGCTTGCGCCGGCTTTCAGTCCAGCGCCGAACTCAGCCGCGCGCGGGCGCTGTGGGCCAGGGTGCGCACCGTCGACACGCCCAGGTCGCGGATGATGCGGTGGGTGGCGTGCGGGATCGGCGAGTCGTCGATGTCGTGCGGGGCGATGTTCTTGCCCGGCACGCCGGGCAGGAACTCGATGCCGGCGGCGTGATAGCAGTGCTGGACCAGGGCCGAGCAGTACAGCGCGCCCTCCTTGGCCAGCAGGTTGCTGCGCCGGCGCAGGCGCCGGCTGTGCATGGCCATCAAGGTGCCGACCAGTTCGCTGATCGAATAGCTCGACAAGCCGGCCAGCAGGTCCAGCCCGGCGATCTGGACCTGGCGGATTTGCGCCTGGTCCAGGCCGAAGTCGAGGATCGCGATGTTCGGAAAGGCTTCGGCGTCGTAATAGCGCGCGACCCGGTTCTCCTGCACGCCCAGGCGGATCTGCCGATAGCGCAGGTCCAGGTCGGACTCGATCACCCACCACTGGCCGTCGCTGCGGCGTTCGTTGAACAAGAACGCGTGCGACCACAGGCTGCGATGGCCGTCCTCGGTCAGCGGCGCCTGCGCCTTGCGGATCAGCTTGTTGATGAAGTCGCGGCCGCCGCACAGGCCGATCCGGCCGGGGCCGGCGTGCTTCTCGATGAAGGCGGCATTGCCGCGCGGGTCCGAGGAAGCGTCCTCGGCGAGGTCTTCGGGCAGCAGAATGTCGCTCATCCTGGCAACTCTCTGGGTGACGGCGATGGTCGGTGGGGCGCGGCGCCCGTCGCCGGCAACGCGACCGGGCCGGGAGGCGCGAGCGGACGCGGGCCGCAGGGCCCGCACCGCTCATTCGGGATCGTAATCCAGATTCGAGGCCAGCCAGCGTTCGGCCTGGGCCAGGCTCGCGCCCTTGCGCCGGGCGTAGTCCTCGACCTGCTCCTTGGACACCCGGCCGACCACGAAGTACTGGCTGTCGGGATGGCTGAAGTAATAGCCGGACACCGCCGCGGCCGGGTACATGGCGAAGCTTTCGGTCAGCTCCAGGCCGGCGTTGGCGCCGGCGTCGAGCATCGCGAACAGGCTGGCCTTCTCGCTGTGCTCCGGGCAGGCCGGATAGCCGGGGGCGGGGCGGATGCCGCGGTAGCCCTCGTCGATCAGGGCATCGTTGTCCAGCGCCTCGTCGCCGGCGTAGCCCCAGAACTCCTTGCGCACGCGCTCGTGCAGGCGCTCGGCCAGGGCCTCGGCGAAACGGTCGGCCAGGGCCTTGAGCATGATCGCGTTGTAGTCGTCGTGGTCGGCCTCGAAGCGGGCCACGTGCGGCTCGATGCCCAGCCCCGCGGTGACCGCGAACGCGCCGATCCAGTCCTGGCGGCCGGAATCCCGCGGGGCGATGAAGTCGGCCAGGCAGAAGTCCGGTCGATCGGCCGGCTTGTCGGCCTGCTGGCGCAGGAAGTGCAGGGTTTGCGATCCGGGATCGGGGGTTGGGGATTCGACGCGGCGAGGCGACGGGCTGGCGAAGCTCTGCGAGTCCCCAGTCCCGAGTCCCGAGTCCCGCAAGTCGACCACCACATCGTCGCCGACCGCGTTGGCCGGCCACAGGCCGAACACCGCCTTGGCCGAGATCCACTTCTCTTCGACGATCTTGCCCAGCATCGCCCGCGCGTCGCGGTACAGCTCGCTGGCCTGGACGCCGACGATGTCGTCGCTGAGGATCGCCGGGTAGCGCCCGGCCAGTTCCCAGGTGTTGAAGAACGGGGTCCAGTCGATGTAGTCGACCAGTTCGTCCAGCGGATAGTCGTCGAACGCGTACACGCCCGGCGCCAGCTTCGGCGCCGGCGGCGCGTACTCGGCCCAGCCGCCGTCGAAGCGTTGGCCGCGCGCCTTGTCCAGCGAGACCAGGCGCTTGCCGTCGCCGCGGTTGCGGTGGCGCTGGCGGATCTCGGCGTAGTCGGAGGCGTTGGCGGCGACGAACGGCTCGCGCAGCTCGATCGAGATCAGCGACTGGGCCACGCCGACCGCGCGCGAGGCGTCCTTGACCCAGATCGTCGGGGCCTGGTAGTGCGGGTCGATCTTCAGCGCGGTGTGCGCGCGCGAGGTGGTCGCGCCGCCGATCAGCAGCGGCATGGTGAAGCCCTGGCGCTGCATCTCGCGGGCGACGTGGCTCATCTCTTCCAGCGAGGGGGTGATCAGGCCCGACAGGCCGATCAGGTCGGCGTTCTCGGCGCGGGCGCGGTCGAGGATGGTCTGCGCCGGCACCATCACGCCGAGGTCGACGACGTCGAAGTTGTTGCAGGCCAGCACCACGCCGACGATGTTCTTGCCGATGTCGTGCACGTCGCCCTTGACCGTGGCCATGACGATCTTGCCGTTGGACTTGCCGGCGTCGCCGGTGCGCAGCTTTTCGGCTTCGATGTACGGCAGCAGGTAGGCCACCGCCTTCTTCATCACCCGCGCCGACTTGACCACCTGCGGCAGGAACATCTTGCCGGCGCCGAACAGGTCGCCGACCACGTTCATGCCCGCCATCAGCGGGCCTTCGATCACGTCCAGCGGGCGCGCGGCCTCGCTGCGGGCGGCCTCGGTGTCCTCTTCGATCCACTGGTCGATGCCGTGGACCAGGGCGTGGCTGAGGCGTTCGCGCACCGGCTTGTCGCGCCAGCGCAGGTCCTCGACCTTCTTCTCGCCCTTCTTGCCCTTGTAGCGGTCGGCGATCTCGAGCAGGCGCTCGGTGGCGTCGGAGCGGCGGTTGAGCACCACGTCCTCGACCCGTTCGCGCAATTCGGCGTCGAGGTCGTCGTACAGCGGCAGGGCGCCGGCGTTGACGATGCCCATGTCCATGCCGGCGCGGATCGCGTGGTACAGGAACACCACGTGGATCGCCTGGCGCACCGGCTCGTTGCCGCGGAACGAGAACGAGACGTTGGAGACGCCGCCGGAGATGTGGCTGTGCGGGAAGCGGCGCTTGAGCTCGCGCGCGCCCTCGATGAACGCCACCGCGTAGTCGTTGTGTTCCTCGATGCCGGTGGCGACCGCGAACACGTTGGGGTCGAAGATGATGTCCTCGGGCGGGAAGCCGATCTCTTCGGTCAGCAGCCGGTAGGCGCGCGAGCAGATCTCGACCTTGCGCTCTACCGTGTCGGCCTGGCCGGCCTCGTCGAAGGCCATGACCACCACCGCCGCGCCGTAGCGGCGCACCAGCCGGGCCTGGCGCAGGAACTCGGCCTCGCCTTCCTTCATCGAGATCGAGTTGACGATGCCCTTGCCCTGCAGGCACTTCAGTCCGGCCTCGATCACGCTCCACTTGGAACTGTCGACCATCACCGGGACCCGGGCGATGTCCGGCTCGGCGGCGATCAGGTTGAGATAGGTGACCATCGCCTGCTCGGAATCGAGCAGGCCCTCGTCCATGTTGACGTCGATGACCTGGGCGCCGCTTTCGACCTGCTGCCGCGCGACCGCGACCGCTTCGTCGTAGCGGCCTTCCAGGATCAGTTTCTTGAACTGCGCGCTGCCGGTGACGTTGGTGCGTTCGCCGACGTTGACGAAGTTGCTTTCGGGCGTGATCTGCAGCGGCTCCAGGCCGCTGAGACGGGTATGGCGGGGAAGGGAATCGGTCATTGCCTGCTGCTGATTCTTGGCGTTCGCTTTTGCCCGTCATCCCCGCGCAAGCGGGAATGACGATAGGAAGGGCGCGCGGGAAGTTGGTGGAAGTTCATGCCGCCGCGTCGATCAGCTGCAGCCGCGCCCGCGGCGCCACGCCCTCGACCGCCTGGGCGATCGCGGCGATGTGCGCCGGGCTGGTGCCGCAGCAGCCGCCGACCAGGTTGAGCAAGCCGGCGCGAGCGAACTCGCCGAGCACTGCGGCCATGTCTTCGGGGGTTTCGTCGTAGCCGCCGAAGGCGTTCGGCAGGCCGGCGTTGGGGTGGGTGCTGATGCAGGCGTCGGCGATCTGCGCCAGCACATCGATATGCACGCGCAGGTCCTTGGCGCCGAGCGCGCAGTTCAAGCCGATCGCGGTCGGCTGGACATGGCGCACCGAGTACCAGAAGGCTTCGGCGGTCTGGCCCGACAGAGTGCGGCCGGAGGCGTCGGTGATGGTGCCGGAGATCATCACCGGCAGGCGCGCGCCGCGGGCGTCGAAGGCTTCCTCGATCGCGAACAGCGCGGCCTTGGCGTTGAGGGTGTCGAAGATGGTCTCGACCATCAGCACATCCGCGCCGCCGTCGATCAGGCCGTCGGCCGCCTCGCGGTAGGCCGCGCGCAGCTGATCGAAGCTGATCGCGCGGTAGCCGGGACGATTGACGTCCGGGCTCAACGAGGCGGTGCGGCTGGTCGGGCCGAGCACGCCGATCACGAAGCGCGGCCGCGACGGGTCGCGCGCTTCGATCTCGTCGCAGACCCCGCGCGCCAGCCGCGCGCCTTCGAGGTTGAGTTCGCGGGCCAGGTGTTCCAGCCCGTAGTCTTCCAGCGAGATCGTGGTCGAGTTGAAGGTGTTGGTCTCGACCAGGTCGGCGCCGGCCTCCAGGTACTGGCGGTGGATGCCGGCGATGATGTCGGGCCGGGTCAGGGTCAACAGGTCGTTGTTGCCGCGCTGGTCGCGCGCGCAGCCGCAGCCTTCGCCGTGGACGTGGTCGTCGCCGTGCGCCAGGTACAGCCGGTCGTAGCCGTGGGCGAAGCGTTCGCCGCGGTAGTCGGCCTCCTCCAGCGTGTGCTGCTGGATCATCGTGCCCATCGCGCCGTCGATGACCAGGATGCGCTGGGCCAACCCCTGCAGCAGGGCCTGGGCGCGTTCGGGATGGATCCACGGTAGCTGTTTCATCGGCTGGTCCTCACTTCTTCGCCGGCTTGCGCGCCGGCTCGGCGCCGGGCTTGCGCGCCATCAGGGCGATCACTTCGAAATGCGGCGGGCGGCGCTCGCGGGTTACGGTTTCGCAGCTGACGATGTCGAAGCCGGCCTTGTTGGCGAACTTCTGCAGGTCTTTTTCGGCGAAACCCAGGTTGACGTGGCCGAAGGCCTCGACCGCGCCGCGGTGCTCGTGGCGGGCCAGGCTGGTCAGCAGCAGGCGGCCGCCGGGGCGCAGCACGCGCGCCGCTTCGACCACCGCCTGGGCCGGGTGTTCGGCATAGGTCAGGGCGTGCATCAGCACCACCAGGTCGAAGCTGGCCGCCTCGAACGGCAGGGCGTGCATGTCGCCCTCGCGGACTTCGACGTTGCGCAGCTTGCGCAGGCGCTCGGAGGCCGCGGCCACGACCTTGGTGCTGGCGTCCAGGCAGACATAGCGATTGGAGTGCGGCGCCAGCAGTTCGGCCAGCACGCCGTCGCCGGAGGCGATGTCGAGCACGTCGCCGGGCTGCAGCAACGGCAGGGCCGAGCGCGCCAGCGCCTCCCAGGTGCGGCCCGGGGAGTAATGGCGTTCCATGTCGCCGGCGACCGAATCGGCCCAGTTCTGGTCGGAGGCGCGCATCGCCAGCACCGCGGCGACGCGGTCGGCGTCCTGGCGCAGCAGCGGGTCGTCGCTGCCGGTGCTCAGGGTCTGCCACAGGGCGCGCTGGGCCTGGTCGAGCGCGGCCTCGTCGAAACGGTAATAGGCCGACACGCCGGCGCGACGGTCGCGCACCAGCCCGGCTTCCTTGAGCTTGGACAGATGGGTGGACACGCGCGGCTGCGCCAGCCGGGTGATCGCAGAAAGCTCGGCCACGGTCAGCTCCTCGCGCTCGAGCAGCGCAAGCAGCCGGACCCGGGTGGCGTCGGCGAATACTTTGAGTCGGGAGGACCAGCCTTCGAGATCCATCGGTCGTGTGGGTCTGTGTGATGTGGGTGGGGGCGGGACTCGGGACTGGGGACTCGGGACTCGGCAAAGCGGGGAACCGAGCGCTGGGCTCGAGCCCCGAGGCTCGAGCTCCGAGTCCCGAGCTCCGAGTCCCGAGTCCCGAGTCCCGAGTCCCGAGCATCCATCAACGTATCGCGATATAGCGATGAGTGTGTGCCGACCGTGCGTCCAGGTCAAGTCGTGCGGCGGTGCAGCAAGCCGCAACGGCGACTGAAGCGCGCCGGCGGCGCGCGGATGACGCCAGATCCGGGCAGCCGGACGGGTGGGGTTATTCGGCGCGCGCGGCTACAATTCGCAGTCGCGGTCCGGGCAACGGAGCGCGGACCAGGACGCAGAACCAACGCGCCGGTCGTTCCGGGACGCGGCAGCGCCGAAGAGCGCGCCGCAATGGGGGAACGGCCGCAGCGCTCAAACCCAGCAGAGGTGCGACGTGGATTTTGGCTTTACCGAAGAGCAGTTGATGATCCAGGACGTGGCGCGCCGTATCGCCCAGGAAAAGATTGCTCCCAGCGCCGAGCACCACGACCGGACCGGCGAGTTCCCGCTCGAGAACATCCGCACCCTGGGCGAGAACGGCCTGATGGGCATCGAAGTGCCGGCCGAGTACGGCGGCGCGGGCATGGACCCGATCAGCTACGTCCTGGCGATGGTCGAGATCGCCGCCGGCGACGCCGCCCATTCCACCATCATGTCGGTCAACAACTCGCTGTTCTGCAACGGTATCCTCAAGTTCGGCACCGAGGCGCAGAAGCAGCTGTACGTGCGCGCGATCGCCGAGGGCCGCGAAATCGGCGCCTTCGCCCTGACCGAGCCGCAGTCCGGCTCCGACGCCACCGCGATGCGCTGCAAGGCGGTCAAGCAGGCCGACGGCAGCTTCGTGATCAACGGCAAGAAGAGCTGGATCACCTCCGGCCCGGTGGCCAAGTACATCGTCCTGTTCGCGATGACCGACCCGGACAAGGGCGCGCGCGGCATCACCGCGTTCATGATCGATACCGCCAAGCCGGGCTTCCACCGCGGCAAGACCGAGCCCAAGCTCGGCATCCGCGCCTCGGCCACCTGCGAGATCGAGTTCGAGAACTACGTCGCCGCGGCCGAAGACGTGCTCGGCGACGAGGGCCACGGCTTCAAGATCGCGATGGGCGTGCTCGACGCCGGCCGCATCGGCATCGCCAGCCAGGCCATCGGCATCGCCCGCGCCGCCTACGAGGCGACCCTGGCCTACGTGCGCGAGCGCAAGGCCTTCGGCCAGCCGATCGGCGCGTTCCAGATGACCCAGGCCAAGATCGCCGACATGAAGTGCAAGCTCGACGCGGCCCTGCTGCTGACCTTGCGCGCGGCCTGGCAGAAGGGCCAGGCGGAGAAGAACGGCGGCCGCTTCAGCAACGAGGCGGCGATCGCCAAGCTGACCGCCTCGGAGGCGGCGATGTGGATCGCCCATCAGGCGGTGCAGATCCACGGCGGCATGGGCTATTCCAAGGAAATGCCGCTGGAGCGCTATTTCCGCGACGCCAAGATCACCGAAATCTACGAAGGCACCAGCGAAATCCAGCGCCTGGTCATCGCCCGCAACGAAACCGGCCTGCGCTGAAGCCCCAGCCCGATGAAACGTTTCGGCTCGTCACGGCCCACCGCCTGTCCTGAGGACGGCGGCATGGGCTTGCGCGTCGCGAACGCCGCCGCCGTAGCCGGCCCGCGCCCGACGGCGCGCGGCCGCGTGGGCGCGTCGCTCGATTACGGCGCCGCGTCCATCGCCGCCCTGCAAGCCTCGATCGCCCCCATCCCCCGCACCGACTTCCTCTTGGCCCGCGCGAAAGCGTGGGCCTCATTCCATCCGGATCGCCAACGTTCCCATGAGCAATAAAACCAAAGCTTCCAAGTCCGAACCCGCCAAACCGGCCAAGGCCGCCAAGCCGGCTTCGTCCAAGCAAGCCCCGGTCAAGCAGGCCGCGACCCAGCCGGCCGCCAAGTCCGCCGCGGCCAAGGCGCCGCGCATCGCGCCGGCGGCCGAAACGCAGGCCGTCGACCTAGGCCCGATCGTCGAGGCCATGCGCAAGCGCCTGCCGAAGGCGCGCCATGTCGAGGCCGAGGCCTTCGCCCAGGCGTTCTACAAGCGCATGAGCGGCGACGAGCTGCCGCAGCACCCGGCCGAGGGCTGGGCCGCGCTGGCCGCCGACTTCCTCGACTTCGCCCGCGACCGCAAGCCGGGCACCGCCCTGGTGCGCCTGTTCAACCCGACCCTCAAGGCGCAGGGCTGGGAATCGCCGCACACCGTGCTGCAGATCGCCAACGACGACATGCCGTTCCTGGTCGACTCGGTGACCATGGCCCTGGCCGACCAGGGCATCGGCGTGCACGTGCTCGGCCACCCGGTAGTGACCTTCCAGCGCGACAAGGCCGGCAAGCTGGTCGCGGTCGGGCAGGGCGTGTCCGAGTCGCTGATGCACCTGGAAATCGACCGCCAGACGCCGGAGGCGATGGCTGCGATCAAGCAGGCCCTGGACGTGGTGCTCGCCGACGTGCGCGCGATCGTGCGCGACTGGGCGCAGATGCGCGACCGCATGAACGCCGTCGCCGACGACCTGGTCGGCGAGCGCATGCCGGTCGCCGATGAAGGCAAGCGCGAGGCGCAGGCCTTCCTGCACTGGGCCGCCGACAACCACTTCACCTTCCTGGGCTACCGCGAATACGAGGTGGTCAAGCAGGGCGGCCAGGAGGTGCTGCGCGCGATCAAGGACAGCGGCCTGGGCCTGCTGCGCGGCAAGGATGCGGGCAAGCCGCGTCCGCTGACCTCGCTGGCGGCGCACTACATGCCGCAGTCCGGTTCGGTCGACGCGCTGATCCTGACCAAGACCAATGCCCGCTCGACCGTGCACCGTCCGGGCTACATGGACTACATCGGCGTGCTGAGCTTCGACGCCGAAGGCCGCCCGGTGGCGGAAAAGCGCTTCCTCGGTCTGTACACCTCCAGCGCCTACAACCGTCGCCCCTGGGACATCCCGCTGGTGCGCCAGCGCCATGCCTACGTGATGCAGCGCTCCGGCCTGGCCGCCGACAGCCACAGCGGCAAGACCCTGCGCCACGTGCTGGAAACCCTGCCGCGCGACGAGCTGTTCCAGTCCAGCGAGGAGGAACTGTTCAAGACCGCCTCGGGCATCCTCGGCCTGCAGGAGCGCGTGCGCAGCAAGCTGTTCCTGCGCCGCGACCGCTACGGCCGCTACTTCTCCGGCCTGGCCTACATCCCGCGCGAGCGCTTCAACACCGACGTGCGCCTGCGCGTGGAAGCGATGCTCAAGGACAAGCTGCACGGCGAGCATGTCGACACCACCGTGCACATCGGCGAATCGCCGCTGGCCCAGCTGCACCTGATCGTGCGGCCGAAGTCGGGCGAGGCGGTGCAGATCGACAACGCCGCGATCGAGGCCGAGCTGGCCGAGATCGTGCGCAATCGACAGGACGAACTGCGCGACGCGCTGGTCCGCGGCCACGGCGAGCAACGGGGCCTGGCCCTGGCCAACCGTTACGGCCGCGCCTTGCCGGCGGGCTATATCGATGAGGTCTCGGCCGCGGTCGCCGCTCAGGACATCGCCCACCTGGCCGCACTGAGCGGCCCGGACGACCTGCGCCTGAGCCTGTGCCGGACCCGTCAGGGCGAGGGCGGCCTGCGCTTCAAGTTCTACCGCCAGCTCGACGACATCCCGCTGTCGGATGCGCTGCCGATGATGGAGAACATGGGCCTGCGGGTGATCTCCGAGCACCCCTATCGGCTGAGCGTCGACGGCCAGCCGCTCTACATCCAGGACTTCGAAGTCGAGACCGCCACCCAGGACATCGACGTCGACCGTCTCGACGAGACCTTCGAGGACGCGTTCGCGCAGATCTGGCGCGGCAACGCCGAGAACGACGGCTTCAACCGCCTGATCCTGGCCGCCAACCTGTCCTGGCGCCAGGTCGCGATGCTGCGCGCCTACTGCAAGTACCTGCTGCAGGTCGGGGTGCCGTTCTCGCAGAGCTACGTCGAGGAAACCTTCAGCCGTTATCCGCTGCTGGCGCGCCTGCTGGTCGAGCTGTTCGAAGCCCGCTTCGACCCGAGCACCGGCAGCGAGAGCAAGGCCGAGATCAAGGCCGGCCAGGAGCGCCTGCGCGAGCAGTTCGAAGTGCTCGCCGGCGGCGACGCCGCGGTGCTGGCGGTGCTGCAGCCGGTGCTCGACGCCCGCAGCGGCAAGCGCGAGGCCCAGGCCGAAGCGACCCTGGGCGCGCTCAAGGGCCTGCTCGACCGCGTTTCCAGCCTCGACGAGGACCGCATCCTGCGCAGCTTCATCGGCGTGATCAACGCCACCCTGCGCACCAGCTACTACCAGCGCGCCGCCGACGGCGGCGAGCGCGGCTACGTCAGCTACAAGTTCGATTCGGCCCAGGTGCCGGACCTGCCCAAGCCCAAGCCCTACCGCGAGATCTTCGTCTACGGTCCGCGCGTGGAAGGCGTGCACCTGCGCTTCGGCCCGGTCGCCCGCGGCGGCCTGCGCTGGTCGGACCGTCGCGAAGACTTCCGTACCGAAGTGCTGGGCCTGGTCAAGGCGCAGATGGTCAAGAACACCGTGATCGTGCCGGTCGGCTCGAAGGGCGGCTTCTTCGCCAAGCGTCCGCCGCTGGGCGGCGACCGTGACGCCGTGCTGGCCGAGGGCATCGCCTGCTACAAGATGTTCATCAACGGCCTGCTCGACATCACCGACAACATCGTCGACGGCAAGATCGTGCCGCCGAAGAACGTGGTGCGCCACGACAACGACGATCCGTACCTGGTCGTCGCCGCCGACAAGGGCACCGCGACCTTCTCCGACATCGCCAACGGCATCGCCGCCGAGCACAAGTTCTGGCTCGACGACGCCTTCGCCTCCGGCGGCTCGGTCGGCTACGACCACAAGGGCATGGGCATCACCGCCAAGGGCGCCTGGGAGTCGGTCAAGCGCCACTTCCGCGCGATGGGCCGCGACAGCCAGAGCCAGGACTTCACCGCGGTCGGCATCGGCGACATGTCCGGCGACGTGTTCGGCAACGGCATGCTGCTGTCCAAGCACATCCGCCTGGTCGCGGCGTTCGACCACCGCCACATCTTCCTCGACCCGAACCCGGACGCGGCCAGGACGTTCAAGGAACGCGAGCGCATGTTCAAGCTGCCGCGCTCGAGCTGGGACGACTACGACAAGAAGCTGATCAGCAAGGGCGGCGGGGTGTACCCGCGCTCGGCCAAGTCGATCCCGCTGTCGCCGGAAATCAAGGCGGCGCTGGGCATCGAGGGCGCGGCCGCGGCGATGAGCCCGGTCGAGCTGATGAGCGCGATCCTCAAGGCCCCGGTCGACCTGCTGTGGAACGGCGGCATCGGCACCTACGTCAAGGCTTCCAGCGAGTCCAACGCCGACGTCGGCGACCGCGCCAACAACGGCCTGCGCGTCAACGGCAGCGATCTGCGCTGCAAGACGGTGGGCGAGGGCGGCAACCTGGGCCTGACCCAGCTCGGCCGCATCGAGGCGGCCCAGCACGGCGTGCTGCTCAATACCGACTTCATCGACAACTCGGCCGGCGTGGACACCTCCGACCACGAGGTCAACATCAAGATCCTGCTCAACGGCCAGGTCCAGGCGAAGAAGCTGACCCTGCCCGAGCGCAACAAGCTGCTGGCGTCGATGACCGACGAAGTGGCCGGCCTGGTGTTGAACGACAACTACCGCCAGAACCAGGCGATCAGCCTGATGGAGCGGATGAGCCTGAGCCGGTTGGGGTCCAAGCAGCACTTCATCCGCACCCTGGAGTCGCAGGGCCTGCTCGACCGCCAGATCGAGTTCCTGCCGTCCGACGCCGAGATCGCCGAGCGCAAGGCGCGCGGCCAGGGCCTGACCCGTCCGGAACTGTCGGTGCTGCTGTCGTACTCCAAGCTGGTGGCGTTCCAGCAGATGCTCGATTCGGACGTGCCGGAAGACCCGTACCTGTCCAAGGAGCTGGTCCGTTACTTCCCCGAGCCGCTGCAGAAGAAGTACGCCAAGGCGATGGAGAACCACCGCCTGAAGCGCGAGATCATCGCCACCGCGGTGACCAACTCGACCATCAACCGGATGGGCGCGACCTTCCTGCTGCGCATGCAGGAAGACAGCGGCCGCACCCCGGGCGAAGTCGCCAAGGCCTTCACCATCACCCGCGAGACCCTCGACGCGCGCGCCCTGTGGGCGCAGATCGACGCGCTCGACGGCGCGGTCGCCGAGTCGACCCAGATCGACGCCCTGCAGGTGATCTGGAACCTGCAGCGCTCGTTCACCCGCTGGCTGCTGTCGCGGCCGGGCGCGATTCCGGACATCACCACCGCGGTCGAGCGTTACCACGACGGCTTCAAGGACATCCGCGCCGGCAAGGGCATCCTCGGCGACGGCCAGCGGCCGGCGCACGACGCCGCCTACGCCGACTGGAAGGCCAAGGGCGTGCCGGAAGCGCTGGCGGCGCAGCTGGCGGCGCTGCCGTACCTGGAGCCGAGCTGCGACATCATCGAACTGGCCCGCGAGCGCAAGCTCAAGCCGGTCGAGGTAGCCAAGGTCCACTTCCGCCTCGGCGAAGCGCTGCGCCTGCCGTGGCTGCAGGAGCAGATCGATGCCCTGGTGGTCGACGGCCGCTGGCACGCGGTCGCGCGCGGCGTGCTGCGCGAGGAGCTCTCGACCCAGCAGCGGATCCTGGTCGGCCAGGTGCTGAAGATGCCGGGCGCCACCGCCGAGGCCAAGGTCCAGCAGTGGCTGGGCCGCGACGACCAGTCGCTGCGCTTCACCCTGGCGATGTTGACCGAGCTGGCGGCGCAGAAGAGCCTGGACTACCCGACCGCCTCGGTCGCGGTGCAGCGCTTGTCGCAACTGGCCGCACGCGGCTGATCGAGCGCAGGCCGGCCGTCAGGCCGGTCCTGCGCGCGGCAACCGATCGCCATCGAGCCCTCTCCCGCAAGGGAGGGGGCTTTTTGTTGTCTGGCCCGGGCATCTCGTCGGACTAGGAGCGGCGTCCCTCAGGGATTTCCCATGGTCACCAGCCGCGACCGCACCGCCCGGCCAAGATGCAGGCATCGCCTCTTTTGTAGGAGCGGCGTGAGCCGCGACCGCAGAACCGCGGCCGATCCGGGCCGGCGCCGCAGCCGAGCCGGCGCGATCGCGGCTTACGCCGCTCCTACTGGGATCGCAGCGCTCGAGCCGTCTCCTGCCAGGGAGAGGTTTTTTTGTTGTCTGGCTATGGGCGCAAGCATCGCCCTTCTTGTAGGGGCGGCGTGAGCCGCGACCGCAGAACCGCGGCCGATCCGGGCCGGCGCCGCAGCCGAGCCGGCGCGATCGCGGCTTACGCCGCTCCTACTGGGATCGCAGCGCTCGAGCCGTCTCCTGCCAGGGAGAGGTTTTTTTGTTGTCTGGCTATGGGCGCAAGCATCGCCCTTCTTGTAGGGGCGGCGTGAGCCGCGACCGCGGAACCACGGCCGATCCGGGCCGGCGCCGCAGCCGAGCCGGCGCGGCCGCGGCTTACGCCGCTCCTGCAGGGAGCGCGGCGCTTGCACGGTGGCTGCGGCGACGCGATCGCGGCTGGTGACCAGAGGAAATCCCTGGGGCGCCGCTCCTGCCCTGGAAGGGTGCGGCGCGTCCTGCGGAATGCGCCCGCAGGCCGGCATCGGCGAGGCGCGACGGGGCGTGCGGAAACCGCCACGGTCGGCGGGTTATGCTGGCGGCCTGTTCACGGAGCCGCCGATGACCGCGACGCCCCGCATCGCCTTCCTCGCCAGTCACACCGACGACGCCCAGCGCGCGCTCGCGGCCCTGTCGCAGCGGCACGGCCAGCACGAACCCGGCGATGCCGACGTCCTGGTCGCCCTCGGCGGCGACGGTTTCATGCTGCAGACCCTGCACCGCCACGGCGCGCTCGGCAAGCCGGTGTACGGGATGAAGCTGGGCACGGTCGGCTTTCTGATGAACCAGTACGCCGATGCCGGCGACGGCTTGCTCGAACGCCTGGCGGTGGCCGAGCCGGCGGTGTTGCGGCCGCTGGAGATGGTGGCCCAGACCGAGTCCGGCGCGACCTTCGGCTCGTTGGCCTACAACGAGGTTTCGCTGCTGCGCCAGACCCGCCAGGCCGCGCACCTGCGCATCGACCTCAACGGCCAGACCCGCCTGGACGAGCTGATCTGCGACGGCGTGCTGGTCGCCACCCCGGCCGGCAGCACCGCCTACAACTTCTCCGCGCACGGGCCGATCCTGCCGCTGGGTTCGGCGGTGATCGCGCTGACTCCGATCGCGGCGTTCCGGCCGCGACGCTGGCGCGGCGCGCTGCTCAAGGCCGATACCGAGGTCAAGTTCCGCGTGCTCGACCCGTACAAGCGCCCGGTCAGCGCCACCGCGGATTCGCACGAGGTGCGCGACGTGGTCGAGGTGATGATCCGCGAGTCGCGCGACCGCACCGTGACCCTGCTGTTCGACCGCGAGCACAATCTCGAAGAGCGGATGCTGATCGAGCAGTTCACCAGCGGCTGAGGCCGGCGCTCAAATCAGTTTCAACAGCAGCTCGCGCATCCAGGGATCGGACAGGTCGGGCCGTTCGGCCGCCTGCGCCGGCTCGAACCAGTGCAGGCAGCGGTGCTCGTCGCCGCAGGCCTGCGGCTCGCCGTCCCAGGCGTCGACGCGATAAACGCGCAGGCGGATGCCGCCGCGCTCGAGTTCGGCCAGTTCGGCGCAGGCCCGGATGCGCACGCCGGCCTCTTCTTCGAGCTCGCGGCGCAAGGCCTGCTGCGGCGATTCGCCGGGCTCGACGTGGCCGCCCAACATGTCCCAGCGATTCGGCGCCAGGCGCTTGAAGCCGGCGCGCAAGCCGAGCAGGACTTGGCCGTCGCGCATCAGCAGGGCGCCGACCAGGCCGATGCGGCGTTCGCCGGCGCTCATGTGCTGGCCCGCGCGGGAATTCGGTCGGCGGCGGTAGCGTAGCTCGAAATCACTTTAAGTTACGCATCACTTAATTATTCGAATCAATGGTTTGCATCGCCTACTTGAAGTAATGCGCGGCATCAGGCGCGCGCCCGCAGGCGCCGGGCGATTTCGCTCAGCGCGGCGATGACCAGGGTCAGGGCCACGGTCGACAGCAACTGCAGGCGCGGGCCCGGGGTCATCAGGGCCAGGACGAAGACCAGGCCGAGGATGCCCAGGCCGAGCCAGGTCACGTACGGGAACGCCCACATCTTGAACGGCAGCGCGGTGCCGTCGCGATCGGCGCGGCGGCGCAGGATCAACTGCGAGAGCAGCGACAGCGTCCACACCAGCAAGCAGGTCGAACCGACCACGTTGAGCAGGGCCGGCAATACCTTCTCCGGGTACAGCAGCTCCAGCGCGGTGGCGACGAAGCCGAACGCGACGCTGGCCAGCACCGCCGCCACCGGCACCTGGCTGCGGCTGAGGTGGGCGAGCAAGCGCGGCGCCTCGCGGCGCTGGGCCAGCGAGTAGATCATGCGCGATGCGCCGTAGAGGTTGGCGTTGAGCGCCGACAGCAGCGCCACCACCGCGACCAGGGTGATCGCGGTGGCCGCGCCCGGGATCCGCGCCGCTTCCAGCACCGCCGCGAACGGCGACTTCAGCGCCTCGCTGGTCCACGGCACCACCGCGATGATCACCGCCAGCGAGCCGACGTAGAACACCAGGATGCGCCAGGCCACGGTGCGGATCGCCTGGGTGATGCTGCGCTCCGGGTCCTGGGTTTCGGCCGCGGCGACGGCGACGATCTCGGTGCCGCCGAAGGCGAACACCACCACCAGCAAGGCGGCGCCGACCCCGGCCCAGCCCTTGGGCGCGAAGCCGCCGTGGGCGGTGAAATTGGCCAGGCCGGGCGAGGCCACCTCCGGCAGCAGGCCCAGCAGCAGGGCCGCGCCGATGGCGATGAAGGCCAGGATCGCGCCGACCTTGAGGATCGCGAACCAGAATTCGAACTCGCCGAAGTTGCGCACCCCAAGCAGGTTGACCAGGGTGAAGGCGGTCATGAACACCAACGAGGTCGCCGCCACCGGCAATCCGGGCCAGACCGTCGCCAGCAGTCCGGCCGCGCCGACCGATTCGGCCGCGACCACGATGACGATCTGCACCCACCACAGCCAGCCCAGGGTCGCGCCCGCGGTCGGGCCCATCGCGTCGGCGGCGTAGACCGAGAACGCGCCGCTGGTCGGGCGCGCGGCGGCCATCTCGCCGAGCGCGCGCATGACGATGATGATCAGGGTGCCGGCGATCAGGTAGGACAGCAGCACCGCCGGTCCCGCGGTCTGCACGCCGACGCCCGAGCCCAGGAACAGGCCGGCGCCGATCGCGCTGCCCAGCCCCATCATCACCAGTTGCCGCGACTTGAGCGCATGGCCGAGCTGCGGAGCGGAAGCGGGGGCGGCGGGGCTGGCGGGCATCGAGCGGGTCCGGGCGGGCGAAAGGGCAAGGATATAGGGTGAGGCGCCTGGGCAGGAGCGCGAACCCGGAAATGAGCGCAGGGGAACGAGTAAAGAGCAAGGTTCAGCGCTCCTACCGCACCTGGTCCCTCTTCGGCGGCTTCCGGCCTAGGCCTCGCCGCGTCCGGGTTCCTCTACAATGCCCCCATGCCCGACCGTGATGCCGACCCGCTGATCGTCGCGATCTCCTCGCGAACCTTGTTCGACATGGAAGACAGCCACGCGCTGTTCGAACGCGAGGGCATCGACGCCTACGCCTCGTTCCAGCGCGAGCACGAGGACGATGTGCTGCGGCCGGGCATCGCCTTCCCGCTGGTGCGCAAACTGCTGGCGCTCAATCACGGCGCGCCGTCGGAAGCGCCGCGGGTCGAGGTCATCCTGATCTCGCGCAACTCCGCCGACAGCGGCCTGCGCATCTTCAATTCGATCGCCCACCACGGCCTGTCGATCAAGCGTGCGGCGTTCAGCAACGGCGCGCCGCCGTTCCCCTATATCCGTCCGTTCGGCGCCGACCTGTTCCTGTCGGCCAATGCCGAGGACGTCGGTTCCGCGCTCGCCGCCGGCGTGGCCGCGGCGACCCTGTTGCCGGCGATTCCGCCGTCGCGGCTGGCGCCGCACCTGAGCCCGGACCAGTTGCGCATCGCCTTCGACGGCGACGCGGTGATCTTCGACGACGAAGGCGAGCGGGTGTCGCGCGAGGGCGGCCTGGCCGCGTTTACCGAACACGAGCGCAGCCATGCCGGCGAGCCGCTGTCCGGCGGTCCGTTCCGCGGCTTCCTCGACGCCTTGCACCGCTTGCAGGCCGCGTTCCCGGTCGGCCAGGACGCGCCGATCCGCACCGCCCTGGTCACCGCGCGTTCGATTCCGGCCCACGAGCGGGTGATCCGCACCCTGCGCGAATGGAACATCCGCCTCGACGAAGCGCTGTTCCTCGGCGGCCGCTCCAAGGGGCCGTTCCTGGAGGCGTTCGGCGCCGACATCTTCTTCGACGATTCCGAGCACAACATCCGCTCGGCGCGCGACCACGTCGCCGCCGGCCATGTGCCGCACGGCGTGGCCAATCGCTGACCGTTTGCCGCGTCGCGCACACGCGTCGGCCACGCCGGGCGGCGTGGCCGGGTTCGTCCGATCGGCAAAGCAAGCGCGCATCCGCCCGGCCGGCGCTGCTGCGCCTCAATCCTCGCGCGGATCGCCGAGTTGGCTGCGCACCTCGCCGCCGGGGAACTTGCTGGTGTACGCAGCGACCGGCGGCGCCGGTCCTGGCACGATCGATGCAGGCCGGTCGCGTTGGCGCACGACGACGATGACGCCGCCGGCGCGGCTCAGGGCAGCATCTTGTCCAAGGGCAGGCGCACGTCGGTGACGGTCCAGCTGAGCCCGTCGCGGGTCAGCACGAACACCACCGGATCGCCGTCGGCGTTGGCGACGGTGGCGGTGAAGCGCGACGGCGATTCGAAGCGATAGCTCAGTTCCTTGAGCGGTTCGGCCGGCGCCACCGGTTGGTAGGCGTCGCGCCGGCTCGCGCTGCCGTCGACCCGGCGCAGCAGTTTGCGCCCTTCCAGCACGGCGCCGATGCCCATCGGCGTGGCGATCGCGTCGACCGCGGTGCCGGCGAGGCTGCCGGCCAGGCTCAGGCCGATCGCGCCGAACGGGTTGGACTGCACCTCGGGCCCGGCGCGGCGCACCAGGTAATCGTCGACCTGGGCCTTGAGGCTGAGCCGGATCGCGGCGAAGTCGACGTGCTTGGACAGCTCGCCGGTGTTGCCTTCCTTGACCGCGCTGCGGATCGCATGCACGGTCAAAAACGGTCCCGCGGCGACGTAGCCGAGCAACAGGGCCAGGGCGAGCGCGAACAAGGCGATCCATTTCTTCATCGGGGCGGTCCGCTGAGCGTGAGCCGACAGATTAGCGGCGTTGGCCCGATGCTGGATTAAGCGGAGCCATATTCCGTCGCCGGTGCGGACGGTCGGCCTCGGCACGCGAGGCCGGTCCCGTCTGTAGGAGCGGCGTGAGCCGCGACCAACCGAAGCGATGTACGCAAGCGTAGCTACCGAAGACGCGATACCACACGAACGGCCCTCACCCCAACCCAACCCATCCCGGCCCGAACGCACGGCGTCCGGGCGTTCGGCGCCGCGCGAGCCGGTGGCTCGCAAGCGCAACCCCTCACCCCGCAGGCGGGAGAGGGGCTTTCAACATGCGAAGCTAATACCGCCTCAGCGACCGACCCGCGCCGCCCGCTCGCGACGCTCGACCGGTGCCAGACGGCTCTGGTCGTTGAGCTCGAGCTGGCGCAGCTCGAACGGCGCGCCGAATCCGGCCGGCAACTGCTTGCGCTCGAAGGCCAGTTCGATCCGGCCTTGGCCGCTGTCCAGCCATTGCGCGCTGTGGGCGATCGCGACCGGGCGCAGCCTGCGGTCCGGGCCGCTGGCGTACAGCGTGCCGCGCAGCTCGTAACGGCCCGGCGAGGCGGCGCGCACCGGCAGTTCGAAACTCATCCGGCGCGCGTCGAAGGCATAGCGGCCTTCCAGGCGCGCGGTCGGCTGGGCGATCGCGAGCGCAGTGCGCACGTCGCGCTGGATCTCGCCCGCGGCGGCGAACACCTGCACCTCCCACAGCCCGGCCGGCTGTTCGCCGGCGTCGCTGGGCACGACGACCGGCGCGCGCAGGCGACCGTCGCGGCCACGCTGCAGGCTCAGCGGCCAGCTGCGGCCCGAAGGCGCTACCAGCAGCGCGCTGCCTTGCGCATCGGACAACTGGCGCCGACCGTCGCTGAGGTCGACCACGACTTCGCTGCGGCCGCCGGCCAAGGCCCGGTCTTGGCTCAGCGATGCGTGCAGGCGCACCGGGCTGTGCGGTTCGTACACGTGCACCAGGTAGCGGCCGCGCGCCTGCGCGACCCGCAGCGCATAGCGGCCGGGGCCGGCCTGGTCGGCCAGTTGCACCGCGGCGCTGCCGTCGGCGACCTGCAGTCCGGCCGCTTGCAGTTGTGCGGCATCGTTTCGCTTGGCCAGCGCGACCGCCTGGCCGCCGCGATGCAGTTGCACCGCATCGGCGGGCACCGGCGCGGCGCCCGCGACCGGGCTGACCCGGATCAGCGCGCCCGGGGCGCTGGTCGACAGGTCGAGGCCGCGCTGCAGTTCGGCCCCGTCGGTCTCTTGCCAGTACTCGCGGCTTTCCGCGACGGTCGGCTGCGCGGCGGCGGTCAGCGGCGCGTACGGGTCCAAGGCCCAGGAAAAACCCACCGGCGCGCGTTCGATCGCGGCCTTGGGCGCGGCCAGCGCGCTCAGCCGCTGCGGCACCTGGTCGGTGCGGGCCGGCGGCAGCAGCGGCGCATCGGCGGCGAAGGCGTCGGCGACTGCGGCGAGCAGTGCGAGAGTCAGGATCGTTCGCATGGTCGTCGGCCTCATTGGGTCATGTCGCTGCGCAGGATGGTGTTGAGGTTGAAGCAGGCGCGCCGGCTCTGGTTGTGGCTCAGCGGTTCGCCGCCGGCGGTGCGCTGCTTGTCCTGGAACCAGACGCTGCCCGCGGCCGACTGGCTGGAGCAGTTGAGGAAGCCGTCGGAGCAGCTGTCGAGCCAGTTCTGGGTGGTCTCCAGGCCGACGTTCTCGGTGTAGCCGCCGCAATAGCTGTCGCTGTCGAACGGCGAGGAGTCGACGTCGCTGCCGACCACGCTGCGGAACGGCTTGGGCAGGGCCGGACGGCCGGCGGTGCCGTAGAGATTGTTGCGGTTGTAGTTGGCCATCCAGCTGACCTGCTGCATCTTCACCGCGTCGGATTTGTAGCCCAGCAGCCAGCCGACCGCCTGTTCGAACACGTTGCCGTTCATCGCCGCGTCGGCCAGCGGGGTGCCGGCCGAGGACGGCGCGATCGCGTTGACCCGCACGGTCTTGGCGATGATGTCGGGGTAGCGGCTGTCGTAGCTGGGATTGGACAGGATCCAACGCATCACGTTGCCGCCGTTGGAATGGGTGATCACGATCAGGCGGGTGATCTGCCGGGCGGCGATGAAGTCGGTCAGTTGCTGGGCCAGGCAGCCGGCGGCGCGGCTGTCCCACATGTACTGCTCGAAATCGCAGTTGACCACGGTGTAGTTGGCCGGATTGGCCAGGCCCTGGCGCACGCTGTCGACCATGGCCGGCTTCCAGTAGTCCTGGTAGGCGTTGCTCTGCTTGCCGGTGCCGTGGACGAAGGCGACGCCGGTGTTGGCGCCGGCGGTCAGCGGCGCGGCCGCGACGAGCGCGACAGCGAGTGCGGCCGCGGCCGCAGGCCGCCGCCAATTGCGGAGTTGTTGCATGTCTCCTCCCCGAGAATGCTCGGGCGCAAGAGGCCGGCGTCCCGCCGGCGCGCCCGATCGATATGGCCGGCGCGTCCTGCGCGGCCTAGATTCGAGCATACGTAGGCGCATGTTGCTGTCATGCGGCAGCGCGGTAGCGCGGCGATGAAAAGCGTGACCGCGGCGGGATTGCCAGGCGACCGCGCGCACGCTTACAGGCACCGCAACTTCGAATGGGTGCGCGGCGCTACCGCAATGCGGATCGGCGGGCGCCGCTCAGGCCGCGGCTTCGGTCCGCCGGCCGTGCTGGGCCGACAGATGCACGGCGAGTGCGGCCAGGGCGCAGACCGTGCCGGCGCCGAAGGCCAACGCGCCGCCGCCCAGTTGCCAGGTCAATGCGGCCATGCCGGCGCCGAGCACGCCGCCGATGCCGCTGCTGAAGGCCGACAGCAGGCCTTGCGCCGCAGCCATGTCGCGCCGGATCGGGAACAGTTCGGCCATGCGCCGCATGCAGCCGGCATGGAAGGCGGCGAAGCTCAAGGCGTGACCGGTCTGGGCCAGCGCCATCCAGGCGAAGGAGTCGGCGAACGCGGCGACGATCGTCCAGCGCACCGCGGTCGCGAGCATGCACGCGGCCAGCAGCCGTTGCGCGCCGAAGCGCTGCACCAGCCGCGGCGCCTGCCAGAACATCGCGATCTCGCACAGCACCCCGATCGCCCACAGCAGGCCGACCGCGAAGCCGTCGTGGCCCTGCGCCTGCAGGTGCAAGGTGTAGAACACGTAGAACGGGCCGAATCCGAGCTGGGTCAGCAGTACCGTGACCAGCAGCGGGCGCATGCCTGGCCGGCGCCACAGCGCCTCGCGCGGCGCATCGGCGGGCGCCGGCGGCTGCGCCGGGTCGGCGCGATGCAGCCAGGCCGCGACCACGGTCAGCGCCAGCCAGGGCAGGGTCAGCCAGACGAAGGCGTCGTCGCCGAGCCGGTCGAGCAGCCAGCCGTAGCTGGCCGCGACCAGCAGGAAGCCGATCGAGCCCCACATGCGGATCTGGCCGTAGTCGTGGTTGCGCGCGCCGAGCGCGTTGAGGGTCATCGCCTCGAACTGCGGCATCACCGCATTGAAGAACACCGCGAACAGGCCCATCACCGCGAACAGGGCCAGGCCTTGGTCGTAGCGCAGGAAGCCGGCGAAGATCAGCAGCGCCAGCAGGCAGCCGCCGACCAGCCAATGGCCCGGTCGCGGGCTGCGCCCGACCCAGCGCGCCCAGGTCGGCGGCGCCAGGATGCGGCCGCCGTACCACAGCGCCAGCATCGCCCCGACCGCATAGCCGCCGTGGCCGTGGCTGGTGACCCAGCGGCCGATGTAGGGCGTGTAGGCGCCGAGCGCGCCGAAGTAGCCGAGGTAGAACAGGGCGTAACGGCGGAATTCGGCAGGCACCGGGGCGGCGTCTTGCGGGAAGGGGCGGGCGTATTAGAGCAGGAGATAGCAGTCGGAGATAGGAGATAGTTGTAGCTTCCGCTAGCTCGCGATCGCTGCATCGGCCTCAGAATTCCAGGTCCAGCGCCGCGCACAGATAATCGGTGAACGGCGCCAGCCCGGCCAGGTCCTTGTGCAGCGTCGACAGCAGGCGCGGGCCGGTCATGACGGCGTCGTCGATCGCGCGCAGGGCGACGAAGTTCTTGCGCCGCAGATCGTCGGCGAACTCGAATTCGGCCGGGAAGCCGCGCGGGGCGCGAGTCAGCATCTCGCTGTCGTCCAGGTCGAAGCGCTTGCGGAACGCCGGCGCGTAGGCGGCGGCCTTCCAGCTGCCGGGGTTGTCGAGGACGAAGTGGCGGATCTTGCGCAGGGTGTCGGGTTGCGGATGCCAGACCCCGGCGGCGATGAAGCACTCGCCGCCCTGCAGGTGGATGTAGAACGAGGGCGATTCGACCTGGCGCCCGCGCTCGTGGAACAGACGCGCGCCCTGGTGGGTCTTGTACGGCGCCTTGTCGTTGGCGAAGCGGGTGTCGCGCTGGATCCGGAACAGCGAGCCGCCGACGGTCTTGGGCTCGCTGCGGTAGTGCGGGCTGACTTCGGCCAGCACCGGCTGCAGGTCGGTCAACAGGCGCTGGAACGGCCCGCGCACGTGCTCCTCGTAGGCCGCCTTGTGGGCATGGAACCATTCGCGGTTGTTGTTGCGCGCCAGCGAGCGCAGGAACTTGAAGCTGGCTTCGGAGAAATAACCGGGCATAAGGCTAAGAGAGAGCGCAGAGGAGTGAGTAGTGAGCAGAGCCAGAGCAGGCAGAGGGGAAGATTAGCCGGAGCGGGGCAGGGCGGTGTGTGCAGATCGTCGCCGGTCGGCCGACTGCAGCGATCCGGCTCGTTCCTCGCTTCTCTGCGCTCACTTCTCGCCCTCAGCCCAGCCCGCGCTCGATCTCCTCCGCCCAGGCCTGCAGCCGGTCCAGCAGCACCTGCTTGGCGCCGTCCTCGCCGGCCATCGCGCGGGCCTGCAGCAGCTCGGCGCGGAAGCGCTCGAAGCCGTATTCGGCCAGGCCGGCGTCCTGGCCCAGCCGGCGCCGTCGGTAGTCGTCCCAGCGCCGGCGCTCGCCGGCGTCGAGCGTGTGCGGCCAGTTGCGCGCCCGGTAGCGGAACAACAGTTCGGGCAGGCGCGCGTCGCGGAAGTCGAACTCCACGCTGCTCAGCGCTTCCGGAGCGGTGCTGCGGACGATCCGGAACAGGCGCTTGTCGGCTTCGTTGATGAAGGCGTCGTAGAGCGAGCCGTCGACGTCGCCGGGCTCGCGCGCCGCATCCTGGGCGTAGACGCGACGGACCTTCTCGACCAATTCCGGACCGGCTTCGCGGATCTGCGCGGCGCGGCGCTCGACCTGGGCCGGGTCGATCCGCAGCCGGTCGAAGTCGGCCGGGCGCAGGTGGTTCCAGGCGATCAGCGACGGGCAGCGGTTCAGATGCACTTCCTTGAGCGCGATCCGCTCCTCGCCCTCGGGCAGGTCGGCGGTCGGCGTGTACAGGCGGTCGGCGATCTCGTCCGCGGCCAGGTTCAGCAGCGCCTGCGGATCCTGGGCCAGATCGAACACCAGCACCCGGCTGTCGATGCGCGGATGCCGCGCCAGCGGAATCACCGGCGCGGCGCACAAGCGCGCGGCCGGGTAGCGCTGGGAGACGTGCAGCGCCGGGACCATGCCGATGATGTCGAGCAGGCCGGCGGCGAAACGCTTGTCGCGCAGGCGCAGGGCGTAGTCCCACAGCCGCGGCTGCGCGGTCTTGAACTTGCGCGTGATGCCGATCAGGGCGCGCACGTCGGACAGGGCTTCGTGCGCATCGCCTTCGCGCACGCCGTTGGCCTCGGCCAGGTGCTCGAGCTTGAACGAGGTCGCACCGTCCTCGCGCTGCGGCCAGATCACCCCATCCGGGCGCAAGGCGTGGGCCAGGCGCAGCACGTCGAGCAGGTCCCAGCGCGAGTTGCCGTTGCGCCACTCGCGCTCGTAGGGATCGTAGAAATTGCGGAACAGGCCGTGGCGGACGAATTCGTCGTCGAAGCGCAGCGAGTTGTAGCCGGCGCTGCAGGTCTGCGGGCGCGCCATCTCGTCGAAGATGCGGGCGAAGATCTCGGCCTCGCCGACGCCGTCGCGCAGCGCGTCCTGCGGCGCGATGCCGGTGATCAGGGTCGCGATCGGCGAGGGCAGCAGGTCGTCGGCGGGCTTGACGAACACGCTGATCGGCGTTTCGACCGGGTTGAGGTCGGGATCGGTGCGGATCGCGGCGAACTGGGCGATGCGGGTCGTGCGCGGATCGGCGCCGAAGGTTTCCAGGTCGTAGAACAAAAAGCTCGCGGCCATGGGCTCACTCGTCCGCGGGCAACGGGCTCAGGCGCGCGCGCACGGTCGCGTCGACCGCGTTCCAGTCCAGGCTGGCCAGGCTGTCGTGGCCGCGGGTCAGCTCGACCAGCAGCTCGCGCTGGCGCTGGCCGCGCTCGAACGCGACCTCGTAGGGCATGCGGTGGAAGGTGACCATGGCGTAGCGCGGCATGAACCGGTCCGGGTGGCGCTCGGCCAGCTCGCGCTCCAGGGCGCGCTGCAGCAGGTAATCGTCGTCGTCGACGCGGTCGCGCATCTCCAGGTAGTTCTCCAGCGCCATGGCCTGGATCGCGCGCGCGCTGGGCAGGCGCCGCGCCTGGAAATCGGCGAAGGCGCGGGCGCGATCGTCGTCGGCGAGCAGGCGCTCGGCCAGGGCGACGCAGTCTTCGAACGCGCAGTTCATGCCCTGGCCGTGGAACGGCACCATCGCGTGGGCGGCATCGCCGAGCAGCACCGCGCGGTCGTCCAGGTGCCAGCGGTCCAGGTACAAGGTCGCTAGCAGGCCGGTCGGGTTGCGTTCGAAATCCTGTTCCAGTTGCGGAATCAGCGGCAGGGCGTCGGCGAAGTCGCGTTCGAACAAGGCCCGCGCATCGGCGCCGCTGCGCACGGTATCGAAGCCCGGCTCGCCCTGATTGGGCAGAAACAGGGTGACGGTGAAGGTGCGCTCGTCGTTGGGCAGGGCGATGCACATGTAGCGGCCGCGCGGCCAGATGTGCAGGGCGTTGGGTTCGATGCTGAAGCCGCCGTCGGCGGCCGGCGGGATCTCCAGTTCCTTGTAGGAATGGCCGAGGAACTCGGTGCGCTCGCCCAGGTCGACGGCCTGCTTCATCGCCCCGCGCAGGGCCGAGCCGGCGCCGTCGGCGCCGACCAGGCTGTCGAACACGATCTCGTGCGCTTGGTCGTCGCGGTCGTCGTGGAACACCGCCAGCCGGCGTTCGAAATCGACCGACTGCAGGCCGCGGTGGAAATGCAGCTGCGCGCCGGCGTCTTCGGCGATCTGCAACAGGATCAGGTTGAGCTCGCCGCGGTGCACCGACCAGATCACTTCGCTGTCGTCGCGGCCGTAGCGCTGCAGGTCGGTGCGGCCGTCGAGAAAGTGGACCATGCGCCCGCGCATCATCACCGCCTGCGCCATCACCGCCTCGTCGGCGCCGGCCAGGCGCAGCGCGTGGCGGCCGCGCTCGGCCAGGGCCAGGTTGATCGAGCGCCCGCCCTGATAGCCCTGCTGGCGCGGATCGCCGCGCTTCTCGTACACGTCGACCTGCCAGCCGCGGCGGGCGAGCAGGGTGGCGAGCAGGGCGCCGGCGAGGCCGGCGCCGATGATGGTGAGGTGTTTGTCGGTAGACACGTTCAAAGAATGAGTCCTGCGGCACGCCGCATGAGAGGGGCCGGGCTGCCAGAAACCCGCAGGCCGTCATTCCCGCGAAGGCGGGAATCCAGAGACTTCAGCCGGAACTTGCGATGTCTTGCCATAGGTCCCGCCAGTCTGGGTTGCTTTCTTCGATCAGACCGATCTTCCATTGCCGATTCCACTTCTTCAGCTGTTTTTCGCGAAGAATGGCGCTTTCCATCGTTTCGTGCTGCTCGTACCAAACCAGGCGGGTGACGTCGTAGCGGTTGCTGAATCCGTCCGCCGCATGATTCCGATGTTGCCACACCCGCTGAATCAGGTTCGAGGTCGCTCCGATGTAGAGGGTGCCGCGTTTTGCGCTGGCCAGCAGGTAGACCGCGGGAGACTTCACGCTACGACCCGCTCTGGATTCCCGCCTTCGCGGGAATGACGATAGGGGCGTGGCAGTACTGGCAACGTGACGCTGGGCGTAAGCATCAGCATCGGCTTACGGCCGTCTCAGCTCCCCTGCCAATCCTCCACTGCCTGCACGAACCGTGCGATATCGGCATGGGTGTTGTACAACGGCGCCGGCGAGATCCGGATCACGTCCGGCTCGCGCCAGTCGCCGAGCACGCCCTGGGCGGCGAGGTAGTCGAACAGGGCGCGGCCGGCTTCGCGGCCGGCCAGGCCGCGTCCGCCGATCACCCGCAGCGAGAGCTGGCAGCCGCGCTGGGTCGGATCGGCCGGGGTCACGATCTGGAGGGTCTGCGCCAGGCGCGCGCGGATCAGTCGCTCCAGGTAGCCGGTCAGGCGCAGCGACTTGTCGCGCAGCGCAGCCATGCCGACCCGGTCGAACAGCTCCAGCGAGGCGCGCAGCGGCGCCAGGCCGAGGATCGGCGGGTTGCTGAGCTGCCAGCCTTCGGCGCCGGGAGTCGGCACGAACTGCGGCCCCATGCGGAAGCGGGTCGCGGCCTGGTGGCCCCACCAGCCGGCGAAGCGCGGCCGGTCGGTGCCGGCGTGGCGCTGGTGGACGAAGCAGCCGGCGACCGCGCCGGGACCGGCGTTGACGTATTTGTAGTGGCACCAGACCGCGAAATCGGCGCCGCTGTCGTGCAGGCGCAGATCCAGGTTGCCGACGCCGTGGGCCAGGTCGAAGCCGCACAGCGCGCCCTGGGCGTGGGCGAGGCGGGCGATTTCGGCCAGATCGAAGGCTTGCCCAGTGCGGTACTGCACGCCCGGCCACAGCACCAGGGCCAGGCGCGGGCCATGCTCGGCGATGGCGCGCTCGATGCGTTCCATCGAGATCAGGCCGCCGGGGCCGTCGGGCTCCAGTTCGATCAGGTCGACGGCCGGGTCGAAGCCGTGGAAGGCGATCTGCGAGGCCATCGCGTAGCGGTCGGACGGAAAGCTGCCGGCCTCGATCAGGATCGCCGGGCGTTCGCGGGTCGGGCGGTAGAAGCTGACCATCATCAGGTGCAGGTTGGCGGTCAGCGAATTCATCGCCACCACTTCCTGCGGCTGCGCGCCCACCAGCCGCGCCAGCGGTTCGCGCACCAGTTCGTGATAGGGCATCCACTGCGCCTGGCCGGTGAAGTGGCCTTCGACCGCTTCGGTCGCCCACTTGTCCAGCACTTCCTCGACGTGGGCGCGGGCGCCGCGCGGCTGCAGGCCGAGCGAATTGCCGACGAAGTAGGCCTGTTCGGCGCCGCCGTGGCGCGGGACCAGGAACTGCTCGCGCAGGGTCGGCAACGGATCGGCGGCGTCCAGGGCGGCGGCGTGGGCCGCGGAATGCAGGTCGGTCATGGGGTCAGAGCGGGTCCGGAGCGAGTACGTGTTTGCGGTAGGCGTCGGCGACGATCTCGTCGACCTCCACGCAGAGTTGGAATTCGGCCGCGCCGGCCGAGGCCGGCAGTCGGGCGCGCAGCGCATCGAGCACGGCCTGCGACAGGGCGGCGCGCACCGCGGCGTCGCGGCCCGGCAGGATCTTGAGCTGGGCATGGACGAAACCGCGGCCGGCGTCGGCGGTGCCGATGCGGTAGTGATCCAGGCGCAGGGCGCGGCTCTTGATCGAGGCTTCGTCGAAATGGCCGCTGTCGGCGAGAACGCGGTTGAGCGCCGCCAACGCGGCGTCGGCGTCGAAGCCGGCGAGGTTGGCGGTGTAGTGCAGGGTCAAGTGCGGCATGCGGGGCTCGTGCGGACGCAGGCGTCGTGGCGGGCGAAGCGATCGGGGTTCATTCGAAACGCGACTTCGGCAAGCCCAGCCATTCCAGCGCGGTGCCGTGGTACAGCCGGGCCTGGTCGGCCGGCGGCAGGTCCAGCGAGGCGATGCCGGCGCCGGGCGATTGCTCGCCGAGCGGGAAGGGGTAGTCGGTGCCGAGCATCACCCGCGACACGCCGCAGGTGTCGAGCAGGTACTGCAGGGCGCGCGGGTCGGCGACCCAGGAATCGAAATACAGCTGCGACAGGTAGTCGCGCGGATTGCGCGGGTTGTCGGTAGCGACCAGGTCCGGGCGCATGTTGAAGCCGTGCTCGATCCGGCCGATGGTGTAGGGGAAGCTGCCGCCGCCGTGGGCCAGGCAGATCTTCAGCTTCGGCAGGCGTTCGAGCACGCCGCCGAACACCAGGCAGCAGGCCGCGCGCGACTGCTCGGCCGGCATGCCGACCAGCCAGGGCAGCCAGTACTTGGGCATGCTCGGCGTGCCCATCATGTCCCAGGGGTGGACCAGGATCGCCGCGCCCAACTCGCTGGCAGCCTGGAAGAACTCGAACAGTTCCGGCGCGTCCAGGTTCCAGTCGTTGACGTGGCTGCCGATCTGCACGCCTTGCAGGCCGAGCTGGTCCATGCAGCGTTCCAGTTCCTGCACTGCCAGCCGCGGCGATTGCAGCGGCACGGTGCCAATGCCGGCGTAGTGGCGCGGATAGTCGCGGCAGGCCTGGGCCATGTGTTCGTTGAGCGCCTGGTGCAGGTCCAGCGCCTGGTGCGCCTTGGCCCAGTAGCTGAACATCACCGGCACGGTGCTGATCACCTGCACCTGCACGCCGAAGCGGGCGTAGTCCTGCATCCGCTCCACCGGGTCCCAGGTCTTGGACCAGATCTCGCGGAAGAACTTGCCGTCCTTGTAGATGCGGTGGCGGCCGTCCTCGGTATGGTGGATCACCGGAAAGCGGTCGTCGCCGTACTTGCGCGCCAGGTCCGGCCAGTCGCGCGGCAGGTAGTGGGCGTGGGTGTCGATCTTGAGCATGGCGGCAGTCTACTTGGCCGGTTCCTGCGCTGGCGATCCCGCGCCGGCTTCGGCGCAGTCGTTCAGGCACACCAGCCGGCCGTGTTTCATGACCATGCGCACGCGTTGCAGCACGGCCGGGTCGCGCTGCGGGTCGCCGTCCACCGCGATCAGATCGGCGCGCTGGCCGGGGCGCAGCCGGCCGAGCTGCGCGCCCAGGCCGAGCGCGTCGGCGTTGCCGGCGGTGGCCGCGCGCAGCGCCGCGGCCGCCGGCACGCCGGATTCGACGTAGTGGACGACTTCGCGCGCGGTCGCATCGGTGGCGAAGCTGGGGCCGGCATCGGTGCCCAGCGCCAGCGGCACGCCGGCGCGCCAGGCCCGGCCCGGGGTTTGCCTGGCGGCGTCGACCCAGGCGCGCAGGTCCTGCTGCGACTGGCCGTCGCGGCCGCCGGCGAAGCGGTCCAACTGGGTGCCGACGTAGTGGGCGATGAACGCGGTCGGCACCAGGTAAGCCTGTTGGCGCTTGAACAGCGCCGCCGAGCCGGCGTCGAAATAGGTGCCGTGTTCGATCGTGCGTGCGCCGGCGCGCAGCGCCAAGTCGATCGCCTGGGTGCTGTGGGCGTGCGCGGCGACCGGGCGCTGCGCCTGCCGCGCCGCCGCGATCGCGTTGTCGAGTTCGTCCTGGAACAGGATCGGCGCGGCCTGCGCGCGGCCGCCGGTTTCGCGGCCGGAGCCGGACACGGTCAGCTTGATCCAGTCGGCGCCGGCCTCGACGTTCTCGCGCACCGCGCGGCGGCAGGATTCGGGGCCGTCGCAGGCGGCCGGCGGAGCGGCGACGTCGCCGGGCGCGGCGCGCTTGGCGCCGTGACCGCCGCTGCGCGAGACGATCCGGCCGGCGGCTAGGATGCGCGGACCTTCGACGGTGCCGGACTCGATCGCGTCGCGCACGGCGTAGGTCACGCCGGTGTTGTCGCCGACGTCGCGCACCGTGGTCACGCCGGCGCGCAGCAGACGCCGCGCATAGCCGGCCACCGCCAGGGCCAGCCGGGCCGGCTCGGCGTACAGCGCGGGATCGGCTTCCGAATCGATCGCCAAGTGCATGTGCGCGTCGATCAGCCCCGGCAGGACGCAGGCCTGCGACAGGTCGAGCACCCGCGCGCCGGCCTCGGCGGCGCGGTCCAGGCCGGATTGCAGCCGCTGCACGCGACCGTCGCGGACCAGCAGGGTGTGCGGGCCCAGCGCCGCCTCGCCGGGTTCGGCGATCAGGCAGCCGGCGAGCACCACGACGGCCGGGGGCGGGAGCGGGACCGGTTCGAGCGAGAGCGATGGCGTAGCCGCCGCGGCGGCCGGCAAGGCCGCGGCGAGCAGGCCGCCCAGCCGGCGCAACGACGATCGCGTAAGCGCCCGCATCGCCGCGTCTCAGGTATCGGGCATCGCGTAGCGCGCCGGCGCCGGGTTCAGATGCCCGCATTCGCCGCAAGTGCGGTGCTCGCGCGAGGAATAGAAGCGGTCGAACACCGGCGGGAAATCGGTCTCGATGTTGCGCAGCTTGAAGAATTCCTCGTACAGCTTGCGGTTGCAGCGCTCGCAGAACCACATCAGGCCGTCGTCCTCGTGCGCCAGGCGCTTGCGCTCGATCACCAGGCCGACCGAGTCGGGCAGGCGCTGCGGCGAATGCGGCACCCGCGGCGGCAACAGGAAGGTCTCGCCGGCGCGGATCGGGATGTCGCGCACCGCGCCGCTGCCGTCGGACAGCGTTTCCTGGATGCGCAGGACCATCTCGCCCTCGAGCTGGTAGAACCACTCCGGGCCCTCGTCCCAGTGGTAGTCGGTGCGCTGGTTGGGTCCGCCGACCACCATGACGATGAAGTCGCCGGCGTAGATCACCTTGTTGCCGACCGGCGGCTTGAGCAGATGGCGGTGTTCGTCGATCCAGGCTTGCAGGTTGATCGGGCCGGGCAGCATGGTCAGTCCTTGGCGGCGTCCGCCGGCAGGCGGGCGATGCATTTGAGTTCGATCGCGATCGGGGTCGGCAGGGCGGTGATGCCGAGCGTGGTCCGGCACGGCGCGCGCTCGATGTCGGGGAAGTACTCGGCCCAGACCGCGTTGTAGGCGGCGAAATCGCGCGCCATGTCGGTCAGGTAGACGGTGACGTCGACCAGGTCGTCCCAGGACGCGCCGCTGGCTTCCAGCACCGCGCGCACGTTGGCGAACACCGAGCGGCACTGCAGCTCGATGTCGTAGGCGATCAACCGGCCGTCGGCGTCGTGGACGTTGCCGGGCACGGCGTTGCTGGCCGCGTCGCGCGGACCGACCCCGGACAGGAACAGCAGTTCGCCGACCCGGCGCGCATGCGGGTAGCGCCCGACCGGGCGCGGCGCGGCGTCGGTGCGCACCGCCCGGCTCATCGCGGCGAATCCCCGCGATAGCCGTTGACCCGGGTCACCGCCGCGGCGTACAGGCCGTCGAGCTTGTCGTAGGCGTCGACGTCGATGCCCATGTCGTGGACCAGGCCGTTGCGCAGGCTGTAGACCCAGCCGTGCACGGCCAGCGGCTGGCCGCGGCTCCAGGCGTCGCGGACGATGGTGGTCAGGCACACGTTCTGCACCTGCTCGATCACGTTGAGCTCGCACAGGCGGTCGTGGCGCTCGTCGCTGTGCGCATGGTGGATGCAGCCGGCGTGCTTGTCGGCGACGTCGGCGACGTGGCGCAGCCAGTTGTCGGCCAGGCCGACGCGCTGGCCGTGCAGCGCGGCGTGGACGCCGCCGCAGCCGTAGTGGCCGACCACCAGGATGTGCTTGACCTTGAGCACGTCGACCGCGAACTGGATCACCGACAGGCAGTTGAGGTCGGTGTGCACGACCACGTTGGCGATGTTGCGGTGGACGAACACTTCGCCCGGGGCCATGTCGATGATCTGGTTGGCCGGCACGCGCGAATCGGAGCAGCCGATCCACAGGTACTCCGGCGCCTGCTGGCGCGACAGGCGGGCGAAGAACTCGGGGTCTTCGGCGTTGATCCGTTCGGACCATTCGCGATTGCGCTCGAGCAGGTCTTCGAGCGGACTGGTGGCGGTACTACTCATGCAGCGGTCATCCCAAGTGGAGGCCGACGTTCTTGGCCTCGGTGAAGAAACGCATCGCCTCGACGCCGCCTTCGCGGCCGAGGCCGGACGCGCCGACGCCGCCGAACGGCGTGCGCAGGTCGCGTTGCAGCCAGGTGTTGATCCAGACCATGCCGACGTTGAGGCGCGCGGCCAGGCGATGGGCGCGGTTGAGGTCGCGCGTCCACAGGCTGGCGCTGAGGCCGTAGTCGCTGGCGTTGGCCAGGGCCAGGGCGTGCTCGTCGTCGTCGAAGGCCTGCAGGGTCGCGACCGGGCCGAAAATCTCTTCGCGGTTGCTGGCGCAGTCCGGACCCAGGCCCTCGATCAGGGTCGGGGCGACGTACCAGCCGGGCCGGTCCAGCGCCTGGCCGCCGCACAGCACCGTGCCGCCTTCGTCGCGGGCGCGTTGCAGCGCGGCCACGACCTTGTCGTAATGGGCCTGCGACACCAGCGGACCGAGCGCGGTGCTCTCGTCGCCGGGGTCGCCGACGCGCAAGGCCTGCGCGCGTTCGACCAAGGCCTCGCGGACCTCGGCGTAGATGCCGCGCTCGATCAGCAGGCGCGAACCGCACAGGCAGATCTGCCCGGAGTTCTGGAACGCCGAGCGGACCAGAGTGTCGAGCTGGGCGCGCCAATCGCTGTCGGCGAACACCAGGGTCGGGTTCTTGCCGCCGAGCTCGAGCGAGACCTTGCGCAGCATCGGCGCGGCGATGCCGGCGATGCGCCGGCCAACCGCAGTGCTGCCGGTGAAGGAGATCGCTTTCACCGCCGGGTGCCGGACCATCGCTTCGCCGACCTCGGGACCGAGGCCGTGGACGATGTTGAGCACGCCGGGCGGGAAACCGATCTGCGCGGCGAGCTCGCCGAGCAGGGTCGCGGTGGCCGGTGTCACCTCGGAAGGCTTGGCGATCACCGTATTGCCGGCGGCCAGGGCCGGGGCGATCTTCCAGGTGAACAGGTACAGCGGCAGGTTCCAGGGCGAGATCGTCGCGACCACGCCCAGCGGGGTACGCAGGGTGTAGTTCAGCCCGGCCTGGCCGTGATGGGATTCGCTGGCGAACTGGGTCGCGGCCTGGGCGAAGAAGCGCAGGTTGGCCACGGCGCGCGGAATCTCGGCCTCGCGGGCGAGCCGGATCGGCTTGCCGCCGTCGCGCGACTCGGCCTGGGCGAAGTCTTCCAGCCGCGCCTCCAGCGCCGTGGCCAGGGCCTCCAGCCAACGCGCGCGTTCGCTCGGTGGCAGCCCGGCCCAGCCGGGCAGAGCGCGCTGCGCCGCGCTCGCGGCGAGTTCGACGTCGTCGGCGCCGCCGGCGGCGACCTGCGCATACGCCAGCGCACTGGCGGGGTCGTGGACGTCGAGCCAACGGCCGCCGGCCGCATCGCGGGGCTGTCCGTCGATCCAGTGCCGGAATTTGTGCATGGCGCCAAGCTTAACGCTTGTGGCTGGGAATCGGCACTTGGAACTCGGGACTCGGATTCGGGACTCGGGACTCGGGACTCGGGACTCGGGACTCGGTAAGCGTATTCGCCGCGGCCGGGAAGGTCGTAGGCCGCGGTCGTCGGCGCTGCGCAACCGCGTACCGAGAACCTAGAACCCAAGTTACAAGTCCCGAATCCGAATCCGAGTCCCGAGTCCGAGTCCGAGCCCCGAGTCCCGAGTCCCGAGTCCCGAGTCCCGAGTCCCGACTTTGCCGACTCTGCGCCCAGCGTGACCAAAGTCATGCATGACCCTTGGCCCGTGCCAAGTGCGCATCGTCTCGTTCCAGCGCTGCGATCGCAGTCGCGGCGCAGCGCGAACATGCCGGTCGCGTCGCGCCGATAGTGGCGTAAATCCCGTGTGCAACCGGGTTCGCTTGCGCCGCATCCTGGTTGCGTGCGCAGCGCGTGCTGGGGCGATGACGACGCCATGACGCGATGGCGGACGGCACTTGACTGCGCGCTGAACCGCTGCGCACAGTCCGGCGGTCACATTCATCCATGCCTTGCGACGCGGTTCGCAACCGATCGCACGGGCCATAACGGCGGAGCCAACGTGGACAGACGCAACTTCCTCAGCATGACCGGGCTCGGCATCGCCGGTCTGATGATTCCCTTCGGCAGCGCCATCGCCGCCGAAGCGCTGCTGGTTCCGCTCGATGTGGCGCGCAAGAAGCGCCTGGCCGACACCGCGCTGACCGCCGCCCGCGGCGCCGGCGCCGGCTATTGCGACGTGCGCATCGGCCGCTACCTGCGCCAGTTCGTGATCACCCGCGAGGACAAGGTCGAGAACGTGGTCAACACCGAGTCGACCGGGATCGGCATTCGCGTGCTGGTCGACGGCGCCTGGGGCTTCGCCGCGACCAACCGCCTGGACGACAAGAGCGTGGCCGAGGCGGCCAAGCAGGCCGCCGCGATCGCCCGCGCCAACGCCAAGACCCAGACCGCCAAGGTCGAGCTGGCCAAGACCCCCGGCGTGGGCGAGGTCGCCTGGAAGACCCCGATCCGCAAGAACGCGATGGAAGTGCCGATCAAGGACAAGGCCGACTTGCTGCTGAGCGTGAACGCCGCCGCGCTCAAGGCCGGCGCCGATTTCGTCAACTCGATGCTGTTCCTGGTCAACGAACAGAAATACTTCGCCTCGACCGACGGCTCCTACATCGACCAGGACGTGCACAGGGTGTGGGCGCCGATGACGGTGACCGCGATCGACAAGGCCAGCGGCAAGTTCCGCACCCGCGAAGGCCTGTCCTCGCCGATGGGCATGGGCTACGAGTACCTGGACGGCGCCGCCTCGGGCAAGGTCGTCTCGCCCAACGGCGTGGTCAACTACCGCGACTCCTACGACATGGTCGAGGACGCGGTCGCCGCGGCCAAGCAGGCGCGGCAGAAGCTGACCGCGCCCTCGGTCAAGCCGGGCAAGTACGACCTGGTGCTCGACCCCTCGCATACCTGGCTGACCATCCACGAATCGATCGGCCATCCGCTCGAACTCGACCGCGTGCTTGGCTACGAGGCCAACTACGCCGGCACCAGCTTCGCCACCGTAGACAAGCTCAAGTCGGCGTTCAAGTACGGCAGCGACCAGGTCACCGTGTTCGCCGACAAGACCCAGCCCGGCAGCCTCGGCGCGGTCGGCTTCGACGACGAAGGCGTCAAGACCAAGCGTTGGGACCTGATCAAGGACGGCGTGCTGGTCGATTACCAGACCATCCGCGACCAGGCCCACATCCTCGGCAAGACCGAGTCCGACGGCTGCTGCTACGCCGATTCCTGGTCCAGCGTGCAGTTCCAGCGCATGGCCAACGTGTCGCTCGCGGCGGGCAAGAACAAGCTCAGCGTCGCCGACATGATCAAGGACGTGGAGAACGGCATCTACATCGTCGGCGACGGCTCGTTCTCGATCGACCAGCAGCGCTACAACGCCCAGTTCGGCGGCCAGCTGTTCTACGAGATCAAGAACGGCAAGATCACCGGCATGCTCGAGGACGTGGCCTACCAGATCCGCACCCCGGAGTTCTGGAACTCCTGCGTCGCCGTCTGCGACGAAAGCGACTACCGCCTGGGCGGCTCGTTCTTCGACGGCAAGGGCCAGCCGGGCCAGGTCTCGGCGGTCTCGCACGGCTCCGCCACGGCGCGCTTCAACGGCGTCAACGTCATCAACACCGCCCGCAAGCTCGGCTGACCGGCGCAGGAGAAACGACCATGAGCATCTTCACCGAAGCCGAAGCCAAGGCCATCCTCGACAAGGTCATCGCCCTGTCCAAGGCCGACGAGTGCACCGCGACCCTGACCGGGTCGGTCGACGGCAACATCCGTTTCGCCCTCAACGACGTCTCCACCAGCGGCATCGTCAGCAACGTCGACCTGGCCGTGCAGGTGGCGTTCGGCAAGCGCGTCGGCATCGCCACGATCAACGAGTTCGACGACGCCGCGCTGGAGCGGGTGGTGCGCCGCGCCGAGGATCTGGCCCGGCTGGCGCCGGAGAATCCCGAGTTCGTGCCGGCGATCGGCAAGCAGGACTACAAACCCAGCCCGACCTTCAGCGAATCCACCGCAGCGATCGATCCCGAGTTCCGCGCCAAGGCCGCATCCGACTCGATCGCGCCCTGCCGCGCCGGCAAGCTGACCGCCGCCGGTTTCCTCGAGGACGGCCGCAGCTTCGTCGCGATCGCCAACAGCAACGGCAATTTCGGCTACCAGAAAGCGACCAATTTCAATTACACCTGCACCGTGCGCACCGACGACGGCCGGGGCTCGGGCTGGGTCGGCCGCAATCTCAAGGACGCCGCCGATTTCAAGGCCGACAACGAGGTCCGCATCGCCATGCGCAAGGCCACCGAATCGGCCGAAGCCAAGGCGCTGGAGCCGGGCAAATACACGGTGATCCTGGAGCCGGCCGCGGCCGCCGGGCTGATCTCGTTCATGATGGGCTTCTTCGACGCGCGCCAGGCCGACGAAGGCCGCAGCTTCCTGTCCAAGAAGGGCGGCGGCAACAAACTCGGCGAGCAGGTCTACGACAGCCGGGTCAACATCAGCGCCGACCCCTGGGACGCCCGCGCCGCGGTGCTGCCCTGGGACAACGAAGGCCTGCCGCGCGAGAAGATGGCGGTGGTCGAGAACGGCAAGATCGCCGCGCTGGGCTATTCGCGCTACTGGGCGCAGAAGCAGGGCAAGAAGGCGGTCGGCCAGCCGGGCAACCTGCTGATGGCCGGCGGCGACAAGTCCACCGCCGAGCTGATCAAGGGCACCCAGAAGGGCATCCTGGTCACCCGAACCTGGTACATCCGCCTGGTCGATCCGCAGACCGTGCTGCTGACCGGGCTGACCCGCGACGGCACCTTCTACATCGAGAACGGCGCCATCAAGCATCCGGTGAAGAATTTCCGCTTCAACGAGTCGCCGGTGATCATGCTCAACAATATCGAAGAGCTCGGCCGGCCGGTGCGGGTGGCCGGCGACGAGTCCAGCTTCGTGATGATGATCCCGCCGATGAAGCTGCGCGATTTCACCTTCACCTCGCTCTCGGACGCGGTCTGAGCATGGCGGTGCGGGGCGGTTCGCCGCGGCGGCATCGCGGACCGTCCCGGCCGTTGCGCGCCGGCCGGCGAGGACGGCGATGAACCGCGCCGCCTTCCTGCGCCTGCTCGCCGGCGGCCTGGCCGGAGCCTGGCTGGCGCGCTCGCCGCTGGCGCGGGCCGCGGCCGACTACGACTTCTGGTTCACCCGGCTCAAGTACGACTCCGGCGACTGGGACGTGGACCAGCGCATGCCGGCCAACCTGATCACCGCGCTGGTCGACTACACCGGCCTGCGGGTGGACCCGAAGGAACATGTGCTGGCCTTGTCCGATCCGAAGATGCTCGGCGCGCCGTTCTGTTACCTGGCCGGGCACAAGCTGGTCGAGTTCAATCCCGAGGAGCGGCGCAACTTCGAGCGCTACGTGCGCAACGGCGGCTTCGTCTTCGTCGACGACTGCAACCACGACATCGACGGTCTGTTCGCGCGTTCGTTCGAAAGCCAGATGGCGTCGATCTTCGGCCGCAAGGCGCTCAAGCGCCTGCCCAGGAACCACCCTCTCTACCGCAGCTTCTTCGTCTTCGACGGTCCGCCGGCGACCGGCTTCGAGCTCAACGGCTGGGGCGACGACCTGGTCCACGACTACCTGCAGGGGATCGAGATCGACGGCCGCCTGGGCGTGCTGTACAGCAACAAGGACTACGGCTGCGAATGGGACTACGACTGGCGCAACAAGCGCTTCCTGGCCGAAGACAACACCAAGTTCGCGGTCAATATCGTGATGTATGCGTTGATGGGGTGAGGGTGCGGACTCGGTCGGGGTAAAGCGTGGCAGAGGCAGAAGCGGCCACGGGCGAAAGGCGGGGGCACGGCATCGAGCGCTCGTGCCGTTGCCCTTTGCACAAGGGGGCGGCGTTCGCGCAGCGGACGCGGGGGATTTGCTTTTGCTCTTGCATTCGATGCGTAAGGAATCGGGACCAGACATGAACACCAAGGCGGTAGCGGACGAAGTGGGCGGCGAAGCCGGGTTGCAGGCTTTGCTGGCGCGGCTGGGCGAACTGCGCGGGGCGATCGCGCGGGCGATCGTCGGCCAGGACGAGGTGGTCGAGCAGTTGCTGATCGGCCTGCTCGCCGGCGGCCATTGCCTGCTCGAGGGCGTGCCGGGGCTGGGCAAGACCCTGCTGGTGCGCTCGCTGGGACAGGCGCTGGAGCTGCAGTTCCGGCGCGTCCAGTTCACCCCCGACCTGATGCCCAGCGACCTGCTCGGCACCGAGCTGCTGGAAGAAGACCACGGCACCGGCCATCGCCATTTCCGCTTCCAGCCCGGGCCGATCTTCACCCATCTGCTGCTGGCCGACGAACTCAACCGCACCCCGCCCAAGACCCAGGCGGCGTTGCTGGAGGCGATGCAGGAACGCACGGTCAGCTACGCCGGCACCACCCATGCGCTGCCGGCGCCGTTCTTCGTCCTGGCGACCCAGAATCCGCTCGAACAGGCCGGCACCTATCCCTTGCCCGAAGCCCAGCTCGACCGCTTTCTGCTGCACATCCGGGTCGGCTATCCGAGCGAGAACGAAGAACACGACATCCTGCGCCAGACCACCGGCAGCCACGGCGCGCAGGTGCCGCGGGTGATGCACGGCGCCGACCTGCTGGCGCTGCAGTCGCGAGTGCGCGAGGTGCACCTGAGCGAAGACCTGCTGCGCTGGATCACCCGCCTGGTGCGCGCCAGCCGGCCGGGCGAGGGCGCGCCGAGCGAGGTCCGGCAATGGGTGAAATGGGGCGCCGGCCCGCGCGCCGGCCAGTCGCTGGCCCTGGCCTCGAAAGCCCGCGCCCTGCTGCACGGCCGCCTGGCCGCGACGCGCGAGGACGTGATCGCCCTGGCCGCGCCGGTGATGCGCCACCGCCTGTTGCTGTCGTTCGCCGCCGAGGCCGAATCGCGCAGCGCCGACGATGTGGTCGCGGCGCTGCTGCGCGCTTTGCCTGCGCCGGACGCCTGAGCCGGCGCATGCGCGAGCTGATTCCGCCGGCGGTGCGGGCGCGCCTGCGCGGTCTGAGCCTGGTTTCGCGGCGCTCGCTCGGCGCGCACGGACTGGGCCAGCACCGCAGCCGCAGCCGTGGCGCCGGCCTGGAATTCGCCCAGTACCGCGCCTACGAGCCCGGCGACGAGCCGCGCCAGATCGACTGGAAGCTGTACGCGCGCTCGGACCGCTTCTTCGTCCGCGAAGCCGAGCGCGAAAGTCCGCTGGCGCTATGGCTGCTGGTCGACGCCAGCGCCTCGATGGGGCAGGGCGATGCCGCGCGTCCCGGCTGGAGCCGGCTCGATGCGGCCAAGGCCCTGGCCGCGTGCGCGGCCGAGCTGGCCCTGCGCCAGGGCGACCGTTTCGGCTTGATCGCCCTGCAGGAAGACGGCCTGCGCCTGATCGCCCCGGCCGCCGGCACCCGCCAGCGCGACCGGCTGTGGCTGGAACTGCATGCGTTGTGCGCGCAAGGTCGCTGGCCGTCGCCGCAACGGCTGCGGCCGTTGTGGGAGCGGATCGGCGCCGGCGACCTGGTGCTGATGCTCGGCGACGGCTTCGACGAGGCCGCGCTGGAGGTCGCCGAACGGCTGGCCGCGGCGCGGCGCGAAGTGCTGAGCATCCGCATCCTGACCGCCGAGGAGCGCGACTTCCCGTACCGCGGCGGGCACCGCTTCCGCGATCCTGAAACCGGCGAGGAGCTGCTCGGCGACGGCGCCGCGCTACGCGAGGAGTTCCTGCGCCGCTTCGCCGCGGCACGCCAGGCGATCGACGCGCGATTGCAGGCCTGCGGCGTCCGCCATGCCGAGTACGTGCTCGACGAGGAGCTGGATCTGCCATTGCGGCGGTTGTTCGGCGGACGCGACGCAGCGGAGGGCGCGTGAGCCTGGCGCTGTTGCTGCCTTTGGGCCTGGCCGCGCTGGCGGCCTGGGTCCTGCCCTTGCTGATCCATCTGGCCCGGCGCAGCGAACAGCGCCCGACCGAGTTCGCCGCGCTGCGCTGGTTGCGGCAACGGCCGAAACCGCGCCAGCGTATCCGCTTCGACGATTGGCCGCTGCTGTTGCTGCGGTTGTTGCTGCTGGCCCTGCTGGCGCTGTGGCTGGCGCGGCCGGTATTGTCGGGCGCCGACAGCGCACGCGCCTGGGTGGCGGTGGCGCCGGGCGCGGACTTGCCCGCGGCGCGTGCCGCGGCGGCCGCGCAGGGCGCAGGCCTGCATTGGCTGACCCCGGGGTTTCCCGCCGTCGCCGAAGAGGCTGCTGTCCCGCCCGCCGACGCAGGCACCGCGGCGACCGCCAGCCTGTTGCGCGAACTCGATGCGCGCCTGCCGGCGCAGGCCGCGCTGCAGGTGTTCGTGCCCGAGCGCCTGGGCGGACTGGACGCAGAGCGGGTGCGCCTGTCGCGGCGGATCGAATGGCACGCGACCGAGGGCGCTTCGCCGTCGCCGCCGGCGGTCGCGGCGGCGGCCGTCGCGCCGCCGGCGCTGCGGCACGCGCCCGAGCGCGCTTCGGCGCTGCCCTACCTGCGCGCGGCGCTGATCGCCTGGAGCGCGACCGCGCCGGCGGACGCGCGAACCGACGTCGCGCCGTTTTCGGCGCCCTGGCCGCAGGCCTCGAACGGATTGATCTGGCTCGCGCCCGGCGCGGTACCCGCGACGGTCCTGGCGCGCGCGCGCGAGGGCGCCACCGTGTTGCTGGACGCGCAGGCGGACTGGCCGGCCGATGCCGCGCCGGAACCTGCTGCCTTGTGGCGCGACGCCGCCGGCGCGGTGCTGGCGCAGGGCGGCCGCTACGGTCGCGGCCGCCTGCTGCGCCTGACCCGGCCGTTGTCGCCGGCGCAATGGCCGGAACTGCTCGAACCCGGCTTCGTCGCCGGCTTGCGCGATTTGTTCCAACCGTCTCCGCCGCCGCCGACGCGGGCGCGGGCCGGCGACGTCGCGCCGCGCACCGGCGCGGTCGCCTCGGTCTTGCCGCCGCAGGACCTGGGGCCGTGGCTGGCTGTAGCTATCGCCCTGGTCGCGTTGCTGGAGCGCTGGCGGGCCACACGGGCGCGCAACGGGGGCGGGCCGTGAGCGCCGCTGCGGCCGAGTTGCGGCTGCGCCGGGCTTGGCGTGCGGCGCGTTGGCGTCGTGGTCTGGACCGGGCCGCGCTGTGGTTGCCATGGGCGGGGGCGCTCGGCGTCGGGTTGTGGCGCGTTTGCGGTACCGCCGCCGCCGCGCTCGGCTTGGTCGTCGCCGCCGGCATCGTGTCGGCGTTCGCCTGGCGCGCCGTCGTCGCGCTCGACCGGCGCTGGCTGACGCGACGGCTCGACGGTCTGCGCCGCGACATGGACGACAGCGCCGAATTGCTGTTCGCGCGCGAGCAAGATCTCAACCAATTGCAGCGCCTGCAGCAGGCGCGGCTGCAGGCGCGATTGGCCGCCGGACCGGCGCCGGACCTGCGCCCGGCCTGGTCGCGGCGATGGATAGCGCTGTCGGGGCTGGCGGCTGCGGCGCTCGTCGCCGCCGCGCTGTTGTGGCCGCGAACCCCGGCGGCGCCGAGCGAAGGCGATTTGGCGCCGGCGCCCGCGGTCGCCGCCGCGCCGGGGCAGCCGCGCCTGCTGGCGCACAACCTGCGCGTGCAGCCGCCGGCCTACACCGGCCTGCCGGCGCGCGACGAACCCAGCCTGCAGGGGCGCATCGCCGAAGGCTCGACCCTGCGCTGGCGGCTGCGTTTCGCGCCGCAACCGCAAGCCGCCGAACTGGCCTTCCTCGACGGTCGGCGGCTGCCCTTGCAGCGCGGCGCGGACGGCGACTGGCATGGGCAAGGCACGCTGGCCCGTTCTGCGCTGTACCGGATCCTCGCCCGCGGCGCGCCGGCGGCGCAGTCGCAGCGGTTGCACCGGCTCGACGTGGTGCCGGACCGTCCGCCGCAACTGCGGACGATCGAGCCCGAGCGCAGCCTGAGCCTGGTCGAGCCCGGCCAGCGCCACTGGCCGTTGGCCTTCGACGCCAGCGACGACTATGGCCTGGCCGCCTACGCCACGCTGCGCGTGACCCTGGCCCAGGGCAGCGGCGAGAACATCGTCTTTCGCGAGCAGACCCTGCGCGTGCCCGGCCGTGGCGGCATCGCCGCCAAGCGCTATGCGCAGCGCCTGGATCTGGCCGCGCTGGGCTTCGCCCGCGGCGACGACCTGATCGTCCAGCTCAGCGTCGACGACAACCGCCGCCCGCAGGCGCACAGCGTGCGCAGCGCCAGCCTGATCCTGCGCTGGCCGGCCGACCAGGGCAGCGAGGCGACCGGGGTGGAAGGACTGGTCAAGACGGTGATGCCGGCGTATTTCCGCAGCCAGCGCCAGATCATCATCGACGCCGAAGCGCTGATCGCGCAGCGGCGCAAGCTCGACGGCGAACGCTTCGTCCAGCGTTCCGACGCGATCGGCGTCGACCAGCGCTTGCTGCGCTTGCGCTACGGCCAGTTCCTGGGCGAGGAATCCGAAGGCGCGCCGAGCTTGCCGACCCACGACGCGCGCGAGGCCGAGCCCGGGCACGACGCCGCGGAGCACCAAGGCGGCGCCCACGACGGCCACTCCGCCGAATCCGGCGAAGACGGCGCGGCGGCGAAACCGGCGCCGGCCGGCGAGGACGGCCATGCCCACGATCCGGTGCCGCAGCGCTTCGGCGAAGCCGGCTCGGTGCTGGAGCAGTTCGGCCACACCCACGACATCGCCGAGGCCGCGACCTTGCTCGATCCCAAGACCCGGGCCTTGCTCAAATCGGCGCTGGACGAGATGTGGCAGTCGGAACTGCAACTGCGCCAGGGCCGGCCGCAACTGGCGCTGCCCTATGCCTATCGCGCCCTGCGCCTGATCAAGCAGGTGCAGCAGGCGGACCGGATCTACCTGGCCCGGGTGGGCCCGGAGCTGCCGCCGATCGATTTCTCTCGCCGCCTCAGCGGCGACCGCGCCGGTCTGGCGCGGCGTGCCGACCCGCTGGTCGCGGCGACCGCCGCCGACCCCTTGCCGGCGGCCTGGTGGCAGGCCTTGCAGCCAGTGCCGGGCGCCGCCGCGGCGCCGGTCGACTACGCCGCCCTGGAGCGTTGGCTCGGCGCGCATCCGGAGCGGGTGAGCGATCCGCTGGCGTTCGCGGCCGCGCTGGATGCGCTGCGCCAGCGCGGCGACTGCAGCGACTGCCGGGCGCGCCTGCGCGCCTTGCTGTGGCCGGTGCTGGCGCGTCCGCCGGCGACGGTGCCGCGCCGCGCCGCGGGCGATGCCGGCGACCGGCGTTATTTCGAGGCCTTGCAGGCGGAGGGCGGACGATGAGCCCGGGCGTCGCGGTAGCCGCCCTGCTGGCATCGGCGACGCTGATCGCCGTGCTGCGCCTGCTCGCGCGCCAGTACCGTACCGTGCCGGAACATCGCGCACGCACTTGGCGGCTGGGCCTGTTGCTGGCCGCGCAACCGCTGTGCGCGGCGCTGTTGTTGCTGACCCTGTTCCCGCCTCCGCTGCGCACGCCGCAGGCGGAACTGGTCGTGCTCACCGCCGCCGCCGCGCCGGGCGCGTTCGCCGCGGATGCGGCGCGGGTGGTCCTGCCGGAGGCGCCGCACGGTGTGGACGGCGAACGCGTGCCGGACCTGGCCACGGCCCTGCGCCGTCATCCGCAGACGCGGCGTTTGCGGGTGATCGGCGCCGGTCTGGAGCCGCGCGATCGCGCTGCGGCGCAGGGGCTGGCGCTGAGCTTCGCTCCGGCGCCGCTGCCGCGCGGCCTGAGCGAATGGTGGCCGCCGCAGCGGGCCAGCGCGGGCAATGTCTTCGCCGTGCACGGCCGCGCCCACGATCTGGCCGGCGGCAGCGCCGAACTGCTCGATCCGGCCGGCCAGCGCATCGACCGCATCGCGCTGGCGCGCGACGGACGCTTTCGTCTCGAAGGCCTGGCCCGGGTGGCCGGCCCGGTGGAGTTCGTTGTGCGCCTTCGCGATGCGCGCGGCGCGGCGGTCGACAGTTTGTCGCTGCCGCTGAACGTCGCCGCGGACGCGGCGCCGCGCGTGCTGCTGCTCGCCGGCGCGCCGAATCCGGAGCTGAAGTACCTGCGGCGATGGGCCGAGGACGCCGGCGTGCGCCTGCACAGCCAGATCGCGCTGGGCGCCGGACTGCAGATCGGCGACCCGCCGTTGCCGATCGATGCCGCGACCCTGGCCGGTTTCGACCTGCTGCTGGTCGACGAGCGCGCCTGGGACGGCTTGAGCGAGGCCTCGCGAACCGCGGTGTCGGCGGCGGCACGCGACGGGCTCGGCGTGCTGTTGCGCGTCACCGGTCCCTTGTCGGCGCGAACCCGAGCGCAGTGGCGCGGGTTCGGTTTCGAGCTCGGCGCCGGCGCGGAGGCGCTGCCGGCGCGCTGGCCGGCGCAGGCGCGCGACGAGGCCGCGGTGCGGGCGCGCCTGGGGCCCGGCAGCGCCGACGCGCCGAGGCGGCCGGAGCAATCGCCTGGCGAGACACCGATGCTGAGCCGGCGGGCGCTGGACTTGCCGGCGACGGCGCAGGTCTGGCTGCGCGCCGCCGACGGCGCGGGCTTGGCGGCCTGGCGCGCCCGGGGCCGCGGGCGGGTCGCGGTATGGACCTTGGGCGACAGTTTTCGCCTGGTGCTGGCCGGACGCGACGAATTGCATGCGCAGCTGTGGAGCCAGGCCGTGGCCACGCTGGCGCGGGCGAGCGCGGTCGAAGCGCCGCTGCGCGACGAGGCCGCCGAATCGGACCCGTTCCGCCAGCACCGCCGCAGCGTGCTGTGCGGGCTGGGCGGCGCGGCTCAGGTGTTCGCGCCCGACGGCGGCCGGATCGGACTGCTGCCCGACCCGGCCAGCGGCGCGCGGCGCTGCGCCGGATTCTGGCCGCAACAGGCCGGCTGGCATCTGTTGGTCGACGGCGCGCGACGCGTGCCGTTGGTGGTGCGGGCCCAGGACGAGGCACCGGGGTTGCGCGCGAACGAATTGCGCCAGGCGACCGCGGCGCTGGTGCGGCCATCGGCGGCGGTCGCCCTGGACCCGGCGCAACCGCGCTGGTTCGCGCCGACCGCGCCGGCGCGCATGCCGGCCTGGCCCTGGTTCCTGGCTTGGCTGATGGCCGCAAGCCTGCTGTGGTGGTTCGAACGCTCGCGCCTCGGACGCCGCGATGCCGCCCCTGTAGGCGCGGCGTGAGCCGCGACACGGGACGCGCAGACACCTCAGTATTGCAGGCCGCTTATCGAAACCGCGTTCCATCTCGACCAAAGCGGTATGTCCGTGGACGAGAGGGACGATGCGTGGCTTCGCTCGGCGCCGATCGCCGCTGGGCGTTCGACGCGTCCCCTGTCGCGGCTCACGCCGCTCCTACTGGGTGCGGACTCAAATCGATTGCATGCGGCCGCCGTCGACGGCCAGGCTGACGCCGTTGACGTAGCCGGCGGCCGGCGAGCACAGGAAGGCGATGCAGGCGGCGATCTCGCCGGGTTCGGCGAAGCGCTGCGCCGGCACGGTCTTGCGCATCGCCTCGATCACTTCCTGCTCGGACTGGCCGCTGTTGCGCGCGCGGTCGGCGATGATCTGTTCGATGCGCCCGGTCTTGGTGTAGCCGGGCAGGACGTTGTTGACGGTGATGCCGTCGGCGGCCAACTCGCGCGACAGGGTCTTGGCCCAGCTGGCGACCGCGCCGCGGATGGTGTTGGACACGCCCAGGCCGACGATGGGTTCGCGTACCGAGGTCGAGATCACGTTGACGATCCGCCCCCAGCGCGCCGAGCGCATGCCCGGCAGCACCGCGCGCACCAGGGTGTGGTTGGCGATCAGATGGCGCTGGAAGGCATCGAAATAGGCCGCGTCGGCGGCGGTATGGGCCGGACCGCCCGGCGGGCCGCCGGTGTTGTTGACCAGGATCTGCACCGGCTTGCCGGCCGCGAGGGCCTCGACCTGAGCCGCCAGGCCGGCGGCGTCGGCGACGTCGGCGGCGATCCAGCCGTGCGCCTGCGCGCCCTGGCGCGGCAAGGCCGCGGCGACCTCGGCCAGGGCCTCGGCCCGGCGCGCCAGCACGGTGACGTCGCAGCCGAGCAGGGCCAGTTCGTGCGTGGCGGCGCGGCCGATGCCTTCGGAGGCGCCGCAGACCAGGGCGTGCTTGCCGCTGAGGTTCAGATCCATACGCAGTCTCCGATTCGTTCGATTCGATTCGCTCCGACGACGCTCCCGGCCGACCTTGGCGGGGCGTCCTTGGACCGCGCAACCGCGCGCCGATTCATTCGGCCAGTCACTCGGCCGCTCACTCGGCCTGCGCGGTGCGCTCGCGCATCAGCGCGGCGATGGCGCGGCTGTCGTCGCGATCCTGCGCCTGCAACCGCGCGACGACGCTGTCGCGGTTGGCCTGGGGATGGTTCTGGCTGAGCTTGAACTTGAGTTCGATCCGTTCGACCAGGAAGCGGAATCCGACGATGCCGCGCAACTGGCGGCGGTGGTCGTCGCGTTCGAACTCGAAGCGCCAGTCGCTGCCGAGGCGGGCTTCGTGGCGGCGGCTGAGGTCGTCGATCAACTGCGCCAGTCCTGCTTCGTCCTCGAAGGTCCGCAACTCGCCGTGCAGATGGGCCAGGGCGTAGTTCCAGGTCGGCACCCGCGCCGCGCTTTCCTTGTCCGGGTACCAGCCCGGCGAGACATAGGCGTGCGGGCCCTGCAGCACCACCAGCGCCGGGCCGGCGTGGCGCGCCTGCGGGTTGGGCCGGGCCCAGTGGCCGCGCAATTCGATCCGCTCGCCCTCGCGCCGGTACAGCAAGGGCAGATGGCTGACCTCCGGCGCGCCCTCGCGCACCGTGATCAGGCTGGCGAAGTCGTAGGCGTCGGCCAGGCGGTCGAGCGCGCCCAGGTCGGTTTCGGCGAATGCGCGGGGCAGGTACATGGCCGGGCTCAGTGCCGTTGCGGCAGCTTCTGGATCATCAGCGCGGCCAGGCCCTGGTCGTCGCCGGCGCGCGGCGGCGCCAGTTCGGCCAGGGCGAAGCCGCGCGCTTGCGCGTCGTCCTCGTCGAGGCCGTCCAGCTCGACGAACTCGGCGTCCATCAGCGCGGCGCGGGCGGTGTCTTCGCTGTCGTAGGGCAGGGTGTTGCCGTCGCTGTCGAAGACCTCGGCGGTGCCGGCCTCGCGCACCCGCAGCCGGGCCCAGATCACGGTGCGGCCGAGGGTGGCCAGCCACCACTGCTCGCTGCGGGAAGCGCCGGCGTCGCCGGCGCTGGAGATTTCGGATTCGCTCATGACACCACCATGGAAAGCAGCCACAGCAGGCCGGCGCAGGCCAGTGCGGCGAAAACGGTCAACAGGGAGATCCGCGCCGGCGTCGCCAGCCCGTCGAGGTTGCGGTCGCCGGCTTCGCGGTAGCGGCTGCCGAGCAGCCAGCGCCAGGCCTGCGGGCTGACGAACGCGGCCTCGCCGAGTTCGCCGCGCAGCGAGGGGTGGCGGTCGCGCAGATGCACCAGCGCCAGCGGCCAGAAGATCGCGAACGCGCACGCGGCGGAGATCGCGATGCCGACGAAGGTCAGGGCCAGGAACAGGATCACTCGCTGCCTCTCGATGAGGCGCGGGGAGCGCGTTGCCGGCCGCTCGCCGCGCACGACGGTGATCGTCGTCCCCGCGAAGGCGGGGATCCAGAGACTTCGCCGCGCGGTCGCGACGAAGCCCTGGGTTCCCGCTTTCGCGGGAACGACGGCTGGGAGCGGACGCAGCCGCTCCGGCGTACTCAGAACTCGGCGCTGCCCGGGGCGCGCGGATAGGCGATCGCGTCGCGGATGTTGGCCAGGCCGCAGACATAGACCACCAGGCGCTCGAAGCCCAGGCCGAAGCCGGCGTGCGGCACCGTGCCGTAGCGGCGGAAATCTCGGTACCAGCCGTAGTGCGCCGGATCCAGGCCGAACTGGGCCATACGCGCGTCGAGCACGTCCAGGCGCTCCTCGCGCTGGCTGCCGCCGATGATCTCGCCGATGCCCGGGGCCAGCACGTCCATCGCCGCGACGGTCTTGCCGTCGTCGTTGAGGCGCATGTAGAAGGCCTTGAAGTGCTCGGGGTAGTTCAGCACCACCACCGGCCGGCCGACGTGTTCCTCGGTCAGCCAACGCTCGTGCTCGGTCTGCAGGTCCAGGCCCCATTCGACCGGGAACTCGAACTTCTTGCCCGACTTCTGCAGCAGCGCGATCGCATCGGTGTAGTCGATGCGCTCGAACGGCGAGTTGATGAAGGCTTCCAGGCGGCTGATCGCGTCGGGCTGGACGCGTTCGGCGATGAAGGCCATGTCGTCGCCGCGCTCGTTCAGCACCGCGCGGAACAGGTACTTGAGGAAGTCCTCGGCGACCTGGGCGTTCTGCATCAGGTCGGCGAAGGCGATCTCCGGCTCGATCATCCAGAACTCGGCCAGATGGCGGGTGGTGTTGCTGTTCTCGGCGCGGAAGGTCGGGCCGAAGGTGTAGACCTTGCTCAGCGCCAGGCAGTAGGCCTCGACGTTGAGCTGGCCGGACACGGTCAGGAAGGTTTCCTTGCCGAAGAAGTCGCGCGAGAAATCGACCGCGCCGTCCTTGCCGCGCGGCAGGTTGGCCAGGTCCAGGGTCGAGACGCGGAACATCTGCCCGGCGCCTTCGGCGTCGGAGGTGGTGACGATCGGGGTGCTGATCCAGTAGTAGCCGTTCTCGTGGAAGTACCGGTGCACGGCCTGCGACAGGCAGTGGCGGATCCGGGTCACCGCGCCGAACAGGTTGGTGCGCGGGCGCAGGTGGGCGAACTCGCGCAGGTACTCCAGCGAGTGTTGCTTGGGCTGCATCGGGTAGGTCAGCGGGTCCTCGACCCAGCCGACCACTTCCAGCTTGCTGGCCTGGATCTCGAAGCTCTGGCCCTGGCCCTGCGAGGCGACCAGGGTGCCGGTGGCGATCACCGAGCAGCCGGTGGTGAGGTGCTTTACCTGGTCTTCGTAATTGGCCAGGGCGTTGGTCGCCACCACCTGGATCGGCGCGAAGCAGGAGCCGTCGCTGACGTTGACGAAGCTCAGACCGGCCTTGGAATCGCGCCGGGTGCGCACCCAGCCGCGTACCGTGACCTCGCCGCCCGCCGGAACCTTGCCTGCGAGTGCCTGTTCGACGCTTACCACCGTCATGTCGTGCCGCCTTAGCGCGTTGCGTGTGAGGGAGGGCGATCATAACGGATGGCGCCGGCCGCACGCGCCGGAGGGCAGGGTCCGGCGAACTGCGGCGGCGGTCACGGCGCCGCCCCGGGCCCGGCGGCACGGGCCTGAACCCAGGCTTGAACCGGCCCGGTCAGCCGCCATATCGGGTACAGCCGGCCGCGGCCGGGCTGATAACATGAATCCGGCGTCGCGATCCGCTGCGCCGACCCTCCACCGCAAGCTCCAAGAAACCACCAAGAAGCCCCGTCCATGGCCGTCACCCTCGCTCCCGCCGCTCTCGCCCGCGTCCAGCACTTCCTGGCCGAATCGCCCGGCACGCTGGGGCTGCGCTTCGGCGTGACCAAGACCGGTTGCTCGGGCTGGCAGCACACCGCCGACCTGGCGCGCGAGGCGCGCGAGGGCGACACCGTGTTCGAGCAGGACGGCGTGCGCATCTACGTCGACCCGATCAGCCTGCCGCTGGTCGACGGCACCCGCATCGACTTCCTCAAGCAGGGCCTGGGCGAGATGTTCGTGTTCCAGAACCCCAACGCCACCGCCGAGTGCGGCTGCGGCGAAAGCTTCACCACCTCCGCCGACGCGGCCTGAGGCGCGGGCGCGCGGCCGGCGGCGATCGCCGCAGGGCATCGCGCCTGGTTGGGCCGGTCCGAATCGGCGCGCCAGCTTCGAGGCGCTTCGTTCGGCGCGCCAGGTTTCGGCGCCCGGCCCAACTTTCGCCATAAGGCGCCGCCGGCGCCGCGGGCTAGACTCGGAGACTGTTTCCCGGGGAACCCGCCATGCTTCGACCCGTTCTGCTCGCCGCCGCGATCGCGGCCGGCCTGGCCCTGCCCATCGCCGCCGCTTCCGCCCAGGCCGAGCCGGCCGCGGTCCAACGCAACGCCAGCGCGCAAGCCCTGCACGCCCTGTTCGACGAGGAATGGCAGCGCGGCCTGCGCGAGAACCCGGAAGGCGCGACCTTCAACGGCGACAAGCGCTACAACGACCGCTGGAGCGATGTCGGCCTGGCCGCGATCCAGGCCCGCCAGGCCGCCGACCGCGCCGCCCTGGCGCGGCTGAAGGCGATCGACCGCAGCCGCCTGTCGGAGGCCGACCAACTCAATTACGACGTGTTCGCCTGGAACCTGGAGAAGTCGGTGCAGCGGCAGCGTTTCCGCGAGTACCTGATCCCGGTCGGGCAGAGCGGCGGCGTGCAACTGGCCGACGGCATCCTGGAAGCGCAACCGTTCCAGACCGTGAAGGACTATCGCGACTGGCTGGCGCGCCTGCGCGGCCTGCCGGCCCTGATCGAGCAGAACCAGGCGCTGATGCGCGAGGGCGTCAAGGCCGGCATCGTGCCGCCGAAGGTGCTGATGCAGCGGGTGCCGGCGCAGATCGCCAAGCAGATCGTCGACGACCCGGCCCAGAGCCCGTTGTACAAGCCGTTCGCGCGCTTCCCCGAAGGCGTGCCGGCGGCCGAGCGCGAGGGCCTGCAGCGCGAAGCGCAGCAGCTGATCCGCGAGCGGGTGGTGCCGGCCTACCGCGACTTCGCCGCCTATTTCGACAAGGAGTACCTGCCGGCCGCGCGCCAAGGCATCGCCGCCAGCGAGCTGCCCGACGGCAAGGCTTACTACGACTTCCTCGCCGCCGATTTCACCACCACCGACCTCAGCGCCGAGCAGATCCACCAGATCGGGCTTAAGGAAGTGGCGCGGATCCGCGCCGAGATGGAGAAGGTCAAGGCCGAAGTCGGCTTCAAGGGCAGCCTGGCCGAGTTCTTCGCCCACCTGCGCAGCGACCCGAAGTTCTTCCATAAGACGCCGGAGGCGCTGCTGACCGCCTATCGCGCGGTGTCCAAGCGGATCGATCCGGAGCTGGTCAAGATCTCCAAGAAGATTCCGCGCCAGCCCTACGGCGTGCGCCCGATCCCCGACAACGTCGCCCCCGACACGACCACGGCCTATTACCTGCCGGGCGCGGTCGACGGCACCCGCGCCGGGTTCTATTACGTCAACCTGTACAAGCCCGAGACCCGGCCGACCTGGGAAATGATTCCGCTGTCGCTGCACGAGGCGGTGCCGGGCCACCACTTCCAGTTCGCCAGCGGCCTGGAACTGGCCGATGCGCCGATGTTCCGCCGCACCGGCTATTTCGTCGCCTACGGCGAGGGCTGGGGCCTGTACGCCGAGCGCCTGGGCTACGACATGGGCCTGTACGACGACCCCTACGACCGCATGGGCCAGTTGGCCTACGACATGTGGCGGGCGGTGCGGCTGGTGGTCGACACCGGCATGCACAGCAAGGGCTGGAGCCGCGACCGGGCGATCGCCTTCTTCCTCGACAACGCGCCCAAGACCGAGCAGGACGTGGTCAACGAGATCGACCGCTACATCGGCTGGCCGGGCCAGGCCCTGGCCTACAAGATCGGCCAGCTGAAGATCTCCGAATTGCGCGAGCGTTCGCGCCAGGCCCTGGGCGAGGGCTTCGACCTGCGCGAGTTCAACGACGAGGTGCTGGCGACCGGCTCGGTGCCGCTGGCGGTGCTGGAGAAGCACATCGATGCCTGGATCGCGCGCAGGAAGGATGGTCTCGGGCGGAAGTGAGACTCGGGACTCGGGACTCGGGACTCGGGACTCGGGGCTGGGGGCTGGGGGCTGGGGGCTGGGGGCTGGGATTCGCTCGGGGGCGGCCCGCGCAGGCTAGAAGTGCGGCGATTTGCCCTGCAAGGCCCGGGCTGCCATACTTTCCGGCTCCCGCGCGGCCTCAGGCCGGGCAGGGGACCTTGCTCCACCGCGCCGTTGCGGCGTTGGGGGGCTGAACCGGGCCGCCGTCGGCGGTCCTTCATCCACAAGGAATCACACCATGCGTCATTACGAAGTCGTGTTCCTGGTCCATCCGGACCAGAGCGAGCAGGTGCCGGCCATGATCGAGCGCTACAAGTCGCTGATCGAAGGCGGCGAGGGCAAGATCCACCGTCTCGAAGACTGGGGCCGCCGCCAGCTGGCCTACCCGATCGAGAACCTGGTCAAGGCCCACTACGTCCTGCTCAACATCGAAGTCACCCAGACCGTGCTCAACGAGCTGGTCGACGGCTTCCGTTTCAACGACGCCGTCCTGCGTCACCTGGTCATGAAGCGCGACGAAGCCGACACCGAGCAGTCGCTGATCATGAAGTTCAAGGACGAGAAGGGCGACAAGCCCGAGCGCGGCGAGCGCCGTCGTCGTGACGACGACAGCGACAACGCTGTCGGCACCGCCGACAACGCCGACGACAACGCCGAAGCCGCCTGAGGATCGCCCCCATGTCCAAGTTCTTCCGCCGCCGCAAGTTCTGCAAGTTCACCGCCGAGGGCGTCAAAGAGATCGACTACAAGGATCTCAACACCCTGCGCCAGTACCTGACCGAGACCGGCAAGATCGTGCCGAGCCGCGTCACCGGCACCAAGTCGAAGTACCAGCGCCAGCTGGCCACGGCCGTCAAGCGCGCCCGCTTCCTGGCCCTGATCCCGTACACCGACAACCACAACGCCTAACGGCGTTGCAGGAGCGAGTGGCGGCTCCGCCGCCTGGAGGAGTGAGAAAAGAGAGAAGCCTTTTGCTTTCGCTCGCTCCTCGCTTCTCCGCACTCACTCCTCGCTTCTTCGGACAGCGAATCCTGCTGCGGGCCTACAGGCCCGCTAACGAATACGGAGCAATCCCATGCAACTGATCCTCCTGCAGAAGGTCACCAACCTCGGCAACCTTGGCGACAAGGTCAACGTCAAGCCGGGCTACGGCCGCAACTTCCTGGTGCCGCAGGGCAAGGCCGTGCCGGCCACCGCCGCCAACCTGGCCGAGTTCGAAGCGCGCCGCGCCGAGTACGAAGCCAAGGCCAAGTCGCTGCTGGACGGCGCCGAAGGCCGCAAGGCCAAGCTGGAAGGCGTCGAGATCACCGTCTACGCCAACGCCGCCACCGAAGGCAAGCTGTACGGTTCGGTGACCCCGCGCGACATCGCCGAGGCGCTGACCAAGGCCGGCCACCCGGTCGAGAAGTCGGAAGTGATCATGGGCGAAGGCCCGATCCGCCGCACCGGCGAATACGACGTGCTGCTGCACCTGCACGCCGACGTCGAAATCACGGTCAAGGTCACCGTCGCTCCCGAAGCGGCCTGATCGGTCCGACCGCGGCATGCGAAGGGCGCCTTCTGGGCGCCTTTCGTTTTTGCGGCGCAGGCGCGGGCGAGTCTCAGCCTGGGCGACCCGGTCGGGCGATAGAAGGGCGAGTTGTCCACGCCTTATCCACAGCTTCGCCACAGGTCCGCTACAGAGCTGTCTGCAACTCCCGCCGGCGCATCGCGTCTACGATGCCGCTTCACGCGGCATGTTTTCACCAGGCGCGCCCGGTTTCCCGTTCTTCGTCCGGCGACGCGCCGCGGCGGGATCGCGGCCGGTGCGCCCGTAATCCCTTCCGAGTCCGTGCGGCTCGTCCGGTCGCCGACCCGGCCGCCGCCATGCTGAGCAGAGGAACGCCTTCCCGATGAGCGCACGATCCGGTTTCCGCGGCGAGAAGCGTTTCGAGACCCGCGCCGAACAGCGCGTCGACCAGTTGCGGGTGCCGCCGCAGTCGGTCGAGGCCGAGCAGGCGGTGCTCGGCGGCCTGATGCTGGCGCCGGACGCCTACGACCGCATCGCCGACCAACTGGTCGAGGAAGACTTCTACCGCCGCGACCACCAGCTGATCTACCGCGCGATCCGCGAGTTGGCCGAGCGCAGCCGGCCGTTCGACGCGGTGACCCTGGGCGAATGGTTCGACTCGCAAGGCCTGTCCGAGCAGGTCGCCGGCGGCGCCTACCTGATCGAACTGGCCAGCACCACGCCCTCGGCGGCCAACATCGCCGCCTACGCCGAGATCGTTCGCGACAAGGCGGTGATGCGCAAGCTGATCGAGGTCGGCACCGAGATCGTCAACGACGGCTTCCAGCCCGACGGCCGCGACAGCGGCGAGATCCTGGCCAAGGCCGAGCAGCAGGTGTTCGCGATCGCCGAAGCCGGCGCCCGCGGCCGCACCGACTTCACCCCGGTGACCAAGGCCTTGTCGGAAGCCTTCGACGTGCTGCAGACCCGCTACGCCAACGGCGGCGCGGTCACCGGCCTGCCGACCGGCTACACCGAATTCGACGAGATGACCGCCGGCCTGCAGAACACCGACCTGCTGATCCTGGCCGCGCGTCCGGCGATGGGCAAGACCACCTTCGCCCTCAACATCGCCGAGCACGTCGCCTTCCGCACCAAGAAGGCGGTGGCGGTGTTCTCGATGGAAATGTCGGCCAGCCAGCTGGCCCTGCGCCTGATTTCCTCGGTCGGCCGGGTCAACGCCCAGCGCCTGCGCTCGGGCCAGCTCGAGGACGAGGACTGGGCCCGCGTCACCGGCGCGATCCGCCAGCTGCGCGAGGTCAAGATCTTCATCGACGACACCCCGGGCCTGTCGCCGGAAGTGCTGCGCGCCAAGTCGCGCCGGCTCAAGCGCGAGCACGACCTGGGACTGATCGTGATCGACTACCTGCAGCTGATGTCGGTGCCGGGCAACAGCGAAAACCGCGCCACCGAAATCTCCGAGATCTCGCGCTCGCTCAAGCACCTGGCCAAGGAGCTCAACCTGCCGGTGATCGCGCTGTCGCAGCTCAATCGCTCGCTGGAACAGCGCGCCGACAAGCGCCCGGTGATGGCCGACCTGCGCGAATCCGGCGCCATCGAGCAGGACGCGGACATCATCATCTTCATTTACCGCGACGACTACTACAACAAGGAAACCTCGCCGGACAAAGGCCTGGCCGAGGTCATCATCGGCAAGCAGCGCTCCGGCCCGACCGGCTCGCTCAAGCTCAAGTTCTTCGGCGAATACACCCGCTTCGACAACCTCAGCCACGATTCGATCGGTTCGTTCGAGTAGGCCGGCGCGAGCGGGTCCGCACCGCGATAGCCGGCGTTCGTCCCGCCGCCCCGACTACAGGCACTGGCCGCGCGGCGGCGCCCGGCTATGCTCGGCGCCGGCGGACCGTTCCAGGTCCGCATGCGCCCCATGGAGGCCTGGATGTCGATGTTTTCCCTGCTGCTTGCGGCCGCAAGCGCCGCCGCGCCGACCGCCCCGGCGGCGCCGCCCGAGCCGGCGACGATCGCCGCGATCGAGGCGACCTGTTTCGACTACCTCGACGGTCAGCTCGAAGCCGATCCGCAACGGGTCGCGCGCGCCCTGCACCCGGACCTGGCCAAGCGCGCGGTGATCGGCGATACCCCGTACGAGCGCCTCGGGCTGCGCCGCATGTCCAAGGAAGAGCTGGTCGAGCTGACCAAGCAGGGCGCGCTGAAGACCCCCAAGGCGCAATGGAACCGCAGCTGCCGGGTGCTCGACGTGGCCGGCAACGCCGCCGCGGTGCGCGCGGAAACGCCGTGGTTCGTCGACTACTTCCACATGGGCCGTTTCGACGGCCGCTGGATCATCGTCAACGCGCTCTGGCACAGCAAGCCGCGCTGAGCGCGATCGCGCCGCCCGGCTCGGCCCCGCGGCGGTCCGCGCCGGGAACCGATGCGGATAACGTGTTCGCTGGAGTGGGCCGGGCCGTCTTCGGCCCGGCGCCGGCCCCGGGGCGCCGCCGCCAATCAGTGATGCCGCGCACGTTGTCGCAAATGCGCCGCGTCCTTGCGCATCGCCATCGCATCGCTGCATCGCCCGTTCAGCTGCATCGCGCTAGCCTGCTGCGCGATGCCGCCGCTGCGCGTCGCGCACCGCCGAACGCTCGGCGATTGACGTGTTCGTGACGCAGCGCGGCGCATCGTATCACTCGATTCTTTCCTCCCTTCCATCGGTGCGTCCATGAACTCCAACCTGAAATCCACCTTCGCGATCGTGCTGATGTCCTGCGTCGCGGCGACCGGCGTCGCCGGCGCCCAGAGCAAGTCCAAGAAGACCCCGCGCTGCTACGACGTCGAAGTGCAGCGTCCCAAGCAGATCAAGGACCAGCACAAGATCACCGGCACCGCGATCGGCGCGGTCGCGGGCGGCCTGCTCGGCAACCAGGTCGGCGGCGGCAACGGCAAGAAGCTGGCTACGGCGGCCGGTGCGGTCGGCGGCGCGCTCGCGGGCCGCAAGATCCAGGAGCACCAGCAGAACAAGACCGAGACGGTGATCGAGCGTCGCTGCGACTGAGCCTGAGCGCTCACGAGCGGGCGCATAGGCGCTAGCGCAGCGGGAGCGGGTTCGTCGCTCCGTGCTTGCCCAAGCCGCGCGCTCCTGCCGATCGTTCCAGGCTCGACATCGAAGCCGCGCGGGCGTTTGTCCGCGCGGCTTTTTGTTCTCGCCGTCGTTCGGTTGGAGAAGTGGGGCAGGGGGATGGGCCCGCCGCAGCGTTCGTCGCTTCCCGCGGGTTCGCGGTCGCGGCTTGTGACCGGAGGAAATCCCGTGGGACGCCGCTCCCACCCCTGGTGTGCGGCAATGGGCGTGGCGGTGCGATGGATGGAGTCGCGCAGGCCGCCGGTCGCGGCTTACGCCGCTCCTACAAGAGCATCCGCCGCGCGGGCATTCGCCGCGCAGCAATGTTTCGCGCGACTGCCCCGCGCTACCGTCATTCCCTCCGCGCTGCTGCTGTTCTCCCCCTTTGAAAAAGGGGGGCAGGGGGGATTTGCTCCTGCCACGCGCCCCCACCCCGCAACCGACGTCCCCGGCTTTGCCCGTCCTGCACAAGCGCAGCGACTTCACATTCAGCTCATCGGCGCGCCGGCGGCGCTCGCTAGAATGCGGCGCATGGCACGACCGACTTGCGCAAGCATCCACACCGACGCCTTGCGTCATAACCTCGCCCAGGCCCGGGCGCTCGCCCCCCACAGCCGGGTCATGGCGGTGGTCAAGGCCGACGGCTACGGCCATGGCCTGGAGCGCGTCGCCCGCGCCCTGGAAGGCGCCGACGCCTTCGGCGTGGCGGCCCTGTCCGACGCCGACCGGCTGCGCGCCGCCGGCCTGTCGCAGCCGATCGTGCTGCTGTCGGGCTTCGACGAGGCCGACGACCTGCCGCAATTGCGCCGGCTCGGAGTCGAATCGGTGGTCCACCATCCCAGCCAGATCGAGATGCTCGAGCAGGCCGGCCCCGGCGAGCCGATCCGCTGCTGGCTCAAGGTCGACAGCGGCATGCACCGGCTCGGCTTCGCCCCCGACCAGGTGCGCCAGGCGCATGCGCGCCTGCGCGAGGCGGCGGCGGTCGCCGACGGGATCGTGCTGATGAACCATTTTGCCAGCTCCGACGAGCTCGACCCGGCCCAGGCCGGGCATGGCCAGACCCGCGCCCAACTGCGCGCCTTCGCCGCCGCGACCGAAGGCCTGGACGGGCCGCGCTCGCTGGCCAATTCGGCCGCGGTGCTCGGCTGGCCGGATGCGCATGCGCAGTGGATCCGCCCGGGCGGCTTGCTGTACGGGATCAGCGTGGTCGAAGGCCGCACCGGCGCCGATTTCGGCCTGCGCCCGGCGATGACCCTGTCGACCCGGTTGATCGCGGTCAACCGGGTGCGCAAGGGCGAAAGGATCGGCTACGCCGCGACCTGGGAATGCCCGGAAGACATGTGGATCGGCGTGGCCGCGATCGGCTACGGCGACGGCTACCCGCGCGCGGCGCCGTCCGGCACCCCGGTGCGAGTCGCCGGGCACGACACCCAGGTGATCGGCCGGGTGTCGATGGACCTGATGACCATCGACCTGCGCGGCGTGCCCGGGGCCAAGGTCGGCGACCCAGTGCTGTTGTGGGGACCGGAACTGCCGGTCGAACGCATCGCGCAGGCCAGCGCCACCATCGGCTACGAGCTGACCTGCTCGATCACCCGCCGGGTGCGCTTCGTCGAGAGCTGAGCTCGGCGCTCGGCTGCGCGCGGCGACGGGGGCGGGCTTGGCCCGGCCTCATGGCGCGGGCTGTCGAAGGCCTTGCCGTTTGCGCATCGGTCCGCAGCGCGCAAGCGCGGGTCGTGAGCCGGCAGCGGCGGAGCCCGGTCGCGAGCCGGGTTTATCCGGCTGGACGGTCTCAACCTCGACGGTCCCGACCGGCTGGTCGCGCCGGTCGTTCGCGATCGATCCGCATGCAGAGAGGCGCCGGGCACGCCTTGCCCCGCCGCTCGCCGCCTGCTGGGTCCTGGCCGGGCCGCTGCGGGGCCAGGCTGCGTCGCCTGGCGCGCCGCTGGGCCTGCCTAGCCGAATAGACAGAAACGCGTAAACGCAACGTCCACCCTACAGCGGCCAGAAGCGTCGAATTCATCATTGTAAATTTGTGATTTAAGTCACAAATTTACAGATTTCCTGAGGGGTTTCACTCATTCCCGTGCGGCGTCCGATGCGGCTAGCGTCGGAGTGCGTCGCGGCCCAGACCGCGGCGTATCGCTACCGGCCCGGCGCGATCGGGCCGCCTTTCATCTCGGGGAGTCACGAATGAAGCAACGCAAGTTGGTGTGTGCGCTGGGCCTGGGTCTGTCCGTACTGGCGGCATCGAACCTGGCCGCCGCGCAGGGGCCGGATCCGAACCGCGTGTGGGTCAAGTTCAAGCAGTCGGCCCAGCGCGACAGCGTGCGCCAGGCGCTGCAGGCCGGCGGCGGCGCGATCCACTACCAGTTCGACAAGCTCAACGCGTTCGTGGCGACCCTGCCGCCGCAGGCCCAGCAGGCGCTGCGCAACAATCCCAACATCGCCTCGGTCGAGCCCGACCTGCCGCGCTATCCCTCGGCCCAGTCGGTGCCCTACGGCATCGACAAGGTGCAGGCGCGCGACGTCTGGGACGCCAACCGCGACGGCACCATCGACGCAGGCGCCGCGACCGGCGCGGGGATCAAGGTCTGCGTGATCGACTCGGGCATCAACTCGGCCCACGAGGACTTCGCCGGCATCAGCATGACCGGCTATCCGACCGGCTGGAACAACGACACCTGCGGTCACGGCACCCACGTCGCCGGCACCATCGCCGCGGCCAACAACGCCACCGGCGTGGTCGGCGTCAGCCCGGGCAAGGTCTCGCTGCACATCGTCAAGGTGTTCGGCACCAACGGCTATTCCGGCGAGGGCCAGTGCTCCTGGACCTACAGCTCGACCCTGGTCGACGCGGCCAACCGCTGCGCCAGCGCCGGCGCCAAGATCATCAGCATGAGCCTGGGCGGCGCCGGCAGCTCGACCACCGAGCGCAACGCGTTCCAGAGCATCGCCGACCAGGGCATCCTCAGCATCGCCGCGGCCGGCAACGACGGCAACGCGACCCTGAGCTATCCGGCGTCCTATCCGAGCGTGGTCTCGGTGGCTGCGGTCGATTCGAACAACGCCAAGGCCGATTTCTCCCAGTACAACAGCGAGGTCGAGCTGTCGGCGCCGGGCGTGGCCGTGCACAGCACCTTCCCGCTGGCCGACGACCCGCTCAAAGTCGGCAACAGCAGCTTCGCGATGAACCCGGTCGACGGCTCCAAGCAGGCCACCGCCAGCGCGGGCTGGGTCAACGGCGGCCTGTGCAGCGCCGGCAGTTCGAGCTGGCGCGGCAAGGTCGTGCTGTGCCAGCGCGGCACCAACAGCTTCCTGGAGAAGGTGCAGGCGGTGCAGAAGGCGCGCGGCGTCGGCGTGGTGATCTACAACAACGTCGACGGCGCGCTGCATGCCACCCTCGGCGTCACCGCGACCGGTGCGGCCAATCACAGCACCATCCCGGCGGTCGGCATCGCCAAGGCCGACGGCGAGGCGATCATCGCCGGCCTGTCCGGCCAGAGCGCGACCGTCGACACCGTGCCGCAGGCCAGCAACACCGCCTACGTCGACATGGACGGCACCTCGATGGCGACCCCGCACGTGTCCGGCGTGGCCGCGGTGGCCTGGAGCGCCAAGCCGACCGCGACCGCGCAGCAGGTGCGCGATGCGCTGGCGGTGACCGCGATCGACCTGGACGCGCCGGGCCGCGACGACAACACCGGCTGGGGCCTGGTCCAGACCCAGGCGGCGATCGCCGAGCTGCAGTCGCAGTAAGCAGAAACGAGGCGGCGGCTGCGCCGCCTTGCAGGAGTGAGGAACGAGCGGGCTCGCGACGCTCGTCCTTGCTCCGACAGTCAGGGGAAGCGCCAGGGACGCAGGGGGGGTACTCCTGCGTCCCTGTTTCGTTCCGACGCAACACAACGCCCCCGGGCTTCCACTCGTTCCTCACTCCTCTCCACTCGTTCCCCGCTCATGCATACTGCCCCTCCCTGACGCCAGTCCGCGCCCGCCGCATGCCCGACGCTCCGCCCGTCGCCTTGGTATGGTTCCGCAACGATCTGCGCCTGGCCGACAATCCGGCCCTGCGCGCCGCGCTCGAGGCCGGCTATGCGCCGGTGCCGGTCTATATTCACGCCCCCGACGAGCACGGCCACTGGCGCCCGGGCGCGGCCTCCGACGCCTGGCGTCATCGCGCCCTGGCCGCGCTGGACGCCGACTTGCGCAAGCGCGGTTCGCACCTGCGCCACTTCTTCGGCCCCAGCCTGGCGACCCTGCAATCGCTGGTCCTGGCGATGGACGCGCGGGCGGTGTTCTGGAACCGCCGTTACGAGCCGTATCTGGAGCGCCGCGACACCCGCATCAAGCAGGCGCTGCGGCGGATGGGCGTGCAGGCCGAAAGCCACAACAGCGCATTGCTGTTCGAACCGTGGACCTTGCGCACCAAACAGGACGGACCGTTCAAGGTGTTCACCCCGTTCTGGCGCGCGGCGCTGGCGGACTGGCGCGATACGAGTTGCTGGCAGCCGCCGGCCTCGTTGCCGGCCGTCGCCCAAGGCCCCGACGGGGTGCCGCTGGCGGCGCTCAAGCTGGCCCCGACGCTGCGCTGGGACGCCTCGTTCTGGACCGACTGGACGCCGGGCGAGGGCGGGGCGCTGGCGGCCCTGGAGACCTTCGTCGACGGCGCCCTGCGCGGTTACGCGCAGCAACGCGACCGGCCCGACCGGGTCGGCACCTCGCGCCTGTCGCCGCACCTGCACTTCGGCGAGATCGCGCCCTGGCGCGCGGTCGCGGCGCTGCAGGCCGAGCGCAACGCCGGCAACGCGGGCGATGTCGACGCGGCGATCCGCGAACTGGGCTGGCGCGAGTTCGCCCATCACCTGCTGCATCACTTTCCGGACACGCCGGAGCAGAACTTCAATCCGCGCTTCAACGATTTCGCCTGGGCGCGGCTGTCGCCGCTGAAGCTGGAGGCCTGGCAACAGGGCCGCAGCGGCGTGCCGATCGTCGATGCCGGCCTGCGCGAGCTGTGGGCCACGGGCTGGATGCACAACCGCGTGCGCATGATCGTCGCCAGCTACCTGACCAAGCACCTGCGCTACCACTGGCGGCACGGCGCGCGCTGGTTCTGGGACACCCTGGTCGATGCCGACCTGGCCAACAACACCCTGGGCTGGCAGTGGGTCGCCGGCACCGGCGCCGACGCCGCGCCGTACTTCCGCATCTTCAACCCGGTGACCCAGGCCGAGAAATTCGACCCCGACGGCGCCTATATCGCGCGCTGGCTGCCGGAACTGGCGCCGCTGCCGCTGCCACTGCGCTTCGCCCCCTGGCAAGACCCCGCCCGCCTGCGTCGCGTCGCCCCCGACTACCCGCCGCAGCCGCTGGTCGACCTGGCCGCGGGGCGCGATGCGGCGTTGTCGGCGTATCGTTCGATTCGGGACTCGGGACTCGGGACTCGGGACTCGTAAAGCTCGGGGATTCGGGATTCGGGATTCGAGCTCGCAAGCGAAGGTGCAAAGACAGCGGTGGCGGTCGCATCAGCCGCGATCCCGCTTTGCGAGTCCCGAGTCCCGAGTCCCCAGTCCCCAGTCCCGACTTCCACCAAGTCACGTTGACCCACCCGCGACCGCATGATTCACTCGCCGGACATCCGGGGAGGACGCATGGCCAAGGCAGAGGCGGGATCGACCACGCAATCGCGCAAGCGCGCACGGCGCGAACCGATGTCGCGGGTCGACACGGCTTGGCTGCGGATGGAGCGGCCGACCAACCCGATGATGATCACCGGCGTACTGATGTTCGCCGAGCCGATGTCGGTCGACGCACTCAAGCGCGTGGTCAAACAGCGCTTCCTGGCCTATACCCGGTTCCGGCAGAAGGCGGTCGACACCGCCGCCGGCGCCTACTGGCAGACCGACGACGACTTCGACATCGACTGGCACGTGCAGCACACCGCGCTGCCGGGGCGTGGCGGCAAGCGCGCCCTGGAACGCTTCGTCAGCCAGCTCGCGTCCAGCCCGCTCGACGGCAGCCGGCCCTTGTGGCAGTTCCATCTGGTCGAGCGCTACAACGGCGGCTCGGCCCTGGTCGCGCGCATCCACCACAGCTACGCCGACGGCATCGCCCTGGTCCAGGTGCTGCTGTCGCTGACCGACACCACCGCCCAGCCGGCCAAGGGCAGCGACCTGGCCCAGGCCTGGCTCAAGCAGGACGGCGTCGACGTCGCCCGTCGGGTCGGCGCGGTCGATCGTTACATGAAGCTCGGCAGCAAGGTGGTCGAGAAGGGCATGGAGATGTACCGCGACCCGACCCTGGCGGCGATGCTGGCCAAGGAGGGCGGCGAGATCGCGCGCGAACTGCTGCACGCGCTGTCGTTGTCGGACGATCCGCCCTCGCTGCTGCGCGGCAAGCTCGGGGTCAGCAAGCGCGTGGCCTGGGCCGAGCCGCTGGACCTGGAAGAGGTCAAGGCGGTCGGTCGCGCCTGCGACTGCACGGTCAACGATGTGCTGATGGCGACCGCGGCCGGCGCGCTGCGCAGCTACATGATCGAACGCGGCGACCAGGTCGACGGCCTGACCCTGCGCGCCACGGTGCCGGTCAACCTGCGTCCGCTCGAGCACGCGCGCAAGCTCGGCAACCACTTCGGCCTGGTGTTCCTCGACCTGCCGGTCGGCGAAGACAACCCGATCCGCCGCGTCGAGCGCGTCGCCGAGTGCATGAATAATCTCAAGAACTCTCGCCAAGCCATTGTAGCATTTGGGCTTTTGGCCGCCCTGGGCATGGCGCCCTCGCAGGTTCAGGGGCTGGCGCTGGAGTTGTTCAGCCGCAAGGCCACCGCCGTGGCGACCAATGTCCCCGGGCCGCAGCAGCCGCTGTACCTGGCCGGCTGCCGGCTCGACGGGATGATGTTCTGGGTGCCGCAGACCGGCTCGATCGGGATCGGCATCTCGATCCTCAGCTACAACGGCAAGGTCCACTTCGGCCTGATCGCCGACGGCAAACTGATCCCCGACCCGGACGCGGTGATCCAGCGCTTCGGCAGCGAGTTCGAGAAGCTGCTGTACCTGGCGCTGATGGGCAACTGGGACGTGACCCTGGATGCGGCCGGCGCCGACGCGCTGATGCCGGAACCGATCCCGGCCTGAGCGCCGCGCGGCGCCTCCCGGCAAGCTGAATCGCGGCGCAGCGGCGGGCGCGCTCGTCACCCGCCCGCGACGGCGGCGTGATTAGTTTGGGCGCGCACGCAACACCGCCACCGCCGAGGACCGCCATGAAAACCCCGATCTCGAAGACGCTCAAGCTCGCCCTGGCCGCCGCCACCATGACCGCGATGCTCGCCGGCTGCGCGACCGGCGGAGGCGGCTACTACGGCGGACAGCAACAGCCCTATCCGAACCAGGGCTATCCCAACCAGAACCCGCCGCCGCAGCAGCAGGGCGGGATGAGCAAGACCCAGAAGGGCGCGTTGATCGGCGCCCTGGCCGGCGTGGCCGCGGGGCTGCTCAGCGGCGACGACGCCACCGAACGCCGCCAGCGCGCCCTGATCGGCGCCGGCGTCGGCGGCCTGGCCGGCGGCGCGATCGGCAACTACCAGGACCGCCAGGAACGCGCTTTGCGCGAGCGCATGGCCGGCACCGGCGTCGACGTGGTCCGCAACGGCGACAACATCACCCTGAACATGCCGAGCAACATCACCTTCGCCTTCAACAGCGCCAACCTCGACCCGCAGTTCTATCCGGTGCTCGACAACGTCGCCAGCACCCTGACCGAGTACAACCAGACCATCGTCGAGGTCGCCGGCCACACCGACAGCATCGGCACCGATGCGGTCAACCAGCGCCTGTCCGAGCAGCGCGCCGCCAGCGTCGGCAATTACCTGATGTCCAAGGGGCTGATGCGCGACCGCTTCATCCTCACCGGCGCCGGCAAGACCCGCCCGATCGCCAGCAACGACACCGAGGCCGGCCGGGCGCAGAACCGCCGGGTCGAAATCACCCTGGTGCCGGTGCGTTCGTAAGCGCCCGCTCGTAGATCCTCGATCGCCGGGGTCTTGAGCGCCGCCGCTCGGGACCGGCAGGACAGCCGAGCAACGATACGACGACGGGCCGCGCAAGCGGCCCGTTCTCGTCTCGGCTGGCGTTGCGAACCGCGCTGCGAGGCATGCGGCGAGGGCGCCGTGGCGCGCTCGGGGACGGCCCGAGATGGGGCACGCCCTAGCTGGGCAGGCGCCGCGCCGCCGCGCATGCTCCGGCCCATTCCCCGCCTCCGGAGCCGCGTCATGTCCTGGACCTCGTCCGTCACCGATATCGGCCAGCGCGCCCTGCAGGCGCTCGATCCCCTCCTGCCCGGCGACCAGGCCCAGAACGTCGGCGGCGACAAGAAGAACGCCTGCGACGGCAGCGGCGACTGCAAGCAGATCCAGGGCGAGACCAAGGTGTTCGAGCAGGGCGCCGGCGACGGCCATGCGGTCGACTACGACGACATCGCCCAGGGCGGCCTCAACGACTGCTACGTGGTCGCCGGGATCGGCGCGGTCGCGGCCAAGAACCCGGAACTGGTCAAGAACGCGGTGCGCGACAACGGCGACGGCACCTACACCGTGACCTTCTACGAGAAGGACAACGGCTTCCTCGGCATCCCCGGCCTGTTCGGCGGCGGCGAGTACAAGAAGGTCGAGATCAAGGTCGACGGCAACTTCTCCGACAAGTCGGCCAACGGCTCGGGCGACTTCGTCAACGGCAACGGCGAGAAGGCCGAGATCTGGCCGAAGATCGTCGAGAAGGCCTACGCCCAGTACAAGGGCGGCTACGACGCGATCAACCACGGCGGCAACTCGGCCGAGATCATGAGCCTGCTGACCGGCCACGACGCCGATCAGATCGACACCGACGACTACAGCTTCGAGGACCTCAAGAGCGACCTCGACGGCGGCAAGGCGGTGGTGCTCGGCACTCCCGACGACTTCAAGGGCGTGAACAAGGACGTGGCCACCAAGCACGGCCTGGTCGACTGGCACGTCTACACCGTGGTCGGGGTCAAGGAAGAGAACGGCCAGCGCTATGTCGAGGTGTACAACCCGCACGGCACCGAAGGGGTGAAGAAGATCCCCTTCGACGAGGCGATGGATTCGTTCAGCTACGGCGTGTCGTCGGCGACCAAGTGATCGCGGTCACGCTGCGCGCGCCGCGCTTGTGGCCTGCGCGCGGCTTGGCCTAAGCTCGAACGCGCGGAGGCCGCCGCCGGCGCCCGTCCGGACGATCCCATGACGCTGTCGCAAGGGCTGCTGCCCGCCATCCTGGTCCTGTCGATGCACATGCCGCACGCTGACGCCGCCGAAGCCGGCGGCCGGGTCATTCGCCAAGGCACGGTCGTGCGCCTGGACGACGGCCATTCGCTGGCGATCGAGCGCGTCGAGCGCCACGACGACGGACGCATGAGCGCGCGTTTGGCGCTGATGCCCGAGCCGGGTCGGGAATGGACCGCGACCGCCGAGTACGCGTCCGGCCAGTGGCTGGTGGCCGGCACGCAGTGCTACCAGGTCGTGCGCCTGGAGCCGTCGCACGAACGCGAACGCGCGACCGTGTTGCTCAAGGGGCCGAATTCCGGCTCGCCCTGCGTGGATGCCGCCGCATCGATTCCGGTGTTCGCCGGCGACGGCGGCACGCGCATCGGCGCCTCGCGGATCGCGGTGCAGGCCCTGGACGCGGCCGACGGTTCGCTGGAATGGATCCACTGGCCGGCGGAGTTCACCTTGGCCTCGGCGCCGCCGGCCCAGGTGCGGCGCCAGCGCATCGCGCTCGGCGCGACCGTCCAAGCCGATGGCCGCGGCTACCGGCTGGCCCGCGTGCACGCGGCCGCGCAAGGCCGGCCGGCCTTCGCCGAGTTCGAAGCCGCCGTGCGCTGAACGGCGCGTCCCGGACGCATCGCTTCAACGATCGAACGAGAACAGCCGCGCCAGCGGATGCTTGCGGCGTTCGATCGCCGCGCGCAGCAGGCCCGCACCGATCATGCTGTAGGTGATGCCATTGCCGCCGTAGGCCATCGCGAACAGTACCCGCGGGCCGTGCTGCGGATGTGCGCCGAACCAGGGCAGGCCGTCGTCGGTTTCGGCGAAGGTGCCGCCCCAGGCGAATGCCGGTTGCAACAACAGCCCGGGAAAACGCCGCGCGACCGCGGCGACCAGCTTGCGCGCCTTGCCCGGCACGCGCCGATCGCGCCGCGCCGGCAGATCGACCGCGTCGTCCGCGCCGCCGACCAGCAGGCGGCCGTCGCCGGTGGCGCGCAGGTACAGGTAGGGCCGCGCGGTTTCCCACACCAGGGTGTCGCGCAGTGGGCCAAGCGCTGCGTCGTCGAGCGGATCGGTGACGAAGGCGTAGCTGCTGCGGTTGCGGGCCAGGCGCCGCCGGAGCCAGCGCTGGCCGGCATAGCCGGCGGCGACCACCGCGTGGCCGGCGCGCACCCGCAAGCCGTCCTGGCTGCGCAACTCGACCGAGCGCGAGGTCGAGCGCAACAACTGCAACTGTGTGCGGTCGTAGACCCCGACCCCGCGCCGCTGCAATCGGGCCAACAGGCGCAGGGTCATGCGATACGGGTCGACCCGTGCGGCGCAGGTACTGAGTATCGCGCCCGGCGCGCGCAAGCCGTAGTCGGCGGCCAGCGCCCGCTCGTCGAGCCAGCGCAGCTGCAGGCCGTGGCGCAGGCGCAAGGCGGCCTCGTCGCGCAGCGCGGTGCGGTGGCGCGGCTTGCTGGCGAAATACAGGCTGTCGCAGCGGGCGAAGTCGACGTCGCGCAGCCCGCGCGCGACCGACTCCAGCGCCGGGATCGCTTCGGCGCAGGCGCGGTAGGCGGCGGCCGCGGCGTCTTCGCCGTAGCGCCGGCACAGCTCGAGCAGGGGCGTGTCGATTTCGTACTGGAGCAGGGCGGTGCTGGCGGCGGTGCTGCCCCAGCCTATGTCGCGCTGCTCGAACAGCGCCGCGTCGATGCCGTGCGCGGCCAGTTCGTCGGCGATCAGCGCGCCGCTGATGCCGCCGCCGATCACCGCGACCTCGCAGCGCAGATCCTGGCGCAGCGGCGGAAACGCGTGCATCAGGCCGTTGCGGATCGCCCAGTACGGCGTGCCGCTCTTGAGGTCCATCATGGCCGCCGCCGCGTGCAGGGCATGCGCCTAGCAAAACCGTTGCCGCGTCAGCGCCGGGTGATCGCCGGCGGCTGGAATCAGTGGCGCACGGCGGCCGCGTCGAGTCCGCCGTGGTCCGGGTCGGTTTCCAGCGCCAGTTCGCGTTCGAGTTCGGCGCGGAACTGCTCGAAGCTGATCCCGCGTTGGGCGACTTCGCTGTCGGCGGCGCGGCGCAGCGCCGGCGAGCAGCCCAGGCTGACCTCGCGGCCTTCGCGGCGGTGCAGGCTGGCGGCGCGTTCGAGCAGGGCCAGCACGCGCGCGGCGCTCTCCGATCCGCCGACGATGCGGCCGCCCAGGCCCAGGGTCCATTCGCCTTCGCGGCGGACGATGCCGCCGAGCAGGCGGCCGGCGTGGTCGCGCAGTTCGGCGTGCGGCTCGATGCCGGGGCCCGGCGGCGGCGCGCTGCGGGCCTTGGCGAGTTTGCGCTTCTTGGCGTCGCGGCGGGCCTTGGAGGTGATCGACATGGCGTGCTCCTCGACTCGGGCCGGATCGTCCTGCCGGGATCATAGCCTGTCGGCCGCGCGGCCCCCAAGGTCGGCGCCCTGTCGGCCGCGGCGATGCCGGATCGCCGCGGCCGGGACGTTACACGGACCAGAAGGCCCGTTCAGTGCCGGTGCGAGTGCGATTCATGCGCGGCCGGTGCGGTTTCGACATCGCTCGGGGACTGCGCCGGCGTCGCCGGGGCGGGCTTGGGCGGATGAGCATGGTCGTCGCCGTGTCCATCGTGTCCGTGCCCGTGTCCGCTGGCGGCGCCGGTATCGGCGGGCGAGGACGGCGATGGCGTCGTCGGCGCGGCGTGCGGGGAACCGGCCGTTGCCGGACGGGCCGGTTTCGCCGCGGGATGCGTCATGGCGGCGTGGCCCGCCGTGCCGGCGTCCGCTGAATCGGCCTGCGCCGGATGCGCGTGCCCGGCGCCAGCGTGGCCGGACCCCACGCCGGCGGTCTCGCCGCCGCCGTGCGAATGGCCGTCGCTGCGTTCGACCCAGTCGCGGTACTGCGCGGCGTCCATCGCCGGCATCCGGCGCAGGAACGCGACCAGATTCCACAGGTGGGCATCGTCCATGCTCGCGCCCCAGGCCGGCATGCCCGAGGCCTTGATGCCGTGCTTGACGGTCCAGAACGCCTGCGCCGGATCGACCTCGTGCCGGCTCAGGTCCGGCGGCGCCGGATACAGCCCGCGCGCCAGTTCGGTCGGATCGCGGCCGGGCGCGAGGTGGCAACCGGCGCACATCGCCTCGTAGTTGCCGGCGCCCTGGCGGATGCGCTCGGGATCGTCCAGCGCCGGCACTTGCAGTTCGCGCGCGCGTACCGCGATCGAACGCTCGCGGGCGTAGTCGAGCAGGGCATAGACCGGGCGCGAATGCGGCGCGTCGGCGCCGACGTCGTACAGTCCGGCCCAGGTCGCGGCCGCGCCGAGGCCGAGCGCGACCGTCGCCGCGGCGCCGAGCCGCAGCGTGTTGCGTAGCGTGTTGTTCATGGCGTCCTCGTCAGAACCAGAGCCGGATGCCGGCCACGAACCGGGTGTCGTCCACGTCCTCGCCGTCGGCGCGCCGGTAGTCGGCGGTATCGCCGAAGGCGCGTTCGCGGCTCAGGCCGATGTACGGCGCGAAGTGGCGGTCGAACTCGTAGCGCAGGCGCAAGCCGGCCTCGACCGTGCTCAGCCCGCGGCCGACGCCGCGCCGGGCGTCGTCCTTGCCGTTCAGGTCGACCTCGATCAAGGGTTGCAGGATCAGCCGGTTGGTCAGCAGCAGTTCGTACTCGGCCTCCAGGTTGAGCGCGGTGCGTCCGGATTCGCCGATGTACGCGGTCGCGGCGACTTCGAATTTGTACGGCGACAGCCCCTGCACGCCGAACGCGGCCCAGGTCTGCGAGGACTCGGGGCGGAAGTCGTGCTTGAGGCCGGCCACCGCGTCCCACCACGGCGAAATCGCCCGGCCGTACAGCACCTCCAGATCGGCCGATTCGGTGGCGCCGTGCTCGCGCTCGCCCTCGCTGCGCAGCCACAGCCGATCGGTGTCGGTGCCGATCCAGCCCTGCGCTTCCCAGGCCTGGGCGCTGCCGTGCTCGGCCTCGACCGACTCGAGCCGGTTGAACGCCAGGTAGTGATTCACCGCCGGCGCGTGCTGCATATGGTGCTGCAGCGGCGGAAACGCCGCGGCGCGGTCGGCGTCGGTCGGCACCGGAATCGGCTCGCGCGGTTCGCTTGCGGCCGCGGCCTTGCGTTCGGCGGGTGGGCGATCGGCCTCGGCGTGGCCCATCTTGGAATGATCCATCTGCGAATGGTCGGCTTCGCCGTGGCCCGTCTTCGAAGGGTCCGTCTGCGAGCGGTCGCCCTCGCCGTGGTTCATCTGCGAGTGGTCCATCGTCGCGCGACCGGCCTCGCCATGCTCGATCTGCGCGCGATCCCGCTGCGCAGGGGCGGCTTCGCCGTGGCCCATCTTCGAGTGATCCATCTGCGAATGATCGGCCTCGGCCGATCGGGTCGCCGGCGCAGCCGCCGGCGGCGACGCGTGGCCGGCGTGCGCCGACTGCGCCGCGGCGAAGCCCGGTGCCAGGCCCGCGGCGCACAGCGCCAGGCTCAATGCGGAAACATGCGGACGAAGGCGGCTCATTCTTCGACCCTCACTTCGCGCATCATCCCGGCTTCCATGTGGTAAAGCAGGTGGCAGTGGTAGGCCCAGCGGCCGAGCGCGTCGGCGCGCACGCGGTAGCTGCGGCGCGTCCCCGGCGGCATGTCGATGGTGTGCTTGCGCAGATGGAATTCGCCGCGCTCGTTCTCCAGGTCGCTCCACAGCCCGTGCAGATGGATCGGGTGGGTCATCATGGTGTCGTTGACCAGCACCACCCGCAGGCGTTCGCCGTAGGTCATGCGGATCGGCTCGGCGCCTTCGAACTTCTGCCCGTCGAAGGACCAGGCGAACTTCTCCATGTGGCCGGTCAGGTGCAGCTCGATCTCGCGGCCCGGCTCGCGGCCGTCGGGATCGTCGAACAGGCTGCGCATGTCGGCGTAGGTCAGCACCTTGCGGCCGTTGCCGCGCAGGCCGATGCCGGGGTCGTCGAGCTTGGGCGCGACGCTCATCGCGCGCATGTCGATCAGGCGCGGATCGCCCTGCGGCGACGCCGCGGCGCCGTGCTTCGCATGATCGCCTCCGCCCATGTTGGCGCCGCAACCGCCTTCCATGCCCTTCATGCCGCCGCCATGGCCCATGGCGGCGCCGCAGCCGCCCTCCATGCCCTTCATTCCGCCCATGTCGTGGCCGCCGTGGCCCATGCCGCCATGACCCATGTCCTCCATGGTCAGCAGCGGGCGCGGGTCGTTGCGCGGCACCTCGGCCTGCAGGCCCTCGCGCACCGCCAGGGTGCCGCGAACGTAGCCGGTGCGGGCGTTGTCCTGGCAGAAAATCGTGTAGGCGTCCTGGCCGCTGGGCTCGACCAGGACATCGAAGGTCTCGGCCACGGCGATGCGGAACTCGTCGACCGTGACCGGATGGATGTACTGGCCGTCGGCGGCGACCACGGTCATCTTCAGCCCCGGGATGCGCACGTCGAAGTAGGTCATCGCCGAGCCGTTGACGAAGCGCAGCAGCACCTTTTCGCCGGGCCGGAACAGGCCGGTCCAGTTGCCGGCCGGGGTGCGGCCGTTGAGCAGGTAGGTGTAGGTATGGCCGTTGACGTCGGACAGGTCGGTCGGGGTCATCCGCATCCGGCCCCATTCGCCGCGGTCGCGCAGGGTTTCGCGCAGGCCGCGTTCGCGCGCGTCGCGCATGAAATCGCCGACCGTGCGCTTGTAGTAGTTGTCGTAGCTCGACATCTTCTTGAGCCGGCGGAACAGCGCCGCCGGATCCAGGTCGGTCCAGTCCGACAGCAGCAGCACGTGCTCGCGGTCGTAGCGGAACGGCGCCGGTTCGCGCGGGTCGATCACGATCGCGCCGTACAGGCCGGCCTGTTCCTGGAACAGCGAATGGCTATGGTACCAGTAGGTGCCGGACTGGCCGACCTTGAAGCGGTAGACGTAGCTCTCGCCCGGGCGGATGCCGTCGAAGCTCAGCCCCGGCACGCCGTCCATGTTGGCCGGCAGGATCAGGCCGTGCCAGTGGATCGAGGTCATGCCCTCGCGCAGGCGGTTGGCCACGCGCAGGGTTACGGTATCGCCTTCGCGCCAGCGCAGCAGCGGCGCCGGCAGGCTGCCGTTGACGGTGATCGCCTGGCGCACGCGACCGGTGAAATCGACCGGCGCGGCGCCGATCGAGAGGTCGAATTCGGTGCCGCTGAGCACCTGCGGCGCGGTCGCCAGCGGTGCGGCGGCGGCGTTGCGCCACAGGCCGCTGCCGGCGACCAGGCCGCCGACGGCCAGGCCGGCGACGAAGCGTCGGCGGCCGGCGTCGGGCGGACGCGCAGTGTCGTTGCCGCCGAAACGGGAGTATCGGTTCATCAGACCTTCCTTACGGGAAGCGTCGCGAGCAGTGTCGCGAAGCGTTCGGGTCCGGGCAAGCGCAGCGCGGCTGCGGCCACGGACGGGCGCGGCAGGCCGCACGCCTGTGGCGTGCAGCGCTGCGGGTGGCGGAGCCTGGACTGGGCTCCGCGACGCAGGACTCAGGCGATGGGAGGCCGGATCAGGCGATTGGATTCGGCGTTCGGCGCGCCGGTTTCCGCCGGCCGGGCCGGAGCCGCGGCCGCCAGCGGCGCACGCAAGGGCAGGGCGATGCGGACGATCGCCGCGGCCTGCAGGCAATCGCATTGGCACAAGGCTTGTCCGCAGCAATCGTCGTCGCCGGCGGGCGCGCCGTCCGGCGCGGTCGGTTCAGGGACGGCCGTCGGCGTCGGCGCGGCGCCGTCCTCGTGGCCATGGCAACTGGTCTGCGCCTCGGCTGCGGCCGAGGCGTCGGCGACGGCCGCGACGGGTGCAGCGACGCGATCGGATCCGCGCCCGCCGTGCATCGCATGGGCTCCGCTCACGGACATGGCCGCCGCCGCGTAGCCGTTCAGGCTCAGGGCGACGATCAGCAGCACGCGCAGCAGTAGCGAAGACAAGGTCATGGGGCGCCGACAGGAGTGCGGGGCACAGGATGGTGCAGGCCGACTTGGGTTTCAAGCCGAATCGCCCGCCCGCGTCGCGCAGCATGCAACCTTCCCACGTGGGAAGGTCAAGCCGCGGGCCGGCGCGTCATCGCGCCAGATCGCCGTATTCGGTGTACAGCACACGCTCGACCCGGGCCCGGCCGACGCGGTCGCCGACGCGCAATTCGCCCAGGCCGCGGGCCCGCGGCCGGCGCAACGGGCGGCCTTCGTCGAGCGCGGCGCCGGTCGCGGAGCCGTCGATGCGGACGATCTGGTCCATGTCCGGCGCGGCTTCGATGCGATGGGCAAGAAAACGTTCGCGACCGCCGCCGAAAGCGATCCAGGCCGCGGCATCGGGCTTGCGCCCGGGTTCGAAGCGGCGGAAATGCACGATCCGGCCCACGCCGACCTGCAGGTCGCGCGCGATCGGCGTGCCGCCGCGCTCGAAATGGCCGCGGTAGAGGTCGGCGCGGAAGCTCGCCCCGGGCTTGATCGTGTCCGGCAGCACCCAGCGCTCGCTCGGCACCAGGGTGTAGTAGTGCTGCGGATGCCCGGCGGCGTCTTCGCGATAGCGCGTCAGCGCCCGCGCTGGCAATTGCGCCTGGAAGATCAGCTGGTAGTGGTGCGGCGAGTGCGGCATCGGCAGATGCGACAGATAGACCGTGTCGACGCCGGCCACCAGCATGCCGTGAACGTTGGGCGGGTCGGCGAATTCGCCCGCCTGGGGCACGCGCGCGAAAGCGTAGTGCGGGTGCGTGTCCTGGTGCAGAAAGTCGCCCAGCGCGTCGACCTCGGCCCGCCAGCGCGGCAAGATCGCGCCGTCCAGGGCCAGGCCGTGTTCGTCGGGCTGCACGGTGCTGCCCAGCGGGTACAGTTCGCCGGGGCGCGCGCTCATCTCAATGTGCGCGCCCAGCACCTGCGCTACCGGCCGTCGCCGGGCGAACGCGGCCAGGCGTGCGGCACTGGCGCGGTAAGCGCGCAGATCGCGCACGGTCAGCAGACCCGGATACAGGCTATCGCCGCTGAACAGACTGCGCGTGACCGGATCGTAGACGGCGATATGCGCCGGGTCGTGGCCCGGCAGCGGCAGCACGCGCAGTTCGCGGCCGCCCAACTCGAAGCCGGCGGGCCAGCGCGCCAGGCCGAAGAACGCAGCGACTTCCTCGGCCGGCCGGCCGACCACCTGGGTGTGCGGACGATCGCGGAACACGGCGTCGCCGTACATGTGGTCGCGATGCGAGTGGGTATGCGCGACCACCAGCGGCAAGAGCCCGCTGCGGCCGCGTTCGCGCTGCCATTGCGCGAGCAGCTCGTCGACGGTGGCGCGCAGCGGCAGCGCGGTGCCGGCGGCGGGCTCGGCGCCGCTGTCGAGCAGTAGCGCGCGATCCTCGCCGGCGAGCAGATACAGGAACGGCGCCTCGAAGTTGGAGGCCTTGGACTGGCGCAGGATCCACAGGCCCGGCGCGGCTGCCTGCACCTGCAGGGCGGGCTCGCCGGCGGCGCCGTGGATCCAGCGGCGCGGCAGCTCCAGGGCGCGGCCGGGCAGAGCGGCGCAGAGCAGGGCGGCGGGCAAGAGCGCGCGCGACAGCAGATGCGAGAGAGGCATGCGGAATCCGGCGGGGAAAGCCCGGATTATCTCCGCCGGCGGCGGTTCCGCCAGCCCGGCGCGACGCGAACCGCTGCTGTCCTGCAACACGCGGCGCGGCGCAGCCGCATCCGCGCCACACTCGAACCGTGAACCCGGCCTGGAAACCGGATCATCCGCTCGGCGGTCGCGGCCGATTTCGTTGACAGCGCTGTCATCGAGAGGACATTCGAGCGGCCCGCGCACGCGGGCGCCTCCCCACATCGTTTGCAGGAGACAGGCTCATGAATCTCTCGCGCTTGGCAACGACCGCCTTGCTCGCATCGCTGTTCGGCCTGGCCGCGGCAACGCCCGCCGCCGCCCAGACCCTGGTCTGGCGGGACGAATTCAACGGTCCGTCGATCGACCGCAACCGCTGGACCTACGACGTCGGCGACGGCTGCCAGATCGGCCTGTGCGGGTGGGGCAACAGCGAACTGCAGTACTACACCAGCCGGCCGGAGAACGCGCGGATCGAGAACGGACGGCTGGTGATCGAAGCCCGGCGCGAGGCCTTCGGCAGCCGCGCGTTCACCTCGGCGCGGCTCAAGACCGAGGGCCGGCTGCACTTCAAGTACGGCACCCTGGAGGCGCGGATCAAGGTGCCGGACCTGCGCAACGGCCTGTGGCCGGCGTACTGGATGCTCGGTACGGTCGGCAACTGGCCGGCGCGCGGCGAGATCGACCTGGTGGAAATGGGATCGGCCGCGGCGATCGGCGCCGGGCTGGCCAATCGCCGGGTCGGTGCGGCGGTGCATTGGGACTACCAGGGCTCGCAGGCCGATTACGGCCGCGACTACGACAGCCCCAGCGATTTGGCCGGCGGCTTTCACGTCTATCGCATGACCTGGGACCCGCAGTTCATCCGCGTTTCCATCGACGGCCAGCCATACTTCGAGTTCGCGATTTCCGATATCGAGGGCGCCTCGCTGCACGAGTTCCACCAGCAGCATTTCCTGCTGCTGAACCTGGCCGTCGGCGGCAGCTACACCGGCATCTATTCCAACGCCGGGATCAGCGCGCCGCTGCCCGGCAAGATGGAGATCGACTACATCCGCCTGTACCAGAACCCGGGCAGCGAGCTGTACACCGGCGCCAACGCGCCGGCCGGCAAGTTCGGCGTCTACACCGAGCGCGGCGACATTAACGCGCGCCTGAACTACGGCAGCGACGCCGAGTTGTACCTGTGGAACAACCTGACTCCGATCGCCGCGCCGGCGTACGAGGGCAGCCAGTCGATGGCCTTCCGCGCCAACGCCGGCGCCTGGTACGGGCTCGGCGTGTATACCGGCTATCGCAACATGAGCCGCTTCGGCAACGGCCGGCTCAAGTTCCATATGCGCACCACCGCCGGCAACAGTTTCAAGATCGGCCTCAACAGTTCCTTCGGCGACAGCTGGATCGTGTTCGCCCCCGGCGGCCCGCAATACGGCCTGGTCCGCGACGGAAACTGGCACGAAGTCAGCATCCCGTTCAGCGCCTTCCACGACCTCGACCTGCATGCGCTGAAGCAGATGTTCATGCTCGCCGCCGATCCGCCCGGATCGAACGTCGATGTCTTCATCGACAACGTTTACTACCAGGACTACTGATCGCAGCGCAGCGGCGCACGATCGCGATGCGACGCCGCACGGTCGATCCGGACCGTGCGGCGCAGCACATTATCCGGCGCGCATCGCCGGCGTTATCGCCTTGCCAAGCTCGCCGGCTGCGCTTACTTTATTGCCCATTGGACGGCGCCACATCGCCCGTCCCTCAGCCAGCCGGCGCCCACGCCCGCAAGCTCGACCCTCCCCCAGAGCTTGCAGGTGCTTCCGTGAAATCCACTCGCGGCGCGATCGACGCGCCAGCCCGTCTTCGTTCGTGCGCGCTGTCGCAGCATCGCGCGCCATGCCCTGTCGCCGACACGTGCGGGGGCGCGCCATGATCGGCGACGCCAATGGACTGGCGCGCCAAGACACCGGCAACGACACCGCCGCCGTCGCAGCGCTCGCGATCGCCGGCGCCGCGTCGCCGCTGTTGTCGGGCTATCAGCCGCACGACTCGCTGTTCTCTTCCTCGCATCAGCAATGGCATGCGCGCGGGCTGTTGGCGCCGCTGACCCGGGCGATCGACGACGGCCTGGCCGGCGCGGCCGAGCGCTTGCTCGCGCAGACCGCGCTCGAACACGGCCGGCTGCCGCTGCTCGGCGCGGTGCCGTTCGACCGCGGCCAGGGCGCGCGCCTGTGGCTGCCGAGCCAGGCGGTGTTCGCCGCCGGCCGCGCACGCCATCGCGGCGCGGCGTTGAGTGCGGTGCCCGGCAACGAACGGCCCAGGCCGGCGATCGAACCGGTGCCGGCGCCGGCCCAGTTCAAGCGCAACGTCGAACGCTCGCTGGCGCAGATCCGCGACGGCGGACTGCGCAAGGTAGTGATGTCGCGCAGCCTGCGCATCGACGCGCGGGTCGATGTCCCGCAACTGTTGTCGCAACTGCTGGCGCGTGCGCCCTCCGCCTACACCTTCGCCATGGACCTGGCCGCGGTGCAGGCTGCGCCGGCCTGCCTGATCGGCTCCAGCCCGGAGCTGCTGCTGGCCAAGCGCGGTGCGCGCATCGTCTCCAATCCGTTGGCCGGCTCGATCCCGCGCGTCGCCGATCCCGACGAGGATGCGCGCCGCGCCCGCGGCCTGCTCGAATCGGCCAAGGACCTGCACGAGCATGCCTTGGTGATCGAGGCGGTGGCCGCGAGCCTGGCTCCGTATTGCCGCGAGTTGCAGGTGCCGGCGACGCCGTCGTTGCTGGCGACGCCGACCATGTGGCATCTGTCGACCCGCGTCGACGGCGTGCTGAACGATCCGGCCACCAGTTCGCTGCGCCTGGCCCTGGCCTTGCATCCGACCCCGGCGGTGTGCGGCGCGCCGACCCAGCTCGCGCGCGACGCGATCCGCGAACTGGAGGGCTACGACCGAGGCCTGTTCACCGGCCTGGTCGGCTGGTGCGATGCCGACGGCGACGGCGAATGGGCGGTGACGATCCGCTGCGCCCTGGTCGAGGAACAGCAGGCGACCGTGTTCGCCGGCGCCGGCATCGTCGCCGGCTCCGAACCCGAGGCCGAGCTGACCGAAACCAGCGCCAAGCTCGGCACCATGCTCGGCGCGATGGGCCTGGCGCACGCCGTGGAAGCGGCGGCGGGGGAGGGCGAAGCATGAGCGTAGCGGGGCAGGCGCAGGAGGACGCTCATCTGGACGGCTTCGTGCCCTGGCCGGCGGACTTCGCCCGGCGTTATCGCGAGCGCGGCTACTGGGCCGGGATCGGCCTGTACACGCGGCTGGCGCAGGTGGCGGCGCAGCATCCGCAGCGGATCGCCCTGGTCTGCGGCGAGCGCCGCTGGACCTACGCCGAATTCGACCGCCGCGTGCGCTCTTTCGCCGCCGGCTTGCGCCGGATCGGCGTCGTGGCGCGCGACCGGGTGGTGCTGCAGCTGCCGAACCTGGCCGAACATTACGTCGCCTGCTACGCGTTGTTCCGGATCGGCGCGCTGCCGGTGTTCGCCTTGCCGGCGCACCGGCGCGCCGAGATCGGCTACTTCGTCGGCCACGCCCAGGCCCGCGCCGCCATCGTCGCCGACCGCGACGGCGGCTTCGACTATCGCAACCTGCTGCGCGAACTGCAGGCCGAGCACGCCTGCCTGCAACAGGCGATCGTGGTCGGCGAGGCGCAGGAGTTCCACGCATTCGATGCTCTGTACGACGCGCCGCCGCCGGCCGGGGAGCCTGACGACGGCCCGGACGCGGGCGAGGTCGCTTTCCTGCAGCTGTCCGGCGGCAGCACCGGCGTGCCCAAGCTGATCCCGCGCACCCACGACGATTATCTGTACAGCGTCCGCGCCAGCGCCCGGATCTGCGGCCTCGACGAGCGCTGCGTCTACTTGTGCGCGCTGCCGGCGGCGCACAACTTCCCGATGAGTTCGCCCGGCGCCTTGGGGGTGTTCGACGCCGGCGGCTGCGTGGTATTGGCGCGGCGACCCGAGGCCGAGGCCTGTTTCGGACTGATCCAGCGCGAACGGGTGACGCTCACCGCGGTGGTGCCGGCGCTGGCGCTGGCCTGGCTGGAGTCGGGCGCACGCCGGCGCTACGACCTGTCCAGCCTGAACACGATCCAGATCGGCGGCGCGCACCTCGCCGGCGACGTCGCCCGGCGCGTGCCGGAGGCCTTCGGCTGTCGCCTGCAGCAGGTGTTCGGCATGGCCGAGGGGCTGGTCAACTACACCCGCGACGACGATCCGGCCGAGCTGGCGTTGACCAGCCAGGGGCGCCCGATCAGCGAGGACGACGAGATCCGCATCGTCGACGACGAAGACGTCGAAGTGGCCGAGGGCGAGGTCGGGCACCTGCTGACCCGCGGCCCCTACACCATCCGCGGCTACTACCGGGCCGAAGCGCACAACGCACGCGCCTTCACCGCCGACGGTTTCTACCGCACCGGCGACCGGGTACGGCGCCTGCCCAGCGGCCACCTGGTGGTCGAAGGCCGGGCCAAGGACCTGGTCAACCGCGGCGGCGAGAAAATCGCCGCGGAAGAGGTCGAAAGCCATTTGCTCGCCCATCCGGCGGTGTTCGACGCCGCCCTGGTGGCGATGCCGGACCGCTGGCTGGGCGAGAAGAGCTGCGCCTTCGTGGTGCTGCGCGAGCCGGCGCCGGCGCCGCGCGAGCTGCAGCGCTTCGTGCGCGAGCGCGGCGTCGCCGCCTACAAGGTGCCCGACCGGATCGAAGTGTTGGCGCAACTGCCGCGCACCGCGGTCGGCAAGATCGACAAGAAAGCCCTGCGCGCGCGCTTCGAGCCCGCCGACGCCACCGCCTCCACCGCGGCGTCGGCCGCCTGCTCCATTTCAACGGCGCCCATTTCGATAGCGTCCGTTTCGACGGCGCCCACCCCAGCGACTTCCATTTCAGCGACCGCGGACCCGACATGACCATCCCCACCATCGCCAGCTACCCCATGCCGGGCGCCGAACGCCTGCCCGCCAATCGCGTCGACTGGCGTCCGGACCCGGCGCGGGCGGTGCTGCTGATCCACGACATGCAGGACTATTTCCTTGCCTTCTACGACCGCGGCCAGGCGCCGGTGCCGGAACTGCTTGGCAACATCCGCGCCCTGCGCGAAGCCTGCGACGGCGCCGGCGTGCCGGTGGTCTACACCGCCCAGCCCGGCGAGCAGAGCGCCGGCCAGCGCGGCCTGCTGCAGTCCTGGTGGGGGCCGGGCATCACCGCCAAGCCGGAACTGGCCGCGGTCGCGAGCCAGATCGCGCCGCGGCCGCAGGACACCGTGCTGGCCAAGTGGCGCTACAGCGCCTTCGTTTCCAGCGACCTGCGCGAGCGCATGCGCGGGCAGGGGCGCGACCAACTGATCGTGTGCGGCATCTACGCCCACATCGGCTGCATGATGACCGTCGCCGACGCCTTCATGCACGACATCCAACCGTTCCTGGTCGGCGATGCGGTCGCCGATTTCTCCGCCCAGGAGCATGCGATGGCGCTGGACTACGTCTCGCGCCGCTGCGGCGTGGTGATCGGCCGCGCCGCCTGCGAGGCCGCCCTGGGCGCAGGTCTGGGCTTGCCGCGCAGCCTGGCGCAGTTGCGCAGCGAACTGGCGCAGATCATCGAAGTGCCGCTGGACCAGGTCGGCGCCGAGGACAACCCGTTCGAGATCGGCCTGGATTCGATCCGGCTGATGAGCCTACTGGAACGCTGGTCGGCCGGCGGCGAACGGATCGGCCTGGTCGAACTGGCCGAGCGCGCCAGCGTCGCCGACTGGTGGCAGCTGATCGACTCGCGCCGGGCCGCCTGATGAGCGCGCCGGAGTCCTTGGCCCTGACCGGGCCGCAATACGGCATGTGGGCGGCGCAGCAGCTCGATCCGGGCAGTCCGTCGTTGTGGACCGCCGAAGCGGTCGAACTGGAGGGCGAACTCGATATCGAGGCATTGCGCGCGGCGGTCCTGGACGCCTTGCGCGCCTGCGACGCCCTGCACATGCGCTATCGCGAGGATGAAGACGGGCTGTCTCAGCGCCTGGATCCCGCACGCGGGGTGGATTGGCCGCTGATCGATTGTTCGACCGCCGTCGCCCCCTGGAGCGAAGCGCGCGAGTGGATGCGCGGCGACTTGGCGCGGCGCGCCGATCTGCGCCAGGGCCCCTTGTTCGCCAGCGCGCTGATCCGGCTCGGTCCGCAGCGGCACCTGTGGTATCTGCGCGTGCACCACATCGCCCTGGACGGCTTCGCCTACCTGCTGCTGATCCACCGCGTCGCCGAGCTGTACAGCGCCGCGGTCGGCGGGCGTGCGGCGGCGCCGGCGCGGGACTGGTCGCTGGCGCCGGTGGTGGCCGAGGACGCCGCGTATCGGCAGTCGCCGCGCTGCGCGCAGGATCGCGCGTTCTGGCTCGAGCGCTACGCCGGCGCCGGCGAACCGGTCACCTTGGGGCGCAAGTGCGCGCCCGACGACCGCGCGCATTCGCTGCGCAGCCTGATGCCGGCGGCGCAGTACCAGTCCTGGCAAGGCGCGGCGCGGGCCGCCGGCGCGGACTGGGCCAGCTGGCTGGTCGCGGCGATCGCGGCCTGGATGCATGCGCGCAGCGGCGCGCGCGAGATCGTTCTCGGCCTGCTGGTGATGAACCGGCTCGGCAGCGCCGCATTGGGCGTACCGTGCATGGCGATGAACGTGGTGCCGCTGCGGATCGCGTTGGACCCGGCGCAGGGCTTCGACACCCTGGTGCGCGAGGTCGCCGCCGAACTGCGCGCGGTGCGTCCGCACCAGCGCTACAACTACGAATGGCTGCGCGGCGATCTAGGCCTGGCCGACAGCCACGCGCAACTGTATGGGCCGGTGCTGAACCTGATGCCGTTCGACCGCGGTTTCGTCTTCGCAGGCCTGCGCAGTCGCGCCCATCCGGTATCGGTGGGGGCGGTCGAAGACCTCGACATCACCGTTTCGCCCTTGCCGGACGGACTGCGCCTGGATCTGGAGGCCAATCCGCAGGCCTATCCGCTCCAGGTGCTGGAAGCGCACCGGGCGGCACTGCTCGGCTTGCTCGATGCGGCGATCGCCACGCCCTCGGCCAGCCTGGCCTCGCTCAGCGGCCTCGCCGCCGCGGAGGCCGCATGAGCGCGCCGTCGCGGCCGCGCCTGCTGCGGGTCGCGCGCATCGTCCAGCGCAGCCCGCAGATGCGCCGGATCACCCTGGCCGGCGCCGAGCTGGCCGGGTTTCCGCTCGGCAGCGAGGGCGCCCACATCAAGCTGCTGTTCCCCGCGGTCGCCGGCGAAGCGCCGGCGCTGCCGAACCTGGGCGAGCGCGGGCCGGTATGGCCGGCGGACGCGCCGCGGCCGCACGTGCGCACCTACACCGTGGCGCGCCTGGACGCGCAGGCCAACGAACTCGAGGTCGACATCGTCCTGCACGGCGACGACGGCCCGGCCTCGCGCTGGGCGGCGACCGCACGCCCCGGCGATCCGCTCGGCCTGGCCGGCCCGGGCGGCCCGCCGTTGTTCCAGCCGCAGGCCGAGCGTTTCCTGCTGGTCGGCGACCCGAGCAGCTATGCGCTGATGTGCGCGGTGATCGCGCAGTTGCCGGCACAGGCGCGGGTCGACGCGCTGCTGGAAGTGCCCGATGCCGGCGAGATCCTCGACCTGCCGCCGCACCCGCGCCTGCATGCGCGCTGGTTCTCGCGCGACGGCGCGCCGGCCGCGCCGAGCCGGTTGCTGCTGGACGCCTTGCGGGCGATGCCGTGGCCGCAGGCGCAGACCTTGTCGGTGACCCTGGCCGGCGAAACCGCGCAAGTGGTGGCGATCCGCGATTTCCTCGCCCGCGAGCGCGAGGTGCCGCGCTCGATGATGTACGCGGTGCCGTACTGGAAAGAGAGTTGGGACGAGGACCGCTATCACGAGGAACGGCATCGGATCATGGATGCGTTCGACGAGGCGGCGGCATGAGCGCTGTCGCGGCGATCCGCAGCGAAGGCGAGTTCGCCGGGCGACTGGTCGTGGTCACCGGCGCCGCGCAGGGCATCGGCGCCGCCACCGCACAGCGGCTGGCGGGGCAGGGCGCGCGGTTGGCGCTGATCGATCGCGATGGCGATGCGTTGGCGGCCACCGCCGGCGCCTTGCGCGAGGCCGGCGCCGAGGTCGCCGCGACCGCCTTGGATCTGACCGATGCCGGCGCGGTCGAGGCCGCGGTGGCGGCGATCGAACGCGAACGCGGCCCGATCGGGCACCTGGCCCATGTCGCCGGCATCCTGCGCGTCGGCGCCAGCCTCGATCTCGACTTCGAGGACTGGGACGCGTGCATGGCGGTCAATGCGCGGGCGGTGTTCGCGACCACCCGCGCGGTCGCCCGGCGCATGCGCGAACGCGGCCGCGGCAGCATCGTCGCGGTCGGCTCCAATGCCGCCGCTGCGCCGCGGGTCGGCATGTCCGCCTATGCCGCGTCCAAGGCCGCCGCGCACCAGTATCTGCGCTGCCTGGCGCTGGAACTGGCGCCGCACGGGATCCGCTGCAACATCGTTTCGCCGGGCTCGACCGACACCGCGATGCAACGCGCCTTCGCCGGCGACGAAAGCGCGCGGCGCGAGATCCTCGACGGCGTGCCGGCGCGCTACCGGCTCGGTATTCCGTTGCGCCGCATCGCCGACCCCGACGACATCGCCGAAGCGATCTGCTTCCTGCTGTCCGATCGCGCCCGGCACATCACCCTGCACGATCTGCGCATCGACGGCGGCGCGACGCTGGACGCCTGAGCCCGTGCGGTCGCGGCGGATGCCGCACCGCGGTCTAGACGGCGTGAAGCGCGGCGCCAAGACGCCGCGCTAGGCTCCCCGCATGAACGCCGATGCCGCCCGCGACGACCTGATCGTGGTCCGCCCTGAAGGGCTGTACTGCCCGCAAGGCGACTTCCACATCGACCCATGGCGTCCGGTGCGCCGCGCGGTGATCACCCACGGCCACGGCGATCACGCACGCGCCGGCATGGGCGAGTACCACGGCAGTCGCCAGGGCCTGCCGATCCTGCGTTGGCGCCTGGGCGAACAGAACTACCGCAGCTACGACTACGGCGAGGTCTTCGCGCTCGGCGATGCGCGGGTATCGCTGCATCCGGCCGGGCACGTGCTCGGTTCGGCGCAGGTGCGGGTCGAGGCCGGCGGCCGGGTCTGGGTGGTGTCCGGCGATTACAAGCGCCAGCCCGACCCTACCTGCGCGCCGTTCGAGCCGGTGCGCTGCGAGGTCTTCGTCACCGAATCGACCTTCGCCCTGCCGGTGTACCGTTGGCCGGACACCGCCGAATCCGTGGCGGAAATCGTCCAGTGGCGTCGCGACTGCGCCGCCCGCGGCGAGGCCGCGGTGCTGTTCTGCTATGCGCTGGGCAAGGCGCAGCGCCTGCTCGCCGAACTGGCCCGAGTGGATCCGCGTCCGGTCTGGCTGCACGGCGCGATCGCCGCCGGGGTCGAGGTCTACCGCCAGGCCGGCATCGCCATGGTCGAGACCGCGCACGTGGCCGAGCAGGGCGGACGCGACGACTACGCCGGCGAGCTGGTGCTGGCGCCGCCGTCGGCGGCCGGCTCGGCCTGGCTGCGCCGCTTCCGTCGGCTGCAGACCGGCTTCGCTTCGGGCTGGATGCGGGTGCGCGGCAACCGCCGCCGGCGCAACATCGACCGCGGTTTCGTCGTCTCCGACCATGCCGACTGGCCGGCGTTGCTGCGCAGCGTCGAGGACAGCGGCGCCGGCCGGGTGGTCGCCGTGCACGGGCGCAGCGATGCGCTGCTGCGCAGCCTGGCCGAACGCGGCCTGCGCACCGAGGCCTGGCGCACCGCCGAGCACGAAAGCCTGGCGACATGAAGCGCCTGGCCGCCCTGTACCAGCAGCTCGACCGCAGCACCGCGACCGGCGACAAGCGCGCCGCCCTGCGCGCCTACTTCGAACAGGCGCCGGCACCGGACCTGGCCTGGGCCTTGTGGCTGTTGTCCGGCGCCAAGCTGGCGCGCATCGCCAACACCCGCGAGTTGCGCGAATGGATCGCCGCCGAAGCGGCACTTCCGGTGTGGCTGGTCGACGAGAGTTACGACCAGGTCGGCGACCTCGCCGAGACCTTGACCCTGCTGCTCGACGACCCGCAGCAAGGCGCCGAAGACCTGCCGTTGCACGTGTGGATCGAACAGCGCCTGGCGCCGTGCGCCGGCGCCGACCCGGCGTCGCGGCGCGAGGCGGTGGTCGCCGGCTGGCGCTCGTTGCCGTTCGCGCAGCGTTTCGTGTTCAACAAGCTGTTGACCGGCGCGCTGCGGGTCGGCGTGTCGCAGAAACTCGTGCAGCAGGCGCTGGCAGAGTGGTCGCAGGTCGACATCGCCCTGATCGCCCAGCGCATGCTCGGCGCCTGGACGCCTTCGCCGCAGTTCGTCGCCGGCCTGCTCGAACCGCAGGCGCGGGCGGAAGACCGGCAGCAGCCGTATCCGTTCTTTCTCGCTTCGCCGCTGGAGGCGCCGGTCGAACGCCTGGGCCCGGTCGAGGACTGGCTGCTGGAATGGAAATGGGACGGGATCCGCCTGCAATTGCTGCGCCGGCGCGGCGAGGCGGTACTGTGGTCGCGCGGCGAGGAGCGCCTGGACGGCCGCTTTCCCGAGATCGAAGCGGCGGCGCAACGGCTGCGCCGCGACTGCGTGATCGACGGCGAACTGCTGGCTTGGCGCGAGGGCGAGGACCGGCCGCTGCCGTTCGCCGCGCTGCAGCCCCGGATCCAGCGCCGCAAACCAGGCGCCAAGACCCTGGCCGAGGCGCCGGCGCGGGTGCTGGCCTACGATCTGCTGGAGCTCGAAGGCGAAGACTGGCGCGGGCGGCCGCTGGCGCAGCGTCGCGCCGCGTTGGCCGAGCTTCTGCAGCAGGCCGGCGAGCCGCGCATCGCCTTGTCGCCGCAGGTCTCGGCCGACAGTTGGGAACAGGCGGCGTCGCGCCGCGAACAGGCGCGCGAACGAGGCGTCGAGGGGCTGATGCTCAAGCGCCGAGAGTCGGCGTATCAGCGCGGGCGCCGCCGTGGCGACTGGTGGAAGTGGAAGATCGACCCGCTCAGCATCGACGCGGTCCTGGTCTATGCCCAATCCGGCCACGGCCGTCGCAGCAGCCTATACACCGACTACACCTTCGCCCTGTGGGACCAGGGCGCGCTGGTGCCGGTGGCCAAGGCCTATTCGGGCCTGGACGACGCCGAGATCCTGGCCCTGGACCGCTGGATCCGCGCCCACACCCTGGAGCGGTTCGGCCCGGTGCGTTCGGTGGTGCCGCAGCACGTCTTCGAACTCGGTTTCGAAGCGGTCAACCGTTCCGGCCGGCACAAATCGGGGGTGGCGGTGCGCTTCCCGCGGATCCTGCGCTGGCGCCACGACAAGCCCGCGACCGAGGCCGATCGGTTGGAGACCTTGCGCGCGCTGGCGCGCTGAAGCCGTTGTAGTTCAGTCCGGAGCCGCGCACAGCGCCTGGAACGCGAGCGCATCCTCGACCGCGTGCCCGGCCGCGGTGTTGTCGAAGATGCACCAAGTCTGCGCGTCGCCGCCGCCAGCGCAGGCCGCCCGCGCCATGGCGCGCAGGCGTTGCGGCCCGTAGGCGCTGTAGTAGACCCGCGGCGAACCGTGCCAGCGCCAATAACGCACCGGTCCGGTTTGGCTCGGCGCCGCCGCCGCAACGACGGGGATCTGCGGATCCACGCCGGCGCGGCCGATGCCTTGGCGTTGCAGTAATGCCTGCGCTGCCGGCTCGAACCAACTGCGGTGGCGCGGTTCGCAGACCACCGGCGTCGCGCTGCGCCGGCCGAGCATGGCGAAGAAGCGCGCCGCGACCGCCGCATCGAAGGCCAGCCGCGGCGGCAACTGCAGCAGCAGGACGCCGAGCTTGTCGCCCAGGCCCTCGACCTGATCGACGAACTCGTCCAGCAGCGCGCCGACCCCGCGCAGGCCGGCGTCGTGGCTGATCCGGCGCGGCAGCTTGACGCTGAAGCGAAACCGTTCGGGCACGCTGGCGGCCCAGCGCTGGTAGGTCGAGCGCCGGTGCGGGCGATAGAACGAGGAGTTGATTTCGACCGCGTCGAACCGGGTCGCGTAGCGCTGCAGCACGCTATCGCCGGGGCCGAAGCGCGGCTTGGCCGCGGCCGGCAAGGACCAGCCCGCGCAACCGATGCGCGGGCGATGGGGTGGGGCGTCGGATCGGCGCATGCTCGAATGCTGGCCAAGATTGCGGAATCGCGTTCGATGCTTGGCGCCGCGTCGTCGCCGCGGCGTGAATCCGGATTTCTTCACGCCGTCGCTGTGCGCGCTTAACGCGGCAACCGCGAGGCTGTGCCCGTCCCTTCGGAGAGTCGCCATGCAGCACAAGCACTTTCGCTTCGGCAAAGGCTTCCGGGTCGCGTTCACCCTGCGCCGCGCCCAGGCCGCCGAGATGGTGATCGCTCCGGACGACAGCGAAGGCGGGCCGGACAACCGCCATCGCGGCGCCGACCAGTGGCTGTACGTGGTGTCCGGCACCGGCCTGGCGATCGTCGAGGGCGTGCGGCAGAAGCTGCGCGCCGGCAGCCTGCTGGCGATCGAGCGCGGCGAGCGCCACGAGATCCGCAACACCGGCCGCAGCCCGCTCAAGACCGTCAATTTCTATACGCCACCGGCCTACGGCCAGGACGAAGAGCCGTTGCCGGCCGGCAAGCGCTGAGGCCGAGCGCGCGGCGTCGCGATTCGCCCCCGATCCTAGGAGAACCCTCATGTCCCACACCCCGCAAGAGCTGGAACAGAAATTCTGGAAGGCGCTGCAGTCCGACCGTACCGTGATGCTGGGCCTGGAAGACAGCGGCGAAGGTCCGGGTCTGCCGCGGCCGATGACCGCGCTTTACGAGCACGAGCACGGGCCGATCTGGTTCTTCACCGCGACCGACAACGGCCTGGTCCAGGCCTTGGGCGGCGGCACGGCGGCCGCGACGATGACCTTGACTTCGAAAGACCACGAAGTGTTCGCGACTGTGACCGGTCAGTTGCGCTCCCAGCTCGACCGGGCGGTGATCGAACGCCTGTGGAACCCCTTCATCGCCGCCTGGTACGAAGGCGGCAAGGACGACCCCAAGCTCGCCCTGCTGCGACTGGACCCGGACCGGGCCGAAGTCTGGCTCAACGAGAACAGCCTGCTGGCCGGGGTCAAGCTGCTGCTCGGCGCCGACCCCAAGCGCAGCTATCGCGACAAGACCGCCAAGCTCGACCTCAAGCACTGATCGCCGAAAGTTGCTTCAGGGCGCTGGCCCCCTTTCGCCGCCGCGGCGATCAAACCGCCGCCAAGTTCTTGGCATACACGCTATGCCCGTCGAGATCGCGCAAGTCCACCCGCAACTCGCGCGTCAGCGGATCGATGTTGACCTCGCCGAAGAACTGATAGCCGGCCAGCGGCGAGGCGTTGGCGTGCGGCGGCGCCTTCTGGAACACGACCTGCGGGCCGAAGGTCGCATCCAGCGCATTGGGCCCGAACGCGCCGGCATTGAGCGGCCCGGCGACGAATTCCCAGAACGGGGCGAAATCCTGGAAGGCTGCGCGATTCGGGTCGTAGTAATGCGCGGCGCAGTAGTGCACGTCGGCGGTCAGCCAGACCACGTTGGGCACGTCGCGGATCGCCCGCAGCAGTTCGGCGAACTCCAGCTCGCGCCCGCGCGGCAGGCCCGGGTCGGCGTTGGCGACCGCTTCCCACCGCTTGCGTCCGGCGGCGTCGGTGCCGTCGGGCACTTGCAGGCCCAGCGGCATGTCGGCGGCGACGATCTTCCAGGTCGCGCGCGAACGGCGCAGGTTATGGATCAGCTCGCGCAGCTGGCGGCGGCCGAGGAAGGCGGTATCGGCATCGGCCGCGGCCTGCAGGTTATGGGTGTTGGCGCCGCGATAGCTGCGCATGTCGAGCATGAACACGTCCAGCAGTGGGCCGTAATGCACGACCCGGTCGATCCGCGTCGCCGCGGCGTCGCGCAACCGGCGCTGCGGCGAGTACTCGAGAAAGGCCTGGCGCGCCCGCCGCACCAGCAGGCCGATGTCCTTCACCGCATAGCGCGGGTCGGCCTGCAGGTCCTTGCCCGGCGACCAGTTGTTGACCACCTCATGGTCGTCCCATTGCCATAGCTGCGGCACCTGCGCGGCGAACCGGCGCAGGTGCGCGTCGCGCAGGTTGTAGCGATAGCGGCCGCGATACTCGTCCAGGGTCTCGGCGACCTTGTGCACCCCCTCGGCGACCAGGTTGCGCCAGATCCGGCCGCCCTCGGCGGCCTGCTCGGCGGCGATCGGGCCGTCGGCGTAAACGCTGTCGCCGGAATGCAGGAAGAAATCCGGGTCGCGCAGGCGCATGGCTTCGAAGATGCGCATGCCGCCGAACTCGGGGTTGATGCCCCAGCCTTGGCCGGCGACGTCGCCGCCCCAGACGAAGCGCACCGGCCGCGAGCCGTCCGGCGCCGCGCGCAGGCGGCCCTGGCTCCAGGCGCTGCGCAGGCCGCTGTCGGCATCCTCGAACGCGACCCGGACATGGCGCGGCTGGCCGTCCGGCCGCAGCGGCAGATCCAGGCGCGCGGTGAAGTCGCTGGCGGGCGTGGCCCAAGGCCCGCACAGGCGCAGCGGGCGGCGGAAGCGCTCGTCGCGATCGACCTCGATCCACATCCGCGAGGTGCGGTCGCTGCGCGCCCAGACCGTCGTGCCGTGAGCGCCGACATCGCCGAACTGGATGCCGTAATCCAGGCGCGGGCGCGCCGTCTCCGAGGCGATGGCCGCCGGTGCGGCGAGCGCGGGCAGGGCCAGGCGGGCGGCGCCCAGGCTCAGGGCGGCGGCGCTTTGGCCGAGAAAGCGGCGGCGGGGCAGGGCGGTATCGTCGCGATCGTGCATGGCGGCGGCTCGGCACGCGAGAGCAGGGGGGAAGCGCCACCGTATCGGTCCGATATGGCAGCCTCGTTGCGCCGCGCGAGACCGAATGCGACCGGGTGCTCATCTTGGAGCGCGCGACGACGACGCGATAGTGCGCAAGCGCGGTAGGATCGGCGCACAGGGCGCGCAACGACGTCCGGCGGAGTAGGGCATGCGCAGCAGGGCCGTTCATCGCATCCATCGCATCGCGATCGCCACCGCATTGTCGGCCGCGGCCGTACCGGCCTGGGCCGCGCTGCCGCCGTTCTGGCAAAGCAGCCGCGAAATCCAGGCCGTAACCGGCAGCAAGGAAGTGGCCGAAGCATTGAAGCAGGCGCCGATCGAACGCATCGAGCGCGCACAGGGCGGCTATCGGGTGTCGTCGCAGGCCTGCTCGGTGCTGGTCAAGGTGATCTACGAGAAGTCGACCATGCCGGGACCGCAAAAATTCCGGATCCAGCCGGGCAAGGCCGAATGCCGATGAGGCCGGCGGCGACAGGCTGACCCGGTTCGCCGCCGCAACGGCGGCTCGGCGTCAGAACTGCAATGGACCCATAGTTCGATTGCGATGCCTGAGGGGGCAGGGATGCGGACTTCGATCCTGATCGTGGCCTTGTGGCCGACGCTGGCGGTGGCGCAATTGCATGTCTCTAAGCCGAAACCGCGCCCGCCGGCGCCGGCGCGCAGCGTCGCGGCCAGCTATCAGCCGGTGGACTGCAAGCGCCTGACCGAACGCCACCCGGCGCAACCCTGGCTGCGCCAGGTCTGCGAGAGCACCGACTACAACGCCTCGATGGTGCTGGCGCGCGGCCTCGGCCGGCCGCACCCGTCGCCGAGCGTGATCGGCCTGCCGGCGCACGGCTCCGCGACAGCGCGCCAGTACGGCCTGGCCTGCCTCGGCCAGCTCGGCATGAAGCGGCTCGACAACGGCTGGGAGCAATTGCGCGATCGCGAGGGGCGTTATCAGCGCTGCCGGGATCTTTAGCCGCGCGGATGCGTTCGTGCCGCCGCCGGGACCGACCCGATGCCGTCGCGTTCTCGGCGGTGATCGCGGACTCGACCCGGGCGCGCGCCGTTGCGGCTGCGCAACCGGCCGCTGCCGCGCTCAGCCGACCGAGATCCGCTTGCCGGACGCGCCGTTCTTCTTGGGCAAGTACAGGCTCAGCACGCCGCCGTCGTAGGCGGCCGTCGCTTTTTCGCCGTCGATTTCGAGCGGCAGACGGAACGAACGGCAGGCCTGGCCGGTGTAGCGTTCGCTATGGATCTGCTTGCCCTTTTTGTCCGACTTGTCCCGGTTCACCTCAGCCCGTACCGTGACCTGACTGCCCTCGACGGACACGTCGATATCGGCCTTCTTGACTCCGGGGAGATCGATAAAAGCGCTGTAATGGTCTTCGTCTTCGCGCACGTCCAGGCGCATTTCCATCGCGCGCTCGTATTCCTTCGCAAGCGCGGGACGGACGCCGAGGCCGTTGAGCAATTCGTCGAAAAAAGGATCGATCCGGGCGAGCGGGCCGACCGGATTCCAAGTAGTAGGCAGTGCCATGACGCGTCTCCTGAGTGGCGTTGTCGGCCGACGCGAGTCGCCGGCGACGGCGTCAGTCTGTATCGGCGAGGCAAGCGGCGATTGATCCGGGTCAAACGCCGCGGCCGGGTACGGCCCGTTGCTTGATCTGGATCAAGCGACCGACGAAGCGTCCGATCTAGCTTGGCGGACACGACCGCAGGGAAAAGCCGCCATGAGTCAGGGTCCTTTGGTATTCACTCCTTCCGCCGGGCCGGAGTATCCGCGCTGGTCGGAAACGCTGCGCGATCGCAGCCATGTACTGATCCGGCCGATCCTGCCGCAGGACAAGGAGGCAGAGCGCGCGTTCATCGAAGGGCTGTCCGACCAGGCCAGGCGCTATCGCTTCCTCGGGCAGGTAAAGCGCCCCAGCGACGCTGTGCTCGAACGCTTCACTGAGATCGATTACGTGCATGAAGTCGCCTTCGTCGCGGTGGTCGCAGAGGACGGGCACGATCGCATCGTCGGCGTCAGCCGATACAGCACCGATCGGGACGCAACGCAGTGCGAGTGCGCTGTGACGGTAACCGACGCATGGCAGCACAAGGGCTTGGGCACACTGCTGATGCGTCATCTGATCGAGGTTGCCCGCGCCCGCGGCATCGAGCGGATGAGTTCGATCGATTCGGCCGAGAACGTGCAAATGCGGGATCTGGCCAGGTATCTCGGCTTCGATATCCGGGTCGACCCCGATGACGCCAGTCAGGTGATCTACGAGCTGCCTCTGTAGCGGGCGCCTGGCGCGGAATCGTCGGCGACTCGTCGCATTCGCCGCGCAGATCCTGCGCCATCGCGCAATCCGTGAGCGCCGCGGCCTCGGCGGCCGCTCACCACGGACTGGTTTTGATGCCCAGCCGATAGGCGATCCGGTTGACTAGAACGTCGCCGAGCAGCGAGACCGTCAGAATGAAGGCCGCGTCGGAAATCGACAGGTCGGCGAAAGGAGCGACCAGCAGCAGCGCCCCGAGCACGAAGTCCAACTGGTCGAACGGTATCCATGGCGCGCCTGGAGCGATTTTCCGACGCCGCTTGAAGTAGCTTTTCACGCAGTCCCCGGTCATCGCGCCGACGCCGAAGCCCAGGCCGAGCCAGAACCAGTGGGCGTAGTCCGCCAGCGAAGAGGGAAAGTCGAGAGCTTTCTGCGCGGCCGCGGCGGACACTGCGACCAGCACGCCCAGGACGAAGCCGAGGACGGTCTTGTGCTCGCCCAGACTGTGCGCATGGATCGGCCGGTTCCATCCACGCCAGTAGCGCACGAACGGCGGCGCCATGTTGGCGAGGTAGGCCGGAGCCATGAAGTACAGGAGTTGGAGTGAGCGATCGATGAGTTCGGACATGGCGACGGCCTCCGGCGGCGGAAGGGTCATGCCGCCGCCGCGGATCAGGGGCGATCCGCGGCAACACTGCCGGCCTCGGCGGCAGGCCGGGCGGGACGATCCCGACGGCCAGGCCGCCGGATCGCTCAAGCTTGGGACAACAGGCGCAACGCAAGCCAGGGGACAATGAAGAACAACCACGTGGCGAGCTTGTATCCGCCGAAAAGCAGGTAGGCCATTCGATGGATCTGCGGGCGATCCAGTTCGAACCAGCGCGCGTGCACGCGGCACAGGGCATCGCCGGCCAGCACCCAGGTCAAAAAGCCGAGAAGCAAGACCGCATAGTTGATCGCGGCCCCAAGCAGCAGGAAGGACTGCAATTGCGAGAGTGTCATCATCGATGCGCCTCCGGTCCTGGGGCGATCATGCCGTTTCGCTCACGCGTCCGGTTGATCTGGGTCAACGCCGACAGGGGTCTGCGCTGGCCGGCCGCGATGCGGCGGCAACGAACGAGGTCTGTTTTGCGGGTGCTGCGGGCGGCCAGCGCCGCCGCCCCCTATCGCGCCGTGCCGCGGGCGAGTTCCGCGCTGGCCCAGCGCACGATTTCGCCGGCCGCCATGGCGCCCGAACGGCGAGCGAGCTCCTTGCCTTGGCGGAAAAGGACCAGGGTAGGGATGCTACGCACCGAGTGGCTCGCGCCAAGACCCGGCTGCGCTTCGGTGTCGACCTTGGCCAGACGCAATACGGGCTCGAGCTGCGCTGCAGCGGCCTCGAACTGAGGCGCCATCGTCCGGCACGGACCGCACCAGGGGGCCCAAAAATCGACCAGCACAGGCAACTCGCTGCGCCCGACATGGACGGCGAAACTGCTTGCATCGAGCGTCAGCGGCTGCCCGGCGAACAGCCGGCGATGGCAGCGTCCGCATCCGGGCGAGTCGTGCAGGCGCGTTCGCGGCACGCGATTCAGCGCATGGCAGTGCGGACAGGCGATCGTTGCGATATCGCTCATGAGCAGGCCTTGAAGCTCTTGTCGCCGAGCAGACGGTGGCTATGCGCATCGTACAGGGTGTGTCGACGTTGACGCCGCCTTGCAGGGGGCTGCAGCAACAGGAAGCGTCGAGCGCGGCGCCTCTGAATGGACCGCGGGCGCGGTTTGGGTGCCCTGGCATCGGCGCGCTCGGCGTCATTATGCGAAATTCGGTCGAGCGCTCGCAATTCTGCATCGCGGCAACGATTCGTCACGCGTCACGCAAATATCGCCGCGGCAGCGGCCATCGGCCGGCACAGCCGGGCGGCGACCGGCCATTCGGAACGGGGCGCCGGCCACATCCTGCGATCGGCTCGAGATTTCTGCCCTGAGCGCTCAGGATCTCATTGCGGGCGCGTGCCGGCGATCCACATATCCCAAGGCCGTTCTAGACCGTACCGTATCAGCCGGTTTGGCCCGGCGTTCGCGGCGAGGGAATCGTGCCGGCCTGGGTGACCCGTATGCGCCAGGTAATAACATAATATGCATTATGCGAAATTGTGGACGGGCGTGTGGTCGCGGCTGGTGCGGCTCCTGCGTGGTCTCCTGACGGTACTCACACCGACAGGAGGCCACCGTGACGACTTGTCCCGGCGCTGGTCTGAAGGCCGGCAGTGCCCGAACGACTGCGCCCCCGCGCTAACCTCACCGCCCCGTGGTCCGGCTGGCGGATGCGCGGCCGCGATCCGGGTCAACTCTGCCCGGCGGCGTCGGGAAGCCGCGCAGGCCGCCCGAGGCCGTCAACGGGTCAAGGAGGCGCTGGAATCGGCGCGAATTAACGAGGTCCCCATTCGGGGGGCTTTTTCTTATCCTAGCCTTGGATTGCCCGGGGCTTCTTATGGAAGAGAGACGAAACATCATCAGAAGCGATGACGCCACAAAGTGGGGCTGGCTTAGCCCCGGCCTAACCATCTTCATGCTGGTCGGGTTGGTGGGAACTGCAGTGACGACCGCCTACATCATCGCAAAGCAGCAGGTGGCCGCAGAGGAAAAACAAAGCGCCCTGCAGGCCTCCCGCGTGCGGGAAGAGCGGGAAAGCATTCGAAAGCAGTTCGATACTTTGCGGGACGAACGCGACGCCCTGCGGTCCGATGTGGCCGAACTGTATGCGGAGCTAGAAAAGCTGCGACGGGAGCGTTCCGATGGCGGCACGTCCCGGTGCATCGACGGGCAACGCCTAACCAAACGGGGCGCCGAATGGTCTAACGACGGCCCCTGTTGAGCGAGGAGCGGGCCTGCTCTGCGAAGAGTCCCGTCCCCTCCCCGCTTTCGAGTCGGGAACCGACCCTATTGAGACGTTATGCCGATAACGACCGAGCTACGCAGTGCGTTCGCCCACCCGGTTTATTCCCTGATCTTTCTCGACACCTTTGCTGCCGGCATTCTGGCGCCGGCCCTGCCGTTGGCGATCGCCGCGGCTTCTCATCAGGATCCCGGCCGCACGGTAGCGGCGATTGCCCTGCTGTCCACGCTTACCGGCCTGTTGCAGCTGCTGGCTCTGCCTTTGCTGGCCTGGACGAGCGATCTGTCCGGCTCGCGCCGGCTGCTGTTGCTTTCGCTCGGCCTGGCTGCGGTCACCAACTGGGTGCTGGCGATCGTGGGCGGCCAGCTGTTCGCGATCGTCCTCGTGCGCCTGCTCGGCGCCGGTCTGTCGGCGACCATGCCGATCGCCAGCGCCAACTTGATCGTCGACCTCGATCCGAGTGCGCGCGCGACCGCCTTGGCGCGACTCGGCGGCGTGGCCGGCCTGGGGCTGGCCTTGGGCGCATTGCTCGGCGGCTGGCTCGGCCAGCACCATCTGCCATTGGCTTTCCTCGTTGCCGGCCTGGCCGCAGGGCTCGCTACGCTAATCGTCGTCTTGCGGCTGCGCGACGATGCGGGTGCGAAGACTCCGACGTCGATAGCGCCTCGTGCCTATGGCCTGCGTGGCGGCGTTCGCACGGTTTCGTCCCTGATCGGGGCGCATCCATACGCCTTTCTGTGCATCTTCCTGTACCAAATCACTCGCGCCGCGCCGGCTACCGTGTTGGTCGTGCACATGACCCTGAATCTGGGGCTGGAGGCTGCCGATGCCGGCTATGTAATCGCCGTCGCCGGCCTGATCTATATGGCGATCCAGCTGCTTGGCACGCGTCTTCTGGTCGAGCGTCTTGGCGAGCGCCGCTGCGCTTGGTTGGGATTGTCGGTCGGCATCCTGGGATTCGCCATGTACGGCGTGGCCACATCGCTGCACGGCCTGCTGCTGTCTGCCTCGCTGGTCGCCGCGACCAGTTTGTTCATGCCATCGATGAGCAGTCTGCTAAGCAATGTCACCGACCGCCAGGGTGCGCTGCAGGGCGCTTTGAGCATTCCCGCGAGCGCCGCCGGCCTGTTGGGGCCGCCGATATTCGCCTACTTGTTCGGCTTCGCCCAGCGGTCCGCATTGCCGGAAGCGATCGGGTTGCCGTTCTTCGGCGCGGCGGCGCTAGCCATGCTCGCCTTGCTGGCCTGTCTATGCTCTTCGCGACTGGAGCTTCCGCAGCGGGTCGACCAGGCCCAGTGATGCGAACGCCCGCGTGCGCGAACTGCATTGCTCGCAGGCGTCGCACGGCCGGTCGCCGCCGTAGTAGCACGACCAGGTCAGCTCCAACGGCACGTCGAGGCGAAGGCCCAGGCCTATTATTTCGCTCTTGTCCATGTCGATGAACGGCATTTCCAAGGCCACCTCCCCTACTTCGAGCCTGGCCGCCAAGTGCGCCAGGCGCTGCCGCAATGGTGCTTGCTCCAGTTGCGGCAGGCGCAGCCGGTCTTCGCGATTGATGCCGAGCACCACGCCGGCTGCTTGATCGGACTGCATGCGGGCCCGCGCCCCGGCCATCGCCAGCAACGCGAACGCGTCCAGGCGGGATCCCACGATCCATTCGTCCTGGAACAACGCCGAGCGTGGGCACCACGCCTCCAGTTCGGGGGACCACGCCGCGGCGCCCCGCCAGATCAGGCCTTGCCCTTGGCGTTCGACGAAGGCGTCGCCCAAAGACAGGATCGCGTGCTCAACGATGGTGTCGTAGCGTTCGCGCAGCAGTTGCGCCAAACGACGGGTCCGATCGCGCTCTTGCTGTTCCGACTCCTGGTTGTAGAGCATGGTCGCCAGGACCACGCGATTGCGCGAGTCGCTCGCACAATGGACTGCCGCCACAGCCGACTCGACGCCGCCGCTGAATGGACACACCAGCAGGCGCGTTTCGGACTGCGTCCCGCTTCTGGCGCTATCCAATACGGGCGAAAGCAATGAGCCGCCGTCGCCGTTCAAAAGCTCACCGCCGCGCCGTCGCGGAAGAAGCCGCCGGTCGGACCGCCGTCCGGCAGTTCGGCCGCCCACACCAGGCCGAGGGCGGCTTCCTGGGCGGAGCGCGGCGCATCGGCGCCGCCAAGATCGGTGCGCACCCAGCCCGGGCAAACCGCATTGATCAGCACGCCGCTGCCCAAGCACTCCATCGCGGCCAGGCGGGTGGCGACATTGAGGGCGGCTTTGGCGGTTCGATAGGCCGAGAGGTTGGGCTTGAGCTCCGTGATCGATCCCATGCCGCTGGACACGTTCACCACCCTCCCCCACCCGCGTTCGCGCATGCCCGGCACGAGCAGTTGCATCATCCGCACCGGTCCGAACAGGTTCACCGCGCAGGTGTCCTGGAACGCCGACAGCGACGCGCGGGTCATCTGCTCGTCGTGTCGATGCACGATGCCGGCGTTGTTGATGAGCACGTCCGCATGCAGTCGGCCTCCCTCGATCGATTCGGCTAGCGCTTCGGCGTCGGCGTCGGACGCGACGTCCAATCGCTGGCCGACGACCTCCGCGCCCCGTGCCCGAAATGCGTCCACGCAGGCTTGCAAACGTTGCGGGTCGCGTCCGCACAGCACCAGGCGGTAGCCGCGTTGCGCCATCGCTTCGGCGCAGGCCAGGCCCAGGCCGCGGGTGGCGCCGGTGATGAGCACCGTGGTTTCGGCGGGAGTCGCTGGCTTCATTGGCGGGGATCGTCCAGGGTGCGCACCACCACTTCCTGCAGCACGGCGCGTTCGGAGGCCAGGATGGCGCATACGACGTCGGCCACGTCCTGCGGCCGGAGGTAAGGCGTGTCGGGGCCGTAGACATTCTTGGAATCGGTGCCGCCCGGGAACAGGGCGGTAACGCGGACGTTGGCGCTGCGCAGTTCCTTGGCCAGCACCCGGGTCAGCCCCTCCAGCCCTTTCTTGGCTGCGGTGTAGGCGGCATACGTCTCATAGCTGCCGAGGCAGGCTGAGGTCAGCACGTTGACGATATGGCCGTGGCGCTGGGCGCGCATCAACCGCGAGGCATGCAGACACAAGGCCGCGGGCGCGCGCAGATTCACATCCAGAACGCGATCCCATTCGGCGGCTTCGTAGTCGGCGAAGTGGGCGGCGCGGCCGCGGTCGCCGGCGTTGTTGATCAGCGCGTGCAGGGCGCCGTGGCGAGCGGCGATGTCGGGTATGAGGGCGTCGGCCTCGGCGGCGATGCTGAGATCGACGCGGTGCGCGGTGGCGCGACCGGAGCCCAGCGCGGCGATTTCCTCGGCCACGGCCTGCAGCGCCGGCTCCGAGCGGCCGGCCAGCACGACGTGGTGGCCGCGCTGGGCCAGCGCCAATGCGATGGCCCGGCCGATGCCGCGCCCGGCGCCCGTGACCAGGGCCAAGGGCTGGGTCATGCGCGTGCTGCCCCGCCGAGCAGCCATTCCGCCGCGCCGCGCCCGATTCTCCGGCTTTGCGCTTCGTTCAGTCCGGCGAAGCAGTGCGCCTCGCGCGGAGAGTCGAGCTCGAGCTGATCGGAATGGGGGAAGTCCGTGCCGAAGCCGACATTGCAGGCCTCGTGCGCGAGCAGTTCCTGAGCGATGCGCTCGTCGGGTTCGCAGGCGACCACGCATTGGCGGGCGAAGTAACGCTGCGGCGGCATGCTCAGCCACGGTGCTTCCCAGCTCAGCTTCTCGACGTGCTCGTCCATGCGTTCCAGCCAGTACGGCACCCAGCCGCAGCCGGCCTCCAGGAAGCCGACGCGCAGGCGCGGGAAACGCTCGAGCACGCCGCCGACGATGAAGGCCACCATCGCCGTCATCTGCTCGAAGGGATGGCTGAGCAAATGGCTGATCAGCCCGTTCTCGAAACGGTCGATGCCGAGCGTGGCGCCGGGCGCATACCCGCAGCCCTCGTGCACGAATACCGGGATGTCCAGGTCCTGGCAGAGCTCGTAGATCGGATAGTAGGCCGGGTCGTTGAGGTTCCGGCCGTTGACCGGATTGGGCTTGAGCACGATCGAGCGCAGGCCCAGTCGCTCGTGGGCGCGGCGGATTTCGGCGACCGCCTCGCGCGGCGACTGCAGCGGGACCAGCACCGAGCCGAGCAGGCGATCCGGCGCCTGGCTGCAGTACTGCGCGAGCCAATCGTTGTAGGCGCGGGCGATCGCCACGGCGAGTTCCGCCTCGCGCACGGCGCCGATGACCAAGCCTTGGCTCGGCATCAGCACCGCCTGGTCCATGCCTTGCTGGTCCATCATTTCAACGCGGGCGCGCGGATCCTGGCTGATCGCGATGCTGCGCTGGTACTTGGCTTGCTGCTCGGCCGACAACACCCGCCGTGGCGACCGCCCTACCCCTTCCGGAGTCGGGAACAGCCGCGATTCGACCATCAGCCGGGGCGCGCCCCAGCTGTCGAGCACCCTTCGAGGCGCGGCGGCGCGGAACGGCCCGCGGATGCCTTCGCTCCACAGATCCCACGGCTCGATCACATGGCTGTCGAGATCGATCAGACGCACGTCGGCGGCAAGTGCGACGGGCGCCTCCGCCGCGCTCGCAAGTTCGACGTTCATCGGAAATACGCGAAATTGGGCACGGAGCGTTCCAGCACATGCCCGATCCGGGCTTGAAACGCCGCCAGGGTCTGAGGCGCCTTCTCCATATTGCTTACGAACTGCTGGTTCTTTTCCCAAATCTCGGCCGCCAAGGCATCGGCCTCTTCGCCGACCAATTCGTTCTGCAGCGGGTCGGCCGCCTCGACCATTCCGGCGACGATCGCCTCGCTCACCTCGGAGCCGGTCCGTTCCTTGATGAACGCGATCTGCTCTTCGGACAAAGGGATGCGGATCAGAGCCAAGCGCTTGGCGTTCCCGGTCGTTTCGCTGTGCATGCTGTTCTCCTACGGGTCGTGGGACTGCGGGTCCGCGGCCGTGTCGCGCAGGATGTCGTCGATCCTGGCTCTGGCTTCGGCCGGCAATGGGGTGGCCGGCGTGGTCAGCGACGCGGCCAGTTGTTCGTGCGAAGTGGCGCCGAGCAGGACCGCATCGCAACCCTTGCCGCCCAGCGGCCAGCGCAGAGCCCACTCGTGCAACGCGGCGCCGGCGTCGGCGGCGGCCGCCGCCAGCGCAGCGCGCAAGCGCAGATTTCGCGGGTTGAGATAGAGGGAACGATAGCGCTCGTTGTGGCTGAGGCGCGAGGCGGGTCCGCGTTGATCCGGCGGCGCGTCGGCGAGCAAGCCGCCGGCGAGCGGGTTGTAGGCGATGCCGCCTACGCCGAGCGCTCGGCAAGCCGGCAGCATCTCGGTTTCCGCCTCGCGCGCCAATGGGTTGTAGCGGAACTGCGACGCGATCGGGCGCGCGTAGTCGCGGCGGTCGCCGGCCGCGCAAGCCATGGCGAGCTGAAAGGCGGCGAAATTGGATACGCCGAGATAGCGGATCGCGCCGTCGCCGACCAGGTCGTCGAGGGTGCGAAGGGTTTCTTCGAGCGGCGTGAGCGGATCGAACTCGTGGATCCACATCAGGTCGACGTAATCGGTGCGCAAGCGCTTGAGACTGCGCTGCAGCGACCAGCGGATGTGCGAGCGCGAACTGCCGCGGCCGTGCACCAGGGGGCGGCTCTGGCGTCCGAGCTTGGTCGCCACCACCACTTCGTCGCGGCGGCCGGACAAGGCGTCAGCGAGTATTTCCTCGCTATTGCCGTGCTCGCCGCCGTACACGTCGGCGGTGTCGAACCAGGTCACGCCCGCGTCCAGTGCGGCATGCACCATCCGGCGCGCTTGCTCCTCCGCCACCTGCCAGCCGAACGTCATCGTGCCCAGGCCGAACCTGGAGACGATCAGGCCGCTTTCGCCAAGGCGTGTGTATTCCACGGTCGGCGCCCTTACTTGAGCCCGGTGAACACGCCGCCGTTCTGGGCGGCAACGGTTGCGGACAAGATCGCACTGAGCCGGCGGTCGTCCATATCGCCGAGCCAGTCGGCGGCGTGGCTCGCGGCGCTGGCGGCCTTGGCGAAACAGTAGTCCTCCAGCCCCGCAGGCCAATCGCTGTCGGCGAAGCTCAGGTGGCGCCAGGCCGGATGGCCGGCCAGCGACGACTGCCGCAGCGAGGCGCCGTCGCCTACGCGCTGGCTCCAGAACGAAATCGTCGGGCTGGACCGTACTTCGATCGCGATCGTGTCGCCGGCCGCGACCGGCTGCGGATCCGGCGACAGGAACAGCCGGCTACGCCCCATGACCCGCTGTGTAAAGGGGCCGCTGCTGAGCACCACGCCCTGCGCCAGTTCGGCGCGATACCAGCCGGCCAGGCCGTGCAAGATGCCCGGCCGCGCGGCTACGAAGCTTGCCGAGAACGCCGTGGTGCTGTCGCTGCGCTCGGCCGGGTTCAGGATGTCCACGCGCTGCGGCACCGCCAGCAAGTCCTGCGGCTCGATATGTACCGCATACACCCCGCTCAACGAAGCGCGACGCGCCTCCTTCAGGTCCAGGCCGTAGTTGTCGGCGGTGTTGATGTCCAGCCATTCGTAAGCGGCCAGGGCGTGCACCGGCGCCGCGTAGAGCTCGACCTGCGCCGGCACGGTCAGGCCGTGCGGCGCCAGCAGTCGCTGGCGCAAGTCGAAGAAAGCGTCCATTTCCTCGGACACGCCGAAGAAGCCCATCGCATCGCAGATGATCACATCCGCCTGGCCGTCGAGATGGAAGTCCTGCGAGCGGCCCTGCACGACCTGGACGATGTCGCCGACGCCGTTGTCGGCGGCCAGGTTGCGGATCATCTCGCACAGGTTGGCGTCCAACTCCAGCGAGATCACGCGCGCCGCGCCGGCTTTGGCGGCGAACAGCGAAAGCACGCCGGTGCCCGCGCCCAGATCGACGACCGTGTCGCCAGGCCGGACCGTGGCTTCGATCGCCTGCTTGAAGCGTCGGGTGCGCTCGGCATCGCGCAGCAAGAGGTGGTGCGGTTGATAGCTCAGATTGGTCATTGCAGCTCCAGTTCGCTGACGCTGGCGTGTTCGTTGCCGTCCGCGTCGATCCATCCGTGGCCCATCTGGCGGGCGCTATAGAGCAGGTCGCGGTCCATGATTTCCCAGACCATGCCGAAAGGGTCGACGAATACGAATCGTCGCGGGGTGTTCTGCAGCAGCTGGCAGCCGCCTTCGCCGGCGCGCCGGCGCAGGACGCTGAAACGCGGCTCGTCCACGACAAAGGCGGCATGCTCGAGCAGGACCGAGCGATGCTCGCTTTCCTTCATCAGCGACAGAGCGAAGCCTTCGCCCTTCAGCACGACCATGCCGACGTCCAGCCCCCGGGCCGCGGCAGCGGCCGGGGACAAGTCCGCTTCCAGCGTGCGCCAGCCGTTCGCGGTGGAGACTTCGCGGATGCAGGCGCGCATGTCGAACTGACGGCAATAGAAGTCCTCGGCCGCCTGAAGGTCGGATACGGTAATGCCGAAGTGGGAAAACAGCATGGCTCTCAGGCCGCCCCGCTCGGCGACAAGCTGTGGTGCATGGTCGAGTTCGCCGCGACTCCGACCATGTGGCCGATCGCGAACGGCGTGGTGAGTTTCATCTTCGGCCGGTCGAAACCCAGCGCTTTGTTCTCCAGCCCGGCCGCGCGGGCTTGCGCGGGGCTGCGTGCGCCGATCAGCTCCAACTGCGCGGCGATCTGCAGCGCCAGCGCATCGCGGCCGTGGGTGCGCGTCAACTCGAGCGCATCGTTACCCCGCGCGCGGGCGCTTTCGAGCTGGCCGGCCGATTCGGCCAGCAACGAACAGGTCGCCATCGAGCGCGCGGCGTTGGCGTAGTCGCCCAGCTCCTCGCGCAGGCGTACGTTGAGCTCGTACCAGGCCATCGCTTCGTCGTGCTTGTCCTGCAGGACACAGACATAGCCCAGCGCGCGCGAGATGATGTCCATGTGGAAGGCGTCGTTCACCTCCTCGGCGATGGCGTAGGACGCGGCGTAGGCCGCCTCGGCTGCGGCGATGTCGCCGGACTGCAGCAGCAGCCAGCCGCGCCGGTAGTGGTAGGACTTGGAGAAGCGTCCGCCGTCGATCAGCGCATTGAGCGACTCCAGGCTCTCCCAGGTGCGCAGCGATGCGGCGAAATCGCCGCCGCTCTCGAACAGCACGCTGAAATTGTTGACCAGGTTGATGCGCAGGTTGACGATCTGGGGAACTGCGTACGGGCGGATCGTGTCCAGCGCCTGCGACACCAGGGCCGCCGCTTGCTCGCTCTGGCCTTTCTTCCACAAGCAGAAGGCCGTGGCGTTGCAGAGCCAGCCGAATTCCAGGGCCGGCTGCCAGCCCTGCTCGCGCAGCGGCGCGATGTCGCCGGCGCCGCGGCCGAGCCAGGCCAGTCCGGACTCGATATCTGCGCATTTCTTCGCCAGCGTCAGTCCGACGTAGAAGCAGATCTGCGCGCGGAGCAAGCTGGAGCGGCAGTCCTCGTGCGCACCGATCAACTGCTGCACGCTGCCCTCCACGTCGCCCAGGTACTGGCAGGCAAGCGAACGCGACAGGCGAATGGCCACATCGTAGGCGCCCGGCTCCGGGCAGGCGCGCAAGGCCTCCTCGCCGCACAACAGCATCAGCTCGAAGTTCATCGAGAAGCCGAAGCCCGCGTCGATCAGGCGCAAGCTGTCGGCCAATCCGCGCGCATGCTCGCCGGCGTTGAGCGCATGGTAGGCCAAGGGCGCCAGCATCACCTCGGCAGCGCCCGCCTCGGCCGGCTCTGCGGCCAATGCCGCGGCGTGCAGTGCGCCCCGAGCCTCGGCCGGCAGGGCCGCGTAGCGACGCCGGCGCCGACGCCGGTCGGCCTCCGTAGGAACGCCATCGGGGCCGCGGCCGAACAGTGCGTCGCCCGCGTCGTCCGGCATTTCGTCTCCGGGCGGGCAAGCGACCGCCTCGGTCGTTCCCAGGGCGAACAAGCGCTGCAGAATCGAGGCGTGCTCGCGGTAGGCGGCGCCGACGTGCTCGGAATCGTCCTGGCCGGACAGGTTCCACACCCAAGGCCGGCCCGGATCCGCGCAGTTCTGCAGCCAGTCGCTCTCGGCGCTGGCCAACAGGGAAATCCGTGTCGGCAAGCGATGCAGCAGGTGCGTCAGCGCCGCCAGACTGAGCCGGTCGGCCGCGTCGAGATTCTCGCAGACCAGCGCCAGCCGTTGCCCCTTGAGGCTCGGCGCTTCGGCCAGAAGCTTGCGCAGGAACGAGGCGAATCCGTGGCTGATGCGGAACAGTTGCTCCGAATCCTGATGCAAGCGCCGCTTCGTGCCGCCGAGCGAAATCGCGTCCAGGGTCGGCGCCGCGGCGAGCAGTTCGTGGTCGCGAAGCGCAGGCCACAGTTGCAGCAACTCCGGTCCGTACCGCTGCACCCACTGCGGCGCTTCGGCCAGCGCTATCGGCATCAGCGGCGCGAACAGTTTCGACAGAGCCGAGTACGCGGTGCCGAACAGGTGCTCCAGGTCGGCGCGCAAGACCCGCGTCCCGGGGCCTTCCAACTCGACGGCCGCCTGCGTCAGCCACTGCGCGCGAGCCTGCGATTGCCGGCCCAGGCCGAACCGCGATGCGCTCGCCGCGTGCGGGCCGGCGGGCGGAAACTGACTGAGCTGGGTCACAGCCCTCCTCCTTTTCTCGTCATCAGCACGCGCATCTCGATCGCGCGGGGGCCGTCGTCGCGCCGCGACCACATCCGCTCCGCTTGCGGCAGCATTTCGACCAGGCGGATATTCGGGGCGCGCTGCGCCAGGTAACGCACCGTCGATAGCGCCGAGGCCGAGCCGAAATCGATGTAGAACGGCTTGGGCTCGGTCGCCACATGAGCGAACACGCGTTCGGGCACGCGCAGCGCCGAGCGCAGGAGGTGCAAGCGCTTAAGCGTCTGCGCGGGCGTTTCGCCGCCGCGGAACAGGTCGTCCGCGCACAGATGCCACTGTGCGCGCTGCAGGCAGGCGCGCCCGATCTCGATCCGAGGCACCCGGCCGGCGACCGGAGCCACCGGCGGGATAAGCACGCGCGGCGCGGCGAAACTCCACAGGTGCACCAGCTCGTCGTGGTGGTGGAACAACTGGAGCGGAACGCCATCGGCTCCGCAAACGGCCAGGTCGCCGTCGATATCGCGCACGACCAGCTCGCGCAACGGCAGTTCGGACGCACGCTGGGTGCTGGCCGCAGCGCCGCCGATCAGGACGCCGGCCTGGCCGAAGCTTTCGTTGAAAAATCCCTTGTGAGTGCGCGGCGGGACGATCATCGCCAGCTTCTTGTAGCCGTCGATCGAGCGCATGCGCTCCGCGACGCGCCGTTCGATCTCGCCGCGGTCGTCGGCGAAGTAGTACTGCGACCCCCACGGCATGACGTTTTCGCCGACTTCGCCGATCACCACGCTCGAATCGGGGCCGAGGATGTCGGTCGCCGACGGCGCGGCGATGAACAGATCCACCGTGGCATGGGCGCCGGACACTTCGCATTGCGGAACCAGCGACCATAACGGCCGCAGATCCTCGGGACTCAGGCGGGCCACCCCGTCGTCCGAGCGCGCGGCGCAGTCGTGCACCCGTTGCGACCAGGCCCGTTCGAACTCGGCCCGTACCGGGTCGCCCAGGTCGATCTGGCGGTGATGCGCCATGTATTGCAGTTGGCGGACGAAGTCGCAGAACGGTGCCGCCCCGTTCTGGGCGATCCGTGCGAATGCGACCGCGGCCAGGCGCCGATACTGTCGGCGTAGGATCCGCCCATAGGCCAGGCAAGGCTCCAGCGCGGGGCCAACCGCGGCTTCCAGTTCACGGGTGTGCTCGGCGCCGAAGCTGGGTTCGAAATCCGACAGGCATTCTTCGTAGAACACCCGCCGGTCTCCATAGGTCAAACCGTGGTTGCGGCGCGCGGCTACGCCGGCGATCGCGGCGAAGCGCGCTTCGAGTTCCGCGGCTATGCCCTCGCGCTTGTCCAGCGCCGCGCACTGATAGTCGCGGCAGAGTCCGCGCAGACGCTCCAGTTCGGCCAACCGTTCGGACACCAGAGGAGACGCCGGCAGGGAAGCCACGCGTTCGATCAGGTGTTCGAGCGGGTCGAACACGGTCGCGGCCGGCAGGTAGTCCATCTCGAGCACGCAGTCTGATTCCAGCGCGGCGGCCACGGCCGCGACATCGATTCCGGGGTGCCTGCTCGCCAGGGACTCAATACTGGTTGCGCCGTCGACCGAAGCCAGCAGCGCCGATTCTTCCTGTGTCAGCGGGCGCGAGGTCCCGGCCAGATGGAGATAGACGTGGGCGCCGCGCAGTTCCGCCGCCGCCGACAGCCGCGGATTCGCCAGCGCGAACAAGGCCGGCTCGGCGAAGACGGTTCGCGCCAGGCGCTCGACCGCCCAATACGACAGGAACACCCGTCGCCGCGAGATCCCGTCCCCGGCCGGCGACGCCAGCTGCGTGCGCGCCTCGCCGTTGCGGCGGAAGCGCGGAAACAGAACGGTGCCCAGGCGGCTGGCGACGTGGGTCTTGAGCGCGCCGCGGGCCAGATAGAACATCAGCCGCCGAGAGAGTTTCACATCCAGAACGTCGTCGCGGCGCTGCGTCGCATGCAGGCGCGCCAGACGGTCGTACAGCTGCGGGCTGGTGGTCAGGATCGAATCGACAAACGCTTCTGAGCGGCTCAGATCGAGCAGTTTTTCGCCGACGAGCCGCTCGGCGCCGCGAAAGCGATGGTTCAGGTCCTCGTGCTGGCGCGTCATGCGCGCGCGGGCGCTGGCGAGCGCATCGATCTGGACCCGCAATTGCGCCGAAACGTCGGCCGGCGGCGGCGCCAGCTCCGCGTCGGTGCGAACCTTGCGTCGCGCCTTGGACAGCCAGCGCAGCGTCGACGGCCCGACGGCACCGGTCTCGACTTCGCGGCGGACCGCGCCGACGAAGCGTTCGCGCGCTTGCGCGTACGCGGCTTCGGACTCGATCAGTTCGCGCGTCAGCGCCTCCAGCTCGGGAGAGCGCAGCGATTCCAGCCAGGCGAACGGCAGTCCCGTTTCGAAACCTACGGCATCCTGGAAGATGGACCAGTTCGTCGACATCTCGTCCTTGAGATCGTTGCACGGAATGAGACGGGCGCAGCGAACTGCCTGCGCCCGAGGGTTTTACCAAACCGCCGCGCTGGCGATGATGCCGGAGAACCCGACCTTGGCCAGGCCCGCATCGCGCGGAACATCGGCGCCGCCGCCGTGGGTTTCGTACAGGACGTTGGCGATCTGGAGGTCGTCCAGATTTTCGCTGTAGTTGTCCTTGCGAACGGTCTCGGCGCCGAAGGTGGCGACCAGGCCCGTCCAGTTCTCGTCGGCGAACTGCTTGAGCAGCTGCTTCTGGCTATTATCCAAATAGACTTCGAGGGGTTGAGCAACGGCCATATAGATCTCCATATTTATATGTATGCACGTGATGTGCGCGATCGACTCTATTACGGCCATTCCGCAAAATCAATCGATCCGATCGTTGCACATTCTCGATCACAAATATCAGCCGAAGAGAATGAATCGAGCAATGGCCGCGCCTTCAAAACGAGGCGGCTATCACGGCCGTCAGCCGTAATCATTTCGAAAGATATGTGTTCGATTTATTTTTCGCTCGCAGCCGATCGCGCTGTCCGCAACCAAGCGGGCAGCGCTTGCATCCGATGACTCCCCGCCCTCTATCGCGATCCGTCAGGGCTGGTTCCTGGCCGCAGCGACCGCGCGCACGACCGCAGCGCCCAATACCCGCAAGCGCTGGGCGACGCCCAGGTCTTGGCAGCGGCCTTCGCCGTCGAAGCAAGCGTCGGCGTTGCCGATCGGAACCAGCATCGGCAACGGCTGTGCGCGCAAGGCGTGTGCGGCGTACACCATCGTATTGGCGGCATTGACCACGGCGATCGTGCCGGACCCGACACTGATGATGCCGACGGGTTTCCCGGACAAGAACGGCGGTTCTGCGTTGCGCAACAGATCCAGGTAATCGAGCGCGTTCTTGAATAGTCCCGATACCGTGCCGTGATAAGCCGGCGATGCCCACAGGAAGCCATCCGCGCGCGCCGATGCGGCGACTAGCGCCGAAGCGGACGGCGGCGGTTGTGAGTACGCCGTCAGGGGATCGAACGGTTGCGCTGGCAGCAGGCTGCCGTCGAGCGAGGTAACGGCAGCGCCTTGGGACACAGCGCCTTCGCAGGCCAGTGCGAGCGCGCCGGAAGTCGAGGAGGGTCGGCGCAGACTGCCGCCGAGCGCGAGGATGTTGAACGGATCCATGTTCACCGTGACGTTGAGCCTCGCAATGAAGGTAGAGCAAACCTATTGGAATTGCCATAGCCTTCCAGCAGCAGCGCCGCCCTGGCATCAGGACGCAAGCGGCCATGCCCGAGCCCGCTCGGCTGCGTCGGCGACCTGCCGTGGCGCCCCTGCTCGCATCGCGTGTCGATTGCTGCGCTCGCCGGCGCAGCGATTTCGGCCACACTGCCGCGCGTGGCGTGCCATATCACGCTATTTGCGGTGGTGGTTCCGCCTACGCCACCATGGCGGGACCACATTTATGTTCGTCAGGCCATAACCGCTTGGTCGCTCTTGTTGCGCGCCGCGTCCGCGCGCGTATTCGCGGGCGGAGGGGGCATCGAGAATCGCTAGGAGTCTGGCTACGCAGGAGCGGGCGTTCGCTTCCGTCGTTCTACGCGTACCGATTGCGTCCTCGAATAGGCGGACGCAATACCGGTGGGTGTAACGCACGCATGACGATCATTTTGGCGCTTACGGCGGCGCGCCGGGCCAGGCCTTTCGGAGCGGCTCGTGGCGACGACCTGTCGCCGGCGATTGGGGGGCGGCCAGAGTCCCCCGCCGGCAAGTTCGGCCTGCACGCGGCTCGGGCTCGTCCTGCCCCCCTGCCCCCCTTTCCCCTCAACGCAGGGGCAAAGGCTCGTCGAGTCGCGCCACCGGGCGCAGGTCGGCCCGCTGCACCGCTCCCTCGGCGAGCGTATGTACTTCCAGTTCGAACGCCTGCTGGTCGCATCGCAAGCGATAGACCCGTTCCCTCAGGTCGCCGTTGCGGCGGTCCTGAACCAGGCTGGGCCGACCGCACTCGCCCGCCTCGTTCAAGGCGGCCCGCCAGCGAGCGAGGCGGGCGTGCGCGCGTTCGGGCGGGAGGCCCGGCAGATCGGCCGGCGCAAGCCGCCCCGCGCGCAAATCGCCGACCAGCCGCGTCGCCTGGCGGCGCAGCGGCGGCGCGGTGTCGGCGATGGCGCGAGCCGGCGGCCGCGCATAGCGCCGATCGGCAAGCGCGGCCACGCCGGCGAGGATGTCCCCAGGACGGGCGCTGTCGCTGTTGGCCAGCACCACGAACGCGGCGGCATCGCGATCGTAGCGCTGGTAATAGGCGCGAAATCCCTGCCAGGCGCCGCCGTGCCCCATGGTGGCGCCATGGCTCGGGTCGCCGCCCAACTGCCAGCCGAAGCCGTACGGATAGCGGCTGCCGTCGCGAAGAAGCGCGGGTGCCAGCACTTGCCGCCATGACTCCGGCCGCAGCAGGCGGCGTTCGCTTACGGCCCTTTCCCAGGCGACGAAGTCGCGCACGGACAGGTACAGCGAGCCGTCCGCGGTCGAATTGATCGACGCCGAGGCCCAGTCCTGATTGCGCAAGCCGCCATCGACGTGGATGTAACCGGCGACGCGGTGAGGGACGATGGCGCTGTCGCTGATCACCCGCGCTCCCGCCATGCCCAGCGGGCGGAAGACCCGTTCCGCCAGGACGTCCCCATAGGGTTTCCCGCCGGCGCGCTCGATCAGGATGCCGAGCACGACATAGCCCATGTTGCTGTAGGCCCAGCGCTGCCCGGGCTCGGTCGGCGCGGCGCACGCGTACGCGATCTGCAGAAGTTCGTCGCTGCTGTACTCGCGACGCGGGTCGAGTTCGGGGTCGGCCAGGCCGGAAGTGTGGTTGAGCAGATGTCGCGGCGTGATGCGCGACCAGCGCTGCGGCGCGTCGGGAAGCCAAGTGGTCAACGGCGAATCCAGCGCGAGCGTACCGTCTTCCACCAACAGCATCGCCGCTACCGCGGTGAATAGCTTGCCGATGGAGCCGCTCTGGAACATCGATTCCGGGCCCACCGGCACCGCATGCTCGAGATTGGCCGAGCCGTAGCCCTGCACGCGTTGGCCGACGCCGCCCCGGATGACTGCGATGGCGAGGCCGGGTATGTCCTGCTCGCGCATCTGCGCGGCCACGTACTCGTCGATCGGGTCCGGTATCGGCGCAGGCTGTGCGGATGCGGCGCCCAGGCCCAGGCCCAGGCACATCGCCGCCGCGCGCCGCCGGATACAGGCCCGGAGCCGGCGCCAGACCGCGCCTGCCGCGGCCTGGCGCTGCGGACGAACGGCCGGCAGCGGCGAGTTGGGGTCCGGATCTGCGCTCGGCGACATCGAAACTCCCCTCGTATCAGGCGCTGCGGCTGGCGAGCGAGCCGAGCTGGCCGCGGCCCTTCGCCTCCTGGAGGCCATCAGGCCCCGGCCGGCAGCCGCGCTGCGCCGTCGTCGGACCGATTGCGGCGCAACAGGCGTATCAGGCGGCGCTCCGCATCGTCGATCACGGTGAACGCAGCGGGCACGACGACCAGGCTCAATACGGTCGAGGACGCCAATCCGCCGAGCACGGCGATCGCCATCGGCGCGCGGAAGCTCGAATCGGCCGCGAACCCCAGGGCGATGGGCAGCATGCCTGCGCCCATCGCCAAGGTCGTCATCAGTACCGGGCGCGCGCGCTTGTGGCAGGCGTCCAGCAGCGCCTGGTGGCGATCCATTCCCAGCGTGCGCTGCGCGATCACGGCGTAATCGACCAGCAAGATCGAGTTCTTGACCGCGATGCCGATCAGCATGATCAGCCCGATCAATACCGGCAAGGAGATGTCGGTTCCGGTCAGCAGCAGCGCGCCGACCGCGCCGCTTACCGCCAACGGCACCGCGACCATGATGGTGACCGGCTGGCTGGCGTGATTGAACAGCAGCACCAGGACCGCGTAGACGCAGAAAATCCCGGTGAATATGGCCGCGACGAAGCCCAGCATCATTTCGACGAAGATCTTGGCGTTGCCGGCGGCCTGCAGGGTCACGCCCGGCGGGAGGTTGCGCACTTCCTTTAGCGCCTTGATCCGGTCGTCGACCTCGCTGAGCGGGCGCCCGTTCAGATCGACGCTGATGGTGACGTTGCGCTTGCGGCCGAAGCGATCGATCTGCGAGGGGCCGCTGCCGCTGGCGATGTCCGCGACCGACGACAGCGGCACGGCGCCGCCCGACGCGGTCGGCACGCGCAACTGCGCCAGCAACGAAGGAGCCGACAGCGCGCCGCCGGCGAGCTGGACGCGGATCGGTACCTGCCGCTCGGGCAGGTTGAGCTTGGCCAGGAACTGCTGGTAGTCGCCGCTCGTGGCGACCCGGGCCGAGGCCGCGATGTCGATGGTGGACACGCCCAGGTCGGCCGCCCGCGCCGAGTCGGGACGGACGATGATTTCCGGACGCACCAGGGCCGCGGTGGAGCTGACCGCGCCCAGGCCGGGCAGTTGCCGGATCGCGCGTTCGATATCGCGCGAAGCCGCGGCCAGCTTGAGCGGATCCTCGCCCGCGAGCACCAGTTGCAATGCCCGGCCCGGTTCGCCGCCCTGGAAGCCCACGCGCACGCCCGGCAGGTACTGGAGACGCTCGCGCACGTCGGCCTCGAGGCGTTGTTGGTCGCGTTCGCGTTCGCCGCGCCACTTCAGCGTAAGCGTAGCCTTGCGCACCTCGTCGGTCCCTGCCCCGCCCTCTCCGTCGCTGCCGCTGGAGCCGGCGACGACGAACACCCGTTCCAGCTCGGGCATCGTGGCGATGCGCCGCCGCACCTGCTCGGCGGCCCGTTGGGTGGCGCTGAGCGACGTGCCGGGTGCCAGTTCGAGCAAGACCACGCTCTGGTCGCCGTCGTTCGGCGGAATGAAGGTGGTCTGCAGGAACGCCGAGGCCGCGATCGCGCCGAGAAACAGCAGCGCCGACAACGCCAATGTCTTGCCTCGATGGCGCAAGGCGCGGTCGGCCCAACGCAAGTACCACTGCATCGCTCCGGAATCGCCTTGCGGCGCAGGCGTGGCCCTGAGCATGGAGGCGGCCAGCATCGGCGTGAGCAAACGCGCGACCAGCAGCGAAAACAGCACCGCGGTCGCCGCGGTCCAGCCGAACTCCTTGAAGAACTTTCCCGCGACGCCGGGCATGAAGGCGACCGGAACGAACACCGCGGCCAGGGTGCAGGAGGTGGCGATCACCGCCAGGCCGATTTCGTCCGCGGCCTCGAGCGCGGCGAGCTTGGGCGGCTTGCCCATGTGCAGGTGGCGATCGATGTTCTCGACCTCCACGATCGCGTCGTCGACGAGGATGCCGACCACCACCGCCAACGCCAGCAAGGTGACGACGTTCAGGCTGAAGCCCAGCCAGTGCATCGCGGCGAACGTGGGAACGATGGACAGCGGCAATGCGATCGCCGCGATGAAAGTGGCCCGCCAGTCGCGCAGGAACCACCACACCACCAGCGTCGCCAGCAGGGCGCCTTCCCACAGCATCGCCATCGAGGACTCGTAGGACGCCTCGATCTCCGGGGTGGTCGAGGCGACCTCGGTGAAATGCAGGCGCGGATCGGCCTTGGCCAGTTCGGCCACTTTCGCCCGCACTGCCCTGCCCACGTCGACTTCGCTGGCGCCGATCGTGCGCTGGACAGCGAAGCCGATCACGCGCTTGCCGTCGAGCATCGCGGCCTGGGTCGGCTCCGCGCTGCCGTCGCGAACGTCGGCGACGCTCGACAGCCGGACCTGGCGCCCATCGGCGGTGAAGATCGAGTAGTCGGCCAGATCCGCAGCGTCCTCGACGGTGGCCACCGTGCGCACCGCCTGCTCGCCTCCGCCGATCGTAGTGCGTCCGCCGGGCTGCTCCTGCTGGATGTTCGCCAGTTGTTGCGACAGCATCGCCGGACTCACGCCCAGCGCCTGCAGTCCGTCCGGGCGCAGTTCCACGCGCACTTCGCGATCGATGCCGCCGATGCGCCGCACCGCGCCGACCCCGCTCAGCCCGAACAACTGCTTGCTCACGGTGTCGTCGATGTACCAGCTCAGCTCCTGTTCGTTCCAGCCGTCGGCGGCGACCGCGAAAGTGACGATGTCGCCGCCCTCCACGCTCGCCAGCGCCACCACGGGCGCCTCGATCTCCCTGGGCAGGTCGACGCGCACGCGGTCGATCGCGTCGCGCACGTCGTCCTTGGCGGCGGCGCCGTCGCGCGCGAGCTCGAAGCGGACGTGGGTGACCGAGACGCCTTCGTTGACGGTCGAACGCATCTCGTCGATATGCGGCACGCTGGCCAGCGCATCCTCGACCTTGCGGGTGACCTGGGTTTCCAGCGTGCTCGGCGACGCGCCGGGCAGGCTGACGGTGACGGTGACCGTGGGCACGCTGATATCAGGGAACTCGGAGACCGGTAACCGCAAGAAGCCGAGGCAGCCCGCCGCGAACAGCAGGACGAAGGTCAGGATCGCGGGCAGCGGTCGACGGATCGACCAGGCAGAGATATTCATGTCAGTTCGCCGTTGCTGCGGCCGCCGGCGCTGCGCCGGAACCCGGCGCCGCCACCCGCACCAGGTCGCCGTCGCCCAACAGACCGGCCCCGCTCGCGACGACGCGCTCGCCGGCCCGCAGCCCTTCGCGCACGTCGACGTACGCGCCGTCGACCGCGGCGGTGCGGATACGGCGCTCGCGTGCGCGACTCTTGTCGTCGACCACGAAGGCGTAGGCGCGGCCGTCGCGGCGCACCACCGCTTCGAGCGGGATCAGCAAGCCGGCCTGGCGGCCCAAAGCGATCGAGCCGGAGCTGAACATGCCGGCGCGCAGCGGACCGGGCGCCGGCAGATCGGCATAGACCAGGCCGGTTCTGCGGCGCGTGTCCAGTGCCGGAGAAACCTGTCGCACGCGCCCTTCGACCGTCGTGCCGTTGGGGCCGGACACGCGCACCGGCATGCCCGGCGCGACCCGGGTCAGATCGGCTTCGGCCAGCTCGGCGCGCCATTCCAGCCGGCGGTCGCGGATCAGCTTCAGCAGTTCGCTGTCGGAGCCGGCGACCTGCCCCGGTTGCACGTTGCGTGCGGAGATCACTCCGTCGTGCGGGGCGCGGATCTCGGTGAAATCCAGCTCCACCTGCGCCGCGTCCAGCGCGGAGCGCATGGTGCGCAACTGCGCATTGGCGCTGAGCGCCTCGCCGGCGGCTTCGTCGGCGTCCTGCGCGGAAACGAAGTGCTGCGCGGCCAGCTCGCGGATGCGCTTGGCGCGCTTCTCCGCGACCGCGGCATTGGCCTGAGCCTGCGCGACCGCAGCCTGCGATTGCGAGGCCCTCGCGCGCAGCGTGCGTGCGTCCAGGCGCACCAACACATCGCCGCGGCGTACCGTGTCGCCGACTTCCACCGTTACCTCGGTCACGCGCAGCCCCGACACCTCGGCGCCGACCCCGATCTCCTCCCAGGCAGCGATCGAGCCCGAGGCATCGACCTCGCGGGTCAGTTCGCCGATGCGCGGCGCGATGGTTTCGACGGTCAGGCTGGGCGTGGGCGCGGACGGCGGCTCGGCGGCCTGGCTGCAGGCGCCCAGGCCCGTCGCCAACGCGCACAGGCGCAGCGCCCGGCCCAGGCGGGGCAGGCCCGATGCGGGCGGCCGAGCCCGCACCGGCGCATCCGCGCCGCCTCCGCGGCGCCGCCACCGAGCGCCAAGGCGCAGCGATCCGACGATGCTCATGTGCGCCCGTGCATCTGGCCCATGCCGACCAGGATCTTCCTGGCGCCCGAGTATGGCTGGCGGCCGTGCGTGAACAGCATATTGTCCAGCAGGATGACGTCGTCCTTCTGCCAGTCGAAATGGAACTTCACTTCGTCGTACACGGCTCGGATCCGGTTCAGGTCGTCGACATCGATCGGCGATCCGTCGCCGAAGTACACGTTGCGCGGCAGGTCTTCCATTCTGTACAGCGACAGCATGTCGCGGACGATCTGCTCCGGCAGCCCGGAGATATGGAACAAATGCGCCTGGTTGAACCAAACCTTCTCGCCGGTGACCGGATGAATCTCGGTGGCGGGCGTGACCTGCTTGGTGCGCAGGCCGTTGTTGGCGGTCCATTCGAAATCGATGCCGTTGCTCTCGCAGAACGCCTCGACCTGCCGCCGGTCGTCGGTCTGGAACACCTCGCTCCAGGGCAGATCGACCTGGCCGTAGTTGCGGACGTACTGCAGCTTCTTGGTTTCGAACTTCTCCACGATGTCGGCCGGAATCCTCGCCAACACTTCGCGGCTGTCGGCCAGCGGGGTGGCGCCGCCCATCCCGGCGGCCGGCGGAATCATGCAGAAGAAGCCGATATGCATGGCCCAGACGTTCGCGTACGAGGACTCGTTGTGCTGCGGAATGGTTTCGGCGGGATGGTATTCCGTCGCGGTGTATACGTTTCCGCCGAGCTTGGTGCGCGGCGTCGAGCGATAGGTGTACTCGGCCAGGCTGTCGCCGAACAGTTCTTCGAGAAACTGGCCGAACTGCTTGGTGCCGTGAAAGCGCAGCCCCCGGATCAACAAGGCGCCGCTGTCGAGCAGGATCCGGCCGACCTCGCCCTTGTTCTGCTTTGCCCAAGCCAGCGAGGGGGTAAGCGGCTGGGTCTGAATCAGGATGTTGCGTCCAGAGATCTCTTGAAGCTCGTTGAACATGCTCATGGAATTGTCTCGCGTGAAAGTTTCAAGAAACGTTCCGGTAACCCGGGTGCGCGCGGGCGAAAGGCCGGCTCAGCTTGCCGCGGCCTCGGCCAGCGCTTCCTCCTGCGTCGCATGCGCGCCTTCCCGAACCGGCTTGCGGAACTGGCGCGCGACCAGGCGGGCATAATGCGAATGCGAGCTGAGCAGTTCCTCGTGGCTGCCGCAGCCGGAAATCCGCCCGCCTTCCAGGAAGTAGATGCGGTCTGCGTGGATGATGGTGGCCAGCCGGTGGGCGACGACGATGTTGGTACGCCCCTTCATCAACGACTCCAGCGCCAGCTTGACCTGGTGCTCGGTCTCGCTGTCCAGGCTGGACGTCGCCTCGTCCAGGATCAGGATGTCGGGATTGCGCAGGAACATGCGGGCGATGGCGATGCGCTGCCGCTGCCCCCCCGAGAGGTTCGCGCCTTGTTCGCTCAGGATCGTGTCCAGCCCCTGCGGCATCTGCTCGATGAAGCCCAGTGCGCCGGCCTTCTCGGCCGCCGCGCGCACCGCTTCGTCGGTGAAGTCTCCGCTCAGGCCGTACAGGATGTTGTCGCGCACGCTGCCCGGCATGATCGGCGCGCTCTGCGCGACGTAGCCGATGCGCTCGCGCCAGGCGCGCAGGGCGAACCGATCGATCGCCTTGCCGCCATAAAGGATGGCGCCACCGGTCGGCGCGTAGAAGCGCTCGATCAGCGACAGCACCGTGGTCTTGCCGTTGCCGCTCGCGCCCACCAGCGCGCTGGTCGTCCCGGGTTCGAACACCAGGTTGATCCGGTGCAGCACCTCGGCTTCGCGGTCCGGATAGCTGAAGGATACGTCGCGGAACTCGAGCGTTCCGTGGTTGTCCGTCGGGGCGTCGCCGGCGGTGTCCTCCTCCCTGCCCTGCAGCAAGGCGGCGATCCGGGTGGATGCGCCCCTGGCTTTCTGCAGCTCCTCCAGGAAGGTGGTCAGCTGGATCAACGGCACGGCGACGTTGAAGAGGTAGAGAATGAACGCGGTGAGCGTGCCGATGCTGATGCTGCCGTTGCCGACCCGGGCGCTGCCGTAGATCAGGATGACCAGGATCGCCGCGGTCAGGGACAGGCTGATCAGCGGCCCCAGCACCGCGCTGATCTTCGCCACTTGCAGGCCGATCCGGCGGATGTCGAGGATCTCCAATCGGCTGCGCTCGCGTTCGCGCGCTTCGGCCGTGTAGGCCTTGACCAGGCGGATCTCGGAGAAGACGTGGGTGAGGATGCCGCCGAGCTTGGCGGTGCGGTCCTGGGTGCTGAGCGCGAGCTTCTCCAGCAACGCCACCAGCGGCAGGACCACGCCGAAGGCCAGCACGATGCAGCCGATCACGGTCAGGGTGAGCATCGCATCGAGGAACAGCAGTACGGTGATCGATCCCACCAGGACCAGCACGCCGCTGAACAGATTGATCGCCTGCCGGGTCGCCAGCTCCGAGATCGACTGGCAGTCGTTGAGCACGCGGCTGACCCGTTCGCCGGTGCTCTCCTGGTCGAACGAGGCCACCGGAAGCTTGAGCAGCTTCTCGATCAGCCGCGTGCGCAATGCGGCGATCACGTCGTGGCCGAGCCGGCTGAGCAGGTAGGAAGACACCGCCGAGGCCGCCGCGGCGGCGAGCATGACCGCGGCCAGCGAGGCGATGCCGACGCCGTCGACCGCGCCCTTGGCGAGGTCGTCGACCAGTCGCCGGGTCAAGACCGGAAACGCCAAGGTGCCGGCGACAGATACCAGAGTCATCGCCGCGGCCGTCGCCAGCAGCGCGGTCGACGGCCGGGCCAGGCGCAGCAGCCGCCACAACGCGCCCAGGGACGAGTCCGGAACCGGGGCAGAGGTCGAGCGAGGGGCGCTCACAGCAGCAGTTCCCTTTTTCCGTACAGGACTTCAGCCTGGCGGCCCTGCGAACGCACGGTCGATTCGAGCACCCGGGCCTCCTTGAACTGCGGAAGCTCCTCGGAATACAGGATGCTGGTGATGTGGGTCAGCCAGGGCTCCGCGCCCATCGCGTAGACGAAGATGCGCTCGGGATCGAAGAACCGATGCATCTCCAGCGCCTTGGCGGCGTCGCAACCGTCGAGACGGCGCGACTGGTCTTCGCCGCGGGTGAGCATCTTCTGCAGCAACGGACCGTACAGCCAGGTCGCCGGCGCGCCGACGCATTCCATGCCGAGGAACAGGCAGTCGATGCGCGGCATCAGCTTCTTCAGCGGCGCGTAGAACTCCGGCATCGGCGGATTGGAGTCGGCGAAGAACAGGCAGTTGGTGTCGTGCATCTGCACGCCGAAGGCGAGCTTGGAGCGGATGTCGAGATCGGCGTGTTCGCCGTAGAACGGCGCGCCGATGATGCGGCCGCCGGCGAAGTCGATGGTTTCGTACTCGCCCAGCTCGATCACCTTGTCGAAACCGCAGTGGTTCAGCATCAGCTTGAGCGACACGTCGGGCAGATGCCCACCGCCGGAGCGGCCGACCACGACGTGCTCGACCTGGCTGCGCAGGCGCAGCAGGGTTTCCAACACGACATGGTCCTGGTGCGGATGGGTGATAAGCACGTAGTCGATGCGCGCCGGCAGATCGTCGAAGGTGAAATGGTCGAGCGTGGACTCGCCCGGATAGCTGATCAGCGGATCGACCAGAACGCTTACGCCGGCGCATTCCATCAGTACGCAGGCATGGCCGAAGTAGCGCACGCGCACCCGGCCCGGGAGCAGCTCTTCGGCCCGGGCCCGGCTCGGATGGTCGATGAACATGCCTTCCAGCAACGGCATGTCCCGCGCCGGGTCGTCGACGTGCGGCCGCAGCATCTCCAACAGATCGCCGATCGCGTGCTTGCCGCTGCTCATGTGGTTCCACAAGGGATCGCCGAACGGCAGGCGCAGCTCCACCGATGCGGGTTGGCGCTGGATTTGCGGGGTACTGAGCACGAAAGTGCGCGGTTCGTAGGTCGCCTTCTCGAGAATGCAGGTCTGTAGCGACGGATCGTAGAGTGGGCCGTCGTACAGCACCTTCTCGATGATGCGCGCGACCGGTTGCTTGCATACGTCGTAGGACAGCTCCACGCCGTGGCGGATCAGTTCGTCGACCTGCGCGTACAGGCCCGGAACGCCCGCCCCCTTGGCCTGATTGAGCACCATCTGGTACATGGCGTTGATCGCATCGGCGCCGCGAAGCTGCGTGCCGCAGCGCTCGCGGGTGCGGTCGCGGAACCTGGCCATGTCGCCGGGATCGCCGGTGTAGTTGATGAAGGGGCCGCCGATCAGCTCGGGAATCTTGATCGATTCCAGGTGCTGCGACGGGTCGTCGACGAAGGACTCGAGCAGGTCCAGGTGATAGCGGGTGTAGTGGCCGAAGGTCGACGGCGCGACCAGGTACATGTGCGCGAACCAGGAATTGATCAGCGGAATGCTGCGGATGCCCGGAGCGAGCGACTTGAAGTTCTTCTGGGTCATACCTGTCCTCAAGAGACGGAGAGAGCGGCGCCGCGAGAGGCGCGCCGCGCGGGGCGGTGCGCCGGAGCGCGGGAGCGGCGCAGCGATTGGTTCATCGGGCCGGCGATCTGGGCGATCAGAGTCTCGTCCTGCATCATCGACATGTGGGTGCCGCCGACCGGGGTGATCTTCAGGCGCGGCCCGAGCAAGGCCGACCAGCCGTTGCTGCGGTCGGCCCGCGCGGGCTCCTGCGCGCTGAACAGATCCACTTCCATCGCCAGCAACGGCGGCGAGTATTCGACGCAGGCGCGGGCGATGTCGTTGGCGACCTGGAAACGCCGGTCCATCTCGTGGCCGGTGATCTCCGGCCGCAGCCAACCGTTGCGGTGGCATTCGGCGACCATCGCGTCGAGGTCGTCGAAGGCCAGCAGGCCGCGCAGCACGCTCGGCGGAAGATCCGGCCGCAGGTATTCGAGCGTGCGGATCAGGTAGTGCTTGGTCTCGGCGATCTCCCCTTCCAGATCGGCCGGCTTGAGCTTGTAGGTGTCGATCATTCCCAGGTAGTCGACCGATTCGCCGAGTTCGAGCAGGCGGTGGGCGACCTCATAGGCGACCAGGCCGCCGCCCGACCAGCCGGCCAGGCGGTAGGGCCCGGTGGGCTGCACGGCCATGACCTGCTTGAGGTAGTCGCGGGCCATCTCGGCGAGCGAGCGATAGACCGGCGGGTTCTCGTGCATGGCCCGGGCTTCGATGCTGTAGACCGGAACGTCCTCGTCGATGAAGCGCGCCAGCCGATCGTAGGCCAGCACGCTGCCGAAACCTTCGTGGAAACAGAACAGCGGCGGCTGCGATCCGGCGATGCGCACCGGTATCAGGTTGGACTGCGCGTCCGCGCCCTGCCCATCCTGCCGGGCGACCGACGCCAGGCTTGCCAGCGTCGGCGCGTCGAATACCTGGCGCAGATCCACGACCAGACCGCGCCGGCGGGCGGCGTCGATCAGGCGGGTGATCAGCAGCGAGTGCCCGCCGAGTTCGAAGAAGTTGTCGTTGCGCCCTACTCGCTCCACGCGCAGCAGTTCGCCCCATAGCTGCGCGAGCGACACCTCGACCTCGCCCTGCGGCGGTTCGTACTCGCGCCGCGGCACGGCGCTGGCGTCGGGCAACGGCAACGCCTTGCGATCGAGTTTTCCGTTGGGCGTCAACGGCAGCGCATCCAACAACACGAACGCGGCCGGCACCATGTAATCGGGCATGGTCCTGCGCAGGTGCGTGCGCAAGCCATCGAGGTCCGGTGCGCTGCCGGCCGGGGTCAGATAGGCCACCAGGCGCTTGCCCTCGCCCATGTCCTCGCGCGCCAGCACCACCGCCTCGCGCACCTGTTCGTGCAACAAGAGCTGAGCCTCGATCTCGCCCAACTCGATGCGGAACCCGCGGATCTTCACCTGGTGATCGTTTCGGCCCAGGAATTCGATAGCGCCGTCCTTCTGCCAGCGTGCGAGATCGCCGGTGCGGTACATCCTGGGCGGCGGACCCGCATCCGGGTTCCGGAAAGGATCGCGCAGAAAGCGCTCGGCGGTCAGATCCGGCCGGTTCAGGTAGCCGTGCGCTACGCCTTCGCCGCCGATGTGGATCTCGCCGACGGCTCCGACCGGCACCGGTTCGCCGTGCCGGTCGAGGATGTAGACGCAGGTGTTGGAGATCGGGCCGCCGATCGGCACCGACAGCGCATCGCCCGCCACCGCCGTCACTGCATGGGAGGTGGCGAAAGTCGTGGTTTCGGTCGGGCCGTACACATGCAGCAGCTGTCGCGGACCGCCGTCGCGCAGGATCCGCCGGACGATGTCCGCATCGCAGCGTTCGCCGCCGAACAGCAGGTATTTCAGGCCGGAGAATATCCCGGGTTGGGCGAGCGCGTACTGGTTGAACAAGGCGGTGGTCAGGAACAGGGCCGATACCCGGTGTTCGCGCAGTTCGGCGGCGAATCGCGCGGCGTCGAGCAGGGTCCGCTTGTCCAGGATGAGCACGCGCGCGCCATTGAGCAGCGTCGTCCAGATCTCGAAGGTCGACGCATCGAAGGCCGGGTTGCTGCAATGGGCGACGCAGTCGTCCGCATCGATCGCCGCGTATCCGTTGTCGATCGCCAGGCAGTTGATCGCGCGATGGGGAACGATCACGCCCTTGGGCTCGCCGGTCGAGCCGGAGGTATAGATGATGTACGCCGCATGCTCCGGCGTAAGCCCCAACTCGGCGGCGTCGAGATCGCGTTCGTCCAGCCGTCCGCCGTCGTCGAGGCCTGCATCGAGCGCGATCGCGGGCGGCGCGCAGTCCGGCAGCTTGTCTTTCAGGCGTTGCTGGGTGAGCACCAGCGCCGGCGCCGCGTCTTGCAACAGATAGCCCAGGCGCGCCGCGGGGTAGCTGGTATCCAGCGGAACGTAGGTCGCGCCGGCTTTCAGGACCGCAAGCACGGCGACGATCAGCTCCGGGCTGCGCTCCATGAGCAAGGCCACCCGGTCTCCGGTCTTCACCCCCTGCGCGCGCAAATGGCGGGCCAGGCGGTTCGCGCCTCGATTGAGTTCGGCGTAGGTCGTCGACCGGCCGTCGTGCAGCAAGGCCACCGCGTCGGGCGCCCCGGCCGCCCGCTGCTCGAACAGCTCGTGCACGCAACGGTCGCGCGGGTAGTCGCGCTCGGTGCGGTTCCAGGCCGACAGCGCTTGCCGCCGCTCCTGCGGGCCGACGATCGCGATCGCGTCGACCGGGGTCGCGTCGTCGCGCACCATGCCGCGCAGCAAGGCCTCCAGGTACGCCAGGTGCCGCTGCATCGTCTCGGCTTCGAACAGCGCCGTGGCGAAGCACAGATTGCCGACCAGCCGGTCTTGGTTTTCCTGCCACTCCAGGATGAGGTCGAACTTGGCGTCGGCCGGTGGAACCGGGAGCTCGTCCAGGCGCAGCCCCTCCAGTTCGAATGCCGACTGCGTAGCGTTCTGCAGGGTGAACATGAGCTGGAAAACCGGGCTGTGCGCCCGCGTCCGCTTGGGCTTGAGCGCCTCTACCACCTGTTCGAACGGGACATCCTGGTGATTCTGCGCTTGCAGGACGCTGTCGCGCACCTGCGCCAGCAGCTGCGCCACGGTCGGGCGATCGCTGAAGTCCAGGCGCAGCGCCAACGTGTTGACGAAGAAGCCGATCAGCGGCTCCACCTCGGCGCGGGTACGATTGGCCACCGGCGTGCCGATCACCACCTCGTCCTGATCCGCCAGGCGCGCGACCAGTGCGCCCCAGGCGGCGAGCAAGGTCATGAACAAAGTCGTACCGTGGTGTTGCGACAAAGCTTTGAGCGACGCGGCGAGTTCGGCGTCGAGTTCGATCGACACGCTGTCGCCGCGATAGTCCTGCACCGCAGGACGCGGCCTGTCGGTCGGCAGGTTGGTCAGCGCCGGCGCGGTAGCCAGTTGCCGGCGCCAGAACGCCAGCTGCCGATCCTGCACTTCGTCCTCGAGCCAGTCGCGTTGCCAAACGGCGTAGTCGGCGTACTGGATGGGCAGCGGCGGCAGCGGGTCGATGTGGGGCGACAGCCCCTGCGCGGCGTACGCGCGGTACAATTCGGCCAGCTCTCCGGTCAGCACGCCCAGAGACCAGCCGTCGAATACGATGTGATGCATGGTCAGCAGCAGCACGTGGTCGTGCTCGCCCAGGCGCAGCAAACGTCCGCGGATCAGCGGTCCGCGGGCGAGGTCGAACGGCGCATCGGCTTCGGCGCGTTGCCAGTGCGCGATGGCCTCGTCCGGCGAACCCTCGTCGGCGCTTATGTCGTGACAAGCCAGAGCGAACTGCGCAGCGTCGTCGACGCACTGCACCGGCTGCCCGTCGACCAGATCGAAATGCGTGCGCAGGGCCTCGTGGCGCCGCACGATCCTGTTCAGCGCCGCCCGCAGAGCGTCCCTGTCCAGGCGGCCGCGCAGGCGCAGGCCAGCGGGCATGTGGTAGGCGGTACTGGCCTCCAAGCCCATTTGCGCGATGAACCACAGCCGCTGCTGCGCGAACGACAATGGCGGGCGTTGCGGCCGGACCGCGGCCATGAGGGCGGGTTGCGCGCTGGACGGCGCCTGCCCGACCTGCGCCGCGAATTCATGCAGTATCGGATGCGAGAACAGGTCGGACACCACCATTTCCACCCCGAGCCGCTGGCGCACGCGCGAAACCAGTTGCACGGTCAGCAGCGAGTGGCCGCCGAGATCGAAGAAGCTGTCGCGGCGCCCGACCCTGTCCACGCATAGCAACTCGCTCCAGATCCGCGCCAGCGCCGTCTCCACTTCGCCTTGCGGCGCCTCGTAAGCGCGCTGTGCGAACGC